>JAXMDU010000001.1:0-6191 GCA_046348645.1 Alphaproteobacteria bacterium
TATCGGGGACCGAAGACCGAAGTGATCGACGCCCGCGGCCAATATCTGGTGCCGGGCATGATCGACGGCCACCTGCATGTCGAATGTTCCAAGATGTCGCTGACCAGCTTCGCCAAGGCGGTGGTGCCATTGGGGACCACTTCCATCGTTTCCGGCCTGGACCAGATCCTTGTCACCGCCGGGGTCGAGGGCGCGCGCGAATTCCTGGACGAAGCCGCCGGCACGCCCCTGCGCGTCTTCTGGGGCGCGCCCTGCAAGACCCCCTACACGCTGCCTACCTCGAACGTCGGCCACTATTTCGGACCCGAAGACCACGCCGCCACCCATCACTGGCCGGAATGTGTCGGCATCTGGGAAACCGTGCGCGAATTCGTGCAGGAGATGGATGAAAAGGTGCTTGCCGCCATCGAACTGGCCGAACGGCACCGCCTGCCGATCCTGGGCTGTTCGCCGATGTGCTGCGGCACGAAGCTCAATTCCTACCTTCAGGCGGGCGTGCGGTCGGACCATGAAAGCTACACCGCCGACGAGTTCGTCGAAAAGCTGCGCAAGGGCATGCATGTCGTCATCCGCGAATCCTCGATCTCGCATTTCCTGACCGAAAATCTGCGCATCGTCACCGAGATGGGCATCAAGGCGACGCGGCGGATCAGCTTCTGCACCGACGATGTGGTGGCCTCGGACATCCTCAGACGCGGGCACATGGACAACATGGTGCGCATGGCGATCGGCATGGGCATCGCGCCGATGGCGGCGATCCAGATGGCCACGCTGAACGGGGCCGAGGCGCTGCGCATCGACGGCAAGGTCGGGGTGCTGGCCCCCGGCCGGGCGGCCGACGTACTGTTCGTCGATGACCTGCGCGATTTCCGGGTGCAGCGGGTGATGGCCAAGGGCCGGATGGCGGCCGAGGATGGTCGGCTGACCGCCCCCCCTTCCCCGCCGCCCCGGTCAGAGCGCCTGCTCAAGACCTTCAGGGTCGATCCGGTCAAGCCTTCGGATTTCGCGGTCCCCGCCAAGGGTCACGGCCCCGATGCCAAGGTCATGGCAATGGCGGTGACGCCCGCCAAGATCTTTGTCCGCAAGCGCCGCGACGTGACGCTTTCCGTCACTCAGGGCCATGTTCGCGCCGACCGGGCGCAGGACGTGCTGTATGTTACCGTGGTCGAGCGCTATGGCCGCACCAGGAACCGCCCGGTGGGCTTCATCTCCGGGTTCGGGCTGAAGTCCGGCGCGCTTGCCACTTCGACCGCACCCGACGACAACAACATCGTCTGCGTCGGCACCAGCCCCGAGGACATGGCGGTGGCGGTCAACCGCATCATCGCCATGAACGGCGGCCAGGTTGTCGTCGACGGCGGCAAGGTGATCGAGGAACTGCCGCTGCCGATCGGCGGCATCGTCTCGGATATCGACCCCGAGGAGATGGCGCGGCGGGAAGATGCGCTGGACGACGCGGCCCGCGCGCTCGGCTGCACCCTGCCCTGGCCGTTCATGTATATGTTCGTGCTGCAGATCACCGCGATCCCTGACTATGCGATCACCGATCTCGGCACGATCAACTGCCTGGAACTGAAGGTCGTCGATCCGGTCCATGAACCGGCCTGAAGAACAATAGGGAGGATGAGATGCTTGCAAGACGCACCCTGATGGCCGCAGCGCTGGTGCTTGCCGCCGCCCCGGCCGCCTGGGCCGAGGATCCGACCACGCTGAAGATTGCCGGCATATTGTCGGCGGGCAAGGAAGCGCCGTGGGAGACCTCGTTCGTCACTTCGATGGACCGGGTGATCGCCGCCAAGCCCCACGGGCTGAACATCGAGGTGAACTACACCGAAAACGTCTACGACAATGCCGAACAGGTGTTCCGCACCTATGCCGAAACCGGCGAATACGACATCCTCTTTGGCGATACCGCCTATGCCGACGCGATCGAAAAGCTGAAGGACGAATTCCCGAACATCCTGTTCGTCATGTCCGGCTCGGGTAACCGGGCCCTGGGCGGCAATGCCTACTGGGTCTTCGTCCATGCGCATGAGCCGGCCTTTGTCATGGGCGAGATGGCCGGCAAGCTGACCAAGACCAACGTGGTCGGCACCGTATCGACCTTCCCCGCCGAGGATACCAACGACCAGATCAACGCCTTTTTCGCCGGCGCCAAGGCGGTGAACCCGGCGGTCAAGCAGAAGATCACCTATATCCAGTCCTGGTACGATCCCGCCAAGTCGAACGAGGCGACCTCGGCCCAGATCGCAGCGGGCGCCGACATGATCTACCAGATGTCCGGCGCCTTCGAGGTCTGCGAAGAAAAGGGCATCGGCTGCTTTGGCAATTATGTCGACATGTCGCCGGCCGCGCCGAAATCCATCGTCGCTTCGGCGATCGTGAAATGGGATCCGCATATCGACTGGATCATCGACGAATGGTGGAAGGCCAAGACGACCGGCGCCCCCTTCAACGCACCGGCGGAACCGAAGTGGTTTTCCTGGGCCGAAGGATCGGGCGATATCGCGATCAATCCAGCCTGGGCCGCCAAGATGCCCGACGACGTGAAGAAGACGATCGACGATTCTGTCGCCGCGATAAAGGCGGGCACCATGAAAGTGGATCTCAACCTGAGCGAAGTGAAGTCCGATTGAAATCGCGCCGCTTCCCACAACCCTGCCACGGCGCGGCGGCGCCCGCCGTGGTCCATCCGACGGAGCCGGCGCGCCGATGACCGAAACCGCCCCGCGTCTCGAAGTTCGCGGCCTGACCAAGCGGTTCGGGCCGCTGATCGCCAACGACGGGGTTTCGTTCGACGTGGCCGTCGGCGAGTTGCACTGCCTGCTGGGCGAAAACGGCGCCGGGAAGTCGACCCTGTCGGCTTGCCTGTTCGGGATGCTGAGCCCGGATGCCGGCGACATCCGCCTTGATGGCCGGCCTCTGGCAGCGGCGACCCCGGCCCAGGCAATCGCCGCGGGCATCGGCATGGTGCACCAGCATTTCGTCCTGGTGCCGGCCTTTACCGTCACCGAAAACATCATCGTCGGCACCGGCAAGGGCTGGCGCGCCGATCTGGCTGGCGGGCGCAGGCGCATCGCCGAAATCTGCGACCGATACGGCCTGACCCTGGACCCCGACCGCATGGTTGCCGATCTTTCGGTCGGCGAAAAACAATGGGTCGAGGTGGTCAAGGCGCTTTACCTCGGGGCGCGGCTCCTGATCCTCGACGAACCGACCGCCGTCCTGACGCCCGAAGAATCCGACCGGCTTTTCGCAGTCATACGGCGGCTGACCGGCGAAGGCATTTCGGTGCTGCTCATCAGCCACAAGATGCGCGAAGTCCTGCAATCGGACCGGGTGACGGTGTTGCGCCGTGGCCGCCTTGTCGCCACCGTCAGGACCGTCGACACCACGAGCGAGGAGTTGAGCAGACTGATGGTTGGCCGAAGCGTCCTGCCGGTCGCGGCAGCCGCGCCGGCAACAGGCGGCAGCGCGGTTCTGCAGGTCGACAATCTTGTGCTGGATCAGGCCCGCAAATCCGCCAGCCCCGTCAGCCTGACGCTTCACGCCGGCGAAATTCTCGGGATCGCCGGGGTTGCCGGCAACGGCCAGGATGAGCTGCTGGAAACCCTGGCCGGGCTGCGCCCGCCACTGGCCGGAACCCTGCGGCTGCTGGGCCAGCCCGCGGCCGGCCTCGGCGCGCGGGCGCTGGCGCGGCGCGGTGTCGGCTATGTGCCCGCCGACCGGTTCCGCGACGGGCTGGTGCCCGACTTCACCATCGGCGAAAATCTGGTGATCGGGCGCCATTGGCAGGCGGACGCACGGCGCGGCCCGTTCCTCAACACCGCCCGGATGCGTCGCGCGGCGCAAGACGCGATCGCGGACTTCGCCATCGCCGTCGACGGGCCGGACGCGCGTTGCGGGCGCCTGTCGGGGGGCAACGCGCAAAAGGTCATCCTCGCCCGCGAATTCGCCAAGGCCCGGCATCTGCTTTTGTGCAACCAGCCGACCCGCGGCGTCGATATCGGCGCGACGGAATTCATCCACCGCGAACTCTTGCGCAAACGCGCCGAAGGTTGCGCAACCATCCTGGCGAGCGAAGAACTTGACGATCTCCTTGCCCTGTCGGACCGCATCGCGGTCATGTTCCGCGGCAGTATCCTGGGCATCTTCGCCAGGGCCGAGGCCGATACGGCGCTGATCGGCCGGCTGATGGCCGGTCATGGGGAGCGGGCGGCATGACGGCGCCGGCAGCTTTCCGCTGGCGGATCGAGGTGAACCGCGATGTCACCCTTCGCCGCCGCGCGCTGTGCCTGTCCGCGCTGCTGTTGGTGGCGTCGATCCTCTGCGGTCTCCTGCTGGTCGCGGCCGGGGCCGATCCGGTACTGGCGCTGGCGGCGCTGACCAAGGGCGCGTTCGGCACGCTGCATGCCACGACCGAAACCCTGGTCCGGGCCACGCCCCTGATCTTCACCGGCCTTGCCGCCGCCGTCGCCTTCCGCGCCCGCGTCTGGAACATCGGGGCCGAAGGCCAGGTCTTTGCCGGCGCGATCTGCGCCTACGGGTTCAGCCACGGCCTGGCGGGCCTTTCGCCCGTCGTGCAATTGCCGGTCGTGCTGGCCGGCGCGATGATCGGCGGCGCGGCCTATGCCGGACTGGCCGGAGTGCTCAAGACCGCCTTCCGCGTCGATGAGGTCATTTCGACGGTGATGCTGAACTACATCATCGTCTATGTGCTTTCGATGCTGCTGCTCAAAGGCCCGTGGAGCGAGGCGGGCGGCTTCTTCGAGCAGACCGCCAAGGTCGATCCGGGCAGCGTCCTGCCGGTCATCCTTCCCGGCTCGCGCCTGCATCTGGGCTTCCCGCTGGCGCTTCTGGCCGCGCTGTTCGTTCAGCTCACGGTGGCCCGGACGCCGCTCGGATTCGAGATTCGCGGCGCCGGGTCGAACCTGCGGGCGCTGCAGGTGCAGGGGCCAGCGCGGCGCGCATCTTCGTCATGGTGATGGTCCTGTCGGGGCTCTTGGCCGGGCTGGCCGGCGCGACCGAAGTCTATGGCGTCCACGACAGGCTCAAGGCTGGCGCCATCGCCGGTTTCGGCTATACCGGCATCGTGGTGGCCATCCTCGGCGGCCTGCGGGCCTGGGGGGTGGTCGCGGCCGCCTTGTTCTTCGGGGCGCTGGTCAATGGCGCGACCTACATGCAGATCAAGACCGGGGTTCCCTCGGCCCTGATCTATGCGTTCGAAGCCATCATCCTGTTGTCTTTCCTCGCCGGCTGGGCATGTGCCGGCCTGCGCATCCGCAGGGTGGGCGATGCTCTCTGACCTGTTGCAGATGTCGGTGCTGGTCAGCGTCCTTGCCGCGACGATACGCATCGCCACGCCGGTCCTGCTGGCCGCTCTGGGCGAGTTGGTCGCGGAACGCGCCGGCGTCTACAACATGGGGGTCGAGGGGACGATGCTGATGGGCGCCTTCACCGCCTATCTGGCGGCCGCCCACAGCGGCTCGCTCGGCGCGGGGCTGGCAGCAGCGATGCTGACCGGCGCGCTGATGAGCCTGCTTTTCGCCATTCTCGTCGTCACGTTGCGGATCGAGCAGATCGTCACCGGCCTGGCGATCAACCTTCTGGGCTCGGGTCTGTCGGTCTTCTGGCTGCGAGCGGCCTTTGCCGACGATGCGAAAAGCCCCACGATCGCTCTGTTCGAGCCGCTGCCCATTCCGCTCTTGGCCGATCTTCCGCTGGTCGGCCCGGTGCTCTTTCAGCAAAAGCTGCTGAGCTACGTTGCGCTGCTGGCGGTTCCGGCAGTCTGGTTCTTCCTCTACCGCACCCGGCGGGGGCTGGAGCTGCGCTGCTGCGGCGAAAACCCCAAGGCGATCGACGTCAAGGGACTGAGCGTGGCGGCGCGGCGCTACGCGGCGGTCATTTTCGGCGGCGCCATGGCGGGGGCCGGCGGGGCGTTCCTGACGCTGGCGACCTCTGCCCGCTTCGTTCCCGAAATCACCGCCGGCCGCGGCTGGCTGGCGATCGTCATCGTCATCGCCGGCATGTGGCGACCGGGGCCGATACTGCTGGCGACGCTGGCCTTCTCGTTTCTCGATGCGCTCCAGCTGCAGATCCAGGGGATCGGCATCCGCATACCCTACCAGCTTCTGCTGGCCATGCCCTACGTCGTGGCGATCCTGGCACTGGCGCTGCGCCGCCGCCAGTCC
>JAXMDU010000002.1:0-2497 GCA_046348645.1 Alphaproteobacteria bacterium
ATGGTCTATGTCACCCACGACCAGATCGAGGCGATGACACTGGCCACCCGCATCGCGGTGATGAACGCCGGCCGCATCGAGCAGCTGGGCACGCCGGAAGAAGTCTACCGCCGCCCGGCCAGCCTGTTCGTCGCCGCCTTCGTCGGATCGCCGGGCATGAACCTGATCCCCGGAGCGGTTGACGCCGGGTTCCTGCGGCTGGCCGAGGGTGGGGCACGGCTGCCGCTGCCGGCCGGTCCGGCGCTGGCCGAGGGGCGGGCGGTGACACTGGGTATCCGCCCGGAAAACCTGGTCCTCGCCGAGCCCGGCACCCCCGGCGCCGTCGCCGCCACGGTCGAGGTGGTCGAACTGACCGGACCGGAAAAGCTGGCCCACCTGCGGCTCGGGCCGCACCTTCTGCTGGCAAGCCTGCCGCCGCTCAGCCGGCTTGAGCCGGGCAGCGTCTGCCACCTGACCATCGACCCGGCGGCAACGGTGCTGTTCGACAGCGCGACCGGCCTCAGGATCGACGGATAGGGTCAGGGGCGACCTGATGCAGGGTCAGGTCTGGCCGCAGGTATCGGCCGGCTTGCAGCTGGCGCGCAGCATCGTCACGATGTCCCTGACGCCGGCGGAATAGTCCTGCCAATCGGTCTTGGAGCAGATGAAGGCCAGATGGTCGGCCAGATAACCCGACATCGGGCCGCGCCAGTCGGGTGACGAGTCGATCAGCTGCTCGGAGGTGTAGAGCAGATAGTCGACGTAGGCCTCATAGGCGATCTTTTCCTTGGGATCGTTCAGCGCGCAATAGTCGGCATTGGCCAGTTCAGGCCTCTGGACGGTCAGATTGAGGAATTCACGATAGATCTCGCGCGCGGTCTGGTCGCGCTGGATGCGGTCGGCCGAGGCGATCTGGATCGGGACGAGGATCAGCGCGGCCAAAGCCGCCACCGCCGTCACGAGACTGCCAAGCCCCTGAAGACGTTCCGAGTTCCGGCCAAGCCAATCCCACATCGTCAGACCCTGGGTTGTTCATGGGTCGCACAATGGATACCCCCGCCGATCTTGCCAAGGGCATCCACGTTCAGCGTCACCACCTCGCGGCCGGGATAGAGATCGCCCAGCAGCGAAGCGGCCCGGGCATCGGCCGCCCGGTCGCCGAATTCGGCGGCGATCACCCCGCCGTTGCAGACATAGTAGTTGACGTAGGAGGCAACGAAATCATCGCTTTGCACCCGGATGTCCTGGGGATCGGACAACACCACCAGATCCAGCTTGCGGCCATGCGCGTCGGTGGCGGCGGCGAGGCGGTCATAGGTTTCATGGGATGCGACCGACCAGGGATCATTCTCGTCGACCGCGTCGCCCAGCTGGATCAGCACCCGCCCCGGCTCGACGAACCGCGCCAGCGCGTCGATGTGATAGTCGGTGATGTCGTGATCCTTCAGCCCCGGCGCCCAGATGACCTTTTCGGCGCCCATGGTTTCCAGCAACCGCCGTTCCACGTCGGCCCTGCCGCCGCGATTGCGGTTGCGGTTGATCCAGCTGCTTTCGTGGGCGATCAGGGTGCCGGCACCGTCGGATTCGACCCCGCCTGCCTCGCCCACCAGCCCGACATCGAACACGGAAAGCCCGAGGCGGGCCGCCACCCGTTCGGCGATCTTGCCGTCGTTCGGATGGGGCTGCTTGTTGCCCCAGCCGTTGAAGTTGAATTGTGTCACCGCCAACCCGCCCCGGCCGTCGATGACGAAGGCCGGGCCGGAGTCGCGACACCAGAGATCGTCGGTCGGAATGTCCCAGATTTCGACGCTCGCGCCCAGAAGGTTGCGCGCATCCGCCTGGTAACGCTGATCCATCAGCATCACGACCGGCTCGAATTCGGTGATGGCGTTGGCGATCGCCGCGATGGTTTTCTGCGCGGGTTTCAGAAGGCCCGACCCGCCGTAGACCTCGGCGCTGACCGGCCATTGCATGAAGGTGCGTTCGTGCGGCACCTTTTCGTCGGGGATGAAGAACCCCGCCGCCGCGGCCGAGCCACCGGCGCGCGCGGCGCTGCCGAACAATCCAAGACCCGCCATGCCGGCCCCCAACCTGAAGATATCCCGACGATTCATCCGAGTGCCTTTCCTGTGGACGGAAGGCCCGCCCGGGCCTTTGCCCGCGCAGCCTTTATCAGGCTGCCGGCCATCATGCCGAACACCACAACCCCGATCAACATGGTGCTGGCCGCATTGATCTCGGGCGTGACGCCCAGCCTGACCTGCGAGTAAAGCCGCATCGGCAGCGTCGTCGCGCCGGGGCCGGTCGTCAGGCTGGAAATGACCAGATCGTCGAAGGACAGCACGAACGACAGCGCCCAGGCGCTGAGGATCGACGGCAGGATCAACGGCAGGGTGATCCGCCGGAAGATCGTCCCGGGGCGCGCGTAAAGATCGGCGCCCGCCTGTTCGAGCGTCTGGTCAAACCCCACCAGCCGCGCCTGCACGGTGATGGCGACATAGGACATGCAGAAGGTCGT
>JAXMDU010000003.1:0-259489 GCA_046348645.1 Alphaproteobacteria bacterium
GGATCGACCTCGTTCAGCTTCAAGATCGGCACGGGTGTCGAGACCTATGACAGCCTGTCGTTCAGCCTGTCCTCGGCCAGCACCACGGCTCTGGGCGTTTCGTCCTCGACCATCGACTCGGTCGTCAACGCGAATAACGCCTCGACCGCGGTCTCGACGGCCATCAACACGTTGAATACCGCCCGCGCCACGGTCGGCGCGGCCCAGAACCGCCTCACCTTCGCCTCGGGCAACCTGGCGACGGCGGTGGAAAATGCGGAAGCAGCCCGCAGCCAGTTGCTGGATCTGGACGTTGCCTCTGAGATGAGCGCATTCACCGGCAAGCAGGTCCTTATGCAGGCCGGCGTGTCGATGCTCGCTCAGGCGAACCAGATGCCGCAGAATCTGCTGCGTCTGTTCCAGTAAGGGCACTTGGGGACGGAGGGGCGACCCTCCGTCTCCGCCTGCCCCACCCCCGCACGTGATGGGAGGGGATTATGGAACTTGGAATTGGACAGAATTCAGTATCAGGTGTGATCGCGGGGCCAAGGCCTGCACCTGTCGCCGACCGGGCGACTGCCGCCACCCCGGCCGCGGTCAACGCCGCCAAGCCCGAAAGCGATGCGCCCGCCGTCGACCTGCAGGCCCGGCTGAGCCAAGCCCTGCGGGATGGTGGAACGCTGCTCGATCAGCACAATCTCGAACTCGACATCGACCAGAACACGGGCCGGACGGTCGGCCGCATTGTCAGCGCGGACACCGGCGAGGTTCTGGTTCAAATTCCGTCAAAGGAAATGCTGGCCCTGATCGCGCGGATCCGCGACGCCCTGGGCCCACTTGTCGACGAACAGGTCTAGACATTCCTGAGATCCAGGGTTTTTAGATGGTCTCTGCACTGAGCTCCGCCAATCTTGCCGTCGACAGCAGCGGCCGTGTGACCCTCGGCACCGGCACATCGGGTATCGACATCAAGGGTACCGTCGATGCCATCATGGCCGCCAAGCGCATTCCGGTCGATCGCCTTGAAGCCTCGGTCAGCAAGAACGCAGAAAAGCTGACAAAGCTCAACGAGATGCGCGGCCTCGTGCAGTCGCTGCAGAATGCCGTCGGCAACCTGCGCGGCGCGGTCAGCCTGGATGGCAGCGGCAATATTTTCCGCAACCGTTCAACCTTTGCCAGCACGACCCGCGTCGTTGGTGGTTTGCCGACTGCGGCCGGCAGCCTGCTTGGCGTCACGGTCAGCAACGCTGCCAGCTTGGGCAGCCACGAAATCGAGATCAAGCAGACCGCGCGCGCGCACAAGATCGCCAGCAGCGCCTTCGCCTCGGTCACCAGCTCGCTCGGGATTTCCGGAAGTTTCACGATCGAGGGCAAGAGCATTTCTGTCAGCGCGACAGATTCCCTGGGCGACCTGCGCGATCGAATCAACAATGCCAACAGCGGCACCAGCCCGACCGGCGTGACCGCCAGCATCGTCTCGGCAACGCCAACCCAGAACTATCTGGTCCTGACCAAGGACGAGGCCGGCACCAACATGACGGTGACCGATGCCGGAACTGTCCTGTCGGGTCTGGGAATGTCCAGCAACCACGGCACGACCTATTCCAACGTGCTGCAGGCCGCCCAGATGGCCCAGTTTTATGCCGATGGCCTGTTGGACCTGACGAACGAAACCTACGAATCGACCGTTCAGATCGGCGTGGATGGGCAACTGGGCTCCAACGGCACGATCCGTTTCAATGACGGCGTAACGACCCTCGACCTTGCCTATACCACCACGTCCACCCTCGAGGATCTGGCCGACAGCATCAACGCCAACGTAACCCTGCAGGGCATGGGAATTTCGGCCAGTCTTGTTCAAGAAGGCGCCGGCTATCGCTTGAAGATCGATACAAGCGGCACGGCCTTCACCATGACCGAAACGGGTGGCGGCAGCGCCCTGACAAGCCTTGGCATCGACAATTCCCGGCTTCTACTGGAGCGCAATTCGAACACCATATCGGATCTGTTCGCCGGAACCACGCTCACCCTTTACCAGGCCGAACCTGGCACCACGATCAGGCTTGATATCGAACGCGACCTCAGCGCCGTGAAAACAGGCATCACAAGTTTCGTTGAAGCCTACAACGCCTTAAGGATGTTTGTTAACACCGAGAATCAGACCGATTCGGCGACCGGCCTGAAGGGCGATGTCAGCGGTCCGCTGTTCGGCAATCCGGTCATGAATGACATCCGGGCCAGGCTTGCGAACATCATCGGGCTTGGGACAACCGGTGTCAGTACCGATTTCTCGGCCCTGGCCCAGATCGGCGTGGCCCTGGTCAATAACAATACGCTGGATGATGTCCTGAAAAAGGACACGCTTGAAATCAACAGCACGAAGCTTGACAGCGTTCTCCTCAGCAATCCCGAGGATGTGCGCCGGCTTTTCTCGTTCGACTTTTCATCGACCGACCCCAACCTGGTCCTGCTCGGCTGGTCATCGAATACCCGCTACAGCGCGACCGGCTACAGCCTCAATATCGGCACGCTGGGCGAGCGGCAAAAGGAGTCGGTCTCGGTCACCAGTTCAGGTGCGCTGCTCTCGGGCGCCGATGGATTCTCCGCAACTACATCCGGCACGTTCGAAATCAACGGCACGCCGATCGCCTATGACGTAAATGTCGATACCCTGACGACACTGGCGGCGAACATCAACGCCGCGGCAATTCCGGGGTTGACCGCCTCGGTCGCATCGGAAGGATCCGGAAAGTTCCTTCGCCTCGACTCGACAACCGGCTCGATCACCGTTGGATCTGACACCGGAGATCTTCTCAGTGTGATGGACATCGCCGGCGATCCCGACCGCATCGACACGGCCGATATCGACGGCACAAGCGACAGCATGACATTGTCCAACCGCACGCTGACCGCAACCGACGAAACAGGCGGCGAAGGCTTGAAATTTTATTATACCGGATCGGGCAGCACCAGCATCGACATCGATTTCACCATCGGTGTGGGCGCCCAGATGTTCGCGCTCCTCGAGGGCGCGCTCGATTCCACCGACGGCCAGATCCAGGGCGAGATCGCCGCCATCGAAGGACAGGACAAGGTCTCGAATGACCGGATCGACGGCATGAATCTGCGTCTCGAGATCCAGCGCACCATCCTGCTCAACAAGTACGCGGCCATGGAAGCGGCTCTCAACTCGCTTTCCGTCGTTGAGGATTCGATCAAACAGATGACCGATGCCTGGTTTGGCCAGCGCAACTAACCAGAGCAACTAACCAATGCCAATAAGTCAATCCCCAGGCGCAGGAAGCGCCGATAGCGTCCAAGTAGGAGAGAGTACAGTGGATCACAAGGCCGCCCAGACCTATCGTCTGCAACGGATCCTGACCGCCTCGCCGGCCATGCGTGTCGCGCTGCTCTATGACGAGGCGACCCGCTGCCTCAACGATGTCGTTCGCGCCATCGCGGCCAGTGATGTCAAGGCCCGCTGGGCCGCCAACAACCGCGCCCAGATGGTCATCGAATACTTGCGCGGCACCTTGAACATGGAACAAGGCGGCGAAATTGCCGCCAACCTCGACCGGATCTACGGCTATATCTTGGGTACACTGCATCTGGTCGACGTGAACAACGACGCGAAGCCGGCCGAGGACGCCATCCGCCTGCTTGAGCCGCTGCGAAGCTCGTGGAACACGCTTGCCCGCCAGCCCGCCACGACCACCGTCACGCCGGGCGCTGCCATCGGCCGGGTCGCGGTATCGGCCTAGCCCAGGGGCCGTCCCCGGCCGGGGCGCCGTTCGATTGCGGGCCCCCGATTGCAGGATCGGGGGCCCGTCTCGTTCCTGGGGCGATCTCGTTCCTGGGGCGATCTCGTTCCTGGGGCCGCAAGTCCCACCAACCACCGGATCAATCTGCCCGCCAACCCGGCAAATCCTGCCCGACCGGCCAAGATTGCCGCCCCCACCCTCCTACGCCAATTTATAACGCATTGTTTTTGCTGATTATTTTTTCTACCCCACTTGGCCCGATCCTTGCTTGGGGAAAGACGGCGCAGGACGCGCCATGCAAACCGGTATGAGCCCATGGAAACGCTAGCCGTCAGTTCCCGCCCTCTTCCCATCCGCCGCCCGAACCAATCCGAAGACCCTGGCACAGGCGCCCTGTTTGCCGATCTTGTCTCGGCTTTGATGGCACCCAAGGCCAGTCCGCCGCCAGCCAAGACTGGAAACGAGCGAGCGCCCAGCTGCTGCGATGCGGCGCCGCCCAGCGAGGCCGATACCAGGCCGGCCAGGACCGAGGACAGTCATCGCGAGGCTGACCCAAGCCGGCCAGCAAGAGCCGAGCCACCGAGCGGCAACGCGCCTCTGCAAGACGATGCCGATGGCACCGCTCAACAGGCCCCGGATCAACAGGTTCCTGGCGCATCCGATCAGACATCGGCCAATCAGGCCGCTGCCGGCGCAGCCGGCCAGACCGTTGCCAACCAGAGCGTCGCCAATCAGGCCATCACCAATCAGACCGGCGCCGATCAGGCCATGGCCCTGGCGGCCCCTGGCCTCGTCGCCCTTGCGGCCTCGGCCGCCGCCAGCGACGTGCGAACCACGCCGACGCCGGCCGTAAGCCAAGGCCATTTCCAGAACAACCCCGGGATCGCCGAGATCGTCTCTGGCGCCCCTGTCCTTGCAACCCTCGCTAAGGCCGAGGCCACAGCCGCCAGCGACGCGATCGCAAGCAATGCCGTCATGGCCGCAAGCGGCATCATGCCGGCGGATGCCGGCATCGCTCCGGTGCCAATGACGGCCCGGCCCGATCAACAGTCCCAAGCGAACCTGACCCGTGCCAGCCTGCCGGCTGCCGCACCTTCACGGTCATCGGCCGACGGCACCGCGTCCATGGCGGCCCTGACACCGGCTCCCAATGCCTTGGCAACCGCGCAGGCGGCCCTGGCCGAGGACCCGACGGCGGCGCAGGCGACCGGCTCGCCGCAGGGAAATGGCACACCAGACACGACATCCGGTTTTCATGACGCCATGAACGCCGCCCGCGCTGCACCGCAGGGCGACGCCGACCTCCAGTCGGCCCAGCCTGACGGCCTGGCGACGACGGCCCGGACATCGGACCTGACCCCGGTCGCGTCATCGCAGGCTCCGGCTGCCGCCCAGGGCACCAGCATGGCCGGGTCATTGCGGCAGGCTGACCATGCCCCGCGCGCGATCGCGACCATCGACCAGGTGGCGATCCACATCCGCCACGCCGCCGCCGCGGGGCTCGACAAGATCCGGATCCAGCTATGGCCGGAACATCTGGGCCGGGTCGACATCGAACTCGAGGTCCACGAATCCGGCAGTGTCAAGGCCACGGTCCTGAGCGACCGACCCGAGACCCTCGACCTGCTACAGCGCGATTCCCGCAGTCTTGACCGCGCCCTTCAGGATGCCGGCCTCAAGACCGACAGCAACAGCCTGCACTTCGCGTCCCATGACCGGTCCGACCGCGGCCAGCACCGCGACCCCCAGTCATCCGGATCGCAGCATGCCGCGGCCCTTGCCGACAGCCCGCTCGGCGAAGCCGATGACGATCCGGCACCCATCGTCTTGCGCCTTAATCGAAACAGCCTCCTCGACATCCAGGTTTGAGACCGTCCATGAGTACATCCACCATTGCCAGCACGTCCGGGACAACCTCGACGAACACATCGTCAAGCCAGACTGCCACGTCAAAGCTTGCACAGAACTTCGACAACTTCCTGAAGCTGCTGACGACGCAGCTCCAATACCAGGATCCGCTATCGCCGATGGATGCAAACCAGTTCACGACGCAACTGGTGCAGTTCACCCAGGTCGAGCAATCAGTCAAGATGAACAGTCAGATCGAAAACCTGATCAAGGTCGAACGCGCAAGCCAAGCCCTGTCGGCCGTGACCTTCATCGGCACCGACGTCGAGGCCAAGGGTGACCAGATCTCCTTCAACGGCACGGATCCGCTCACCTGGCATTACAACCTGAGCAAATCGGCCCAGTCGGTCACCCTCTCGATCGAGAACGCGCAGGGGCGCACGGTCAAGCTGATCTCGGGCGAAAAGGCCGTCGGCCGCCACGACCTGATCTGGGATGGAAAGGATTCCACCGGCAAGGTTGTTCCGTCTGGCACCTACACCCTCAAGGTCAGCGCAACCGGTGAGAACCGCGCGTTGATCGATTCATCGGTCACGCGCGAAGGCCGGGTAAGCGCCGTCTCGACAACGTCCGACGGTATCCAGCTTTTCCTCGATGATGTTCAGTTCAGCCTGGACGATGTCCTGACCATTCGCAGATCCGATCTCAACTGATCACAGCTTTCACCGCAGCCCAGCTAGGGCCCAAGAAGGAGTCTCACGATGAGCATCTACGGTGCGATGTTTTCCGGCGTATCAGCGCTGAATGCCCAGAGCCAGGCGCTTGGCATGATCTCGGACAACATCTCCAACGTGAACACCGTCGGCTACAAGGGAACGCATGCGCGTTTCTCGACCCTGGTCACCAAATCGGCGACCGCCGAGAACTATTCGGCTGGCGGCGTGCGCTCGCGGCCATCCCAGGGCGTCGATGTCCAGGGCCTTTTGCAAAGCTCGTCGTCACCGACCGATCTTGCGATTTCCGGAGACGGGTTCTTTGTCGTGAACGAGAACTCTGTTCCCGGGCTTGGCTCGGAATACGCGTATACACGGGCGGGATCGTTCAAATCTGACGCCGATGGCTATCTGCGCAACACGTCCGGTTACTACCTGCAGGGCTGGCGCACCGATGGCTCGGGGACGCCGCTGGCCACCAACACCAGCGTGCTGTCGGCCCTTGAAACGGTCAACGTCAATGGCATCGGCGGTACCGCTTCGGCGACCTCGGCGATCAACATCGGGGCAAACCTTCCCGCCACGGCTGCAACGGGTGACACGCATGACATCTTCGTGCGCGTCTATGACTCGCTCGGCGTATCCCACGATGTGAACATGCTGTTCACGAAGACGGCCGACATCGCGCTCACCAGCGGGATCGATCTGTCCGGCAATGTCGATTCGACCGCAGGCGCACGGGCGATGGGCGTCAGCGTCATCGATAAGCTTGGCAATACGCATGCCGTAACGGTGACGATGACCTATTCGGGCGCCGGCAGCGTCTGGAATCTCGGTTTCACGTCGGCGGACGGCAGCGCCACACTGGGCGCCTCGAGTGTCGATTTGGCATCGGGCACCCTGACGGTTGATGCGACGATGGACTGGTCGACGCCGACCGACGTTGCCGATTCCGACATCACCCTCGACTTTTCCAGCATCACCCAGGTCGGTGCGGGCGGTCATACCGCGGTCGGCGCAGCAAGTGCATCCCCCATCGGCGGATGGCAGCTTGATGTGTCAACGGCCGATGGTGTCGTCACGGGTGGCTCGACCGTTTTGACTTTCAATGGCGATGGCACCCTCGCCTCGCCCGACTCGCTTGCCCTCGGTATCGATTGGACGACACCAACGACATCGGCAGACAGCGCGATCACCATCGATCTCGGCACCATCGACGAGGCGACCGGGCTCACCCAGTTCTCGGGCGATTACGCGGTGAACTATGTCAATCAGGATGGTGTCCAGTTCGGAACCTTCTCGGGCCTCTCGGTCGGCGAAGATGGCATCGTGCGGGCGCTCTTCAACAACGGCGAGTCGCGCGCCATCTACAAGCTTCCCGTGGTGACCTTCCCCAATCCGAACGGCCTGACCTCGCGGACCGGCAACGTCTACATCGAAACCGACCGGTCGGGTACGCACCTGCTGAATGCGGCGAACAGCGGCGCCGCCGGCAAGATCGCGGCTTCGGCGCTCGAGGCCTCGACGGTCGATATCGCCGAGGAGTTCACCAACATGATCATCACCCAGCGGGCCTATTCCGCCGCAACCAAGATCATCACCACCGCGGACGAGATGCTGGACGATCTCATCCGGTCCAAGCGCTAAGCAACGCTAAGCCGACGGGCGCCGCGATCCCTGCCAATCCGCCGGCGATCGCGGCGCTCACAAATCGATAAAATCCAATATTTTTCAATGGTCTGATACACCATCCTTTTAAGGGGATTTTAAGCCGGTCTCGGTAATGTGAGCCATGCAGCAATGCGGGGATCGTCCCGCGACCCGCAACAGTGATCTAGGCAAACCCGATGACGATGGCATACGCAGCAGTTCCCCAGGCGCTCATCAAGCTTTCGGATCTCCCGCCGCCCTCGACCCGCCGCTGGGTTGTGCGCCGGAAGGCCCAGGTCGTGAACGCCGTGGCACAAGGTGTGCTGACCCTCGAAGAGGCGTGCGCCCGTTACAACCTCTCGGTGGAAGAGTTCCTGTCCTGGCAGCGGATGATCCGCCGGCACGGCGTGGCCGGGCTGCGGACGACGCGGATCCAGCACTATCGCGAACTCGACAAGCGCCCCGCGACATAACCCGAATCCAGTCCTTTTGATCTAGACTGCCGCGCGCCCCAGACCAGCCCGCCTGCGGGCGCGCCGTCTATTGGGCCACCGGCGCCGCGACCGCCGGCAGCGCGGGGCATCGACCCGGCAATTTCTGCCCAGATGTAAGCAGATATTTAACCAGCCCGCCTTAGCCTCGCTCCTGACCGGGCAACTCTAGCCCGCTCGTCAATCCGGGGCCTTGCGAGTGAGCGCAATCTCAAAACTCCTGCCGGCTGGCGGCATCTTTCGTATCGGCATCATTCTTGCCGTCCTTGCCGCCTTCGGCCTTCTGATCGTGTTCGTCATCGAACGCATGACCACCGTTCCGATGTCGCTGCTGTTCGGCGAGCTTGAAACATCCGACACCAGCCAGATCGCATCGCGCCTGGACGCGCTGGGCGTGCCCTATGAAATCTCGGGCAACGGAACCCAGATCCTGGTCCCGCGCGACCAGGTCCTGCGGCTCCGGATGCGGGTCGCCGAGGAAAGCCTGCCCCGTGGCGGCTCGATCGGCTACGAAATTTTCGACAAGCCCGATTCATTCGGCACATCAAGCTTTGCCCAGAACGTCAAGATGATGCGCGCTCTGGAAGGCGAACTGGTCCGCACGATCCGAAGCCTGTCCGGTGTCAAGTCGGCACGCGTCCACATCGTCATGCCCCGGCGCGAGCTGTTCAGCCGCGACAAGGTCGAGCCGACCGCATCCGTCGTCATCAAGCCGGCCAATGCCGGCAGTTTCTCGAAGAAAGAAGTGGGCGCCATTCAGCATCTGGTCGCCAGCGCCGTTCCCGGCCTTCTTCCGGCGCGCGTCTCGGTCGTCGATGACCGCGGGCGATTGCTGGCACGCGGTGTCGGCGACGATGGCAAGGGCGGTGTCGATACCGGTGCCGCCGATGACCTGAAATCCGCCTTCGAAGTCAACCTGGCACGCGCCATCGAAACCCTTCTCGAGGAATCGATCGGACCCGGCCAGGCGCATGTGCGCGTCTCGGCGCAGCTCGATTTCGATCGCGTCCAGACGACGACCGAGAAGTTCGACCCCGACGGGCAGGTCGTGCGCTCGACCCAAACCGTCTCGGAGAACAACGACAGCCGCGAGGCCGCCGCCAGCCAGGCCGTGACGGTCGGCAACAACCTGCCGAACGCCCAGCAGCCGTCTGCCAACGACTCGAGCAGCGCCCGTTCGGCCCGCAACGAGGAGACCATCAACTACGAGATCACCAAGACCATCACCAACCACATCAAGGAATTCGGGACTGTCAAGCGCCTGTCGGTCGCCGTGCTCATCAACGGGGCCTATTCCAACGCAGGCGGCGGCCAACGCACCTACCGTCCGCGAACTGAAGAAGAGATGGCAAACTTCGCCCGGCTCGTGCGGTCAGCCGTCGGTTTTGACGAGGCGCGCGGCGACACCCTCGAGCTTGTCAATCTGCAATTCTCGGGCGGGCCGCCGCCCGAAGCGAGCGAGGATGACGGCCCCCTGGTCGGGCTCAGCAAGAACGATTATTTCCGCATCGCTGAAATCTTTGTCATCGTCATTGTCACCTTGCTGGTCATCCTGCTGGTCATCCGGCCGCTGGTGACCCGGATCGTCGCCTCTATTCCGGTGGCCTCGGCCAATGACGGCTCCGATCAGGCCCTGATCGAGGACCACTCGGCTGCTATTCCGCCGCAGATCGGGCCACCGGTCTCGGCCGTCGCGCAGCCCCAGCCCGCCGAGGACATGATTGATCTGGCCCAGGTTTCTGGTCGGATCCGTGCCGGAACGGTCAAGAAAGTCGGCCAGATCGTCGACAAGCATCCGGAGGAAAGCCTCGCGATCCTCCGCAAGTGGCTCTATCAGGAATCCTGATCCATGCCTGCCGCCGCATCCGCCGCGCCCGCCAGCGATTTCCACAGCCTGACCGGCCCCCAGAAGGCCGCCGTCATGATGCTATCCCTGTCCGAGGAACAGGCAGCCAAGATCTTCTCGCTCATGGACGATGACGAGATCCGCGACGTGTCGCAGGCCATCGCGTCTCTTGGCACGATCGCGGCCGATACCGCCGAACGTCTCTATTCGGAATTCTTCGAACAGGTCACATCGTCGGGCGCGCTGCTTGGCAGCTTCGAGGCCACCGAGCGCCTGCTCGTCAAGGCATTGCCCAGCGACCGTGTCGCCGCGATCATGGAAGAGATTCGTGGCCCGGCCGGCCGCACCATGTGGGAGAAGCTTGGCAATGTCAGCGAAGAGATTCTCGCCAGCTACCTGAAGAACGAATATCCGCAGACCGTCGCGGTCGTCATGACGAAGATCAAGCCCGACCATGCCGCACGCGTTCTGGGCGCCCTTCCCGACACCTTCGCGCTGGAAGTCGTCATGCGCATGCTGCGCATGGAATCGGTCCAGAAGGAAGTGCTCGAGACCGTGGAAAAGACGCTGCGTACCGAGTTCATGAGCAACCTGGCGCGCACCAATCGTCGCGACGCCCACGAGATCATGGCCGAGATTTTCAACAATTTTGACCGTTCGACGGAATCGCGCTTCATGCAGGCCCTTGAACAGCGCAACCCGGATGCCGCCGAGAAGGTGAAGGCGCTCATGTTCACCTTCGAAGACCTGGGCCGGCTTCCGCCGGAAGGCGTCCAGACGCTGCTCCGCCATCTCGAAAAGGACAAGCTGGCCCTTGCCCTCAAGGGGGCGTCCGAGCCGCTGCGCGATCTTTTCTTCAAGAACATGTCGGAACGCGCCGCCAAGATCCTGCGCGAGGACATGGAAAGCCTGGGCCCGGTCCGTCTGCGCGACGTCGATGCCGCCCAGATGGCCCTTGTCCACACCGCAAAAGATCTGGCCTCCAGCGGCGAAATCGTCATCGGCACCAACAAGGCCGACGAGGAGCTCATCTACTGATGTCTGTCATGGCCGGCCGCCCCTTTACGTTCGATCTGTCGTTCGACACGCCCCACGCGGCAGCCGCGGCGGTGCGCGCCGACGACGAGCGCACGCCCCGTCACAACGACGAAGACCTTGCAAAGGCCCGCGCCGAGGCGCTGGCCGAGGGCCGCGCCGCCGGCTACGCCGTGGCCCAGCAGGAGCGCGAGCAGCGCGTCTCTGAATTGCTGCAGCGTCTTGCCCAAGGCATCAAGGCCCTGGGCGAGGCCCAGGCGGCGACGGCGGCCAATGCCGAACGCAAGGCGCTGCAACTGGCCGCCATGCTGGTGCGCCGGATCGCACCCCACCTGCTGGAGCAGGGCCAGGCCGGGCGGATCGAGGCTTTGGTCCGCGACATGCTGCCCAAGATCCACGATGAACCCCGGATCGTCATCCGGCTCGCCGATGATCTGGTCGACCTGCTGAAGGCCAGGATCGATGGTATCGCCCGGAACAGTGCCTTCGAAGGCCGGATCATCTATCTGGGCCAGCCGGACATGCGCCCCGGTGATTGTCTGATCGAATGGGCCGATGGCGGCGTTGAAACACGCAGTGAAACATTCCTGGCCGAGATCGATGCGGCAATCAGCCGCTTTCTGTCCGGCCCGGCCCTGTCACCTGTCGCCGACGCCGGCCCGCAGCCGGCGGCAACCGAGACGCACTAGGAGGACCCGATGTCTGACGCGAACAATCTCGAATTCAAGGAACTGCCGACCGATACGCCGCCGGCCGGCGCGGTCCTGGCGGCAAAGGACAATCCGCCCCCACCGTCAAACGGTGAAGACGAACACGATGGCATTGTCACCGCGACGGAACTGAAGGCGGTCTACAACGTCCCGGTCCAGGTCTCGGCTGTCCTTGGGCGAGCGACCCTCGAGGTCAACCAGCTTCTGAAGCTTGGCCGCGGTGCCGTCGTCGAGCTTGATCGCAAGGTCGGAGAGCCCATCGACATCTATGTCAACAATCGGCTGGTTGCCCGTGGCGAAGTCGTGGTGGTGGACGAGCGCCTTGGCGTGACCATGACCGAGATCATCAAGACGGCCGTAAAATAGGACCGGCTTCGCGGCGCCGGATCAGGAGAACTTCATGCGTCTGCTTATTATCGGATCACTCGACGGACAGGTCGTCGCGGCCAGCAAGATTGCCATGGCCCGCGGCGCCAAGGTTATTCACGTCAACGACATCGACTCGGGCCTTCAGGCGCTGCGGACCGGCCAGAGCACCGACCTTGTCATGATCGACGTCAAGCTCGATGTCGCGCTTCTGGTCCGGTCCCTGGCCGACGAACACTTCCATATCCCGGTGGTTGCCGCCGGCGTGACGTCGGACACCCAGGCCGCGGTGCGCGCCATCCGCGCCGGCGCCAAGGAATACGTGCCGCTGCCGCCCGATCCGGAACTGATCGCCGCCGTCATCGAAGCCGTCACCGAGGAAAGCCATGCCATCATCTGCCAGGGTGCCGCGATGCACCGGCTCCTGGCCCTTGCCGATCAGGTTGCGGCCAGCGATGCCAGCGTATTGATCACGGGTGAATCGGGCACCGGCAAGGAGCTGATCGCCCGTCATCTGCACCACAAAAGCGCGCGCGCTGAAAAGCCGTTCATATCGGTGAATTGCGCGGCCATTCCCGAGAACCTGCTCGAGTCGGAACTGTTCGGCCACGAAAAAGGCGCTTTCACCGGCGCCGTCGCTCGCCGGATCGGCAAATTCGAGCAGGCCGATGGCGGCACCTTGCTGCTCGACGAGATCAGCGAGATGGACCTTCGCCTGCAGGCCAAGCTGCTCCGCGCGATCCAGGAGCGCGAGATCGACCGCGTCGGCGGCACCCAGCCGATCCGGATCAATATCCGGATCCTTGCAACCAGCAATCGGCGCCTTCAGGATGCTGTCCGGGACGGGTCGTTCCGCGAGGACCTGTTCTTCCGTTTGAACGTCGTCCCCCTTACCCTTCCGCCGCTTCGCGAACGGCCCGAGGATATCGACAGTCTGGCCGATCACTTCGGCCGCCGCTACGCGGAAAGCAATGGCCTGCCGGCCCGGCCATTCTCGTCCGAGGCACGCAACCTTCTGCGGGCCCATTCCTGGCCCGGCAATGTCCGCGAGCTTGAGAACACCATCCATCGCGCCGTCCTGCTGTCCCGCGGCGACGTGATCGGCCCCGAGGCGATCTCGCTCATGAGCGACAATGGGGCCGCCACGGCCACCGGCAGCGTTTCGAATTCGGCTGCCGCCGCGGTCGGCCGGGCGACATCGACCGACGGCCTGATCGGCAAGACCCTGGCCGATGTCGAGCGCGACCTGATCCTGGATACGCTCAAGCACTATCTCGGTAACCGGACGCATGCGGCCAACATTCTCGGGATCTCGATCCGGACGCTGCGCAACAAGCTGAAGCAATACTCGGATGCCGGTGTCGACGTGCCAATGCCGCGCGATCATGACCGTCGCGTCATGATCTAGGCAGGCCGGGGCATCCAAGGCCATGGCGGAACCAACAACAGTTGTCGGAAGCGGTCCCGGGGCAGGCCAGAGCATCCCGGCCGTAGGGCAGATCCTTCGCAACATCCTGAGGCCCGATATCGGGCTTCCCCTCGGGCTGGTGGCAATCATGGTCGTTCTGATCATGCCGATGCCATCCTGGATGTTGGACATCGGGCTATCCATGTCGCTGGCCTTTTCGGTCGTCATCCTGATGACCGCCCTCTATATCGAGCGGCCGCTTGATTTCAGCTCGTTCCCGACCGTCCTGCTGATCTCGACCATGCTGCGCCTGGCGCTCAATCTCGCCTCGACGCGGGTGATCCTGACCCATGGCCACGAGGGGGCGGCCTCGGCCGGCCATGTGATCGAAGCCTTCGGCCACCTGGTGATGAGCGGAAACTTCGTCATCGGGATCATCGTTTTCGCGATCCTGACGATCGTCAACTTCGTCGTCATCACCAAGGGCTCGGGACGCATTGCCGAGGTGACCGCCCGCTTCACCCTGGACGCCATGCCCGGAAAGCAGATGGCGATCGACGCTGACCTGTCGGCCGGCCTCATCAACGAGATCGAGGCCCGCGAGCGCCGCAAGACCCTCGAGAACGAGAGTTCGTTCTTCGGCGCCATGGACGGTGCCGCGAAATTCGTTCGCGGCGATGCCATCGCTGGCCTGCTGATTACGGTCATCAATATCGTGGCCGGCATGATCATCGGTGTCGCCCAGAAAAACCTGGCCTTCGCCCAGGCTGCCCAGAACTACACGCTGCTGACCATCGGCGATGGCCTTGTTTCCCAGATTCCGGCCCTGCTGGTATCGATTGCCGCCGGCATGCTGGTGACCAAGGCCAGTTCGACCGGCCGAATCGATCGCGCCCTGTTCGCCCAGTTCAGCACCTATCCCAAGGCGCTTGGCCTCAGCTCGTTCCTGCTTGCAACCCTGGCCATGCTGCCCGGCATTCCGGCCCTGCCGTTCCTTGCTCTGGCGGGCCTTGCGGGCAGCGGTGCCTACTTCGTCACCAAGCGGACCCGCCTGGAAACAGCGAAGGCCGAAGCCGACGTCGTTGCCGCCAAGCCGGCCCCTGCCGACGAACCGATCGCCACGGCCCTGCACATGGACCTGATCCGCCTTGAACTGGGTTACGGGCTTCTGCCCCTCATCCACAGCGAGGCGGGCCAGCACCTGACCAGCCAGATCAAGGCCCTGCGCCGGCAGATTGCCGGCGACATGGGATTCGTCATGCCATCCGTCCGCATCCAGGACAACATGCAGCTACCGGCCAATACCTATTGCATCCGGATCAAGGAAATCGAAGCCGGACGTGGGGATCTGCGCCCCACCATGCTGCTGACGATGGATCCGCGCGGCGATGCCATTCCGCTGGCCGGCGAAGATACCATGGAGCCGACTTTCGGCCTGCCGGCCAAGTGGATCGACGAAACGAATCGCGAAGAGGCCCTCTTCCGCGGCTATACGGTGGTTGAACCGGCGACGGTCATCACCACCCATCTGACCGAGATCGTCAAGGACCACATGTCCGACCTTCTTTCCTATGCCGAAACGCAGAAGCTGCTGGACGATCTCGACAAGGAGCATCAGAAACTGATCGCCGATGTCATTCCGTCCCAGGTCTCGCTCGGAACCATTCAACGCGTTCTGCAGGCCCTGTTGGCCGAGCGGATCTCGATCCGCGATCTGCCCACCATCATCGAGGCCGTTTCGGAAGCGGTCGGCAGCACGACAAACGTCATCGCCTTGGCCGAACATGCACGCCAGCGCATCGCCCGGCAGATCTGCGAAGCCAATCTCAATGCGGCCGGGATCCTGCCCCTGGTCGCCCTGTCGCCGGAATGGGAACAGACCTTCATCGAATCGATCGTCGGGCAGGGTGATGAGCGACGCCTGGCTCTTGCCCCGTCGCGGCTGCATGACTTCATTGCCACCGTGCGCCGCACCTTCGAGCGTCACGCCATGAAGGGCGAAACGCCCGTGCTGCTCACCAGCCCTGGCATCCGGTCCTATGTGCGCTCGATCGTCGAACGTTTCCGGCCTGCCACGGTGGTCATGTCACAGGCTGAAATTCATCCCAAGATCAAGCTCAAGACACTCGAACAGATCTGATCCGCCATGCGCCTTCGATCGTTTACAGCTCCGAACATGGCTCTCGCCCTTCAGCAGGCACGCGCCTCGCTTGGCCCGGACGCGGTCATCGTTTCGACCCAGACGGCCGAAAGCGGCCGTGGCGTCAGGATTACCGCGGCCATCGAGACGCCGGATGACGACGACATCGGGTTCGAGGGGCCGGCCGGGATCGAGGCCGCGCGGGCCCTGGGAACGCTGTCAGGCACGCTCGATCGCCATAATGTGCCCATCGGCCTGCGGGACCAGATCCTGAATGCAGCGGGCAACCTGCGAGCCCCGGATTCCACCATGGGCCTGGCCGCGGCGCTCGACTCGCTCTATGCGTTCTCGCCGTTCCCGCCCCGGATCCAGGGCAAGCCCCTGGTCTTCGTCGGCCCGCCGGGTATCGGAAAGACCTCGACCGTCGCCAAACTTGCTGCGCGCGCAGTCCTGGGCCAGCACCCGATTGCCGTCATCAGTGCGGATTCGACCCGCGCCGGTGGCATCGAGCAGCTGGAGGCCATAACCCGTATCCTTCGGATCGACCTGGCGGCCGCCAGCGATGCGCGATCCCTGACCGACGCGGTTGCGGTTGCTTCATCCGCCGGAAGCCCGATCCTGATCGACAGCGCCGGCATCAACCCCTTCGCGCCCGACGAAATGGGCGAGCTTGCCACATTGGTTGCGGCCGCCGATGCCGAGCCTATCCTCGTTCTTGCCGCCGGCCTCGATGCCGCAGAGTCGGCTGAAATCGCCGACGCCTTCGCAACCGGCCTGGGCTGCAAGCGCCTGGTTGCGACGCGCCTGGACACTGCGCGTCGGCTGGGCAATCTGCTTGTCGCGGCCAGCGCCGGCAATCTTCGTTTCACCGATGCCGCCTTTTCAGCCGGGATCGCCGATGGCCTTGCTGCGCTCACGCCGGTTGCCCTGGCCCGTGTCCTGATGAGCGACGGGCAGGCCAATGCCTTGACCGCACAGCCATACGCCACCAGGGAGACAGCATGAGTCCCGTCACGCAACTTCGCCCCGTTGCAGCCCCATCACCGCGGCGCCGTCGGCTGGTCTCGGTCGCGTCAGGCAAGGGCGGTGTCGGAAAGACCTGGTTCTCGATCACCCTGTCCCATGCGTTGGCACGGGCCGGGTGCCGGACCCTGCTTCTCGATGCGGATCTGGGCCTTGCCAACGTCGACGTCCAGTTGGGCCTTGCCCCGAAGATCGACCTGGCTGCGGTGATCACCGGCCGGGCGTCACTGGCCGACGCCGTTCAGCGGGTGCAGGGATTTGATGTCATCGCCGGCCGATCCGGTTCGGGCAACCTGGCGAGCGTATCGAACGACCGGCTTGGCCAGTTGCGGGGCTCGATTGCCGCCCTGTCCGAGACCTACGACCAGACGGTCATCGATCTGGGTGCCGGACTCGATGCGGCTGTGCTGATGCTCACCGCCATCGACGGAATCAGCCTTGTCGTCACGACCAGCGAACCGACGGCGCTGACCGATGCCTATGCCTACATGAAGGTCATGAACAGGCATCATGCCGGCATCGATTTCCGGATCGTCGTCAATCTTGCGACCGACCATCGCGAAGGGGAACGCACCTACCAGACTCTGGCCAAGGCCTGCCAGACCTTCATGAAATTTACCCCACCCCTGGCCGGCGTCATTCGCCGCGATCCAAAGGTGGTCGATGCCATCCGGCACCAGACGCTGCTGATGGAACGCCATCCGAATGCGGACGCGGCCGCCGATGTCGAGGCCATCGCCCGCAGCCTGGGCCCGCCCCGGTGAAGGCCGAATTCACAGGCTCGGTTCCGCCGCCCACCGCCCCGACCGCGACCGCAAGCGCTGTCCTGGCGCCGCTCGTCCGCAATGTCGTGCTGCCGCCCGCCCTGACGGCCGGGCTTGAACGGATCCTGATCGGCACGGTCGTCGCGCAGGATTCACACGGCCAGGTGACCGTCGAGACCAAGGACGGGGAACTGCGTTTCGTCTCGCGCCTGGCATTGCCACCCGGCACCCGGGTGACACTCGAACTTCAGTCCGTCGGCGCAACCCTGAACGCCATCATTCTTTCGATCAACGGCCGATTGACCGGATCGCGGCCGGGTCTTGTGACAGCCGAGCCATTCCGTCTGCCGGGCAGCGAGCCGGCATCGGCCGGCCCCCTGGCACAAGGCACGGGCGGTCAGCAACCCCCGGTATCGCGTGCCATCACCCCGGCACCAACCGGGCCCCCCATCCTGGCGCCAGGCCAGACGCTGCGTGGCACCGTGCGGGCACCGGCCTTGCCGACCGCGACCAAGGCCGCCGTTCCGCAAACCCCGATTGTCATCCGCATCCTGACGGTCACGGCCGGGTCGCCATCCAGCCCGGCGATCCCGGCGCCGGCCACCCCGCTGGCGTCAGCCGGCGACGTTCCAACCGTCACAGGCGTCGTGGCCCGGATGCCCGAGACTGGCGAGCCGGTTCTGCGCACCCCCTTCGGGACCATATCCGTCCCGATTCCAGCAACCCTGCCACCCGGCAGCGAAGTGGCCTTCGAGATCCTTCCCCTGCTGGCGGCCCCGACCGCGCCGGACCGGTCCCAGATCGCGGCCGAGATTGCCAATACCTGGTCCAGCCTTCGCGATGCCTTGACGGCCCTCCGGCCAGACCGACCGGCCGCCGCCGAGGCCCTTGCCAACCGTGTCCTTGCCCGCCCCGGCCCCAATCTGGCGGGTGATCTGTTCGCCTATATCTTCAGCCTGAAATCGCGCAGTGCCCGAACCTGGCTGGGCGAGTCGACCGCCGTTGCGCTCGAACAGGCGGGGCGGCCCGACATTCTGGCCCGCATCACCGACGAGTTCTCGCTGATGACGCGGCTGGCCCACGACACGCCCACCGGTGACTGGCGAACCTATCTCGTTCCCATCTATCACAGCGGCGAAATACAGCCGCTGCGATTTTTCCTTCGCCGTCCCAAGGGCCAGCGCGACAGCGATCCTGCCACGCGCTTTGTCGTCGAAGCGGAACTCAAGTCGCTGGGCCTTCTTCAGCTTGATGGCCTGAGCCACCGGCATCGGCTGGACATGATCATCCGGACCCACGAGCCCCTGCCCGAAGTGATGCGTGACGACATCAATGCATTGTTCAACGCAAGCTGCGCGGCCGCGCGTCTTGATGGCAGCATCAGCTTTCAGGCCAACTCGATCTTCACGGTCGCCCCGCTTGAAGATCTTGTTCCGTCAAGCGGCGGCGTGGTCGTCTAGCGGCGTGTGCCTACCAGCCCTGGCCTTTTGCGTGCCGCTGCCGAAACATGCCAAGCGCGACGGCATCCATGGCCGCCTGCTCGGTGCGCTGGACCACGGCCAGCCGGCGCCGTTCCAGCCCGGCCTGAACATTCTCGATTGTCTTGAGCTCGCGGAAGATGGCCGCCAGTGCGTCGCGGGCAACCTCGATCTTTGCGTCGATATCGGCCAGTGAGGCCCGCAGCCGTTCGCGCTGTTCGCGATTGCGGGCCGAATAGGCGGCAAACGCAAAGCTCGCGACCGTGGATTGCCGGGCCGTATCCTGTTCGGCGCGCAGCTCGTTCTCGAGGCGAACAATCTCGCTTTCGATCTGGCTCTTGAGAGCCTGGAGATCCTGCATCACCCGCCCCTGTTCATCCAGGCGCAGACGGTGAACCCGAAGCAGCGTCGCAAGCGCTTTCATGCCGCCTTCCCGCCGAGAATATCGGCCAGTTTCCTGTAGCCAGAGTCGAGATCGGCGCGCTCGCCGATATCCTGAACGAGAAACGCCTCAAGGGCCGGATAGAACCCGATCGCCGCATCGACGGCCGGATCGCTGCCCTTCTTGTAGGCGCCAAGGCGAATGAGATCGGCCATGTTCTCATAGGCGGCCAGATGGCGGCGCGCCGCCGCCACCAGGGCGGTCTGCTCCGGCGTGTTGCAGTCCGGCATGGTCCGCGACAGGCTGCGCAGAATATTGACGGCTGGAAAACGCCCGCGCTCGGCAATGCTTCGCTCGAGGACGATGTGCCCGTCGAGAATGCCACGCACGGCATCTGCGATCGGCTCGTTGTGATCGTCGCCTTCGACCAGCACCGTGAAAAGTCCGGTGATCGTTCCCTTGCCGGCCCCCGGACCGGCGCGCTCAAGAAGCTTGGGCAGTTCGGCGAATACGGTTGGCGTATACCCCTTGCTGGCCGGCGGCTCGCCGGCCGAAAGGCCGATCTCGCGCTGGGCCATGGCCACCCGGGTCACGCTGTCCATCAGGCAGAGAACATCCTTGTCGCGATCGCGAAAGAATTCGGCGATCGCCAGGGTCAAATGGGCGGCCTGGCGCCGCATCAGCGGCGATTCATCCGATGTCGCAACCACCACCACGCTGTGGGCCAGTCCCTCGGGCCCGAGCTGGTTGTGAATGAATTCCTGGACCTCGCGCCCCCGTTCGCCGACCAGGCCGATGACGTTGACATCCGCAGCCGTGTATCGGGCGATCATTGACAGAAGGACCGACTTGCCGACGCCGGACCCGGCGAAGATTCCCATTCGCTGGCCGCGACAGCAGGTGGTGAACACGTTGAGCGCCCGCACGCCCAGATCGATCTTGCCTTCGACCCGGTGGCGCGAATGCGCAGGAGGGGGCGACGCCCGCAGGTTGTAGGCGCCATCGCCCAGCGGCAGCGGCCCCTTTCCGTCGATCGGCTCGCCAAGGGCATTGACGACCCGGCCCAGCCAGCCGGCATGCGGATAGACGACCGACTCGAATCCCATGATCTCGGCCTTGCACCCCAGCCCGATCCCGTCCAGGGGACCGAACGGCAGCAGCAAGACGCGCCCATCCCTGAACCCGACCGCCTCGCACAGGACGGCGCGCCCGTCGCGGCCGACAAGCCGGCAGCGGCTGCCGACCGACAGGCTGCGCTGGATCCCCCCCACCTCGACAAGCATCCCTTGAATGGCCGTGACGCGGCCATACATCTGGACATCGGCGATACGAGCGAGATCGAAAGCGAGGGTTTGGAAGGGCACGGGGCTGGGATTTCTGCTTGGTGTGAGATTTCCGCCATCATGACTGACCCGGCTTAAATGCGGGTTAAGGTGAAAATTTCGGGGATTCCCTTGAAGAATCGACCGTGGTAAAGGCTTTGTTAACCTTTGCCTGACACAATCCTTAATTACCGATGCATGGTAAACAAGGCGATAGCCGGAGGATCACATGCGGGTTCTGCTGATTGAAGATGACAGCTCGATGGCCAAGAGCATCGAAATGATGCTGAAGTCAGAGGGCTTCGTGTGCGACACGACGGATCTGGGGGAAGACGGCCTCGAGATCGGGAAGCTCTATGACTACGACATCATTGTGCTGGATTTGATGCTGCCCGATATCGACGGCTACGAGGTGCTGCGGCGCCTGCGCTCGGCCCGCGTCAATACGCCGATCCTGATCCTGTCCGGGCTCGCCGACACGGAGAAAAAGGTCAAGGGACTCGGCTTCGGCGCCGACGACTACCTGACCAAGCCGTTCCAGAAATCCGAATTCATCGCTCGAATCCAGGCGATCGTCCGCCGCTCGAAGGGCCACTCCGAGTCGATCATCCGGACCGGGCGCCTGTCGGTCAATCTCGACACCCGCGTCGTCGAGGTCGACAGCCAGCCGCTGCACCTGACCGGCAAGGAATACGCGATCCTCGAGCTCCTTAGCCTCCGCAAGGGCACGACCCTCACCAAGGAGATGTTCCTCAACCATCTCTATGGCGGCATCGACGAGCCCGAGCTCAAGATCATTGATGTCTTCATCTGCAAGCTTCGCAAGAAGATTGCGACGGCCACCCATGGCGAACACTACATCGAAACGGTCTGGGGACGCGGCTATGTGCTGCGCGACGCCCAGGAGACCCCTGCCCGTCTCGCCAATGCCAGTTGATCCAGCCACGCAGCCGACCGCTGCGCCAGGTCACATGATGAAAGCGCCGCCCAATGGGCGGCGCTTTTGTTTCCGGTCCTGAGCGATTTGCCGTCGCCTGGCGATGCCGGCATGGACCGTCAGCGCGCCACCGCCACCGTCGGCTTGGTCGCGGCGCCAGCCGCCGCCTTTGCCACCACGGAATAGCTTCCCCGCTGACCGGCGACGGGCTGGAAGCATTCCGTGATGCCGACCACGGTCTCGGCGCCCCCGAGATAGAGCTGCCCGTCTGGCGCCAGCATCCGGCTCATCCGTTCTAGAACACCCCGCTTGGTCGCAGGATCGAAGTAGATCAGGACGTTGCGGCAGAAGATGATGTCGAATTGACCGAGCGTCGTAAAGTTCTCCAGCAGGTTCAGATAGCGGTATTCCACCATCGACCGGATGGCCTGACTGATCTGCCAGCCCCCCTCGACCTGGGTGAAATGCTTGACCAGAAGCTGGATCGGCAGGCCCCGCTGAACCTCGAACTGGGTATAGATGCCCGCCCCTGCCCGCCGCAGGACGTCGCGCGAAATGTCGGTGCCAAGAATGCTGGTCCGCCAGCCCGCAAGCTTGGCCGCTTCCTCTTTCAAGATAAGCGCGATGGTATAGGGCTCCTGGCCGGTCGATGCCGCCGCGCACCAGATCCGCAAGGTCTTGGTCGCCGCCCGCGCGGTCAGCAGCTTCGGCAGGACGATCTGGCGAAACTGCTCGAACGGCGTTCCGTCGCGGAAGAAGAACGATTCGTTCGTCGTCATCGCCTCGACGACCTGATCGGGCAAGGTCTTGTCGCCAGCCTGTCGCAGGCGGCCGGCCAGCTCGGAGAGATCCTTGAGGTTCAGACGACGCGCGATCGGCATCAGCCGGCTTTCGAGAAGGTATGTCTTCTCGGGTGTCAGGACCAGACCCGACTTTTCCCTCACCAGCTTTGCGTAGAGATCAAATTCCGCGGGGGTCATGCTGCGGTACCCTTCCCACCCACGATGCGGCGAATGCAGTCGGCAAGCCCGGCCAAGGGCACCACCGCCGAGCACACGCCGCCCGTGGCGACGGCGCCAGGCATTCCCCACACCACACTCGATTCGGCGTCCTGAGCGACGATCGTGCCCCCCGCAGCGACGACCGCTTCAGACCCTTTAAGGCCATCCTGACCCATCCCCGTAAGGATGACCGTCAGCACGGCGGACCCATAAACCTTGGCAATGCTGCGCAGCATCGGATCGACCGCCGGCCGGCAGTAGTTCTCGGGCGGCCCATCGTTCAATCGAATGACGGGTGCCGTCGACGTGCCGTCGACCAGCATGTGCCGGCCACCCGGCGCGACATAGATCGTGCCGGCGCGAATGCTCTCGCCTTCGATCCCCTCATGCGCCTCCAGGCCTGACGCCTGGCCAAGATGCTGCGCCAGGATGGTGGTGAACGTGGCCGGCATGTGCTGGGTGATCAGGATCGGCAAGCCGGTCATGCCCTTGAGCGTACCCATAAGCTGGGCCAGAGCCTGCGGCCCCCCGGTCGAACTGCCGATGGCAAGAACGCGCGGCGGCACCAACGAGGCCTTGCGCAGAACGATCTTGTCATCCCCATACAGGCGGCTCGCCTTCTCCGGGCCGGCCGCTATCGCAGCACTTGGCCGCGTGGCAAACCCGCCCGACGTCAGCGCGCGCGCTGCAGCCCGGGCACCACCGCGCCTGGCCGCCGCAAGCGACTTGACCTTGGCGATCAGGTCGCGCTGAAAATCCTTGCCGGCCGTGATGCCGGTGGTGCTGGTCGGCTTCGGAATGTAATCTGCGGCCCCAAGCGCCAGCGCCTTCAGGCTGACATCGGCATTGCGTACCGTCAGGGTCGACGACATGATGACCCGGACGCCCGGATCAGCCGCCAGGATCTTCGGCAGCGCAGTCAACCCGTCCATGATCGGCATTTCGATATCAAGAATGACGACGTCGACCTGCTGGCGCCCGACCGAGGCAACGGCGTGCTCGCCATTGCCGGCGCTCGCCACGACCTCGATCTCGGGATCAGACTCGAGAATCCGCTTGCAAAGGCCGCGAATCACCGCCGAGTCGTCGACGATCATGACTCGATACTTGCCGCCCTCGACATCCCGACCGGATGCCAGGCCCTGTACAGATGCTACTGCCACTATAGAAGCCCTACCTGCTGAAACTTCGTCTCGATGATCTCGTTGTCGAACGGTTTCATGATGTACTCGTCAGCCCCGGCCTGAATGGCCTCGGTGATGTGCGCCATGTCATTCTCGGTGGTGCAGAACACCACCTTCGGCTTGCTACCACCCTGAAGCTGCCGCAGCGCCCGCAGGAATTCGATCCCAGACATGACTGGCATGTTCCAATCCAGCAGGACGACATCCGGCATCGTCTTTTGACAGGCATCGAGAGCAATCCGCCCGTTTTCCGCCTCTTCGGTCTCGAACTGGAATGCCGTGACGATGCGCTTTGCCACCATGCGAACAACGCGCGAATCATCGACGATCAAGCACCGTTTCATCGCCATCCCTGCCCTTAGGACGCAGCCGCGCCAAGCGACAGCAGCCGGTCAACATCAAGAACAACCAGAAGCCCATCGTTCAGCCTGAATATGCCGTCAGACACGCTTGCCCATTTGGGATCCAACGTCGCCGGGTTCCGCTCGTAGTCGCTCATCGACAGGCTCAGCACCTCGCCAACCGTATCGACGATCAGGCTGTAAAGCTCGCTGCCGCGATCAATGACGACATTCATCCCCGAATCGGATCCATCGCGACGTGGAAGCCCAAGCCGGGTCCGCATGTCAATCGCGGTTACAATCCGCCCGCGCAGGTTGAGCGCGCCTGCGACCTCGGGCGGGCTCAGCGGAATCCGGGTAATCCGGCATGGTCCAAGAACATCCTGGACGGTAAGGACCGGAATTCCAAACCGCTGGCCGGCAATTTCGACCGTCACGAATTCTTTCTGCGGCCCAATATCGGCCCCGATCAGCCGCCGGCCCGCCTTTGTCTCCACCGCAACCGCGTTCATGCCGCGCCTCCAACCGATTCCAGTGTTTGTGACAGCGACTGAAGCAGCCGGTCACGATCGAACTTTGGCACATAGTCAACGAAGCCCGCTGCGCGCCCACGCTCGATGTCAGCGGGTCGGCTGCGCCCCGAGAGAGCAACCAGCGGTGTGCCTTTCCACGCTCCTTCGCTTCGCACCGTCTCGGCGAAGGCGAACCCATCCATGCCGGGCATGTCGATATCGCTGACAATGAGATCGAACCGCTTGCCGGACTCGCGCAGCTTGAGCGCCTCCTCGGCGGCCGCGACCGGCGTCACCTTGTAACCGACTGCCGTCAGCAACGGGCTCAGCATGTTCCGGAAGAAGGGGCTGTCATCGACAAGCAGAATGCGTTTGCCCGTCCCTGTACCGGTCTGCGTCCGCTTGCTGAACCAGTTCGGGAACGCAACGTCAAGATAATACCCCACGTCGATGATACCGGTCGCCTTGCCGGCGATCACCGCACTGCCCACGATTCCTTCACTGTTCCCGGACATCTCGATGTTGAGGGCGTCCTCGACGATGTCGACGATCTCGTCGACGATCAGGCCCATGCTGCGGTCGTCCTCGCTGAACACAATCACGGGTTGACGGCCACTTTCCCGGATCGATTGGCCCGGCACCGCCGGGACCAGTGGCATCAGGGCGCCACGGTACTGGACCACTGCCCGCCCATTGGCGTGCTCGATCTTGCCAACCTCGATGTCTTCGAGGCGGGCGACCAGTGCCAGCGGCACCGCCCTCGGATTCTGGTCGCCGGCGTGGAAGACCAGGAATGTTTCGCGCTCGCCCACAGAATCCGAATCGCCGTGGACCGCGGCCAGGCTGCCCGATTCCTTGAGCGACCCATCGGCGCTTGCGCTGGCGGCGATCCCGTTCAGGTCAAGGATCATGATCACGCTGCCATCGCCGAGAATGGTGTTGCCAGAGATGACGTTGATATTGCGAAGCATCGGTGAGACGGGCTTGACCACAATTTCTTCGTTGTCGAAAACCCGGTCGACGATGATGCCAAGGGTGGTCGACCCGACCTGCGACACAATGACGAACTTTTCCTGCGTCTCGACCGGATGGCTTTCACGATCGCCGGCGGGCCGCAGCTTGAGCTTTTCCTCGAGCGAGACCAGCGGCAGAAGGCGGTTACGAAGCCTGAGAACAGGGGCGCCATTCAGCTTTTCGAGGCGCGCCTCGCCATTGGCGGTCGGGCGCACCAGTTCGACGACGCTGATCTGCGGTATGGCAAAGCGTTCGCCGCAGGATTTGACGATCAAGGCCGACACGATGGCAAGCGTAAGTGGGATCTTGATGGTCAGCGTCGTTCCAGCGCCTTCGGTCGACTTGACATCGACGGTACCGCCAATCTTCTCGATATTGGTGCGCACAACGTCCATGCCGACGCCACGCCCCGAGACATTGGTGACTTTTTCGGCGGTCGAGAAACCCGCCTTGAAGATGAACTGGTAGACCTGCTGATCCGCCATCTGCTCGAGTTCGGATTCCGTCGCAAGCCCGTTGGCCAGGATCTTGGCCTTGATCTTGGCCAGGGGCAGCCCGCCACCGTCGTCGGTGACACGGATGATGATGTGCCCGCCTTCATGGAAGGCATCGAGAATGATCGTACCCTGATCTGCTTTTCCGGCATTGCGGCGCTTTTCCGGCACCTCGATCCCATGATCCGCCGAGTTGCGAACGATATGGGTCAGCGGGTCCTTGATCATCTCGAGGACCTGACGGTCAAGCTCGGTCTCGGCACCACGCATCTGGAGGTCGATCTTCTTGCCAAGCTCGATCGACAGGTCGCGCACGATGCGGGGCAATTTTCCCACGCATTGCCGATCGGCTGCATGCGTGTCTTCATCACGCCTTCCTGCAGCTCGGTCGTGACGTGGCTCAGGCGTTGCAGCGGCGCGTTGAATTCGCTGTCCGTCTTGCCGCGCACCATCTGAAGCAGTTGATTGCGGGTGAGCACCAGCTCGCTCACCATGGTCATCAGGGTCTCGATGACATCGACATGAACGCGGATCGACTGTTGGGCGATCGACGCTTCCTTGGGCCCGTCGGCAGCCGCCGACGCGGCCGCGGCGGTTGCCGTTCTGGGCGCCGACGACGTCTTCGGTTCGGGATGATCGCTTGCCGCGCTCTCGACCGGCAAAGGGTCGGGCTGAACGGGCGCGGATGCGACCGCTGGCGTGGTGGTGGCGGTCATGCCTGGCTCGGGTGTTTCCGTCGGCGCGGCGGGTTGTTCAGCGGCTTCAGCGATCGCGCCCTGCACGCCATCCTGCACGCCATGCGGTTCAGGCGCCGCGCCACCGCCTTCCAGGAACCCGTTCAGTCGGTTGATCAGGTCTCGGTCATCGCCTTCCGGTTCAGCCTCGGTTGCCTCGAGATGGCCCAGCAGCGACTTGATATTGTCGAGGGATTCAAGGACCAGGCTGACCGCGGGCGGCGTCACGGGGATGGTGCCATCCCGAAGCGCGCCCAGCACGTTCTCGGCCGCATGGGCAACCGATTCGAGCCGTGGCAGCCCCAAAAATCCGCACGTTCCCTTGATCGTATGGAACAGGCGGAAAATGTTCTGGAGGATTTGAGGTTCCGGATTTTGCTCGAGCTTGACCAGTTCGACGTCAAGCACAGCAAGGCTTTCGCCAGTCTCGGTCAGGAACTCGCGAAGAAGGTCATCCATGGGGCAGCCGCTCGATCGTTCGGGCATGGTCGCCGCGGGCGACCCCCGGTTTCGCTGCCGTACTATCTGATGGTCATCATTAAAATGTGATGAAATAGGAACGGCTGTTGTCCGATACGGCGGATTCGCCGCCCGCCGCCTAGGTCGGCGTCAGCGCAAATCGGATCGAGTCCGGCCCGGCTTGATCGGCGGTGATCTTTCGCCGGGCGGCCGTTGCCAGGCTGCCCACCAGAAAGGCATGGGCCGTTCGCGGCTCCAGGTCAGGAACCGCGACGGTGTTTTCCAGCGCCTCGCGCATGGCCGGACTGACATGGGCGCCGGTGCCCCGGCCGGTCACCGCCAGGGATCCGGATCCGTGTCCCAGTTCGAATCCGACCTGCCCGCCCCTCGGCAGGCCTTCTGCCGCCAACAGAACCAGATTGAGCAGGAGCTTGGCCTGCTCCCGCGAGACCACCCGCGACCTGTCACCGGCGATCGCCTCGACCTGAACCTTGGTCCCAGCCAGGCCATCTGCCGCCAAATCCTGCAAGGCATCCAGCCGCACCTCCGTGGGCAATATTGCGCCAGCCCCCAGGGCAGCACGGAAGTACTTGAGCCGCCTTGCAGAAATCTCGGCGCTCTGCTCGATCAGGTCGACGGCCTCGTCGCCCGCCCCCGAGCCAAGTTCGCGCATCAGCTCGATCCCGTTGTTGACCGCCGCCACCGGACCGACCAAGTCATGGCACAGCCGCGAACAGAGAAGCTCGACAACACGCAGATCGATCATGCTCGATTGGCTCATGGTTTCATCCTTGTTGCGCGGGCGGCCTTCGCCGTCCGCTGAGATTGTCCGTGCGGCCAGTAACGAAGCGGTTACCAATCACGGGAATTGACCGTTTTCATTGTGATTCACAGCCCACCCCCCGATTCCGATCGCGACACGGAACCGCGTCTCAGGCATAGTATTAAGAATTGTCCGAGGACCATTAAACTGGACATAGAAACTGGAGAAAAATGCCATCGACAGCCGATCCCGACATGTTAGGACCCCGGTCGCGGCTGAACGATGAGCGTACTGAATTTGGCATGCAAAACAATAGTCTACCCATGGGCGGGCTATTTGGCTTTGCCCCGCGGCTTCGGTCTTGCATGCCGCCCGTCCGACCTGCCAGGCAGGCCGAAGGCCGCTTCGTCACGAGGGGGCTCTGATGGCACCGGACCGGCCCTCCCGACCCCACACGCCGCCTGAACCCGGCGGCACCGCCGGTTCCGGGCGCGACCCGGCCCAAGCCGGACGCAGCGCGCGGCGTGACGGTGCCGGCCGCCCGTCATCCGTTCCCCTGCCATTCCGCGGCCTGCTCGATCGCAGCGATCCCGCCTATATCGCCGATCCACGCGGCCACCTGATCTACCACAATCGCGGCTTTGTCGAGGTGTGTCGGCTCCTCTACGGGATCACGGACCCCGCCACGCTGGACAGGGCGACCCCCGCCGCCCTTCTCGCCATCTTCGACCGCCTGCGCTGGGAAGACGGCGAGGTCACCCGGCGCGAAGCGATGGCTGAAGGCGGACAGATTGCACACTATCTTTCGAGACACGGGACGTTGCGGCGCGAAGACGGCGAGATCAGTCATTTCTACGGCTTCTATTCGGATCTCGGCCCCCGCTCGGCAAACATGCGACGCGATTCCGAAAGCCGGGCGCGTCTCATCGATTTCGTGCGCGCTGCAAGCGACTGCATCTTCGAGCTGGATCCATCGCTTTCCATCGTCGACCTGCGAGGCCGCATCGAGGAATGCTTCGGCCACCCCACCGCGTCGATACTGGGCCGACGTCTGATCGATATCGGCCTGCCGCCACCACCGGCGCCCGGGCAGCGTTCGCTTTCCGAAATGCTGGTGGCGCGCCTTCCGTTCAGCGATGTCGTTCTGCGGCTGCGGCTGCGGGACGGTGCCGAACACCGGGTTTCGGTCAGCGGGGTGCCGGTCTTCGATGATGAAAGCGGCCGTTTTTACGGCTACCGCTGCATCGCCCGCGACGTGACAAATGTCGAAGGGCGCCAGCAGGAACTTGCCGCGGTGCTGCGACAGGCCGCCGAGGCGTTCAGCAGCATCGCGCGCCGCAACAAGCAGCTTGAATCGGACCTGGCAACCGCGCAGCGATCGGCGCGCACCAAGGTCGATGTCCTGGCCGCCATGAGCCACGAGTTGCGAACCCCTCTCAATGCGATCATCGGCCTTGCCGAAATGTCGGCCGAGGAACGGGTGGGGGCGCTCGATCCCCGTTACCGCTCTTACTTCGAGGATATCCGCAACGCCGGCCAGCACCTGCTTGCGATCATCAACCAGATCTATGATGCGATCCGCATCGACACGGATCAATTGCGGATCGATGTCCAGCCGACCGGCATTGCCGAACTGGTCAGTGGCGCCCGGGCCCTGATTGCGCACGCAGCCCAGTCGCGCGGCGTCCTGATCGACGATGTTGCGACCGACAGCGATGAACGTGTCATCTGCGACGTGGTGCGGGCCCGGCAGATTCTGGTCAATCTGCTTAACAACTCGATCAAGTTCACCAAGCCCGGCGGACGCGTCGGCGTCGATGTGACGCCGGCGAATGATCGCGAAACCGACATCACTGTGTGGGACACGGGGATCGGAATTCCAAAGGACAAGCAGAAGCAGGTCTTCGACAGCTATTTCCGCGTTACCGAAGGCTCGCGCGGGGCAGATGGCATTGGTCTTGGGCTCTGGATCTCGCGCAATCTTGCCGACCGCATGGGAGGCAGCCTGCGCCTTGCCAGCGAGGTGGGACTGGGCACCCGCATCACCCTTCGTCTGCCCCGCGCCCCCGCCCGCAAGCCCTAAAGCCTGGTTCTGGCCGGGGCGGTGTTCTTCAGCGGCCTGCCGCCAGCATGCCCTTGAAGCGCCGGGCGAATGCCTCGACGTCTGGCAGCACGCAACGGGCATCGACATCGTCGAACCTGCCGGCTTCAAGAACGACCCGGGCCACTCCCAGGGCCTCAAGGCGCTTCACCGCATCGGTCGAGATATCAGCGCGGACACGGACCGTCACTTCGAACGGCTCGCCCGCCCGCCCGGCTTCGCTCCGCCAGCGGGCCAAGCGGTCGATGGTGGGACGGATCGAATCCGGGTCTGTCACCACATGGCCGTACCACCCGTCGCCCAGGGTCGCGGCCCGGCGGAGCGCGGCCTCGGATTCGCCGCCGACCAGGATCGGCGGATGCGGCTTGCTGACCGGCTTGGGCTCGATAATGGTCTCGCCGATTCTGATATCGCGGCCCTTAAAGACCGGCTCGCGCTGCGTCCACATCGTCCTCAGCGCCTGGATCATTTCACTGGTCATGGCACCGCGACGCGCAAAATCGGCGCCCACCAGCTCGAATTCCTCCCTCAGCCAGCCAGCACCAACCCCCAGCATCAGCCGGCCCCCTGACAGAACGTCAAGACTGGTGAGACAGCGTTCCAGGACCCAGATGTTCCGCAGCGGCAGAATGCATATCCCGGTCGAAAACTTGATCCGGCTGGTCTTGGCCGCAAGGAAGGTCATGACCGTAAAGACGTCAAGCATTGCCGTATCGACCGAAAACGGTGGCTTGCCATCCTTGGTATAGGGATAGTCCTTGGCCAGGCTCTTCGGGATGGCGATGTGTTCGCCCCGCCAGATCGACTCGAACCCCAGGGCTTCAAGACGTTGCGCCATGAAGATAAGCGCCTGCGGTTCGATTCCATAGAGGCGGGAGCCGATTTTCATGACTGCTTCTCCATCATTCGACACCAGGGCCGCCGGTGGCGCAATCCCAGGCCCCGGACCCAGAGCCCGGGCTCGGAGTTTAGCCCCGGATATCGGGCCGCAGAACCCCTGCCGCGCGGCGCTTCGGCCGCCTATCCACGGCCCCCGCCTTGGGCTGGTGCCTCGGGCTGGCCTCCCCCCGGTTGCCGCCTTATATTCCTGGCGGGCAAAGCAAGGGGGCCCGGGCGCGGCGGCCGCCTGTACCAGCACGGATCGCCGGCGACAGCAGGTTATGTTCTCGTCATGATCGATCCATTCGGGCGCAAGGTCACATATCTCCGGGTCTCGGTCACTGATCGATGCAACTTCCGCTGCATGTACTGCATGGCGGAGGATATGACCTTTCTGCCGCGCAAGGACCTGCTTACCCTCGAAGAACTGGACCGGCTCTGTTCGGCCTTCGTCCGCCTTGGCGTCCGCAGGCTGCGGCTGACCGGGGGCGAACCGCTGGTCAGGCGCAACCTGATGACCCTGATCGACAGCCTGGGCCGCCATCTCCGCTCGGGCGCGCTGGATGAAATCACGATCACGACCAATGGCGCCCTGCTTGGCCGCTATGCCAGGGACCTGGCAGCCGCCGGCGTCAGACGCGTGAATGTCTCGCTCGACAGCCTTGATCCGGAACGATTCGCCACCATCACCCGCTGGGGACGCATCGAGCCGGTTCTCGAGGGCATCGCAGCCGCAAAAAAAGCCGGCCTTGCCATCAAGATCAACATGGTCGCCCTCAGGGGCGTCAACGACGATGAATTCGACACCATGATCCGCTGGTGCGGCAGGAATGGCCACGACCTTACCCTGATCGAGACCATGCCACTCGGCGAGGTCGATGGCAGCCGCAGTAGCCAGTACCTGCCCCTGTCCCAGGTGCAGGCCGATCTCGCGAAGCGCTGGGCCCTGGACGAAACCGACTATCGCACCGGAGGGCCAGCCCGTTACGCTGTCATTCGCGAAACGGGCTGCCGTCTTGGATTGATCACGCCTCTCTCCCACAATTTCTGCGAGGCCTGCAATCGGGTGCGGCTGACCTGTACCGGAACGCTCTATATGTGCCTGGGCCAGGACGATGCGGCCGACCTGCGCGCGCCGCTGCGGGCCAGCACCAAAGACGATGGGGTCGAGACCGCGATTCGCGCGGCGATCGCGCGCAAGCCGCGTGGCCATGATTTCGCCGCAGAACGCCTGGACCGTGGTCCGGCCGTGTCGCGCCACATGAGCGTGACAGGGGGTTGAAGCGTGACAGGGGGCTGACAACGGAAACCGCCCCTCTCCCCGCTCGCTTCTGCTCTTTCGTCGCTTCTGGGCTTCGTTATACTGCCTGATCAGAATCGGTCTCGCATCGCCGTCATCATCCCACCCGTTGGCCTCGAATGTCGCGATACAAGTCCATTGCCTTTGTCGCCGCTCCGATGGATGCGGCCCAGGCCGCCCTCGCGGCCCTGGCTGGGCAGTATGGAAATGCGCCCGCCGATACGGCCGAGGTCATCGTTGCCTTGGGTGGCGATGGCTTTATGCTCGAGACATTGCACCGCTATCTCGATCGCGACGTTCCGATCTACGGCATGCACCGGGGGTCGATCGGCTTTCTCATGAACACCTATTCCGAAGTCGATCTGCTGGGCCGTCTGGCCGCCGCACAACCGGTCGCGCTCAATCCCTTGCGGATGCGCGCGCGTCGTCTCGACGGCCCCGATTCCGAAGCCGTCGCCTTCAACGAGGTTTCCCTGCTCCGCGAAACACGCCAGGCCGCCAAGCTGAAGATCTCGATCGATGGCCGGGATCGCCTGCCCGAGCTGATCTGCGATGGCATCCTGGTGGCGACCCCGGCCGGAAGCACGGCCTACAATCTTTCCGCCCATGGACCGATCATTCCGATCGGGACCGAGCTGCTGGCGCTTACGCCCATCAGCGCCTTTCGGCCGCGCCGCTGGCGGGGCGCCTTGTTGCCGGCCAGTGCACACATCGCGATCGAGGTCCTGGAGCCGGCCAAAAGGCCTGTCAGCGCGGTTGCCGATTTCACCGAGATCCGTGACGTGCGCGCGATCTCGATCCATTCGGACACCAGGCTGGCGGCGACGCTGCTGTTCGATCCCGAGCACAATCTCGAAGAGCGGATCCTGAACGAGCAGTTCCTGCCGTGAAGCTGCGCACGCAACTGTTTCCGGTTCTTCGCCGCAGGCCACTTGCCGTGTTTTTGACGACCGTGCTGGCCGCCGCTGGGGGAGCGGCCGCCAATTATCTGAACTGGCCACTGGCGTGGATGCTGGGTGCACTGGCGGTGGTCGTTCCGGCGGCGCTGGCAGGCGTCAAAGTCGCGATGGATGCCCATGTCCGGATCGTGATGGTCTACATCATCGGCGTCATGATCGGCAGCGCGTTTGGACCCCATATCCTTGGCAGTGTCGTCACCTGGGCCCCAACCCTTCTCGGTCTTGCCGGCTATGTCGTGGTCGGCACGGTGATGAGCGGCATCTATTTCGTCCGGGTCGCACGATTCGAGCGTCATACCGCGTTCTTTGCCGCCTTTCCCGGCGGGCTTACCCAGATGGCGATCATCGGTGGCGCGATGGGGGCCGACGAACGCGCCATTGCGCTCAGCCACGCGGTGCGGATCGTCCTGGTCGTTGCCGGAGTTCCCCTGTTCTTCAGCATCGGCATGAATGTTCATCGGCCTGAAGTGCCACATATATCGATCGTCGATCTGCACGCGTTCGATGGCCTGATCATGGTCGCAAGCGCGCTTCTCGGCGCAGCGCTTGGGCATTTCTCGCGCATTCCGGCCGGCTACATGATCGGCCCCATGATCGTCAGCGCCGCCTTTCATCTGACTGGGGTTTCGGCGGCGCGCCCATCCGACGAACTGGTCGCCGCCGCCCAGATCATTCTTGGCGCATCGATTGGCTGTCGCTTCTATGGCGCGAAGGTCATGACCATGCTGCGAACCGCAGCCCACAGCGTGGTTGCCGCAATCATCCTGCTTGCCGTCACCGCGGTCTTCGTGATCGCCCTCAATCCGTTGACGCCGGTCGGCATCGAGGCCCTGGTCCTGGCCTATTCGCCAGGCGGACTGACCGAGATGAGCCTGATCGCGCTGGCCCTGGGTGTCGACCTTGCCTTCGTTTCCAGCCACCATGTGGTCCGGATCGTCCTGATCATGCTGATCGGTCCGCTGTTCGGGCGGCTTTATGCGGCCCGGGCCGGGCAAAAGCCGGATCCCCGCCCTTAACACATTGTGGAATAATTAGAATATTGCGATTTCTGTTCGAATTCGCAGTCGTGGCAAGAACCGTCGCGTGATTTCATCGGCGCGAGCCGATCTTGATTTCCCCTTTGATAAGCTGCATTGTGGTTAACCATAAATTAACCAAAAATTCCGGGCACGTAGCTTGTGGATTGGTGGGGGTCAGGGGCATGCACAGTTGGGAGGGGGCGGCCCGCGAGGGCGAGGCGGAGAATGACCGGGTTGTGCCCCTGAAAAGCGGTATCGAGTCGGCCCGCCCCGCAAGTTCAGCCATCTCGGCAACCGGCCATGCGCGCCAAACGGCGCGGCCACTTCTGGCCAGCCCGGTGCCTTGGCTCCAGCGCCATTACGAAAACCTCGAAGTCGAATACGACCCACGGGCAAGGGCGCTCTGGTATCATATGCGACCGGTTGACCGGCCCAGCTTTACGCCGGGGCTTCTGCGCGACATCCGCCTTTTTCAGCGCACCGTGGTCGAAACCTTCAAGGCCGGATCCGGGCCATTGCCCGCCCAGTACCTGGTTCTCGCTTCGCGGATGAACGGGGTGTTCAACCTGGGCGGCGATCTTCGCCTTCTCGCCCAGATGATCCGGGCCAGGGATGCCGCCGGCCTGCAGACCTATGCCGACGCCTGCATTGCCGTGCTCTATCCGAACGCCGTCGATCTCGACCTGCCGGTCGTGACGATATCGCTTGTCCAGGGCGACGCTTTGGGGGGCGGATTCGAAGCCGCTATTTCAAGCAAGATCGTGGTTGCCGAGCGCTGCGCGAAATTCGGCCTGCCCGAGGTCCTGTTCAACCTGTTTCCCGGCATGGGCGCCTACAGCCTTCTCAGCCGGCGGATCGGCCCTGCCGCGGCCGAGCGCATGATCCTGAGCGGCCGGATCTACACGGCCGCCGAGCTTTATGAAATGGGGATCGTCGATATCCTGGCCGAGAACGGCAAGGGAATGGAAGCCGTCAACGATTTCATCGACCGTTCGGACAAGCGGTTCGATGCTCGCCTGGCCGTGTATCGGACCCGCCAGTGCATCAACCCGATCACCTTCGACGAGCTTTCCGCCGTCGCCCGGATCTGGGTCGAGACCGCCATGGGTCGATCGGAATCGGATTTGCGCCGGATCGACCGGCTGGCTCAGTCCCAGTCGAAGCGGTGGGAACAGATTCACACCGAGGAAACGCTCCGCATCGTCTGACGCCAAGCCGCGCGGCAGGCGGGGTGCGACGCGTCTTAGGCCCCCTTGCCCGCCTCACCGCCAGACAGGGCGAAGCGCGTGGCAACAGCCGTCTTCAGCCGCTTGTATTCCTCCCTGAGCTGAATGGCGTGAACCGCCGCCTGGCCGTCGAAATCATTGCGCGCGATGTCGCTCAGGGAAAGGCAGAGGCGATAGATTGCGGTTGCCCCCACATTTGCGGCACTTGACCGCAGGGCATGGACCTCGTCGCGGAATGCCGCCACGTCGCGTTCGGCAGCGGCGGTCTCGATCCTCTCGATGATCCCATCCGCGTCATGAGTAAAATCCATGATCAGATCGGCGACGAACTTGTCGCCGCCCAGCTTGCCCAGGTCGTCAAGGGCCCGCTCGTCCAGCGCCGGATAGGTCGTGCCCCGCATGCGCGGGTGCAGCGCCACATTGGAAGACGAGAGCCGCTTCTGGCTGGCGACCGGACCCGCTTCGCTGCGGTCCGCCGCGGCCTCGACGGCCGGCACCAGCGGAACACCCGCATTGTTGGCCGATACGACCTGGTCGATCACCTCGATCAGCCGCGCGGCACTGATCGGCTTGGTCAGATACCCTTCGAAACCGGCGTCCCGGCACAGCGCCCTGGTCTGTGGCGTGGCATCGGCGGTCAGCGCGATCAGCGGCACGACAGGCCCGCCAAGATTCGTGACCCGGTACATCTTCGCTGCCTCAAGACCGTTCAGCACCGGCATGTTCACATCCATGAGAACGACGTCGAAGCTGCGCGCATCCAGCGCGTCAAGCGCCTGCTCGCCGTTCTCGACCAGGTGCACGTCGTGTCCGGCCCGCTCGAGCATCTTGGCGACAACCGTGCGATTGGTCCGGTTGTCCTCGGCAACCAGGACGCTCAGCCGGCGGCCGCTGGCGGGCGTGGCCGCTTTCTCGGGGGCCACGCTCGGTTCGCTTTCCGCGCCGATGGCGCGCAACGCATTGAACAGGCTTGCATCGTTCAAGGGAAAATCAAGGATGGAACTGGTAGTGGCCAGCATGTCGGGGTCCCGGCGGCGCTCGTCCCCGATCTCGCTCAGGAGAACGATGCCATACTCGCCCCCGCCCTCGCCAACCCTGGCCAGACGGGCCAGATCGCGAAGATCGACCGCCAAGCTCCGATCATCGACAACCAGGGCGCGGCGCCGTGACAGCGTCGCCCCGGCCTGGGTGGGATCGGCAATGCCACGGACCGCATCCTCGACGACGGTTGCCCAGACGCCCCAGGCCGCCAGTTGATCGCGCAGCCGGCGCCCGAGCGCCGGATCACCTGTCGCAACCACGCAGGCCGATAGATCGAGCCGTCCGACCCCGGCCGGCGCTTCCCTGACATCGAACGGAACTTCAAGCCAGAAGCAGCTTCCCTTCCCGACTTCGCTTTCAAGACCGATCCGCCCACCCATCAGCTCGATCAGGTTCTTGGCGATCGCAAGACCGAGCCCGGTCCCGCCATGGCGCCGGCGCACGGCCTCTTCCGTCTGGCGAAAGCTTTCGAACACGCGCTCCTGCATGTCGGCCGGGATTCCAATGCCCGTGTCGGTGACCGAAAAGCGAAGCCTGGTGCGCCCTGCCCCCGCCGCAATCGGGTCACGCATGACCGCGACAACGACCTTGCCGCGATCCGTGAACTTGACCGCGTTGGCAACCAGATTGATCAGAACCTGCAGCAAGTGCTGGGAATCGCCATGAAGCGAGGCCGGCGCTTCCGGATCGACATGGAAGCAGAGCTGGATCTTCTTGTCGCGAACCTGCGGCAGAAACATGGCGCGAATCTGGCCAAGCATCAGGTACAGGTCGAAGTCTTCATATTGAACGGGAACGCTGCCCGCCTCGATACGCGAGAAATCGAGGATCTCGTTGATCTCGGCCAGAAGGATCCTGGCCGAGGATTTGAGGGTGCCCAGCAGATCGCGCTGCTCTTCATCCAGCGGCGTCTGATCGAGCAATTCGCTCATGCCGAGAATGCCGTTGAGTGGCGTCCGCACTTCGTGGCTTACGTTGGCCAGAAAGCGGCTCTTCGCCTGGCTCGCGTCCTCGGCCTGGGCCTTGGCTTCATGCAACTTCTTGAGCAGGGTCGAAACGTAGCCCGGCAGAATGATCAGGCCGGCCAGCAGGCCAGCCCCAAGTCCGACATGTTCGGCCCAGAACGGCGACGTCAGAAGAACAGTCAGGAAACCGGCCGCGCTGCACAGGGCCGACGCGAACAGATAACGCCGGCCATAGCGAAAACCCATGCCGAACGTGACCCACAGATAGATCGGGTACCAAAGGGCCGTGGTATCGCCGCCCACGTACATGAAGTAGGTGAGCGTGGCCATGTCCATGACCATGGCCAGAACACGCCTGGCCACCGACCGGCCCGGCTGGACGAACAGGAGATGGGCGGCAAACCCGATCGAGGCGATCAGAAAGCCGGTCGATATCGCAAAGAGGTGCAGGTCATCGGTCCCGAGCGGCCCGTCGGTCAAGGCAAATGCGACGACCAGATAAAGGAAGATGATGGCGCCGATGGCGATGCGAATGCCGATCTGCTCGTGTTCGCTGTCGCCGCGGCCGACAAGCCGCCGCCGCAGCCAGTCGCGGCCGCGACTTGCGAGGCTTCCGCCTGGATGGTCAGTCGATGCTGTCGACCCGCTGTCCGGCACTCAGAACGCCCCCATCAACCCAGCCCAACCTGTACAGGGCCGGCGGCAATTCATGAAGAAAAAGTATCGCGCCGCAATGGTTAATGGACGATTAAGCCCGCCCGGGGGCACTGCTATCCCACCACCCCAAGGGCGCGGCGGCACCGGTCGCCGGGCAAGATGATGCTGACGACGTTGCCGCCGCCCGCTACGGCCGAGAATTCGATGCCGCCGCCATGCAGCTCGGCCAGGGCAACCGCCAGTGGCAGCCCAAGGCCGCTCCCGCTATGGGCATTGGCGACCTGAACGTCACCGTCGGAATATCCCTTCAGGGCGGCATTGATTTCCGCCTCGGTCATGCTGCGCCCGTCGTTCGTGACCCGAATGACCAGATCGCCGGTTGCGGAAATGCCCGCATCCAGATCGACATGGCCGCCGGCCGGAACCGATCGCAGCCCCTGGCTGATGACGTTGACCAGGACCTGTTTCATCATGCGCGGATCGGCCCACACGCCCGGCAGCCCGGCCAGCGGCCCGATCCGGATCTCGCGGCCCATCGCGTCGGGCCGCCCGCGCATGACGCCGACCGTGTCCCGCACAAGCTGGCGGACATCGACTTCGCTCTCGGCCAGGGTGACCTTTTCCATCTCGATGTTCGAAAGGTCGAGAATATCGTCAATGACGGACAGCAGGTGGCGCGCGCTGGTCGTGATGTCGCCGGCATACTCGCGGTACTGCGGGCTGCCGACCGGCCCCAGCCGCTCGCTTTCGATCATCTCGGAAAACCCGATCACCGCATTGAGCGGTGTCCGCAGGTCGTGGCTCATGCTGGCCAGAAAATTCGATTTTGCCCGGCTCGCCGCCTCGGCCTTCTCCTTCGCCTCGCGCAGGGCGACCTCGGATTTCTTGCGCTCGGAAATGTCCAGCGACGCGGTGACGACCCGCGCCACCTTTCCGGTCACCGGGTCCATGACCGGTGATTTTGTCGTCAAGAGAACGCGCTCGGCCCCCCCGCGATGCTGAACCCGCTCTTCGAACGGGCGTGGCGCTTCGCCGGTCTCGGTGATCGCGCGATCCTGGGTCTCGTGCGCGGCGCCCCAATCCATGCCCAGAATGTCGGCCGGCCGCTGGCCCAACGCTTCGTCGGGATTGATGCCAAGAAACGTCGCCAGATAGCTGTTCACGAAAACATAGCGGCCATCGGAATCCGTGGCGCTGATGGCGGCTGGCACGGCATCGATGACCTGGAGAAGCATTTCCTGGCTGTCGCGAAGCGCCTGTTCGTGCAGACGGTCCGATGTCTCGAGCTTCCGTTCAAGAAACTGCGCCCGCCGCTTGATCGTCTGCTGCTGCTTGCGCAGGGTCAGCAGGTTGCGGCCGCGCACCCTGAATTCCCGGTGGTCGATCGGGCTCAAAAGAAAATCTGTCGCTCCGGCTTCCAGCGCCTGATAGCGAAGCTGGCGGTCCTCGTAGACCGTGACGACGATGACCGGGACATCGAAGCAAAGCGGCATGCGCCGGAACCGGCTGATGAATTCCGCCCCGTCCATCTCCGGCATCTTGAAATCGGTGACGACAAGATCAGGCGTATTGCCTTCGCACCAGCGCAACGCCTCGGCTGGGTCGCCAAACGCCTTGACCACGATGTCGTCTTCAAGAAGACGAGCAAGACGGGTCAGGATATTGCGATTGGTAACCCGATCGTCGATGACAACCGCTACAGACATGCTGGCCCAGCGCCCTCCCGCCCGCCTGGCACGAATACAGAATAGTGCCGAAGATCGGGGCCCATGATCCTGTGTCGCAACTTCTTTAGCGCCAAGACCAACCCATAAACAACTATGTAATCTTTAAAAGTCTCTTTCATTCCGGAAATACTTTCTCGGCTTGATCGGGTATCGGCATGGCAATATGCGGCCCATGCCGACTGACGGCCGGCCGGAAAAGGCGGGTCGGATCTTTAAGACCGGCCCCCGGCGCAGCTGCTGACCGTCGACGGAATTGATATGTTTATCCGTTCTGTGAATGAGACTGACGGCCTCGCTCTGCCGCGACCGCAAGGATGACCCCAGTATGCGAAAGTGGTTATTGGTGTTGCTCGTGGCCGCGGTCGCAGGGGGGGCCGGTGTTGCGTTTTACGTGGCGGGCCGCCCGGAGCCCGCCCCGCTTTACCGGATGGCCAGGGTCGAGCGCGGAAGCGTGCTCAGTGTCATCAGTTCGACAGGCACCTTGACGCCCGTCACCACGGTTCAGGTCGGGTCACAAGTTTCCGGTAAAATCAAAGAGTTGCTGGCTGACTTTAACTCGGTCGTCCAGGCCGGGGACCTGGTCGCCCGGATCGATTCCGACACCTTCGAGGCCCGCGCCCGCCAGGCCGAGGCCGAGGTTGCGGTGGCCAAGGCCAATGTCATCATGCAAGAGGCGGCCCGCGAGCGGGCGATTGCCGATCTGGCGACCGCCGAAGCCACCCTCGCCGCGGCCGAAGCGCAAGTCGCGGTCGCCACCGCCGCCCTGACCGAGGCCGCCCGCGACCTTGCCCGCAAGGAGCCGCTGTTCGGGCGCGGCGTCATGTCCGGCAGCGAGGTCGAACGGTCCCGGTCGGCGCGCGATCAAGCCGCCGCCCGGGTGGCCGAGGCCAAGGCCCAGATCCAGGCTCAGGCGGCCCAGATTGCCGCCCGCAGGGCGGCGGATCAGATGGCCGTCGCCCAGATCGAAACGGCGAAGGCGCAGGTCGTCCAGCGCGAAGCCGCCCTTTACGCCGCCCGGATCGATCTCGAAAATACCTTCATCCGTTCGCCGGTCCAAGGAACCGTGATCGCCCGGTCGGTCGACATTGGCCAGACGGTCGCGGCCAGCCTTCAGGCCCCGGTCCTGTTCACGATCGCCCAGGACCTGCGCGAAATGCAGGTCGAGGTCAGCGTCGACGAAGCCGACATCGGCCGGGTTCTGGATGGCCAGGCCGTGACCTTCACGGTCGATGCCTTTCCCGGCCGCGAGTTCCGCGGACGGGTCCAGCAGGTCCGCAAGGCATCGAAAGTCATCCAGAACGTCGTGACCTATACGGTCGTCGTGACCGCCGACAACAGCGAAGGCCGCCTGCTGCCCGGGATGACCGCCAATGTGCAGATCATCATCGACCGGCGCGACAACGTCCTCAAGGTGGCGAATGCCGCCCTTCGCTTCCGCCCGTCTGGCGCCACCGCCGGCAATCCGCCATCCCCAGCCACGCCCAGCGCAGCGCCCAGCGGCGATGCCGCCGCGCAGTTCGTCGATCGCCTGAGCCAGGCCCTGGAGCTGAGCACAGAACAGCGCGAACGCGTGCGGGCCTTGTTCGCCGAAAGCGGAGACCGCATCCGCCAGTTGCGCGCCCAGGGCGCCACGCAGGACGACATCAGGCTTGAAATCGAACGCCTGCGCAATCAGCGGACCCCGCAGATCGAAGCGCTGCTGACCGCTGAACAACGCGACCGGTTCCGGGCCCTTCGCCAGGCGCGTGGCCCAGGCGGGTCGGCCGCCCCGCAACCCGGACGCGTGTGGATCGTCGGCGACAACGGGGAACCTCAGGCGGTCGCCCTGCGCATCGGCATTACCGATGGCACCATGACCGAAATTGTGGGCGGCGAGCTGCGCGAAGGACAGGATGTCATTGCCGGTCTTGCCGCCGGCCCGACCACGCGGTCGTCAGCCCCGACCGGTTTCCGGTTCTGAAGGATTGCCGGGCTTGACCGATCTCATCGTCACCGATCGGCTTTGTAAAGATTATGCCCTTGGTGGCGAAACCGTGCATGCCATGGCCGATGTCTCGATCACGGTTGCGACCGGCGAATTCGTCGCCATCATGGGACCGTCGGGCTCGGGCAAATCGACGTTCATGAACCTTTTGGGATGCCTCGATACGCCGACGGCCGGACGCTACCTGCTGGCGGGTGCCGATGTCGCAACCCTGACACCCGATGAGCGGGCCAGGCAGCGCAATCGCCGGATCGGCTTTGTCTTTCAGTCCTTCCATCTGCTGCCGCGCCTGACCGCCGTCCAGAATGTCGAGCTGCCCCTGATCTACGCCCGCATCAGCGCCGCGGAACGCCGCCAGCGCGCCCTGGCGCTGCTCGACACGCTGGGGCTGGCCGGGCGTGCGCAGCACTTGCCAACCCAGCTTTCCGGTGGGCAGCAGCAGCGGGTGGCCATTGCCCGGGCCCTTGCCAACGATCCGGAACTCGTCCTGGCCGACGAGCCGACCGGCGCGCTCGACACCCACACGGGGATCGAGATCATGGCGGTTCTGCAGGGCTTGAATGCGCGCGGCATAACCGTCGTCATCGTGACCCACGAAGGCGATGTGGCCCGGTTCGCCAGACGCATCATCCGCTTTCGCGACGGCCGGGTCGTCAGCGACAACAGGGTCCCCGAACCCGCCGACGCAAGACGCCTTCTCGACAGTCTCGACAGAACCGAGAGCGCACCATGACGCTGCTCGATTTCTTTCTGACCTCATTCGCATCGCTGCGGGTGAACGCGCTGCGCAGCATCCTGACCACGCTTGGCATCATCATTGGTGTTTCAGCCGTCATCGTCATGGTGGCGATCGGCGCCGGCGCGCAACAGCGGGTCGACGAGACGATCCGCAGCCTGGGCGCCAACATCATCGTCATCCTGCCCGGCGCCACGACCACGGGGGGCGTCCGGCTGGGAACCGGGTCGCGACCGACGCTGACCGAGGATGACGCGGCCGCGATCGCGCGGGATCTCGATCTGATTCGGGTCTCAGCGCCAAGCGTGCGCGGCAACGTGCAGGTGATTGTCGGCAACCAGAACTGGTACACGACCCTTCAAGGCGTTTCGGCCGAATATTTCGAGGCCCGCGACTGGGAGCTGCGGACCGGGCGGATGTTCACGGACGCCGAGGCGCGCAGCGCCGCCAAGGTCGCCCTGGTCGGCGAAACCGTCGCCGCCAATCTGTTTCCGGACGAGGACCCGATCGGCCAGACGGTGCGGATCGATCGCGTCCCGATCGAAATCATCGGTGTCCTCGACGCCAAGGGGCGCACGCCGATCGGCGCCGATCAGGACGATATCGTGTTCACGCCCATCGCCACGGCCCGCAACCGGCTGCTTGGCGCCCGCTATCGCGGCAGCAATCAGGTGGCGTCGATCACGCTGGCCGTCAACCAGCCGGAACAGACCACCGAAGCCGAACGCCAGGTGCGCGAGCTTCTGCGCCAGCGCCATCGCCTGCGCGACAATGTTCCGGACGACTTCTCGATCAGGAATATCTCGGAACTCATGAGCGCCCGGCAGCAGTCGTCGCGGGTCATGGCCCTGCTGCTGGCCGCTGTCGCCTCGATCTCGCTGATCGTCGGCGGGATCGGGATCATGAATATCATGCTGGTTTCCGTCACCGAACGAACACGCGAGATCGGGCTGCGGCTGGCCATTGGCGCCAGACGCATCGATATCCTGATCCAGTTCCTGATCGAATCGGTCCTGCTTGCCCTGGTCGGCGGGGCGATCGGCGTGGCGCTGGGGCTGATTGCGGCCTTCAGTGTCGCCTATTTCGCGGAATGGCCGGTCCTGATCGCCCCGGGAACCGTGCTGATCGCATTCTCGTTCGCGGCCATCGTCGGCGTGTTCTTCGGGTTCTACCCGGCCAGAACGGCTGCACGGCTCGATCCCATCGAGGCCCTGCGCCACCAATAGCGGGCCAAGTCAGCTGCCGAACACATAGCGTGGCAGAAAGGTCGATATCTCGGGCACATAGGTGATCAGCCCAAGATAGGCCAGCAGCAGAAAGATGAACGGGCTCACACCCCGCACCACCTCGGCCATCGGCGCACCGGTGATGCTCGACATGACGAACAGATTGAGCCCGACCGGCGGCGTCAGGACCGCGATCTCCATGTTCACGGTCAGAATGATCGCGTAGTGAATCGGATCAATCCCGAGCGATGCGAGGATCGGCAGAACGACAGGCAGCGTGATGAGGATGATCGAAATGACCTCGAGAATGCAGCCGAGCACCAGCAGCAAGAGGTTCATGATCAGCAGGAATTGCCAGCCTTCGATCCCCGCCGCGATGACCCCCTGCACGAGCCGCGCCGGAAGACCGGATTCCGTCATCCAGTGTCCGAACACCAGGGCGCTCGCCACGATCAGAATGATGGCGGCCGATCCGCGCATCGATTCCGTGAGCAGGCCAGGAATCTGGGTCAGGCGAAGATCGCGATAAAAGCCGAGGCTGACCACGAGCGCCATGAGCGCCGCAAGAGCCGCCGCTTCAGTGACCGTGACGATGCCCGAATAGATTCCACCCAGCACCACAACCGGAATGACAAGTGCCGGGATGGCCTGCATGTTCCTGCGGATGAATTCGGTCCGTGTCAGGGCCGGTTCGCGGGCAAGGCCCCGGCGATGCGCGATGACCACGATCAGGCCGATAAACAGCGCCGCCTGGATCAGGCCCGGAATGATCCCCGCCACGAACAGCCGTGGAACCGATTCGTCGGCAATGATCCCAAAAACGATCAGCGGCAGGCTGGGCGGGATCAGGATACCCAGGGTCCCGGAAGCGCCGATCACGCCGACCGAGAACGGCCGATCGTACCCCCGCGCCATCATGGCCGGGATCAGGACGGTGCCGAGCGCCATGGCCGATGCGGTCGACGAGCCACACACGGCGGCAAAGATGGTCGCCGCGACAACGCATACGATCGCCAGACCGCCCCGCGCCCGCCCCACCCAGGCGGACGCGCCATCGATCAGCGCGCGCGCCACCCCACCGCGATCCATGAAGATGGCGGCCATCACGAAGAAGGGAACGGCGATCAGCGCATTCGAATTCAGCCCATCAACGACGATCTGGGCGATGCCGGCGAGCGACTTGCCCTCGGTCCAAAGCAAGAGCGCCGCGGTCGCGCCCAGGGCAACGAAGATCGGCATCGCCGAGGCAAGCAGGACGCCAAGTAGGCCAAGCCCGATCCAGGATGACATGTGCGTGCGGCCTCTACCTAGTGGGATGGCAGATCGACCATCGACCGGCCCTCGGCGCCAAACAGACGGACAAGACGGCGGGCATAGCGCAGAGCCATCAGGATCGCACCGGCCGGCACGCACGCATAATAAATCCAGAGCGGGAATCGCAGTGAGCTGATGCTGCGCTCGCCCAGGGTCATCGTGAATTCGACGGCGTCAAGACCGCTCCAGGCGAGCGCGCTGCAGAATGCGAGCGATGCAGCGGTACCAAAGATCTCGAGCACCCATCGAGCCGTGGGCCCCAGGTAATGGGGAAGCACATCGGCGCGCACATGGCGATCGGACTGGACGAGACTGCTGGAGGCCAGCCAGATGCCCCACATGACAAGATAGACCGTGATCTCGTCGGCCCAGTCGAGCGCCCAGGCGGGCACCAGGTACCGGCTCGCCATCGCGTACAGGGCAAGCCCCAGCGCCAGGGCGCCGGCCAGGGCGACAAGCAGCTGTTCCAGCCGATCCCACAGGGCAAGTGCTGTGCGCATGGGCACCACGCGGGCAGGCGACCGAGCCGCCCGATCCAGGCGGCCCCGTCTCGCCGAGATCTAGCTTCCCAGTCCGACCGAGGCCTTCGCCTTTCGCAGCAGGTCTGGGTCGAGTTCCATGCTCTTCACAACCTCGTCGGTCTGTGCCGCGGCGGCGAGACGGGCCCGCTGCAATTCGGCGTCGGTCGGAATCACGTAGGTGATGCCATTGCGCTTGTTTTCTTCCCGCGCCTCGGCCTGGCGTGTCTCGGCCAGCCGGCGTTGCGCGTCGACGATCGACTCCCATGCTTCGGCAACGGTCTTTTGCAGGGCAGGCCCGAGCTTGTCCCAGCTCGGTTTCGCCACCATCGGGATATAGTGGAGATAGACGCCGCCATCGGCGAAAGCATGTTTCAGGCCGGCATCCCACATCTTGCCGCTGCGGATCGTTTCATCGGACGACTGCAGCGCGTCGATCGTGCCCTGGGAAAGAGCGAGCGGGACGTCCGCCCACGGGATCACGACCGGATTGGCGCCACGGCTCTTGAACAGCGCCAGAATGGCCGCGCCGCCGGGAATTCGCACCTTCATGCCGCGCATGTCTTCCATCGTCCGAATCGGTTTGGTGGCCGAGTAGGTATGGGCGTAACCGAGGGCCAGATAGCGTCCCAGCACATGGACCCGAAGCTTCGATTCGAACCGCTTGTTGAGATCGCCGGCGACCGGGCCATCGACCAGACGGGTCAGTTGCTCCGGCGACAGGCCGGCAAAGGACGGCAAGGTGGTGATGATGGCGTTGGCCTCGACCTTGTCGAGCTGCCAGAGCCCCGGCACGGCCATATCGAGATCACCACGCGCAAGCGCGCGGGGTTCATCCGGCCCCTTGTAGAGCTGGCCATTGGGGAAGACCTCCATCGCGATCTGCGAACCGGCCTTCGCTTTCACCGCCGCAACGAACTGTTCGACGGCGATGTTGCGGACATGGGCCGGCCCGGTATCGAGCGCGATCCGGAACTTGATGGCCTCGGCATGCGATGGCCCCGCGGATAGCCCCGCCAGCACGAACGCAACGGCCGCAAGCGTGAGTGTTCTCTCCATAGGCTTCCCCCTTCTGGTTTTCCCGTTCCCGCCTGCGGTGCCGGTTGCCGCGCCGCAGGCCTTCATTCCGACGGGTCAGAGTATCGTTGACGCTTGAAAGCTCGGATCGCTACTTTATCCGGACAACTGGACAACTGCAATGCCACCTGCGCACGGCTATGGCAGGCGCCAAACGGCACGGGAGAACCGGAATGAGCATCGGATCGAAACAGGTCGGCCCCAACCGCTACCGGGAAGACATCGGGCGCTATTACGACGACTTCAGGGTTGGCGACACCTACGAGCATCGCCCCGGCCGCACCATCACCGAAGCCGACAACATCTGGTTCACGTTGCTCACCATGAACACGCACCCGCTCCATTTCGACAACCACTATTGCTCGTTCACCGAGTTCGGAAAGCCGCTTGTCAATTCCGCCTTCACGCTTTCGGTCGTCGCCGGCATGTCGGTCAGCGACACCAGCCAGAAGGCGATCGCCAATCTGGGCTGGGGCAACATCAGCCTGCCTTCCCCCGTGTTCGTGGGCGACACCATCTACGCCGAGTCCGAAGTGCTGGGAAAACGCGAATCGAAATCCCGCCCGAATGCCGGCATCGTCACCGTGCGGACGTCGGGACGCAAGGCGGACGGCACGCTTTTCATGCAGTTCGAGCGTTCGTTCCTGGTGCCGAAGCGCGGTCACGGCACCGAGGACAAGGCCGGATACTAGGAGCCGCCACCCCATGCTTCCACTCGCCAAGCTTCGTGTTCTTGCCGTCGAGCAATATGGGGCCGGCCCATTCGGCACCCAGTTCCTGTCCGACCTTGGCGCCGAGGTCATCAAGATCGAGAATCCCAATGATGGCGGCGACATGGCCCGCAGCGTCGGACCCGTATTTCTCGACGGATTCGAGGCAACGCAGTCGAGCGGCTTCTTTCAGGCTTTGAACCGCAACAAGCGGAGCCTCACCCTCGATCTCACCAAGCCGGCGGGCCGCACCGTCTTCCACGACCTGGTGCGATCGGCGGATGCGGTCGCCAGCAATCTGCGCGGCGATGTGCCGGGCCGGCTTGGTCTTACCTACGATGCCCTTGCCACCGTCAACCCGCGAATTGTCTGCGGCCATCTCACCGCTTACGGCCGCGACGGGCCGCGCGCCACCTGGCCCGGCTACGACTACCTGATGCAGGCCGAGACCGGATATTTCGCATTGAATGGCGCGCCGGACAGCGCGCCCAGCCGCTTCGGCCTTTCCATTGTCGATCTGATGACCGGGCTCGGCCTCGCCTACGCAACCGTGGCCGGCGTGCTTGACGCCCGTGCAACGGGCAAGGGTCGCGACCTCGACGTTACCCTGTTCGACATCGCGCTGTTCAATCTCAACTATCTCGCGAGCTGGTACCTGAATGCGGGACGCGACCAGGGCCGCGAGGCGCGGTCCGCGCATCCATCGCTCACCCCTTGCCAGCTCTACAAGACCCGGGATGGCTGGATCTATCTGATGTGCAACAAGGAGAAATTCTGGCCGGCGCTGTGCGAAAAGCTCGGCCGTCCTGACCTGGCCACCGATCCGCGCTTCCTCCGGTTTCCCGACCGCTATGCCCAGCGTCCGCTGCTGACCCAGATCCTGGATGCAGCGCTGTCCGAGCGCACCACCGCCGAATGGATGACCATTTTTCAGGGCAAGGTGCCGGCCGCCCCGGTTCTCGGCTTCCGCGAGGCCCTCGAAAATCCGTTTGCCCGCGAACGTGTCGAACCCCTCGACCATCCGGATGGCGGGGTCGCGCACATGCTGCGCGCCCCGATCCGCTGCAGCGGGGAAACCTATGAGCGGCGCGCCGGCCCCAGCCTTGGCCAGGACACCGACGCCATCCTGGGCGCTCTCGGCTATACGGCCGAGAGGATCGCCGCGCTGCGCGCCGACGGTGTCGTGTAATGCACCCCGCACCGACGCGCATGCCGCCGCGCTACGCGCAGCTTGCCGATCAGCTGGCCGCCGACATCGCCGGCGGGCGATTTCCGGTGGGCAGCCTTCTTCCCACCGAAGCCGAGTTGAAGGCCCAGTACGGGGTCAGCCGTTTCACGGTGCGCGAAGCCCTGCGCCATGTGCAAAGCCTCGGCCTCGTCACCCGGCATCAGGGCATCGGCACCCGGGTCGTGACCGACGCGCCGGTCCGCCATTACGTGCATTCCTTCGCCTCGGTCGATGACCTTCGCCAGTTCGCCCACAATGTCCGCTTCAGTCGCTGCCAGGTCAGCGACGTCATCACCGATGCCACAACAGCCGCGCGGCTGCGCTGCAAGCCCGGCCTGCGTTTCCTGCGCGCAACCGGCGTGCGGGTTCGAACCGATGGAGGCGGCGAACCGGTCTGCTGGCTCGATGTCCACGTCGTCGGCCGCTTTGCTGCCCTGCGGGACGAGATCCCGACCGCGGTCGGCGCCATCGCATCGCTGATCGAACGTCGCTATGGCGAGCAGATCGGCGAGATCCGCCAGGACATGGCGGCCGTCTCCCTGCCCCGCGACATTGCTGGCGCGCTTGGCGTGGCGGCCCGGTCGCCGGCCTTCGAGATCTGGCGCTGGTATCTCGATCCCAGCGGCGAGCCGTTCGAGATCGCCCACAGCTTTTATCCGGGCGACCGGTTCAAATACTCGCTTCGGCTCCATCGCGGGGTCGATGCCCGGGAATCGATGCCGCAGGGCCGGCGCCGCGATGTAAGCATTTGATGAACCTGGACTATCCACAAGGATCCCGGCGCCGGAGCGGGGCCACCCGATCGCCCGCTTGAGAACGGGCGGCCCGATCCCTATATTCACGGCCGGCAGCGGCCGGCAACACCGGCCGCGCCTTTTGTTTTTCACCCCGCGATCCGGACTGCCGCAAGCCACGTAAGGCCACCCCATGGACCTTCGCAATATCGCCATCATCGCCCATGTCGACCATGGCAAGACCACCCTGGTCGACTGCCTGCTGCGGCAAAGCGGCGCCTTCCGCGCCAACCAGCAGGTGGCGGAACGCGCCATGGACTCGAACGACATCGAGCGCGAGCGCGGCATCACGATCCTGGCCAAGTGCACCTCGGTCGTCTGGGAAAACACGCGGATCAACATTGTCGATACGCCCGGCCACGCCGATTTCGGCGGCGAGGTCGAACGCATCTTGTCGATGGTCGACGGCGTGCTGCTGCTGGTCGACGCGGCCGAAGGCCCGATGCCCCAGACCAAGTTCGTGCTGGGCAAGGCGCTTCGGCTTGGCATCCGGCCGATTGTCGTGATCAACAAGTGCGACAAGCCCGATGCCCGCGCCCACGAAGTCCACGACGAGACCTTCGATCTTTTTGCCGCGCTGGATGCCAGCGATTCCCAGCTCGATTTCCCCACCCTCTTCGCTTCGGCAAAGCACGGCTGGGCGGCGCTTGATCCGGCCGATCCACGCAACGACATGGCCCCGCTTTTCCAGGTGATCCGCCGGCATGTGCCGCCACCCAGCGTCAACCCGGACGCGCCATTCGCGATGCTTGCCACCACCCTCGAAGCCAATCCGTATCTCGGCCGCCTGCTGACCGGACGCATCAGCGCGGGCAGCGTCCGCGCCAACATGGCCGTCAAGGCTTTGACCCGCGATGGCGGCCTGATCGAGCAGAGCCGGGTGACCAAGATCCTTGCCTTCAGGGGCCTTGAGCGGGTCGCGGTCGACGAGGCCGAGGCCGGCGATATCGTTGCCATTGCGGGCCTGACCCGCGCCACCGTTGCCGACACCTTGTGCGACCCATCGGTAACCGAGCCGATTTCCGCCCAGCCGATCGACCCGTCAACCCTGGTCATGACGTTTTCGGTCAACGATTCGCCGCTGGCCGGCCAAGAGGGCGACAAGGTGACGTCGCGGATGATCCGCGACCGGCTGATGCGGGAAGCCGAGGGCAACGTCGCCATCCGGGTGACCGAGACCGAAGGCAAAAGCTCGTTCCAGGTCGCCGGACGCGGCGAACTGCAGCTTGCCGTCCTGGCCGAGCAGATGCGCCGCGAAGGTTTCGAATTCAGCGTCAGCCGGCCCGAAGTGATCATCCGTGCGGACCCGACGACCGGCCAGCGCCTGGAACCGATCGAGGAAGTGACCATCGACCTCGATGACGGATATGCGGGTGCCGTGGTGGAAAAGCTTGGCCAGCGCAAGGCCGAGCTCAAGGACATGCGCCCCACCGGCGGCGGCAAGCAGCGCCTTGTGTTCCACGCGCCCACCCGCAGCCTGCTTGGCTATCACGGCGAATTCATGACCGACACACGCGGCACCGGCATCCTGAACCGGATGTTCCACGCCTGGGGCCCATACCGGGGCAGCATCGGGCGGCGCCCGAACGGTGTCCTGGTCTCGATGGAGCAAGGCACCTCGGTCGCCTATGCCTTGTGGGGCATCGAAGAGCGCGGCCCGCTCTTCATTGGCCCGGGCGAGAAGGTCTATTGCGGCATGATCATCGGCGAGCACGCGCGGGGATCGGACCTTGACGTCAACCCGATGAAAACCAAGCAGCTCACGAATATCCGCGCCGCCGGAAAGGACGACCACGTCACCCTGACGCCGCCGATCCGGCTCACCCTCGAGCAATCGATCGGCTATATCTCTGACGACGAACTGGTCGAGATCACGCCGCAATCGGTCCGCCTGCGCAAGCGGGTCCTCGACCCGACCCAGCGCAAGCGCCAAGCCAAGCGCGACCAGGTTGCCTAAGGCCGATCGGCCCTACCAGCCGACGCTGCGGACCCGTCCGTCGACGGTCACCTTGCCTTCGCGATTCAACACCCGCATCACGTCGTAGGCGCCCGGCTTGCCGGCCACGGGATGGCCCCACAGGGCGATTTCCTCGTCCCAGAAGATCGGACGCTTCAGGTCGATGGCGATATCGACCGCCTGATAGGGCCGCTCGCGGGCCAGCGCCTCGAGCATCCAGTGCATGCCCATGACCCCGGCCGCAACCGGCGAACGAAGGCCGATCTTGCGCGCGTATTCAGGGTCCTTGTGAACCGGACCGCCACCATCGCTGTAATCCCTGACCCCTTCCGGGGTCAGCTGCTTGCGGACGATTTCCCTAAGACCCTGGCGCGGATCGGCCTCGGGCGCCGTGGCCGCCCTGGTCGAGCCCTTCTGGCTGCCAGCCGGGCCAAACCGCATGCCGGCCCGGGTGGTTGAAAGAGCCAGGCTTCCATCGTCGCGGAAGAAATCGAACACGCCGCGAATCACGTGCCCGCGCGCCACTGGCTCGATGGCGGTCACGCTGCCCCGGACCGTCAGCCGTTCACCGAAATGGATCGGGCGCGGCTGCGTCGCGGTCTGCTCCAGATGGACAAAGCCCGCCGTATCGTTCGGGATTCTGACCCGCCACCCCGACAGGGTTGCCAGAATGGCGACATCGACCATATTGCCAAACACGCCGGTATCGATGCCGCAGCAGCGATGCTTGGCAGCCTGGTACGCGTTGGTGACGGCGATCGTCCATTCCGGATAGACGTCGCCAACATTGACGAATTCATAGACATCATCCGCCGGCTGCGCCGATGACATGGGTCCTCCAAACCTTTCTTGTGAAAGCCTTATTATGCAAGGGTTGAAGAATGCCATGATGGCTTGGGCGTTCCAAGCCAGGTCTTCCGGGCTGGTCTTGACGGCGGTCTTGAGCGTTGGCGGGTAAAGGCTAGTATTCCTTGAAGCCGAGGTGTGAACAGTGACGGGACACAGGACCCAGGCCGGGAGAAAATCTCTGAGGACGATCGCGGCGCTTGGCGTGACCCTTGCGATGTCGGGCTGTGCCTTTGTCACCCCCCTGCCCCCGCCCGCAACTCTGGACGAGCGGCTGGCCGCGTTCCCGACCCGGAACCTGCCGATCGATGGCCCCGTCACGATCCATTTCGATCAGCACCAGGTTCCCTTCATCGAGGCCCAATCCGACGATGATCTGGCCGTGGCGCTGGGGCTGGTCCATGCCCATTTGCGCCTGGGACAGATGGAGATCCTGCGGCGCATCGCGCAGGGCCGCATCTCCGAGATGGCGGGCCCCATCGCCCGTGACATCGATCATTCCTTGCGCATCCTGGGCTTCGGCCGCGCCGCCCCCGAGGTGATCGCCAACATGCCGCCCGACACGCGGCGCTGGCTGGATGGCTATGTGCGCGGGGTCAATCACTATCTGGCAACCACCAGGGACCTGCCGCATGAATTCGCCGTCCTTGGCCTTGCGCGCGAACCCTGGCGCGCCGAAGACGTCATCACCCTCGGCCGGCTGGCCGGCACGGACGTCAACTGGCTCATCTGGTTCAGGCTGCTGAAACTGCGCGAGCGCCCCGATTGGCCAACCCTGTGGGCAAGGCTGGTCGAAGCCGGGTCCGACTCGCTGCCCAGCGCCGGCGCACCGGTCAGCCAGGACCTTGCCGCCCTCGACGAGATCCTGCGTGGCACCAGCCGTTCCGGCAGCAACGCGATCGCCGTCAGCGGACGTCGCAGCGCGACCGGCAGCGCGATCATCGCCAGCGATCCGCATCTTGGCCTGTTCCTTCCCAACCTGTGGGTGCTGGGCGGCTACAAGTCACCCTCGCACCATGCGGTCGGATTGATGGTGCCGGGCCTGCCCTTCATCGCGGTCGGCCGCAATCCCTGGATCGCCTGGGGCGGAACGAACATGCGCGCCGCATCCAGCGATCTGGTTCGGCTCGATCCCGCACAGATGGCTTCGATCCGCTCGCATACCGAAAGCGTCAAGTCCCGCTGGTGGTTCCCGCGCGAGGTGACGGTCCGCAATTCAGAATTCGGGCCACTGATCTCGGATGCGCCGGTGCTGCACCCCTTGAACGGACCGCCGCTGGCGCTGGCCTGGGTCGGGCACCGACCGACCGATGAAATCACCGCGATGCTGCGGATGAATCGTGCCCGCAACTGGTCCGAATTCCGCGCTGCCCTCGAACCGTTCGGCGTCTCGGCCCAGAACATGATCTATGCCGATGCCGAGGGGCATGTCGGCCTTGCCGCCGCGACACAACTGCCGCGCCGCGCGAATGGCGCTCCCGCCGACATGGTGGTGGCGCCCGACACAGCGACCAAGGCCTGGGAAACACTTGCCACCACCCGTGACCTGCCGGCCATCTTCGACCCTGCCGAGGGATTCGTCGCCTCGGCCAACAACCGCATCAAGGCGGTCGATGTCCCGATCGGCTATTTCTTCTCGCCCAATGACCGCATCTCGCGATTGAACGGCCTGCTGCGGGCAAATGGTCGCGTCAGCGTTGCGGACATGATGGCTCTTCAGCAGGATGTCTTCATGGAAAGCGCGCTTCGCCTGCGGAACGCGATCCTGGGCCGCCAATCCGCCGTGGGCATGGCGCTGGCCAAAGCCCCTGGCCACCGCGTGATCGTCGATCTGCTGAACGGATGGGACGGCCATTACCGGATGGAATCACGTGGCCCCATCGCCTTCGAGGCCGTGCTGCACGCGGTCGAGGAGGCCGCCAAGACCCTGCCGGACGGCATCTTCTACGAGGCAAGCGGGCGTGGCTTCGACCAGGTGATCGCCGCCCCCGACCGGCTGCCGGACAGCGTGCTGTCCGCCGCTTTGGAACGCGGCTTCGAATCCGCCGCCAGGGCGCTTGAAACCTATGGAACGTGGGGCGACATGCACAGGCTGGTGCTGGCCCATCCCCTGTCGAATCTGCCGATTGGCGGTGGCCGCTATCGCTTCGTCGACGTCCCGACCGGTGGCAGTTCGCAGACCATCATGAAGACGGCCCATGACACGACCGCGGCCCGGCACAGCACCCGCTATGGCTCGAATGCCCGCCATATCTCAAGCCTTGCCGATCCCGATGCCAATTACTTCGCCCTGCTGGGGGGGCAGGATGGGTGGATCAACAGCTCGACCTTCATCGACCAGGTGACGCTCTGGCGCGCCGCGGACTATATTCAGGTGCCGCTGCGCCTTGAAGCGATCCGTGCCGCCTTCGCCCATCGGGTCGTCCTGACCGGCGGCGCGACCGACAAGCCCCGATCGGCCGGACCGACGCCATGACCGGAAAAATCCACAAGTCCGATACGGAATGGCAGAAGCTGTTGACGCCCGAGCAGTTCGAGATCGCGCGCTGCAAGGGAACCGAACGCGCCTTCACGGGGGCGCTTTGGAACAACAAGGCACCCGGCACCTATTCGTGCATCTGCTGCGGCACGCCGTTGTTCCAGTCCTCGGACAAATACGACTCGGGCTCTGGCTGGCCAAGCTTCACCCGCCCCGCCGCCGAAAACGCCGTCGCGACCGAGACCGACCACAGCCATGGCATGGTCCGGGTCGAGGCCCTGTGCGCGCGGTGCGATGCCCATCTCGGCCATGTGTTTCCGGACGGGCCGGCGCCGACCGGACTTCGCTACTGCATCAACTCGGCGTCTCTCCGCTTCGACAAGAAGGCGTAGCGGCCTGCCGGCGCGATCGATCCGGCGATTGGCGCGAAGCGCGGTCTTGACGGCGGGACTTGCGGCCGCCGCCTTTCTGTCCCTGGCCGCCTGTTCGCCAATCCGGCTGATCGAATCGGCGTCGCTGATTTCAGACCTCGGAACCCCAGCCCCGACCGATCCGTCAATCGACCGGCAGGAGATTTCCTACGGGATCGAGGACCGCCCGAGGATCGCCGATCTGTATCGCCCCGCACGGGTGAAGGCGGGCCTGGTCCTGGTCCCCGGCGTCACCCCGCAGGGACGCGACGATCCGCGCCTGGTCGCGTTTGCAGGAACCCTGGCCAGGGCCGGATTTGCGGTCCTGATCCCCGAGGTGGCGGGCCTGCGGGCGCTCCGGGTCGCACCAGAAGACGTAGCGGTCATTATCGACGCCGTACGCCAATTGTCGGGCGCCGGAGAACTGACGCCCGTGCCAGTCGGCATTGTCGGCATTTCCTATGCCGCCGGCCCCGCCCTGCTGGCCGCCTTGGCGTCCGAAACCCGCACGCGCATTGCTTTCGCGGTCACGCTTGGCGGCTATTACGATCTCGAGGCCGTCATCGCCTCTTTTGTCACCGGCCCATCCCATCGCCGTGCCGGAGTTCGTCACCGTGGACTGGGTTGACGATAGCCGGGACGACTACGACGCTGGCCGCCATGGCAATCCGGCGCCGCCGATCCGCCGCTCCCCCGATCGGTGATCTTGTCGCGGCGTCGGCCGGCCGGGCAGCGGGTCCATGCCCTGCTTGCCAATGAAGATCCCCGCCGCGTGCCCGAGCATCGCCGCGCCGCTGCCGCAACTGCGGGATGCGATCTATGCCCTGGATCTGGAAGCGCCAGCCGAACATCGCCGATTTCCCGGCGCCGATCCTGATCGTGCATGGAAAAGACGACCCGGTTATTCCATTTTCAGAAAGGCGCTGGCCCATGCGATCGGCAAGCACCGCGCGGTCCTTGTCCGGCCAAGCGGGCGCTGGCCCATGTCAGCCTGGGTTAGAGACCATCCCGGATATCGTGCGTCTGGCGGCGGCTATTGGCTGCTTGCCGCCCGCGACCGCATGGCCGCACCTAGTTTTTCAGGCTTTCGATATAGGCACGAACCTGGCGGGGATCTGGGTCCGGCTGAGATCGATCCTTGCATGGCCGGATGCTGCGGCAACAGAAGCCAGGCCTCCAGCCGCTCGGCCGTGTATTGCGGATTGCGCGCCATGAATGAAAAGGCCGGCGCGCCATTCACCACCTGATCTGCGGGCCGACAACATGGCAGCTTGCACACCATTGCCGGGCAAGGCTCTGGCCATCGCTCACATCGTCGGTGCGGGCCGGCGCCACCATGGTGGCACCGATCAGGGCGACACCAATCAGGGCAACGGGCAGAACCAGGGCTTCAACAGCTCGCTTCATCACGTTTCTCGCATTCCCGATATTCGAACGCCGCACTGGCGCCGCGGCGAGTGGCGTCGAATGTACGCTGGTCCCGGCAATGGACCTTGGCCATGACGATCTGTTGTCCCCCGACCTGCCGCTCGATCACTTGGCTCAGAAACTCGACCTCGCACCCCTTCGCGCCCATGATATCCCGTGCCAGATCGACTTCCCAGGATCGCGCGCCCTGGCCCCACGCCAAGCTACCCGCTGAACCGACAGCCAGCGCCGCCAGCACGAAGACAGCCCTCATCGCAGCCCCATCCTTCTCCATGCGTCAAGACAAGCCTAACATGTTTGAATGGCATTGACCTGAGTCAAGCCAACCGAGCCCCTGTCCGCCTGATCCGATCATGCCCATCGCAAGCCTCCCTGCCCAACCTGGCGCCACCACCCTGGCCGGCCATCCGCCGACGGACTGGGCCGGCCGCCGCTTTGACCCGGCCGGTGGCGGGGCGCGCATCATCTCGCTTGTGCCCAGCATCACCGAGCTGCTCTTCGACCTTGGCCTTGCCCGCCAGATCGTCGGGCGGACCCATTACTGCATCCACCCCCGCAAGCAGGTTGCCGCAATACCCAGCGTCGGCGGCACCAAGAAGATCGTGATGGATCGGCTGAAGGCCCTGGCGCCAACCCATGTCATCGTCAACGTAGATGAAAACCCAAAGGAGATGGCGGATGCCATCGCCGATCTTGGCATTGCGGTGGTGGTGACCCACCCCGCCGCCCCGCATGACAACATCCCGCTTTATCGCCTGATGGGGCATCTGTTCGGCCGCCAACGGGAAGCCGATGCCCTGTGCACCCGACTTTCCGCCGCCCTTGACGATCTTGCCAGGACCGCCGCGGATTGGCCGCGCCGCCGCGTTCTTTATCTGATCTGGCGCGATCCCTGGATGACTATCTCGCCCGACACCTACATCGCCCGCATGCTGGCGCTGGTGAATTGGCAGACCATCGGTGATCACACGTCGCTGCGTTATCCGGAAATCACCATCGACCAGGGGCTGCTCGATTGCCTCGATCTTGTCCTGTTCGCAAGCGAGCCTTTTCCCTTCAAGGCGGCGGATGTCAGATCATTCGGGGCAAGCTTTCCTGGCTCGCGCCCCGCACGGATCCTGATCGATGGCGAGATGGTCTCGTGGTACGGAAGCCGCGCGATCCAGGGGCTTTCGTACCTGAAGGCCCTTGCCGGCCAATTCCTGTGATCAGGTTGGGTTCGGAGCCGGGCTGATAATGCCAGCCCCAAGACCAAGCAAGGCTGCAATGCCCAGAGCCGCGAACAGCGCCGCAGCCACGATGCGAATCATCCGAAGCGGCAGCCTGGTGCTGGCAAAGCGGCCCGCATAGACGGCCGGAAAGTTGGCCAGCATCATGCCAATCGTCGTCCCCGCCGCCACCACGGCAATGGATTGCAACTGGGCGGCCAGGGCGATTGTCGCGATCTGGGTCTTGTCGCCAATCTCGACCAGGAAGAACGAAACCAATGTGGCCAGGAAGGCACTGGTCCGTCTTGTCACGGCGGGGCCGTCATCGGCCTTGTCAGGCACCAAGGTCCAGGCCGCCATCGCCAGGAACGAGACGCCCAGGATATAGCGCATCGCGTCGGCGCCGATCCAATTGGCGATCATGGCGCCAAACCCGGCCGCCAGCCCATGGTTCAACATGGTCGCGAGCAGGATGCCAAGCAGGATGCTGACCGGCGCCCGATAGCGGGCCGCCAGCATCAGGGCAAGAAGCTGCGTCTTGTCGCCAATCTCGGCGATGGCGACAACGCCAACCGATATCAGAAAGCCTTCCATTGCCCCCTCGGCAACCGCGGCCCGGCCACAGCCAGTTCGCTAGCCGGTACGCTGGCTGATTGCTGGCCCGATGAATTATCGTCCCTTGAACACGGGGCGGCGCTTGGACATGAAGGCGCGTACGGCTTCCAGGTGATCTTCGCTGGTGTGCGCGACGTCCTGCAATTCGCGAATCTCGCGGGCCCGGTGTTCGGGATCCCCCTCGGCGATCGCGTTCAGGATGATCTTCGAGCCCGATACCGAAAGCGGCGCATTGGCAGCAATGCGGGCCGCCAGCGCCTTTGCCTCGGCCAGCACGCTGCCGGCCACCACGTCATCCACCAGACCCATGCGCTGGGCCTGGGCGGCATCGAACTGGTCGCCCGTGAACAGGATGCGCTTGGCATTGGCCAGCCCGACGATATTGTAAAGGACCCGCGTATCCCGCAGCGAATAGACGATGCCAAGCCGGGCGGCCGGAATTCCGAATCGTGCGCTGGAATCGGCGATGCGCAGATCGCAGCACATGATCAGGGCGCACCCCGCCCCCAGACAGAAACCGGATATGGCGGCAATCGTCGGCTTGCCGAACTTCAACAAAGAATCCTCGCCCGCCTCGATATCGGCCTCGAACCGGGCGGTGGTCGCGACGTCTTTGCGCAGGTCCTGGAACTCGCTGATATCGGCGCCTGCGCAGAAATGCTCGCCCGCCCCGGTCAGCACCACGGCACGCACCTGCGGATCGGCTTGCAGGCGCGCCGTGATCGCCTTGATTTCATGCCACATGGCGTGCCGGACCGTATTGCGCTTTTCCGGCCGGTTGAGGGTCAGGGTCGCGACGCCATCCGCGCCGATATCAACCAGGATGTCGCTCACCGCGCTCTCCACTCCGCCTGACGTGATCCGGGCCGCTTCGATGCGGTCAGGCGCCCGCCAGCGAAGCAACCGTCGGGTACACGACCCACGCCACCCCCGCAAGGCATAACTGCCCGGCGCTGCCGCAAACGGTGAAGGCGAAATTGACGCGTGGATCATCGAGCCTCTGTTCGGCGTAATCGTCCCTCGTCACGGTCGGGCAGCGGGGCGCAGATGTCTGGCCGTCCCTGGCAGCAGTCTTCCACCAGGAAGGCAAGCAGCGCCCGCGCCCCTTCGACATCGATGCCATAGATGATCTTGCGGCCATTCCGACGCGCCTGGATCAGGCCGGCATTTGCAAGAATCGAAAGATGCGCCGACATGGTGTTGTGGGGCACATCGAGGGCCCGGGCGATATCGCCCGCCGGCATGCCCGTGGCACCGCACCGCACCAGCAGCCGGAATGTTCCGAGCCGGCTTTCCTGGGCCAAGGCACCCAAGGCCCTGAGGGCCTGATTTGTGTCCATATTTCCAGAATAATCGACATTTTATGCAAATCAAGCCCTCATCCACCCTTCTTGCGCTCCAGGTCGACCAGCCGCCACATGGCCACTGCCAGATGGGACCGAAAGGGCGCGAAGCGCGCGGCAGCCCGGCCGGGCGAACGCCGGCCGATCAGGCGGCGGAAGGTTCGCTGCACGGCAAGATCGCCTTCGGGCCAGATATCCGGCGCCCGGAAATAGAAAAGCGAGACCATGTCGCAGGTCCAGGGGCCCACCCCAGGAAGCGCCAGCAATCGTTCCGCCCGGTCGCCGTGATCAAGCGCCCGGAGCAGGCGCGCATCGATCGACCCGTTGGCGTCGGCCTCGGCAATTCCCATCAGGGCCCGCAGCTTGGCCCGCGAAACGCCGCAGCCGCGCACATGCGGGGCGTTTTCCGGCCGGAAGAAGCCAGGAATCCCTTCCCCGGCTTCGGCCGCCGCCTGTTCGATTCGGCCCCAGATCGTGCCCGCCGCCGCCGGCGAAAGCTGCTGGCCGACAATCGCCCGCCCCAGAAAGACACCGAACGCGGTCCTGTCGCGGCGCGGCAGCGTGACCGGCCCCACCCGCAGAATGGCCTGATGCAGCGGCTGCGCGATGTCACGCGCGGTCGCGACGAAATGCCGATGCAGCGCATGCGGGTCCTTGCCGACCAGTTCATCCATGGCTCGCCTTGCCCCCTTGTTCAAAGGGTGGCGAGCCACTCCATCGAAGTCCAGCCCCTTCCATGGCCCCCGACCTGGCGAACCAGGGGCGGGAAAACAGGCACCGGTATTCGAAAGCTGGTGGCCCCTCCGGGACTCGAACCCGGACCGCCCTGCGGCGAGCGGATTTTAAGTCCGCTGCGTCTACCGGTTCCGCCAAGGGGCCAAAGAACCCAGTCCACAGGATCGCTATCTATGGGATTTGGGCGTGGCGGTCCATGCCTTGCTCGGACGCCTCGCCGCCTTGCCCCGGCATCTGCAGAAAATCCGGGCCCAGGTCTTGCACGTCAGGGCAGCCGATCATCGCAAGCGTGGTTGAAAGTTCGTGCCGCAGGATCCCCAGCACATGGGTGGCGCCGGCCGCCCCGGCGATCGCCGTGCCGTACAGGGTCGGACGCCCGATCAAGACGGCCGAGGCGCCAAGCGCGATGGCCTTTGCAATATCGCTGCCGCGCCGAAAGCCGCTGTCGACCAGGATTGCCGCGCGCTGGCCGACCGCCGCCACGATCTCGGGCAACACATCAATCGTCGCCGGGGCGGAATCAAGGTTCCGGCCGCCATGGTTGGAAACGATCACGGCATCCGCCCCAAGATCGACGGCGCGCACGGCATCGTCGGCCCTCAGCAGCCCTTTCACCATGAAGGTGCGCGGCCAGCGGCGCCGCAGTTCCTTGATATCGTCCCAGGTCAAGACGCCGCTTCGCACCGACGATTCCGCCCCCCTGGTGATCTTCGGCCGGTTCGGCTGGTTCTCGAACCGCGGCATGCCGGATGTGGCGATATAGCGGCCCAGCACGCCCACCAGCCAGCGCGGGTGGCGCACCATGTCGAGAAGCGCGGTTCGCGACGCCACGAACGGCAGCCCATAACCGTTGCGCAGGTTGTATTCCCGGTTCGGATTGACAGGCGTATCAGCGGTCACGATCAGCCCCTGAAAGCCCGCCTTCTCGGCCCGCTCGACCAGCCGATAGGTCAAGTCGCGATCGTTCCAAACGTAAAGCTGCAACCAGAGCGTGCCACCGGCCTTTTCGGCGATCTCCTCGACCGAGTTCATGGACCGGGTCGCAAGGGCGAACGGAATTCCGGCCGCCGCCGCGGCCCGCGCCAGTTCAAGCTCGCCCTGGTACCATACCAGCCCGGCCGAACCGGTCGGCGCAATCGCCACCGGCATGGAAAGCGGCTGGCCGAACAATGTCGATCGCAACGACCGCTTCGAAACGTCCACCAGCATGCGAGGGCGAAACTTGATCCGCTGCAGGGCCGCCACATTGTTGCGCAGCGCGACCTCGTCCTCGGTACCGCGCTCGATGGATTCGTATAACCCGCGGGGCAATCGCCGCTCGGCAAGGCGCCGGGTATCCTCGACGTTATAGGTGCGCTGAAGTGTTTTCGTCATCGCGTCATCCTGGATCGGCCCGCTGACGCCAAGGCCAGCCCGGTCGATCGCGCCTTGGCGCCCAGGCAATCTGCCCGTGCGCCATCAAGGCCGTCAACAAGCCCAGGCAACAAGCCCAGGGGACAAAACAACGGCGGCCCCGAAGGGCCGCCGCATCCACCACGCTGCCATCGCCGGCAAGCGATCAGCTCACTTTGGCCTTCCGCGCGCTGTCCAGGATCAGCTGCAACAGCTCCTTGCCGTTGTAGCCGAGCTTGTCCATCTGATCGACCCAGGCATCCCAGATCGGCCGCACCTGCTGGCGCAGATTGTCAAGCTCGCTTTCCGGCATTGCGACCGGAACAAGACCCTTGGCCTTGAACGCCGTGGCCGCCGCATCGTCGTCGGTCTTGTAGGCCGCCATCCAATGGTCGCTGACCGCCGGAACCGAATCCATGATGAGCTTTCGGTACTGGGGCGGCAGCCCGTCCATCGACTTGCTGCCGGCAAGGACCAGGCACGAGGCCGAGGACAGCGCCATGTTGGTCGTGAACCAGGTCCCGACCTCCTGGAGCTTGAACGACATGAGCGACGAAAGAACCGAGCCCGTCGCATCAAGCAGGCCGCGTTCCATGCCGCCGTAAACTTCGGTCAGCGGCATGTTCTGGGGCACGGCGCCGATCAGCTTCATCGCTGCCGCATCGCCGCCGATCGCGCGCAGCCGCATGCCCTTGAAGTCGGCAAGGCTCTTGGGCGGCTTGCCCTTTCCCATGAATTCGTTGGCCGATGCCGGCAGCGCCGAGACCACGGAAATACCCCACCGCGCCGCGTCCTTGTGTGGCACCGGACTGGTCAGAAAGCCTTCCCGCATCGCCCGAAGCTGCTCGATGGTCGAAGCCGGCAGGAATGGCAGGCTGATGCCGTCAAAGGTTGGCAGCTTGCCCGGCGTATAGGCCGTGCAGGTGAATGCCATCGAAAACGCACCAACGGTCAGGCCGTCGAGGGCTTCCTTGATGGGGCCCAGCGTTTCGCCATAGTGGATCTTGATCGCGAAGTTTCCATCGGTGGCCTCGGCGACAAGGCGGGCAAGTTCCTCGGTGCCGGCCGTTGCCGTGCGTTTGCCGCCCCAGGTGGAAAGGTCCCAGTTCACCTTGGGGCCATTGACCCGGGCGGCCAGCGCCGCATCCGCGCCAAGAAGACCGGCCATGCCGATTGCAGCCGCGACCAGACCTGCAGACATCGATCGCACCATCATTTGCCTCTCCCTTCCGTTTTGGTGTTGGGTGTTCAAGGCCGGCCGTCAGGCCGCTTCGCCGTCCACGGGATCGCTGCCCAGCGCACGCATCATCTGGCGCACGTCCTCGGTCGCCGCCTCGACCCGGGTCGGCTCGTGACCACGCAGGACGATGCTCACACCATAGCGCTGATGGTCGAAGAACGGATAGCTGCCGATCTCGACATCCGCGTACAGGTCCTGGATGCGGGCAAGATCGGCCGCCATCGCCCCTTCCGAAAGTGCGGCGGTCAGCGCCCGGCTGTGCATCTTCCGTCCCCCCCGCAGGGTGGGCTTAACCGCCTCGAACATGGCGCGCATGATGCTGGGAACGCCTGCGAAAACATAGACGTTGCCGATGTAATAGCCGGGCGCCCGGGTCATGGGGTTCTTGACCAGCACCGCGCCTTCCGGAAAATCGGCCATGCGCAGCCGTGCCTCGTTCAGGCCGCCCTGAACCGCCCGACCCGTCTGGGCATAGTAATCGGCCAAGGCGGCGACCACCTCGGCATTCCGCAACAAAGGCACGCCGAACGCCTTGGCGATCGAGGGCGACGTAATGTCGTCATGGGTCGGGCCGATGCCGCCGGTGGTGAACACGTAGTCGTATTTGGCCCGCATCTCGTTCACGGTGGCGATGATGGTTGCTTCGATGTCGGGAATGACGCGCGCCTCGCGCATCCGAATGCCGACATCGTTCAGGCCCTCGGCCAGGAAGGCAAGATTCGCATCCTGGGTGCGGCCAGAAAGGATCTCGTTGCCAATGATGACGAGGCAGGCTGTGACGGTGGATTGGGCCATGGGTCCGCTTTTCGCGCTTCGGCGCCCACCCGGGCGCAAGGACGCCGATGATAACCGAGTGTTCGCCAGCTTTCCAAGGTTCACGCCACCGCCCGGCCGCTCCAAAATACGCTATCATTGATAGATGCGATTCGATCCGCCCTTGATCCCGGCGCGGCTGGTGCGCCGCTACAAGCGATTCCTTGCCGATGTCGAAATGGGCGGGGCGATCATGACGGCCCATTGCCCGAACCCCGGATCGATGCTCGGCCTGGCAGATCCCGGCACCCCGGTCTGGGTTTCGAAGGTCCGGGTTTCGGCGGCGAGGGCCGGCCGGAAGCTTCCCTATACCCTCGAGTTGGTTGAAAGCGGCAACTCTCTCGTCTCGGTCCACACCGGCCGGACCAATGCCCTGGTCGCGGAAGCCTTGGCACGGCGCGGGATCGCCGCGCTTGCGCCCTATCGGCAATGGCGCCGCGAAGTCCGCATCGAGGGCGGCTCGCGCCTGGATTTCCTGTTCGAGGGGCAGGACTTGCCGCCCCTCTATCTCGAGGTGAAGAGCGTCACCCTCAGGCGCTCGCTGGCCGAACCCGCCACCGCCGAATTCCCCGATGCGGTGACCGCCCGGGGCGCCCGCCACATGCGGGATCTGGCCGGCCTGGCCGCGGCCGGGTACGGGGCCGCGGTCCTGTTCCTGGTCCAGCGCCCGGACTGCCAACGCTTCCAGGTGGCAAGCGATATCGACTCGGCCTACGCCCAGGCCCTGGCCGCCGCCCAGGCTTCTGGGGTCGAGGTCCTGTGCTATGGTTGTACGGTTTCGCCCGCAGCGATCGAGGTTTCGGGCCCCTTGCCCGTCACGTTGTCCTAGCCCATTTCTGATGGACCCATGAGCCAGATGGAGCGCACCGATCAACAGCCCGACCCCGGATCATCGGGCATCGTCTTTCACGGTCCGGCCGATTTCGAGGCCATGCGCCGGGCCGGCCGTCTGGCCGCCGAAACCCTGGATTTCATCGGTCCCCATGTCGTGCCCGGGATTGCGACCGAAACCCTGGACAGGCTCTGTCACGAGTTCATCATCGGTCATGGCGCAATTTCGGCCCCGCTTGGCTACCGGGGCTATCCGAAGTCGATCTGCACCTCGGTAAACCATGTCGTCTGCCACGGAATTCCGGGACCGAAGCGCCTGGAGGACGGCGACATCATCAATATCGATGTCACCGTGATCCTGGATGGCTGGTACGGCGATTCGAGCCGCATGTACACCGTCGGCAAAGTCGGCGTGCGGGCCGAAAAGCTGATCGCCGTCACCTTCGAGGCCATGATGCGCGGAATCGAGGCCGTCAAGCCCGGCGCCACCCTGGGAGACGTGGGACACGCAATCCAGAGCCATGCCGAATCCCACCGGTTTTCGGTGGTGCGTGACTTCTGCGGCCATGGAATCGGCCGGGTGTTTCACGATCAGCCCCAGGTCCTGCACTATGGCAGCCCCGGAACCGGCCTTGTCCTGCGCGAGGGAATGTTCTTCACGATCGAGCCGATGATCAATGCCGGTCGCTACGAAACCAAGATCCTGTCGGATGGCTGGACCGCCGTCACCAAGGACCGTTCGCTGTCGGCCCAATGGGAACACACCATCGGCGTCACGGCGACCGGCCACGAGATCTTCACCCTGTCAGCGGGCAGCCGACCGCCCCTTGAACGGAATGGCTGACCCCAAGGCCGAGGCCCCGCCGGGCGCGGATGCGGCGCGCCCGGACCACCACGGGCACCGCAAAAGGCTGCGCCGGCGGTTCCTTGATGGCGGTCCCAGTGCCTTGCATGACTACGAGCTGATCGAACTGCTTCTGTTCCCGTCCCTGCCGCGTCGGGACGTGAAGCCGCTGGCCAAGCGGCTGATAAAACGGTTCGGCAGCTTTGCCGACGTCATCACCGCCCGCCCCGAAGACCTGATGGCCGAAACGGGACTGGGTGAAAGCGGAGCCGCGGCATTAAAGGCGGTCGAAGCGGCGGCGGTCCGCCTGACCCGCACCCAAGCGATCAATCGCCCGGTCATGGGGTCGTGGCTGCAACTTCTTGATTACCTGCAGGCCAGCATGGCCCATGCCAAGATCGAACAGTTCCGGCTGCTGTTCCTTGACCGCAAGAACAAGCTCATCACCGACGAACTGCAACAGCAGGGAACGGTGGATCACACGCCGCTCTATCCCCGCGAGGTGGTGAAGCGCGCCCTTGAACTGGGCGCGACCGGCGTCATTCTGGTGCACAATCACCCAAGCGGGGACCCGGCCCCGTCGGCCGCCGATATCGCGATGACCCGCGAGGTCCGCGACGCAGGGGCCAAGCTGGGTCTTACCCTGATTGACCACATCATCGTCAGCCGCGGCCGCCATGCCTCGTTCAAGGCGCTCGGCCTCCTCTGACAAAGACTGGATGATCTCGATGGCGGGCTGCGCCCGGCGGCCATGGACGCGGCCGGCGAGCCTTGCATCCGCGAAAACCCTACAGAAAGCCAGTCAAAATGGCATTCAAATCATGGGCGGATTTGGTATGCTGGAGAAAGCCGATAGGGAACGCTATTTCCGCGAGGGCATGCAGGCCACGGTCGGCGGCGGCACCTCGCAGATCATACGGACGATCATCGCCCTGTCCATGAAGCTATAGCGCCAGGGCCGGTCAACACCGGCGGCGGCGCAGCACCAAAGCCAAGGAGGAACATATGGCCGATTTTCCAAAGTTCGTCGAATTCCATGAGGAAGGCCCGCGCGAGGGCTTCCAGATCGAAAAGACCATCTACCCGATCGAAAAGCGGGTCGAATTCCTGAACCTGCTGAGCGAGACGGGCCTCAAGCAGATCCAGGTCGGGTCCATGGTCAACCCGAAGAAGGTCCCGCCCATGGCCGACACGCCCGAAGTCTTCCGGCGCATCAACAAGAAGCCGGGCGTGCACTACACGGCGCTCTGGCTCAACAAGCAGGGTTTCCTGCGCGCCGCCGAGCTGCCGGGCCTCCACCTCGAGGGCAACCTTTATTTCTATGCCAGCGACGCGCTTGCCCACGCCAACAACGACCGTCCGGCCGAGCAGATGCGGCTCGAGCAGCTCGAGTTCGTGCAGCTCTATGAACAGCACAAGGTGCCGATTGGCGCCGCCAACATCATGTGCGCATTCGGCTGCAACATGGAAGGCGAGATCTCGCCGAACAAGGTGACCGACCTGATCCCCTGGATCCGCGAAATCACCGTCGGCCGTGGCCACAAGATGCCGGCCATCTATCTGGCCGATACCATGGGCTGGTGCAATCCGGAACGGATGAAGCGCCTGATCGGCGCCGTTCGCAACGTTGCCCCGGAGGCCCGCATCGGCACCCATATTCACGATACCCGTGGGCTTGGCATGGCGAATGTTTATGCCGCGCTGGAAATGGGGGTTGACCTGTTCGACAGCTCGGTCGCCGGCCTTGGCGGCTGCCCGTTTGCCAGCCACAAGCATGCCAACGCCGCCGGCAACGTATGTACCGAAGACGCGGTCTTCATGTGCCATGAGCTTGGCATCAAGACCGGCATCGACCTCGACAAGCTGATCGAGGCGGCGCGGTTCGTGGAAGGCATGATGGGCCGCTCGCTCACCGGCAAGATCATGCATTCGGGTTCGCTTTCGGCCTATCGCCGCAAGGCCGCCGAGTAAGGGGCGAGGACGCAGAACCTGGCTGGAAAGGCCCGCTCCCCCGGGGGCGGGCCTTTTTTACGACCGCATCTGAAATCAAAAGCGGCCCTGGCTGCGCCGGTCGCTTGCCCACCAACGGAGGACCCCCGCGATGCGCCTTGGCGCCATCCTGCCCCAATTCGAGATCGGCCCCGACGCCGGAGCCGTGCGCGCCTTCGCCCACGGCCTCGAGGATATGGGCCTTGACCACCTGATCCTGGCCGAACATGTTCTTGGCGCCAGCCGCGCCGCCTATTCGCCCGAACGGCTGCAGGGCCCCTATCGCGAAGACGATCCCTGGCACGATCCCTTTGTCCTGTTCGGCTTCCTGGCCGGCATTACCCGGACCATCGCCTTCGGCACATCGGTGCTGGTCCTGCCGCAAAGACAGGCGGCGCTTGCCGCAAAGCAGGCCGCCGAGGTCGATATCCTGTCCGGGGGCCGGCTCCGGCTTGGCATCGGCATTGGCTGGAACTGGGTCGAGTTCGAGGCCCTGGGCGTGCCCTATGAGAAGCGCGGGGCACGGGTCGATGAGCAGATCGACCTGATGCGGCTGCTGTGGACGAAACCGATCATCACCTACAAGGGCAAGTTCCACACCGTGACCGATGCGGGGCTCAATCCGCTGCCGATCCAGCGGCCCATCCCGCTTTGGATCGGCGGCCAGTCCGATGCGGCGATGCGGCGCGCCGCCCGGACCGGTGATGGCTGGCTGCCCATCTTTCCCGAGTTCGACCCGATGTACCACAAGGTCCGGCCCTGGACGCTGGAGAAGGTCGAAACGCCGGAAGAGCGCATGGCGCGGTTCAAGGGCTACCTGAAAGAATACAACCGCGACCTTTCCACCTACCGAATCGAATCGCGCCTTATCCATGGCCGGCAGAACCCGGATTACTGGCGCCGGATCGTCACGACCTACCGTGCCATGGGCGTGACCGACATCACCATCGGTACGGTCCGCACCGGCTTCGCCTCGGCCGATGCCCATCTGGCGGCGATCAAGCAGGTCAGGGACGCGGTGAAAGACCTGCTTTAGGGGACCCCGCGCGCCCAAATTAAACGAAGCGGGGCCCAAGGAAGAACGGGACCCCAAGAAGAAGGGCGGTGGTTTCAGCCACCGCCCTGTTCATTTTAGGCCTTTCGTTTCAGGCCTTGGCGATCTGCGGGTCAGGGACCCGGGTGTACCAGCGCCAGACCCCCAGGCCCACCACGCCCACCAGGCCGACGATATCGGTCCACCAAGCGGGGTAGAAGAGCAGAAAACCCAGGGCATAGAACACGATCCGCATGGGCCATTTCAGATTGCCGTACCAATAGCCGATCGAAGCCGCCCCGAACGCCACGATGGCAACAAACGTCACGATCGAGTCGTAGATGATGTCCGGTGTCGGAGCCATCAGCAAAAGCCCCGGCCGCCAGACAAACATGAACGGCACGAAATACACGGCACCGGCAATACGAAGCGCCTGCCCCGCCACCTTCCAGAAGTTCTCGCCCGCGATCGTGGCCGCCGCATACACGCTGGCGCAAACCGGCGGCGTGATGGCAGACAGAATGGCGAAATAGAAGATGAAGAGATGCGCAACCAGCGGATCGAGACCCAACCGGATCAGAAGCGGGCCTGCAACCGACACGGCCGTGATGTAGGATGCCGAAGCGGAACGTCCATGCCGAGCATGACAGCGGATCGCCGACAGGATGAGGACCGCCAACAGGTTTTCGCCGAAAGACCGGATCAGCAGGGCCGCGACAGCTTGACCCCAAGCCCGGCGGCCGGTAGAACCGCGACCAGCAGCGACGCGCAAGCCAGCAGGGCGGCACAAGACAAGGCTCTTGCCGCCATCGAGGAGGCCATCCCAGGACGCTTCAGAAGGCTGCCGTTTCCTTGCCGAACTCGCTCAGGCGCCCTCGGCCACCATGTAGGTAATCCGGGTGAACGCCGCGAAGATGACGAGCAGGACTTGTCGCCACTGCGCCGGCTGCTGTGGGTCGGTGTATCCCTCGCCCAACAGATAGGCCAGGATCAGGATGGACCGAAGGCCAGCGTGTTCTTGGAGAGGAACACCTGCTTGCCGTCGGAATGTTCTCCCGCGCCGTCGGGTTGCTTGTTCGACGGGCAAAGAAATCCACCGACACGTAAATGGCGGTGAAATACATGATCGCCGGAATTGCCGCGGCAAGCGCGATGGTGCCGTAGGAGATATTGAGAAGTTCGGCCATGATGAAGGCGCCCGCCTCATCACCGGCGGCATGATCTGGCCGCCGGCCGAGTGCTGGCCTCGACGCTGGCCGCGAAACTTGCGGTAGCCGGCGCGGAACATGGTCGGGATGGTGATCGAACCCACCGACATCACGTTGGCGACCGCCGAGCCGGACACCGTTCCGAACAGGGCCGAGGTCATGACTGCTTTCACCTGGGCCGGACCGCCAGAGCGTACCGCCACCACGGCCAGCCGGCACGGGGGCGTTCGCCCGCCCAGGCCACGCAGGTGATCCGGACGAAGAACAGCAGACCATCTGGTGCCGGGCCAGCAGCTGAAGATGCCAGTACTGGCCGCGGGAGTGCACCCATGCCCGTAGCGAGAGTGGCGCCGAGCGCCAACGCCGAGCCAGTTCGTATCGCCGAAGGCGGCGATAAGCCCCACGATCGCCATGATCGGAAGCGACAGGCTGATCGAACGCCGTGCCGCCTCGAGAATGACACCGATCATGACGATGCCGATCTCCAGATCAAAGGGCGTCAGGTCGTTCATGATGTCCATGAGGCGGTCCGTGTTGATCGCCACATGCAAGCCGCCGTAAAGCCCGATAACGCCAGGACGCTGTCGATAGCCATGTTCCAGCTGCCCTTCTCCTTGGCGGTCCGCTGGTTGACAAAGAACACGAGACCGACGCCAAGGCCGATGAAGAGGCCGCGCTGGATCAAGGGGTCGAAAGCGCCGACAAAACGAGATGTAAATGTGGAATACGGGCACATCGCCACATAAAGAATGTTGACGATGAACTGGATCGGACCTCTGGCCGGAGCCGGAGCCGCATCATGACCATGGCTCATACAAGTTTTCCCTGAACTGAAAGTTGTAAGGGCCGCGCCTTATGACGCCGCCATCATGATTGTTATCGTTATTTCACGGATTCCCAGAATTTCTTGGCGCCGGGATGGAGTTTGAGACCGATGTCCTCGGTCCGCAGGGCCTGGGCCTTGAAATCGAACTCGTCCTTCAGGTGCGGGAAGGCGTCGATCAGGTATTGCCGCTTTTCGTAGATCGAGCGGGCAATGGCATAGGCCGTGTCGTCATTCATCGCGCTCTGGCGTCCCATGTAAAGCGACTGGATCGCCGGCACCCGGACCGCCGGGTTGTTGGGAACCAGGTTCGCCGGCAACGTCACGAACGTGATCCCCTTGATATTGGCCATCACCAGCTTTTCCTGCTCCTGGCTGAAGCCCAATACCTTCATATTTGTGGCTGTCAGCAGTTCACGGAGCGTCGCATCGAGCGTCGTGCCGACGCCATATTTGGAGTAGCCAACCAGTTGACGGTTCTGGACGCCCTCGACGGCATCCTTGACCGTGCCCGGGGCCCAGTCCGGCTTGATGTTCAGAAGATCGAAGGATTGCCGCGTCAATGATTCCGCCGCGCTGCCCCGGATGCCAGGGTTGATCTTCTTGCCCGAGAGTTCGGCCAGGCTGTTGACGCTGCTGTCGGTGCGGACCGCGATATTGAGAGCTGCATTGTCGTAGACATAGAGGACGACCAAGTCGGGAACCGCGCGCCCCTCGAACTGCCCCTGTCCGTTGATGGCCAGGACCGCGACGTCGGATCCGACCAGGCCGAAATCGACCTCGTTGCGCGTCATCCGGCGGATGTTGTCGACGCTCGCCCCGGTTTCGAGAACGGTTACGTTCATGGCCGGGTAGGTTTCCTTGATCGCCTTGGACATGCCGACCGCAGCGGCATAATGGCTGGACGACGATGCCGTCGAACCCATGACGACCGTATTCTTGACCTGGGCCGACGCCGGGTCAGACAGCGCCATGCCCGCCGCCAGGATCACGGCCCCGAACACACCTCGAATTGCGCAATTCATTGCATCATCTCCCTGAATCTTCATCTTGCGATCGGGCCTCCACCGGTCCCTGCCGAAGGCGACCCGTCATCGCGTTCTTTCTACGACGAGCTCTTCGTGGTTGCCGGCAGCGATTCCCAGAACTTCTTGGCGCCGGGATGCAGCTTGATGCCGATTCCCTCGGTCCGCAGGGCCTCGACCTTGAAATCGAACTTGTCCTTCAAGTGCGGGAACGCCTCGATGATGTACTGCTGTTTCTCATAGATCGACCTGGCAATCGCAAAGGCGGTGTCGTCGTTCATCCCGCTCTGGCGTGCCATGAAAAGTCCCTGGATGGCCGGCACCCGGACCGCCGGGTTGTTGGGAAGCAGGTTCTCCGGCAGCGTGACGAACACGATGCCCTTGATATTGGACAGGACGAGCTTTTCCTGTGCGGCGGTGTAGCCAAGAACCTTCATGTTGGTCGAGACCATCAGCTCGCGCAGGGTCGCATCCAGCGTCGTGCCGACGCCATACTTCGAATAGCCGACCAGCTGACGATTCTGCACCCCTTCCACGGCATCCTTGAGTGAGCCCGGCGACCAATCCGGCTTGATGTTCAGAAGGTCGAAGGACTGGCGCGTCAGCGATTCCGCCGCACTGCCCCTGTTCCCCGGGTTGAACTTCTTGCCCGAAAGATCGGCCAGGCTGTTGACGCCGCTATCGGCGCGGACCGCGATATTGAGCGCCGCATTGTCATAAGCATAGAGGGCGACCAAGTCCGGAACCGCGCGCCCCTCAAACTGGCCCTGGCCGTTGATGGCCAGGACTGCGACGTCGGATCCGACCAGGCCGAAATCGACCTCGTTGCGCGTCATCCGGCGGATGTTGTCGACGCTCGCGCCGGTCTCGAGAACGGTGACACTGACAGCGGGATACGTTTCCTTGATCGCCTTCGCCATGCCGATGGACGCGGCATAGTGACTGGAGGTCGATGCCGTCGCGCCAAGGATAAGATTGCTCTTGACCTGGGCGGCGCCAGGCGTGGCCATGCCGGCGGCGACGGCAATCCCGAGTGCACTGCCTGCCAACCATCTCATGACGCGCTTTGCTGAGATCATGTCGATCATCTCCTCTGTGTTCACCAAGATCGCTCAAGCCGCCAACCGAAAAGCCCTGGTCGGTGCCCGTCGGACACTATACCGGCCCGGAGCAGGGTCAATGAGGCAAAATTGGTTGGCAAGAGCAGCCCCTCTTGGTGCGGTGCACAAAATTTCATTGTGCGTCGCGCAAAAATGACGGTGCCGCTCAATACGATTTCGGCAGACCCCGCACCTTCTTGACGATGAAGCCCAGGATCAGATGCGGCATCAGATGCGGCATCAGATGCGGCGTGATCGATGCGATCCGGTGGATCGGGCCAGAAAATCCCCGCCGGGAATGCGCGCCCGCCCGCCACGGTCGACCCGCCATAGATAGATCCAGGCCCGCTGGCAGCGGCCGTTCCCGGCGGTGACGATGGTGCGCCGTCGCTTGAACCCAGCCCCCTCATAGGCATCGAGCCGCGCCATGATCCACCCGGCACTGCCCGTCAGCCGCAAGAGATCGCCGATCACCCGGTCGCGCGCGACACCCCCGGCCACGGCACCGGGATATTCGCCCAGCCGATAAAGCCGTCCCCGCCATTCCGCCGGGCCGCAATAAACCACATGACGAGCCAAGGCGCCGGCCATCGGATGATTGGCGGCCGGTCTCAGTGTCCCATAGACGAAGATCCTTTGGCCGGCACGGACAGGAAGGGGCGCGCTGTGCGCCACCCCATCACCAACCGCATCACCAGGGGTGACCTGCAACGCGGCGCCTGGCCCCCGGTCAACGCGCGCCATAGACGCTGACCAGGGCACCCCGGGTGACGGCATTGGCAGAACTGGCAAGATAGACGATCGTTTCAGCAATCTCGGCCGGTTTCGGCCAGCGGCTGGGATCGGTCTTTGGCATCGCCTGCCGATTGGCCGGCGTATCGATGATCGACGGCACGACGGCGTTGACCCATATCCCCTCGGTCGCGACTTCTTCGGCCAAGGCCTGGGTGAAGGCGGCGACAGCAGCCTTGCTGGCCGTATAGGCCGTCATGCCGGCGCCTTGGCGCGGCTCCAGCGCCGGACGTGCCGCCACGTTGACGATCCTGCCACCGCCTTGCCCCCGCATCCGCCGCACCGCTTCCCGGCAAGACAGAAAACAGGTCGCATAGTTCATCCGCATCTGGGCCATCGCAGCATCAAGGCTGATCGACGCGATCGGTCCCATGTCAAAACCCCCGGCCACATGGATCGATGCCCAAAGCCCGGGCAGAGCCGCAAAAAAACGGACAGCCGCCGCCTCGTCGGCCAGGTCGATGCCGGCCGCAATGCGAACCGACGGATGGTCGCGATATGGAAATCGGGCCACCTTGGACGCGTCATGATTGGGAATGTGACAGGTAGCACCCGCCTCGACCAGCCGCGCCACAACGGCCGATCCCAAGGCACCCGTCGCGCCTGTCACCACCACATGCCGGCCCGAAAAGTCCATCACCTGCATCGCATCACGCCGCAGTCAAAGGTCGCCTATGCCGGAACGCGCGCGCCTTGGCCGGCCCCTTTCATTGTCGCAACGCTGACCGGCGAATCCGCTTCGAACGGGCTCTTGATCCCTTCGGCCTTGGCAAATTCGCGCAGCGCCGGCAGAACATCGCGCCCCATCAGCTCGATGCAGCGGTTGGCATCCTTGTGCGGCATGGCACCGTCGACGTTCCAGATGCAGAAGATGCCGGGGCGGGTCCGACCCAGAACCTCCTTCAGCTTCCTGATCGCCTGATCCGGCGTGCCATAGATGATCTGCATCGCCTTGACCTGCGAGGCAAAAGCCGCCTCGCGTGTCGCCACGCCCTTTTCACCGCCGGTATGAGCGACCGGGGCCGCAAGGCGGCCATTGGCGCGCTCGGTAAAGGTCCGGCGCCGTTCGGGCGCAAGATAGCCCGAGGGCGCGCTCCATACCGGGTGGGCAAGGCCGGTGAATTCGCCCTGCATCCAGGTGAAGTGGCGTGACATCTCGGCCGCCTTTTCTTCGGTGTCCTGGACATGGACCCGCAAGACCTGACCGAAATGCTCGGTCCCGGGCTCGTAGCCCACCCGCCGCGCGGCATCGGTATAGATGCCGACGATCCGCTGTTGCGAACGCACATCGGTGCCAAGGCCTATATACGGGTAGCCGCGCTCGGCCGCCCATTCGATGGTCTCGTTTGACGAGACGCCCGGAATGACAATGCGCGGATGCGGCTTCTGAAGCGGCGTCGCCCAGGGATTGACGACGCGATAGTTGTAGTGGTCGCCATCCCAGCGGAACGGTCCCGGCACGGTCCAGGCCTTGATGATAAGGTCGTGGGCCTCCTGGAAGCGTTCCCGGTTGTAGGCGGGATTGGCATTCATGGCGATCTGCTCGGTACCGCCGCCACGCACAAGGCCGGCGATCAGGCGCCCCTTCGAGATCATGTCGATCATCGCCAGTTCTTCGGCAATCCGAAGCGGATTGTCATAGAGCGGCAACGGCACACCGGCGGTCATGATCTTGGCGCGCTTGGTGCAGGCGGCAAGGATGCTTGCCCACACCGTGATCTGGGCCTGCATCGAAAACGGCGCGTTGTGGTGCTCGTTCACCATCAGCGCGTCGTAGCCAACCTCCTCGGCAAGCTGATACTGCTCGAGATACTCGTTGTAGAGGCGGCTGCCCTCTTTCGGATCGAAGTACTTGTTGGAAAAGCGCAGCACCGTGTAGCCGAATTCCAGCCCCTTGTCCTCGGGGTAGGCCGACATCGCCTGCTCGGTGAAATATCCTAGAAGCATGAGTTCCTCCCTCGATCAGGCGATATGGCGCAGGGTCAGATTCGCAAGCGCCTTTGGCTGGTCCAGCTCGATCCAATGGCCGGCCCTGGCAACAATATCGAGCCGCGCCTTCTTGAGCCTTGCCACAGGCCTCGCCACATTCGCGCGGACAATCCGGTCGTCATCGCCCCAGGCCACCAGGGTGGGCAGCGTGACGTCGGACAGCAGGTGGGGAAGTGCAAGGTTGTACATATAGGGTTTCCATGCCACCCGCGTCGTCATCTCGCGGCACACGTCCCAGGCCACCAGCTGATCGCTGGTCGCTTCCAGCCGAATTGGCGTTCGAACGCCGCCCGGTCGTGGAACCCCTCAAGGACATAGTTCTCATGGGCCACCTGGATCTGGTCAAGGATCTCGCCCTTGGCTGGCAAGCCCAAAAGGCGCCGCCAGGAACCAGCGGGCCAAGCCGCCCCTGGGCAAAGCTTGCCAGTTCCGCCGCAACCCAGCCGCCAAAGCCAAGGCCGACGATGGCCAGGCGATCAAGCCCAAGCTTGTCCAGGGCAAGTGCGATGACCGCCGCCAGGTCGCGCACGTGCGCGCCCAGTGGGGTCGCTCGGATTCGCCGGCCGGGCAGATCGGGCGCATGAACAGCATGGCTTGCGGCCAGCGTGTCGTGGAACTCGTTCCAGTAGCCGCCGATATCATGATGGAGAACGACGACCGGCCTGCCCTGGCCGCCCTGGCCAGTCGCATCCCGAGCCCGCAACGTTCAGTTTTTCTTCTGAAAAATTCTTCTCCATTCGCGTACTCCACCCCTCCTCGAGATGTAAAACCAGGCTCGATTGCGTCGACTGTCCTTCATACAGGATTTAGTCTGGACCCAAAACTGGAAAGTTTCCAACTTTGACTGCCAAGTTGCATGTGCAACCTAGTATCAATGGAGTTTCGGGTCGTGCAAAGTGTGCTCGTAAACGACGGAAAAGCGTGAACGACGCAATGCACGGGGCGGCCACGCGCGCCGCTCCGCCAACCAAAAACGATACGGAGGAAACCTGCATCATGGCCACGACATTTGCCTCGATCATTACGGCGGCGGCAGCGATCGGCATTCTCGCCATGCCGGTGGCGCCGTCCGCGGCACAGACCGTGAACTGGGATCTGGCCCTGTATGGAAAACCGCGCGCCATCACCGCGGGCGCTGAAATGTTGTCCGAGTACGTGAAGCAGAAATCGAACGGTGAATTCACCCTCACGATTCACTGGGGCACCCTGGCGCAGCCGCGCGAGTTCCTGGATGGAATTTCGCTCAACGCGTTCCAGGGCGCCTATTACGCGGCAAGCTTCTCGCCCGGCAAGACACCGATCGCAACGGTTCTTGACCTGCCGTTCCTGCCCATCGACACCTATGAACAGAGCGTGCGGGTTTTCGATGCGTTCCGCGCCTACAAGCCCGGGATCGACGAGATGAAGCGCTGGAATGCCGTGAATTTCATGTCCATGAACATCGAAAGCTACGAGATCATGGGCAAGGGCGCGCCGCCCAGAAGCTTTCTTGACCTGAGCGGCCTCAGGCTTCGCGCCATCGCCGGCTTCGGCGACATCGTCAAGGCCATGGGCGGGCAGCCGGTCACCATCGTGCCGCCGGAACTCTATGGTGCCATGGAGCGCGGCATGGTGGATGGCGCCGCATTTCCTCTCAGCAATTTCGGTCCCTATCGTCTGCAAGAGATCGCGAAGTGGTATACGGTCGGCATGCCGACCACCTCGGCCCATTCGGCGATCATCTTCAATGACCGCGCCTTCGCGGACCTTCCCGCCCCCTACAAGAAGCTGCTCGATGACGGCCGCGCCGTCGGCTACGCCGCCCAGAAAGTGGCTTACAACACCGAACGCGAGAAGTCGGTCGCCGACTACAAGAAAGCCGGTCTGACCGAGATCAGGATCAGCGCGGTAGACCGCCAGACGATGATGGAAAAGGCCGCCAAGCCGATCTGGGATGCCTGGATCGCCGAGACGTCCGCCAAGGGCATCGATGCGCGCGGCTTGCTCGATTACATCCTGGCCGAGGCGCGCCGGGTCTTGTAAGCAGAGTATCGTCGTAACAGGATTGGCGGCCGGCAGAGCCCAGGCTCCGCCGGCGTGGGGGCCGGGCCATGTCAACGGGCAGGTTGCCGCTGAGCGGCGCACGGGTGGTCGATTTCAGCAACCTTATGCCCTTGGCCTGGTGTTCCCAGATCCTTGGGGATTTCGGCGCCGACGTGGTCAAGGTCGAGCGCCCAGGCAGCGGCGATCGGGCCGCCATGGCGAACCCACCTTTCGAAAGAACACCGTCTATTTCCACACCACGGGCCGCAACAAACGGTCCGTTGCCCTTGATCTTGGCAGTCCTGGCGGCCGCGAGATTTCCCGTCGGCTGATCGAAACCGCCGATATCATGCTTGAAAACTATCGCCCCGGCATGGCCGAGAAGTTCGGCATCGATTACCCGTCCGCCAGGCAGATCAACCCGGGCATCATCTATTGCACCTTGACCCCGTTCAGGCGCACAGGCCCGCTGGCCGAGGTGCCGGGGCGCGATCTTGCCATCCAGGCCATGGCGGGTCTCCTGCACGGCGACCACGGGACGGGCGGCGGCAATTCGCCCAATTTCCTGGCCGCCGACTATGGCGGCGCGGCGATGGCCACCATCGCCGTCCTGGGTGCCATGCTGCGCAAGCGGGCAACCGGCGAAGGGGCCTATCTGGATGTTGCGATGTTCGACAGCCTGATGGCCATGTCGAACCTGTATCATGCCGGCGCCCTGGCACGGTTGGCCGGAAAGACCGACTCACGCGATATCCCGATCTGGGGCGGCAATCCACGCTATGGCATCTATCCGACCAAGGACGGCAAGGCGGTCGCCGTGACCCTGCTCGAGCCCAAGGGGTGGGCGCAGTTCTGCCACGTGGCGGGTCGCGACGATCTGGTCCGCCACGACGAAAGCCAGGCCGAGCGCCACAGCAGCCACGGCGCCCACGGGCCGGCCTATCGCGAGGCCATCGCCACATTCTGCGGCTTGCACAGCCAGGCCGAGGTGGTCGACAAGCTGAATGCTGCGGGTGTCCCGGTCTGCGCCGTTCTCACGCCGGATGAATCCCTGGTCAGCGCGGCCGCCAAGGCCAGTTCTGTCGTCCAGGTCGTCACCGACACGGCCGAAGGGCGCGTGCCGCGGATCGCCAGCCCCTTTGCATCCACCGGCCTGGTCGACATGGACCGCCGGCCGCCCCCTGCGCTGGACGCCAACCGGGCCGACGTCCTTGCCGACCTGGGCTTCGACGCCAAGGCGGTGGCCCGCCTTGGCGAAGCCGGTGCGTTTGGCGCCAAGAAGCCCGGATGACGGCGGTTCAGGGCTCCGTTACAGTTCGCGCTGACGATCGATCCGCGCGAAGGTGAACCATGTTCGCACCGCCACCCGAAACCACGGCCAGGGTTCATTCCCGTCTGCCCGACAATCTGCGCCGGCCGGGACATGTCGACGACTGGGTGACCTTCAAGCGGCAAGGCCACCCGACCGATTGCTTTCTCGAAGGTCCGGCGTTCGACCGCGACGGCAATCTCTATGTTGTCAACATCCCCTTCGGGCAGGTGCTGCGCCTTGACAAGGCCGGCCAATGGAACGTCGCGGTCCAGTATGACGGCGAGCCCAACGGTCTTGCGATCCACAAGGATGGGCGGCTGTTTCTTGCCGATTCGAAGTGGGGGATCATGGTTGCCGATCCCGTGAACGGCAAGGTCCAGCCCTTCGTCACCCGACCGCATATGGAACGCTTCAAGGGCTGCAACGACCTGGTCTTTGCCGCCAATGGCGACCTCTATTTCACCGATCAGGGTGAAACCGGCCTGCACGACCCCACCGGCCGCCTGTTCCGCCTGGGCGCGAACGGCAGGCTCGATTGTGTCCTTGACAACGTGCCAAGCCCGAACGGTCTGGTTCTGACGCCGGACGAAAAGATCGTCTATCTGGCCGTGACGCGGGGCAACAATGTCTGGCGCGTGCCGCTGCTGCCCGGTGGCGGCGTCACGCGGGTGGGTGTCTTCATCCAGCTGACCGGCTCGCTGGGCGGTCCCGACGGCATGGCGATGGCCGAGGACGGATCGCTGGCCATCGCCCATATCGGGCTGGGAACGGCCTGGCTATTCAGCCGCATCGGCGAGCCTTCGCTTCGCATTCGCTCGCCGCTTGGGCTGTTCACGTCTAACGTCGCCTTCGGCCCGCCTGGCGAGCGGGCTCTCTATATCGTCGAGTCCGAGACGGGCACGATCCTCAGGGCCGATGTTCCAGTTGCCGGCACCCCCCTCTATTCGCATCGCTGACCCCACAATCATCGGCAGGAAGTCGTCCCATGAAGGCGCGCGTCAAGTGGATCGATGGCATGATGTTCGCAGCCGGAATCCGGCAGCGGGCACGCCATCATCATCGATGGTGCGCCGGACATCGGCGGCCGCAATCTTGGCATGCGGCCCATGGAACTGCTGCTGCTCGGGCTGGGCAGCTGCTCGGCGATCGATGTCGTTCATATCCTGCGCAAGGCGCGCGAGGCGGTGACCGACTGCGTGGTTGAACTGGATGGCGAGCGGGCCGAAACCGATCCGAAGGTCTTCACCGCGGTCCGCATGCGCTACATCGTGACCGGTCACAATCTGGCCCGGGCCAAGGTCGAACGGGCCGTTGCACTGTCGGCCGAAAAATACTGCTCGGCCTCGGCGATGTTCGAAAAGACGGCCCGGATCGAGCACAGCATCGAGATCATCGATGCCGCCGGGCCTCAGGGGCGAACCTCGACGTAATCGACCACCTTTCTGACCCCCTCGCCATCCCGGACCCGGGCGATGGCCTTGCTGCGTTCCTCCTGCGATCGGGCCCGCCCCAGCACAAAGACCGTGCCAAAGGCGTCGGACGCGACCCGGAAATTGACATCGGCCACGCCGGCCGTGCCGATCAGGCGGGCCTCGGCCTTGGTTTCCATGGCCACAGCATCGGCCCAGTCGATCATCCGCTTTTCGTTTCGCGCCTTCTCGGCCGGCGTCATGAATGCGACATGCCAATAGATCTTCTTCACGCCCTTGATGGCGCGCACCCCTTTCTCGAACCGGTCATAGATGCGCCGGTCGTCGAACAATCCGGTGACCAGAAGCCGCTGTTCGTAGATCCGGGTCGAGGCCTTGATGGTTCCGAGGTCGGCCATCACCCGGTTCACCTTGAGAACAATATCATTGTCCTTGGCAATGTCGTCGGCGCTGCGGGCCTCGATCATGCGGTCGACCAGCGTCTTCGGCGCCGTCAGGATATTGCCGAGTTGCGCCGATGCCGGCCCGGCCGCCCAAGCCATGGAAAGACCCGCCACAACCAGCAGCACGCCGATCAACCGGTGATGCATCGGAAATCCCCCCAAAATGCCCCCAGAAATCCCGCAAGAAAAGGCACGGGCCGGCAGGATGCTCCGGCCGGCCCGTCCCTGTCCATCCATCGGCATCAGGCCCGGCGCACGCCAGGCCTGACAGGCTCAGCTTGCCTTTTGCTGGGCCTTCTTCTTTGCAGACTTCTTCTTCGACGATGCTTTCTTCTTCATCGCCTTCTTTTCACCACTCTGTTGTCCAGTAACGCCCTGCTGGTCGCGGCGCTCGCGAGTCTGCTGCTGAACCTGTTGCGCGCGCTGCTGCCCGGCGCCCTGGCCGACACCCTGCGATCCCTGCGAACCGGTCTGCGCCATCGAACTGCCGCCCCAAAACGCGGCGCCGGCAATCAGTCCCATGGCAAGGGTCTTGGCGATCACAGAACCGCGGACAATCTTCGTCATGACTGGTCGTAACTCCTCTCACTCACGGCCACACCCGCTCTGCGCCCGCGCGCAGCGGGCGGCCGCGAACCCCCGGCATTTAGCAAGCCCTGGGGTCCGGTTCAATGGCCCATACAATATTTGCGACCTTGCGCGGTGTCCGGTTCGACGGGGTCTTGCCGGCATTGCCGCCGTTTGCCATCCTTGCCGCCCCAACGGAAAAGGGCCCGGCCATGCCCAGGATGCTCAGGACGTTGTGGGGGGCGTTGCTGGCGCACGGCATCGTTCTGCTGATTGCAGGGCTGGCTCTTGGCGCCTGCGCCCCCCAGATCAGCCGGCAGATCGAGGCCCTGCCACGGACAGACGCGAGCGAGCTTCGCATTGTCTTGATGCCGCTCGATGTCGAGCTGTTCGAGCTTTCCGCCGGCGGGCTGATGGAACCCAAGGCCGACTGGACCAGCGCCGCCCGCAATCACCTGATCGAAAGCATCCGCAAGGTTCAGGCCGAGAACAATCTGCATCTGATTGAATACGAAAAGGTTTCCATCGCCCCGGACATTGCCGATTCGCTCGACCAGATCCAGAAGCTGCACGGTGCGGTAGGCCAGGCCATCCTGGTCCACCACTACCTGCCAGGGCAGGCCTTGCCGTCCAAGAACGGCCGCTTCGACTGGTCGCTCGGACCACAGGTCCAGCCGCTGCGAACCACGACCGATGCGCATTATGCGCTTTTTGTCTACGTGCGCGACAGCTATTCCAGTGCGGGCCGCACCGCCCTCATTATCACCGCCGCCCTGCTGGGTGTGGCGGTCCAGGGGGGCGCTCAGCTGGGATTTGCCTCGCTCGTCGACCTCGACACCGGCGCCGTGGTCTGGTTCGGCAGGCTGGTGCGCGGGTCGGGCGACCTTCGCACGGGCCCCGCCGCCGAGGAAACGGCGCGTGCGCTCCTGACCGGCATCCCGAAATGACCCCTTTGACCCGCAGGGGGTTCGTTCATGGCTGCGGCTGGTGCACGGCCCTTGCCCTTCTTTCCGCCTGCCAGTCGCCTCAGGGCCGCGAGGGCGCGGTCGCTCCCGGATATCGCCCCGCGCCCGATTCGGACGAAGGCGGCCTATGGGAGATCATGGATCGCGAGGAAGCGCGTCTTCGCCAATCGCGCTTCCTTGTCCGCGATCCGGCCGTCACCGCCTATGTTCACGACATCGCCTGCCGCCTTGCGGATGATCGCTGCCGGGACCTGCGCCTCTATGTCATCCGCACGCCCTACTTCAACGCCATGATGGCGCCGAACGGCATGATGCAGATCTGGTCGGGGCTGCTGCTTCGAACCTCGAACGAGGCCCAGCTTGCCGCGGTGATCGGGCACGAGTTCGGCCATTACCGGCAGCGCCACACGCTTGATCGCCTGCGCGATGTGCGCTCGAAGGCCGATGTTGGCGCCTTTCTTGGCCTTGGCTTTGCCGCGGCGGGCCTTGGCGCGGTCGGCAACCTGGCGCAGCTGGCGTTGATCGCCAGCATATTCGCCTACAATCGGGACCAGGAGCGGGAAGCCGACGACATCGGCATCGACCTGATGGCCAAGGCCGGATTCGCGCCCCTCGAAGCCTCGCACATCTGGGAGCAGATCGTCGCCGAAGAGGCGGCCGATCCATACCGGGGCGCGCGCGACCCGTTCTTTGCATCGCACCCCGCCCCGGAAGAGCGCATGGCCACCATGCGCGAAGCCGCAGCCAAGCTGGAAGCCCCGAACCAGGGGACCTATGCCGACCGCTATCGGACCACGCTGCGCGGCTTCCGCGCATCGCTCCTGCAGGACGAGATCCGCCTGCGCCAATACGCGCGATCCCTGGTGCTCATGGATCGCCTGATCGAGGCGGCACCGAAAGACGGCGAGCTTTTGTTCTATCGTGGCGAGGTTTACCGGCTGCGGGACCACGAGAACGACCGCGACCGCGCCCTGGCAAACTATGACGAGGCCAGTGCCGGCGAAGGCGCCCCGCCCGAGATCTGGCGGTCGCGCGGCCTGGTACACCGGACAGCCGGCGACCGGAGCACGGCCGCCACGGCGTTCGACCGCTATCTTACCCTGCGGCCCGATGCGCCCGACCGGGACCTGCTGCGGACCTACATGGTTGAAGGATCGCGCCCATGAGCCCCGCCATGCCCCCTGCTCGATCCGCTATTTCCCGATCTACTATTTCCCGATCCGCCATTTTCAGAGCCCTGTCACGAGGGCCGGCTCTTCTCCTTGCGGCCCTTCTCCTTGCGGCCATGCTGCTTGCCGGCTGCGCCGCCTATGCCCTGGTTCCGCCGGGCCGTGTGGCCGTGAAAGAAGCGATCAGCATCGAGCCGGATGTCGCCTGGAACCGGATCAACCCGGCGATCGGATCCAATCGGGTCGAGACCTGGACCCTGGACGGGCTGACCCTCAATACACTTACCTTTTATATCGGCATTACCGATGGCGAGCCCCTGGCCGCGCGCCAGCCGACCGGCACGCCAACCCCGCCGCCACTGCCGGTCTTTCGGAAGACGATGAGCGAAGCCGACATTGCCGAGCTGTTCGAGGCCACGATGGTCCGTGGCCTGGCAGGAACGAGCTTCAGGTACCTCAGCATCAAGCCCGCAGCGATGGGAACGGCGGCCGGCATGCTTCTCGAGTTTACCGTCACCACCCGCGACCAGGTGGACCGCCAGGGTCTTGCCATCGGCGCGGTGAAAGATGGTAGGCTTTATCTCATCGTCTACACGGGAACGCGTCTCTATCATTTTGCCCGCGACCGGCATTCGATCGAAACGCTGTTCGCCACGGTTCGGTTTCTCTAGTCGTCAGAACCTCCGGAAAGGACCCAGCCCGATGAAGATCCGCCCAGCCGTGATGGCAGCAACCTGCGTCGGTGCCGCGCTTGCGGCCATTGCGATGCCGGTGACCAGCGCCGAGGCCGCTCAGGTCTCGGGCCCCAAGCTGACATGGAATCTCTCCACCTATACGCGCGGGCGCGGCATTACCTCGCTCATGGATGAAGGTCTTTCGACGATCGTTTCAAAGGCGACGGATGGCAATTTCGATATCAAGGTCCATTACAGCGGCACCCTCTCGCCGGCCAAAGAGAACCTGGACGGCCTTTCCATCGGCGCGTTCGAGATGGCGCTAGTCACACCCTCGTTCCATCCCGGTAAAACGCCTGCCCTGACGATTTTCGATCTCCCCTCCCTGCCGCTGGGTGATCTTGCGGTGCAGGCGCGCACCATGCTGGCCTATTACCAGCTGCCTGAAATCATGAAAGAGGCTCAACAATGGAAGGCGCGGATCTACCTGCCGGGGCTGCTTCCCGCCTACAAGATGATGGGCAAAGGCAAACCGCCGCAGGATCTTGCCGACCTGCGCGGCCGGCGGGTGCGGGCCTTGGGCGGCGTCGGGCAGGCCTTGCGCAGCCTTGGCATGGTGCCCACGACGATGCCCACGCCCGAGGTCTATGGCGCCCTTGAACGCGGCCTTATCGACGCGGTCACGCTGCCCAGCTATGCGCTCTATACGTATAAATTGTTCGAGATATCCGACTGGTACACGACCAACCTGCCGCTTGGCATCGGCGCATCGTTCGTTGCCGCCAATATCGACGCCTGGAACAAGCTTCCGGACCAATATCAGAAACTTCTGGTTGATTCGGTCGCCGGATCCATCACGGCCGGAATCAAGGCCTATGACGACATCGAGGGTGAAGGCGATGACACCTTCCGAAAAAGGAAGGGTCTGACGGCCGTCACCTATTCCGACGACTCTGTCAAGACGATCATCAACACAGCTGCCCAGCCGGTGTGGGACGAGTGGATCGCCGACATCGACAAGAAGGGTTACGATGGCAAGAAGCTGCTGAACTTCATACTGACGGAAGCTCGGCGGTCCGGCAGCTGACCCCTGAATCGTGGCCTGACCCCGGCTGTGACGCGCCGCGCAGATGCCGGGTGCCAGAACTGCGCACCTGGATCGGTCAGTCTTCCCCTGGGCCGCCCCTTCCTGGGCTTTCACTTCCCGGCTATCCGGTTTAACTTCCTGCCCGCCCGAATTGGTTTCAGGGCGGGAGGCGTGAGGAGACATCATGGCAGCAGCACGACGCAAGGCACGGAAAAGCACTCGAAAAACAGCCAGCAAGCCGCCCCGGCGAAAGGCTGTCGCCAAGACCAAGGCCAAAGCCAAGACCAAAACCAAGGCCAAAGCAAAAGCCAAGACCGCTCCGAAGCGCACAACCCGTGCCAAGGCCAGACCCGCTGCCGCCGCGCGCAGCCGGCCGGTCCCGGCCCTTTCCAATGCCGAGGCGACCGAGATCCGCTCCGACGGGTCGATGTATTCGCCCCTGAAGGGCGTGACCGTGGTCGATCTCACCAAGGTTCTTGCCGGCCCTCTTTGCACCCAGTATCTGGCCGAACTCGGCGCCACCGTCATCAAGGTCGAGCCGACCAAGCTTGGCGATGATTCCCGTGGCTGGCCGCCATTCACCGGCACCGACGGCGCCGTGTTCCTGAGCGTCAATCGCGGCAAGCGCAGCATCGCGCTCGATCTCAAGACGCCCGAATCGAAGGCCATTCTCTACAAGCTGGTGAAAAAGGCCGACGTCTTCCTGGAAAGCAACCGCACCGGCGCGGCCGGCCGGCTGGGCATTGACTACGAGTCGATCCGGAAAATCAATCCGCGCATCATCTATACGTCGGTCTCGGGCTATGGCCGGACCGGCCCGCGCGCGCCCCTGCCCGGCTACGACCTGGCGCTGCAGGCCTTCAGCGGCATCATGAGCATCACCGGCGAAAAGGGCGGCGCCCCGGTTCGCGCCGCGTTCTCGCCGCTCGATCAGGCGACCGGCATGAACGCCGTGATCGGCATCCTGGCCGCGCTGCGCGACCGCGAAGCCACCGGCCAGGGCCGCTATCTCGAGGTTTCCCTGATGGAAACCGCGCTGATGTTCCTGGCCTATACGTTCCAGATCTATTGGACGGATCACAAGATCCCGGGCCGCGCCGGATCGGCGCATGAATCGATCGCGCCCTATCAGGTGTTCTCGACCGCCGACGATTTCGTGCTTCTGGCCTGCGGAAACGATGCGTTGTGGCAGCGATTCTGCGATGCGGCGGGCCGCTCGGAACTCAAGGCCGATCCCCGCTACGCCACCAACGCCGATCGGGTCAAGAACTTCGCCGAAACGGTGGCCCTGACCGAATCGATCCTGAAAGGACGCCGGGCGGCAGAGTGGATCGACATGCTGGCCAAGGCGGGCGTGCCCTGCGCGCCGATCAACACGGTCGATCGCATCCTGGCCGATCCGCAAGTTCTTGCCCGGCACATGGTGCTGGTGGCCGATCACCCGCGCTATGGCAAGGTGCCGGGGATCGCCATGCCGATCCATTTCGGCGGCTTTGCCCGCTCGACCCGTTCGGCACCGCCGATCCATGGCCAGCATACGCAGGATGTGCTGCGGGAGCTTGGCTACAACGACAAGGAAATCGCTCGGTGGCAAGCCGCCGGCATGATCCGCATCCCAGACGCAAAATAGCCCAGCCAGACAGGGCCGGACCGCCGGCCGACGGACCGCCAGCCGGGCCGCTTGGCGAGACCGGTTATCTTGCTCCAGCCGAATTCGAGGCTGAGCTTCTGAGTGAAATAGGGCCGCCCACGCGCCAGATTGGGCGGCTCTATTTTTCGCCCGGCCCGCCAAAGCCCGTCGCCTGGGCCGCCAATGTCTGGCGCGACCCGGTCGCCATTCCCTTCGCATCGATCGGCGAAGCCGCCACGGCCCTGCGCGCCATCCAGCGCAACTGGTGCCTCTATTCGGCCATGCTTCACCGTCGCAGCGCGTTGATCCAGTCCAGGCTTCCCGTGGTCAGCGCCAAGCCGCTTGCCTTCCCGGCGCCGGCGCCAAGCGCGCCGCTCGGCTCATGGACCCTGCTCAAGCCGGGGCTTCTTGTCGCGGCGGCGCGCTGTTCAAGCCCCTTCCCGAATGGCGAGCCGAAATTCGTCGAAGACAAAAGCGGCCCGCCCAACCGGGCCTATCTCAAGCTGTGGGAAGCCCTGACCCTGGCCGACCGCCGCCCCGGCCCGGGCGAGACCTGCCTTGATCTTGGCGCCAGCCCGGGCGGCTGGACCTACGCCCTGGCCCGGCTTGGCGCCCGCGTCATCGCCGTCGACAAGGCGCCGCTTGCCCCGGCCGTCGCCGCAAACCCGCTTGTCAGCACCCGCCTGACAAGTGCGTTCGCTCTCGCTCCCGCGGATATCGGGCCGGTCGACTGGCTGTTCAGCGACATCGTCTGCTATCCGATGCGGCTTTACCGGCTGATCCGAACCTGGCTCGACTCCGGCCTTGCCCGCAACATCGTCTGCACGATCAAGTTCCAGGGTGAAACCGATCGCGCCGCCCAGGCGGCGTTCGCCGCCTTGCCGGGCGGGCAGCTGATCCACCTGCACCATAACAAGCACGAACTGACCTGGATGCGGCTGGCACAACCGCAACCAAGTCCCTAGCTGTGAGCTTTCAAGAGGTTGTCCATTCGGCCTGTCTGGAGGAAGCTGAAGGTGTCAAAGCCGCAGCGATCCTCACAGGAGAGCCGAATGGACATGCATAAGAATGCCCGTCTGACGCCGCATGGTCGAGAGCGAATTGTGCGGCAGGTGTTGAGCGGTCAACGGCTGGCATCCGTCAGCGAAGCCGCGGGCGTCTGTTCGCGGACAGTCCGCAAATGGGTGGCACGCTTCCAGGCCGAGGGCCTGGCGGGCCTTCAGGATCGCAGCTCAAGGCCGCACCGCCTGCATCGCCCGACGCCGCAAGAGACCGTCGATCGGATTGAAGCGCTGCGGCGGGAACGGCGCCCAGCCTCGCATATCGCCAAGGAAGTCGGCGTCTCGCCCGCGACGGTCAGCCGGGTTCTGAAGCGCCTGGGTTTGAACAGGCTGAAGGCCCTCGATCCGGCCGCACCCGTGCGGCGCTACCAGCGCGAACACCCCGGCGAATTGATCCACATCGACATCAAGAAACTCGGGCGTTTCGAGCGCCCGGGCCATCGCGTCACCGGCGACCGAACCGGTCAGAGCACCGGACGGGCCAGCGGCCGGGGCGTCGGCTGGGAGTTCGTCCATGTCTGCATCGACGACGCCTCGCGCGTCGCCTTCAGCCAGATCAGGCCGGACGAAAAGGCCAGGAGCGCCACCGCCTTCCTCAAGGCTGCCATCGCTTATTACAAGAGCCTCGGCGTCACCGTCACCCGCGTCATGACCGACAACGGCCCCTGTTACATGGCCCGAGCCTTCGCCCGGGCCTGCCGGCGCCTCAAGCTCAAGCACATCCGAACAAAACCCTACACCCCCAAAACCAATGGAAAGGCCGAGCGCTTCATCCAGACCGCTCTCAGAGAATGGGCCTATGCCCAGGCCTATCCCAACTCAGATCGTCGCGCCGATGAATTGCCCGTCTGGCTCCACCGATACAATTGGCACCGACCCCATGGCGGCATAGACTCCAATACACCTATCAGTCGCCTCGCCCTCACCGAGGACAACCTCTTGAGGCTCCACAACTAGCGATAGCGCGCCAGGATCGATTCATAGCGGCCATCGGCCTTGATCTCGCGGATGCAGTCGTCAACGCTGGCGACAAAGGCCGCCTTGTCCCCGACCCGAGGCGATGCCCGCGAGACCGTGACAAAGTAATCCGCCCGCTGCACATCGAATTCGATCACCTTGAGGCTGTCTGCCAGATCCAGCCTGCGGGCATCCCAGCGCACGGCCGATTCAATGTTGACGAAAACATCGATCAGCCCGGCCGCCAGCTTGCGGATGTTCGACTCGTTCTCGGTCGTGATGTCGAGAGTGCCCAGACGCTGGCGCGCCTGGACATACCGAAGAAGTCGTCGGAATAGACAAGCCCAGCCTGGTGGCCCAGGCGAAGGCGATCAAAATCGGAAATCCGCTCGATGCGAATGGTGCTGTCGGCGCGGACGATCGGCCGATAGACCTCGGAGAACAGCGGCTCGCTGCCATAGACGAGGTAGGCGTCGCGTTCGGGCTTGCGCGAATAGATAGCGACGTCGAGCGCACCCGACTGCATGCTGGCCGTCATGCGGGGTAATGGAAAGTGCTGGAACGCGAACGGCAGGCCGCCCCGCGGCAGGCAGGTCGTGAGAATTTCCTTGGCGACGCCGGGCGGGCTGCTTGGTGCGCCGCCGAAGAAATAGGGCGGCCAATCATTGTCGGAGACCCGCACCCGGGCGCCCTGCGCGAATGCCACGCCGTCATCAAGCGCGACGGCCGCCGCCAAGCATGCGGCCAGTCCGAACATCAGCGGCAGCAACCGCCGCCCTTGCGCGCCATGCCCGACGCCGGATCGCCTGGTGTTGCCTTTCGTCACCACCGGATTCATGTCCCTATGATAGCGCGCCGATGGCCCGATTCCCAACCGCATTGACAGCCGCCATCGCCAGGGCCGATACACGATATATACTTGTGCCATTTCATGCCTGCGTCATCGGTCGCGTTCGATTGCGAACCCGCCCAGGCAACCCAGGATGAGCCCCAGGATGAACCGATGCGTCCCCTTCGCACGCTTCTGACCCCGGCGGCACTGGTCACCGCCCTGGTCGTGCCACTGCTCCTGACCACGGCGCACACCCTTTATGTTCAGCGCAAGAATCTAGAGACCGCATTCCGTGACGATGTGGAACGGATGGCGACAGTGCTTGCCCTGGGCATGGCACAGCCGGTCTGGAACCTGGTGCCGCAATTGGGCGAACCGCTGCTCAACTCGATCATGCTGGACCGGCGCGTCCTCCATGTCCGGATCGATTCCGAGATCGGGGGACGTTTCCTTGAAGCCGGCACGCCCTCGGCCGGACCCCATATCCAGTCGGCCGAACGGATCATCGAGATCGGCGGGTAGCCCATCGGCCGGCTGTCGATCACGGTGGACGCGCGACCGCTGCGGACGGTCCTGGCCGAGCAGACGGCCCATGCCGTGCTGGTTGCCGTGATCCAGTTCGGGCTCAGCATTTTCATCGTCTTCTTTGTCTACAAGGCATACCGGAACCGCGAACGCCATCACGCCCTTGAGGAAGCCAATGTGGCGCTCGAGAGCCGGGTCAAGGAACGGACCAGCGAGCTGCGGGAAAGCGAGGAGCGGCTGCGGGCCATCCTCGATACCCTGCCGCTGGCCGTCGTCATCACGCACCCGGTCAAGGGAACGGTCATCGATGCCAATCGCGCCGCCGGCAGGCTGTTCGACATGGACCCCCGCACCGCGATCGGCCATCCGACCGCCGATTTCTATGTCGACCCCGCAGACCGCGACCGGCTGATAGCCAAAATTCGCAAGGACGGCTTTTTGCGGTCCGAGGAGGTCCGCTATCACACACCGTCTGGGCGCGAGTTCTGGGGGCTGGTTTCCAGCCAGGTCGTACTGTTCAGGGGCGATCCGCTTCTGGTCAGCTCGTTCAACGACATCACCGAGCGCATGCAGATGGAACAGGCGCTTCGGTCAAGCGAGGAACGCTATCGCGCCCTGACCGAATCCGCCGCCGATGGCATCATCACCATCGATTCGACCGGGCGCATCACATCCTGGAACCGCAGCGCCGAAATAATCTTCGGCTGGCCGGCCAGCGACATGGTCGATTCAAAACTCGACCGGATCATGCCGGAACGGCTGCGAAGCGGCCACAACAGCGGTCTGGCCCGCCTGGCGGCCGGCGGCCAGCCGCGCCTGCTTGGGCACGCGATCGAGTTGACCGGCTTGCGGCGTGACGGAAACGAGTTCCCGATCGAGGTGGTGCTGTCCACCTTTCTCACCGGCGAAAGCCGCCATTACAGCGGCATCGTGCGCGACATCACGGATCGCAAGCGGGCCGAAGAGGAACTTCGCCATGCCAAGGAACTGGCCGAAGCATCGACCCGGGCCAAAAGCCAGTTCCTGGCCAGCATGAGCCACGAACTGCGCACCCCCATGAATGCCATCATCGGCTTCACCCGCATCGTCATGCGCCGATCGCGCGACATCCTGCCCGCCAAGCAGACCGAGAACCTGGAAAAGATCCTGAAGAGTTCCGAACAGCTGCTGGCCCTGATCAACGCGATTCTCGATCTATCCAAGATCGAATCGGGCCGGATCGACGTGAACTGCGTTTCCGTCTCGGTCCCGGCGCTGATCGAATCCTGCGTTGCGACGGTCGAGCCGCTTCTGCCGGCGGACCGGGTTCAGCTGATGACCGATTTCGGCCGCCACCTGCCGGCGGTCTACACCGACGAGGGCAAGCTTCGCCAGATCGTCATGAACCTGCTGAGCAACGCGGTCAAGTTCACGCCAAACGGCCGAATCGTGGTTATGGCGCGCGAAACGGCAGGCGTCCTTGAGGTAAGCGTGGCCGACACCGGCATCGGCATTCCCGCCGACCAGATCGAGACGATTTTCGAAGAATTCCGCCAGGTGGACGGGACCGCGGGCCGACCCAGCAGCGGCACCGGCCTTGGCCTGACCATCAGCCGCAGGCTGGCGCGCATCCTGGGCGGCGACATCCGGGTGGAATCCACCTACGGTGCCGGTTCGACATTCACCCTGGCCCTGCCAATGCGGGCCCCGCCCGTTCTTGCGCCGCCCGTTCTTGCACCGGCCGATGCCGACCGGCCGTAACGTCATGCCGCCACGAAAAACCATCTTGATTGTCGAGGATGTTGCCTACAATCGTGATCTTCTGGTGCAGATCCTGGAAGACACCTATGCCCTCGTGACGGCCAGCACGGGAATCGAGGCCCTGGCACAGGCCGCTGCCGCCCATCCGGACCTGATCCTGCTTGACCTGGCCTTGCCCGAGGTTGATGGATGGGAAGTGGCGCGACGCCTGAAGGCCGACCCCGTGCTTCGCCACGTGCCCATTGTCGCCGTCACCGCATTCGCAATGCCGGAAGACCGGAAATCGGCGCTTGAGGCCGGTTGCGGCGATTACCTCGCCAAGCCGATCGACGAGGATGAACTGCTTGCCTGTGTCCAACGATTTCTCGAACCCCCGGAATCATGACCAGCCGCCCGCGTGTCCTGATTGTCGATGACGACCCGATCAACATCGATCTCCTTGAGCAGGAGCTTGAGCCGCTTGGCTTCGAGATCATCACCGCCATGAACGGCAAGGAAGCGATCGAACAGGCCGATCGGCACCGCCCCGACATGATTCTTCTGGATGTGATGATGCCAGTCCTGGACGGCTATGCCGCCTGCCGCCAGATCAAGCAGGCGGCTGCAACACGGCTTATTCCGGTCATCATGGTCACGGCGCTTGGCGCGGTCGAGGAACGGGTCAAGGGCCTGGATGCCGGGGCCGACGATTTCCTGACCAAGCCGGTCGATCCCCGCGAATTGCGCGCCCGAATCCGCAGCTCTTTGCAGCTTCGCCGGGCCTTGAGCGACGTCATCCGGTCGGCAACGGAACGGGAAGAGCAATTGTCGAAATTCGTGCCCAACGCCGTGCGGCGCACGGTGGGCACCCAGGCGCCGTTCACCGACCTCGAACGGCGGGTGATCGATGTCTCGGTCTTGTTCCTCGATATCGCCGGCTATGCGGCACTGACCGAGCGGCACGGAATGCAGGCCATCACGTCGCTGACCGAACGGTACTTCTCGGCCTTTCACGATCGCATTCACGATGCGGGCGGCGACATCACCCAGACAGCCGGCGATGGATTGATGGCGGTGTTCCAGGACGACAAGCCGGCGCGCCACGCCATCACCGCGGTCGAGACGGCGATTGCGCTGTTCGACATTGCGGCGCGCCTGAATGCGGATGCCACGGTGACGGCTCTCAACTTCCATGGCGGACTTGCCTCGGGCCCGGCTCTGGTCGGGCTCACCCGGCTTGGCGGGCGGGCGGACGAACGCTGGATCTACACCGCCGACGGGCAGACGACCATTCTCGCGGCCCGGCTTGCCGACGCGGCAAAGGCCGGCGAAATCGCCCTCTCAGCGGCAACGCAAGACCGGCTTGACCAACGCTATCCGTTGCGCCCGCTCGGTTCGATCATGCTGAAGAACATCAGCCAGCCGGTCGAGGCCTTCATCCTTCACCCGGCCGAGATCATGCGGGGCACCCGCTAGCGGACGCATCCACCAGGATCGCCCGGAAATCGCTGACATTGGTGGCGGTGGGGCCGGTGGTCACCAGATCGCCCAGGCCCTCGAACGCGGCAAAGCTGTCGTTATCGGCAAGAAGCGCCAGGGGATCGGCCCCCAGCCCGCGCAGACGCGAAAGGCTGTCGGGCCCGAGAACCGCGCCGGCATGGGGACCGGTCCCGTCCAGCCCGTCAGTTCCCGCGGCAAGCGCCCAGATGCCCGGCGCGCCGTCCAGGGCAAGGGCCATGGCCAGAAGCAGCTCGGTGCAACGGCCGCCACGCCCTTTGCCCCGGACCACGACACCCGCTTCACCACCCGAGAGCAACACACAGGGGCGCGGCCGGGTCCGGCCGCCATCGGCAAAGACCCGGGCAAGCATCGCCAAGGCCAGGGCGGCAGCCCGCGCCTCGCCCGCGATCCAATCGCCAATGACAATCGGAATGACGCCCTGCGCACGCGAAATCGGCCGCCGCCTGAAGCGCCAGGCGCGGGCTGGCAATCAGCCGAACTGGAACCGCGCGAAGCGCGGATCGCCCGGTTTCGGCGTTTCCGCCACTGCGGTCGCCGCCAGATGGCGCCAGACCCGATCGGGCACGGCGATGGCGTATTGGCGCAGCACGGCCACGGCGTCGGCACAGGTGGTCGAATCCGGAACGGTCGGGCCCGAGGCGATGATGCTGGCATCGTCGCCAGGAACGTCCGAGATCGCGAGGGTCGTCACCCGCGCCCCGCCACAGGCCAGAGCAAGCCGCCCCCCCTTGATGGCGGAAAGATGCTTGCGCACGCAGTTGATCTCGGCAATCCCGGCGCCGGCCGCAAGCAACGCCCGATTGATCGCCTGCTTGTCGGCAAGATCGAGCCCCGCCGCAGGAAGGCCAAGAAGCGCCGAGCCGCCGCCGGAAATCAGGCACAGGACATGGTCCCGTTCGCCAAGGCCATCCACCTTGGCCAGGATGCGGCGCGCTGCAGCCTCGCCGGCGCGGTCGGGAACCGGGTGGCCGGCTTCGACCACCTCGATCCGGCGGCTTGCCAGCCGGCTGCCATGGGGAACCACCACCAGCCCGTCAAGCGGACCGTCCCAGCGTCTTCGACGGTCCGCGCCATAGCGGCTGCCGCCTTGCCTGCGCCCACCACCACGACGCGCCCATTCGACGATGCCAGATCCGCAAGGGGCAGATGGCCCGCCAGACAGCGAGCCGGGTGAACGGCAGCAATCGCCGCCGCGAATGCCGCGCGCAGAAACCGGTCTGGATCGAGCCGGCTCATGACCATCGCCAGCCATCGAGACGGCTTGCCTCGCGCCAGGCATCGGGCCACAGTGGCCTTATGCAAACCAGCGGCCGGTGAACGGGATGCGCCTTGATCTTCAGACGTGGCGTGATGTCGAGCGTTATCTCGAAACCGCCGATGTCATCATCATGCCCATCGGCTCGATCGAGCAGCACGGCCCGAACGGCCTGATGGGCACGGATGCCTTGAACGCCGAGGCGATCGCCCGGGGCGTTGGCGAGACGACCGGCGCCATGGTCGGCCCGGTTCTTGCCGTCGGCATGGCGCAGCATCACCTGGCATTCGCCGGCACGATGACGCTGCGTCCTTCGACCCTGATCGCGGTCGTTCACGATTGCATCGTCTCCCTGGCCCGGCACGGCTTCAAACGCTTCTATTTCATCAACGGCCATGGCGGCAACATCCCGGCCGTGACCGCGGCCTTTTCCGAAGTCTATGCAGACTCGAGCCTGCAGACGGGCGGCAACCATCCCGCCATCCGCTGCCGCCTGAAGAACTGGTGGCAGACCCCCGCCATCGCCGCCCTGTCGAAAGAGCTGTTCGGCGATGCCGAGGGCAGCCACGCGACACCATCCGAGGTGGCCTTGACGTGGCATCTTCATCCTGATGCCGCCCGGCCGGCCACCTTGGATCCACCGCTTGCGCCGACCGGCGAATTCACCGACGCCGATGATTTTCGCCACCGTTTCCCGGACGGCCGGATCGGGTCCAACCCTGGCCTCGCCAGCGCTGCGGCGGGGCGGCGGGTGTTCGAGACATCGGTCCGCGATCTGGCCGAGGACTTCGCGCGCTGGCGCGCCGAGCCTTGACCGTCAGCCGATGTCGCCGTCGCGGGTGCGGATCACGCCGGCGTCGGCCAGGGCCCTGATCTCGGCGGGATCGTAACCCGCCTCACGCATCACTTCGACCGTGTGCTCGCCAAGCCTTGGCGTCGGCCGGCGGATGCTGGCAGGCGACTTGCTGAATTCGACCGGAAAGCCGACCTGCCGGATGCGCCCTTCGCTCGGGTGGTCCACTTCGCGAAGCAGGCCTGACGCCCGCAGGTGCGGGTCATCGAACAGATCCTCGCCCCGCCACAGGGGCGCCACCGGGATATCGGCCTCGGACAGCAGCGTCACCCATTCGGCGCTGGTCCGGGTCTGCATGATGTCGCTGAACAGCACGTAAAGCTCGTCGATGCTGGCAATGCGCCCTTCGGACGTGGTGTAGCGCGGATCGGCGGCCAGATCGGGCCGCCCGGCGATCTGGAAGAAGCGTTGCCAATGGCGGTCCGTGTAGCAAAGCGCGCAGATATGTCCGTCCTTGGTGCGGTAAGGCCGCCGATGGGGTGACATCGTGCGGTCGAATCCCGCCTCGCCGGTCGGCGGGACAAAGGTCATGCCATACATGTAATCGGCCAGATTGAACGCCGACATGACCTCGAACATCGGCACCTCGATCTCCTGCCCCTCGCCGGTGCGGGCCCGATGGACAAGCGCCGACGTAATGCCGACGACGGCATGCAAGCCGGTCGTCTTGTCGGCAATGCCAGCCGGCACATAGCGCGGCTCGGTCCCCAGATGCCGGCCCAGCATCGCGGCCAGGCCCGACGCACCCTGGATCAGATCGTCATAGGCGGGGCGGTCGGCATAGGTCCCCTTGCGCCCATACCCGACGCAGGCGCAGTAGATGATCCGCGGGTTGACACGGGCGATATCGCGATAGCTGACACCTAGCCGCGCCGCCGGCTTGCGCCGCAGGTTGAGCATGAACACATCGGCATCGCGGACCAGGCGGGCCAGGATCAGTTTGCCCTCGGGGCGCGCCAGATCGACAGCGATGGCACGCTTGTTCCGATTGACGTTGATGAACTGGGGCGACATGGCGGGATTTCGCGCCCGGCCCAGGCCGCGCGACGTATCGCCGCTCAGGGGTTCGATCTTGATGATGTCGCCCCCCAGATCGCCCAACATCTGTGCGGCAAAGGGTCCGAACCACACGGCGGTCAGATCGACGACCCGGATTCCCGTCAGCGGTCCGCTCATGTCTGTCCTTTCCAGATAGCGCTGCTGCCCGAATTCATGACGCGGTCAGACGGTCAGGATGATTTTTCCCAGATGGGCATTCGACGCCATGTAGGTCTGCGCCTCGAGCGCCTGATCGAGCGGAAACGTGCGGTCGATCACGGGTCGCAGGCGGCCCGCCGCGATATCGGGCATCACCTCGGCTTCGAACCGGCGGCGGATCTGTGCCTTCTCGGCGATGCTGCGGGTGCGGAAGGTGACGCCGATCAAGGACAGGCGTCGCAACGCCAGCAGGTCGAGATCAATCTGATCGGTCTGCCCCCCCATGCGGCCGACCGAGACTATCCGCGCCCCCAGGGCCGTGCAGGCCATCGTCCCGGCCAGGACGCCGCGCCCGACATTGTCGATCACCAGATTGGCGCCACGATCTGCGGTTTTCTGGCGGGTCACCTCGGCGAAGCTTTCGGTCTGACTGTCGATGCCGACATCAAGGCCAAGGTCGCGGAGCCGCGCCAGCTTCTTTGCCGATGTCGACGTGCCAAGCACCATCCCCGCCCCCCGCGCCTTTGCCATCTGGAGACAGGCAAGCCCGGCCCCGGACGAAACCGCGTGGATCAGCACCGTTTCGCCACGGCGCAGTTTCCCGTTGGTGCAGACGGCATCGAACGCCGTCTGATAGAGGACCGGCACGGCCGCCGCCTCGACCCAGCCCATATCCGAGGGCACCCGCAAGACGATGCGGTGATCGATCGCGGCCAGTTCGGCATAGCCGCCATTGGCCATTGCCATGATCCGGTCACCCGGTCGAAAGCCCTTGACCCTGATCCCGACCGCGACGATCTCGCCCGCGATCTCAAGCCCGGCGATCTCGGGCGTGCCGGCCTGCACCGGGAAATGCTGCTGGCGACGGCGAAGATCGGCACGATTGACCCCTGCCGCCCGCACCCGGACCAGCACATCCTGCGGGCCTGGCTTGGGATCGGGAACATCGCAGACCCGCAGTGTCGGGCCACGTTCGCCTGCAACGTTGGTTACCGCCCTCATGCCACACGCTCCTGGCCGGCCCGGCCGCTCAGCGCAGCGGCTTCAGCGGCTGCTCGCCCGGCGGCAGCGTTTCCGAAGCATTGAGGGTGATCGCGGCCAGCGAGTAATAGCCAAGAATGCCGATCAGGTCGACAACGCCCTTCTCGCCGAAGGCCTGACGGGCCGCCGCATAGGCCTTGTCGGAAACCTTGTGGGTGCGAAAGAACTCGGTCGCGAAATCGAAGACCGCCGCCTCGTCCGGCTTCATGCCTTCGGGCCGCTTGCCCACCCGGAGCGATTCGATCGTCGAACGCGCCAGACCCTGGCGGGCGGCAATCGGTTCATGGGCGTACCATTCGAACTGGCAATCCCAGTGCCGCCCCACCACAAGGATCGCCATTTCCGAAAGCCTGGGTTCGAGAGCCGTGTTGAACCGCACGTATTCGCCAAGCTTCTGGGCCCGGTCGGCCAGATCGGGGCTGTAGAGCCAGACGGCAAGCGGCCCCAGCACCTGGCCGCGCGGACCCGATATGATGGCGTCGTGAACCTCCTTTTGGCGGGGTGTCAGCTTGTCAGCAGGCAGCAGGGGCAAACGGCTCATGGCGCTTCGATCTCCAGATGCGTTGTTCAGTTCTTGCCAAGAATAGTGACGGCCATGGCCGCCTCTTCGACTCCGATGACACCGCCGCCGTTTTCGGCAACGGCCAGCCGGGCGCCTTCCACCTGGCGGCGGCCGGCTTCACCCCGCAACTGGGCGACCAGTTCATGCAGCTGAATGAGGCCCGTGGCAGCGATGGGATGCCCCTTGCTCAGCAGCCCACCCGACGTGTTGACCGGAATTCGGCCACCCAGGGTCGTCTCGCCCCGCGCTGTCGTCTCGCCACCCTCGCCCATCGGGCAGAAACCAAGATTCTCGATCTGCACGATCTCGGCAAAGGCGGACGCATCATGAACTTCGGCCATGTCCATGTCATCCGGCCCAAGGCCCGCTTTTTCGTAGGCAAGCCGGGCGGCGCGACGGCCGAGATGCGCGGCCCAGTCGTCAGGCGAGCGATCCGTGCCGCTGACCAGCACCTGGGCAAGGATGCGGACGGCCCGCCCGCGATCACCGCCCAGGCGGGCAAGGCCCGCTTCGGTGCAGACCACGGCCGCGGCGGCGCCGTCGCTGATCGGTGCGCACATCGACCGGGTCAATGGCCAGGCGATCATCTTGTCCTTCAGAACCGCTTCGGCCGCCATCTCGACCTGATACTGCGCCAGCGGGTTCATGGTCGAGTGATGATGGTTCTTCTCCGCTACCTTGGCCAAGTGCTCGATCCGTGTCCCGAACCGCTTCATATGGGCGCGGGCGAACGCCGCATAATAATCCATGAAAAAGGAATGGAGGTCGCCATCGCTTGAATCCGCGCCGGGCGGCGCAATGCCGGCGCCCACCCGCTTCAGAAGGCGGCGCATGTCATCGATGCCATAGATGTCGGTCCCGCCAAGGAATGCGGTGAACATCGCTTCCTTTTTTTCCGGAAAGAACATCTTCTCGGCCCCGACCACCAGCGCCACATCCGCCATTTCCGCCTTCAGCGTGGCGACAGCCTGGTTGAGACCAGTGGTCGACGAGGCGCAGGCGTTCTCGACGTTGATGATGGGGATTCCCTCGATCCCCATGGCGCGCAGGGCACATTGGCCGCGAATCACGTTCTGCCCTTCGAGCAGCGCCTGGCGCGTGTTCGCGAACCACGCATAATCGAGATCGGCGATCGAGGCGCCGGCATCGTCGAGAGCGGCGTTGACCGCCTCGCGGGTCATGTCCTTGACCGAACGCGTCGGAAACTTGCCCAGTCGCGTCATCCCGATCCCAGCGATATAGATGGAACTCACAGATTTTCCCCTCTGGCCGTGGCTTTCCCTTTGGCCGTGGCGGGCATGCCCGGCCCGCATTCCGACTCATAGCCTATAGCCTACCGTGACCGGGCTGCCCAGAGCACCGCTCGCGTAAACCCATGCCGTTCGCTTTTCAGCCCGGCAGCCGGGGACTATTGTATCGGACTTTGATAACACGCTTGCGACATCAGGGATCAAGGCCATGACCATCGCCGATGCAGTCCAATCCACCCCGACCGCCGGACCAGGTGTGCCAAGGCTCACCTCGCTTGCCCATGGTGGCGGCTGCGGCTGCAAGATTGCCCCTGCCCTTCTGACCAGCATTCTGCGACGCCAGACCGCCCTGCCGGTTCCGCCCGAGCTGCTGGTCGGGACCGAGACAAGCGACGATGCCGCCGTCTATCGGCTGACTGATGATCTTGCCATCATTGCCACCACTGATTTCTTCATGCCGGTCGTCGATGACCCGTTCGACTTCGGCCGCATCGCCGCCACCAACGCCATCTCGGATATCTATGCGATGGGGGGCCGCCCGATCCTGGCTCTGGCGATCGTCGGAATGCCGATCGACAAGCTGCCGCCCGAGGTCATCGGGGCCATTCTACGCGGTGGCGAAAGCGTGTGCGCCGAGGCCGGAATCCCGGTCGCCGGTGGCCATAGCATCGATTCGGTCGAGCCGATTTACGGGCTTGTCGTCCTTGGGCTTGGCAATCCGCGCACCATCAAGCGCAACAGCACAGCCCGGCCGGGCGACGCGCTGATCCTTGGCAAGCCGCTGGGGGTGGGGCTTTATTCCGCCGCCTACAAGAAAGGCGCTCTTTCCGCCGATGGCTACCGCCAGCTGATCGAAACGACGACCCAGCTCAACCGGCCCGGCGCGGTACTGGCCGAAATGCCAGACGTGCACGCCCTGACCGATGTCACAGGCTTCGGCCTGGCCGGCCATACGCTGGAAATTGCCCGTGCCGCGTCGCTGCGAGCGACCCTTGTCTGGCCAAGTCTTCCGCTGATGCCGTTGGCGGAATCGCTGGCCAAGGCCGGCCATGTGACCGGCGCATCAGGGCGCAACTGGCGAAGCTATGGCCACGAAATACGCCTGCCCGACGGGTTTCCCGCCACCAGCCGCGACATCCTGACCGACCCGCAGACCTCGGGCGGCCTGCTTGTGGCCTGCACGCCTGATGCCACCGCGGCGGTACTGCGGATCTTCAGCCATGATGGTTTCGCGCAAGCCCGGATCATCGGGCATCTGTCATCCGGGCCGGCCGGATTGACCATCGAGGCCTGACGGCGCCCTGCATCGCGCCGCCGTTCCTGCCGGCGGATCAGGCCCGCATGCTCCAGAAGTCGAAGGGCATCGGCACGTTCGGCACGTTCGGCACCGTGCATTCGATCGGCGGGCAAGTCAGCGCCCAGACGAAATCATCGGCGTTGGCACCCTGAGCGACGGCATTGCCTGCGAAATTGGGTGTGAAATCGAGACCCTCGGCGAAATCCGACGCCGCATTCAAGATGGTCAACTTCTGGCCGTTGTTGAACAGGATATAGACATCATCCACCGCGGTGTCATTGTTGTCGGCCACGATGAACTGGATCTTCACGGGCGTGAATTCCGGCTGGCCGCAAAGGCGGATCACATCGCCCGAGTCCCAATCGGTGATGACATCATTGGCGGCGCCGTCACCCTGGACGAACAGGAAGACATCGTGGCCGTCACCGCCCGCAAGCCTGTCGTTGCCTTTTCCACCATAGATGTAGTCGTCGCCGCCATCGCCCGTGATGGTATCGGCCCCATCACCGCCGGCGATCTGGTCATTGCCATCGCCGCCGCCCATGACGTCGGCACCCGCCTCGCCCAGCATGATGTCGCTGCCGGCGCCGCCGCTCATGCTGTCATTGCCGTCGCCGCCAAGCATGCGGTCGTCTCCGATGCCGCCATCCATCGAGTCGCTGCCGGCATCGCCCCGCATCCGGTCATTGCCGGCGTTGCCGAACACGGTGTCATTGCCGCCACCACCGTCAAGAAGGTCGTCCCCATCGCCACCGATGACGACATCCCTGCCGTCGCCGCCCTGGATCAGGTCGTTGCCGGCCCCGCCATCGAGATGATCATTCCCGGCCCCGCCATTGATGATGTCGTTGCCATCCTCGCCGTAAATGCTATCCGCGCCTTCATCGCCGCGAAGCCGGTCATCGCCAAAACCGCCATAGATCAGATCAGTGCCCTTGCCGCCCGACACCAGGTCATTGCCGGCCCCGGCATAGATCTTGTCGGCGCCGTCGCCACCGATGATGTGATCATCACCGCCAACCAGCCCCGGGACGGCATCGTCGCCATAGATCGTGTCATTACCTCCGCCGCCATCGACGATATCGGAGCCCTGGCCAGTGATGACGACGTCCGCGCCGCCGCCGCTGTTGACGATGTCGGCGCCGTCATTGGTCACGATCGAGTCGGCGTCGTTGGTCGATTTCAGCCATCCCGTCACAAGCGGAAATCCCGGCGGCGCTACGAAATCGACGTCGTTGGTCCCAATGATCACGGCCATGGCTCACCTCTCGTCCTGAGCGGTAGCTGCGTCGTCTGATCGCAAGGCTGTTGGTTCGTTGCCAATCGCATCATCCACAGGCGCCCACTGCGCCAGCGGTGAACTTAGCCATGTGGCACGATCCGGTCCCCCCCAAAACGGGGTAATTCCATTTATTGGAGTCATTTTTTTAAGAACCGGATCGAGTGCGGCCCTTTCACATACAGATGTCAGCAGGGAGGAGCATGCGGTTTGACCGCAGACGGGCGGGGACAATCCACGTTCTTATTTATATTTTACTATTTTATATGGTTAACGACGCCGATCATGATATGGTTAATACGTCGTTATTATTATGGTTAATTTTCAACCGCCCCAGCAAAAGAACCGCCTCGGCAAAAGAAAAGCGGCGGCCTTTGGCGGCCGCCGCCTTCGGCATCGGGCTGTCTGAAATCGTTACGCCGTCGTTCGCCGCCGGGCGACACCCAGTCCCGCAACGCCCAGCCCCAGAAGCGCCAGCGTGGCCGGTTCGGGGATCGAGCCCACTCCGGTCGCGTAGATGGCCCGGATGCCATTGATGTCATCCGCCTGCAGCACGGCGAAATTGCCGAAGCCCGGATTGACAGGGGCGGTGCCACCATTGCCGTCGACCGGATTGAAGAAGGGGCTCATCACCGCGCCGGCCGGAAGATTGCTCAGATCGCCGATCGGATGCGCAAGACCAAGGGCATGGCCAATTTCGTGCAAGGCAACGAAGTAGAGATCGCACGTATTGAGCACGGCCGAGCACGTGCCGTCAGCGGCGGTGTTGGCGGTCCAGGTCCAATTGTCGTTGAAATAGATGTCGCCAGCGAGCGGATTGGGGTTCACATCGTCGGGATAGAACCCCAATGCCAGGGTATTCGCGCCCCACGCCGTGCCATCCGGTTGGGTGGCGCTGAAATAGAAATCAAGAGAATCCGGCGCCCCGACCGCATAGTTCTCGTGAATGTCGAGGCGGACATAGCGGACCCACTCGGCGATGGCCGACTGGATGATGGATTTCTCATTGGCAAGGTCGGCGGTGCCCTGGCCCAGATGCCATGTCAGCTTGAACGGATTGAGTCCGGGGCCGTCCCAGCCCACATCGCCGTTGCGCAAGGCAAATGCGTTGGTCTGCGATGCCCCGAAGAGTTGCAAGACCGCAAGAAGCGATAGCGTGGCAAAGCCGGCAGCAAGCCGGCAGCAAGCCGAGTCGTAGATCCGCATGGCGAAATCTCCCTTATGTCCGGGCAACGCTTGCACCGAGACTTCGCCAGAGGGCCCGATCCGAACAGACGGAGCCATGTCTGGCAGAGATTCCCCAAGCAATAACCATGCCAACAGGGACGAAATTAGTGATTGTCAATGCGTTCGTTGCTTAACAGCGCCCGGCAGTTGGCTGAATTGTAAGGATGGGCGACGGTTAACGCGCCCTGGCAGCAAGGACACATCTTCTTGCCCTGCTCCCGCCATGCTATCGTTCGGCTTGCTCCACTCGCGGCTGGTCAGCGAAAAGACATTCCTTTGTTCTCGGGTGGCTCCAGGAGGGCAGTGCCAGTGGGGAAATGCCAGAGGAGTGGTTGGGCACCAGGCATTTGATGCTGTACTTTGAAATCGCGGTTGTTGCCGCCTTGATCTTCCTGAATGGCCTGTTGGCAATGGCCGAACTGGCCGTGGTGTCGTCGCGCCGATCCCGCCTGCAGGCCCTTGTCGACCGCGACGTCATCGGTTCCCGCCGGGCGCTTGCCCTGGCCGCCAATCCGGGCAAGTTCCTGTCGACGGTTCAGATCGGCATCACCCTGGTTGGCGTCCTGTCAGGCGCCTTTTCCGGCGCGACCCTGGGGCTTCGCCTGACGGCCTGGTTGGCGTCGCTGGGCCTTCCCCTGGGTATCGCGGAACCGGCGGGTGTCGGCCTTGTCGTGGCTGGCATCACCTATGCGTCGCTGATTATCGGTGAACTGGTGCCCAAACAGATCGCGCTCCGCGAGCCCGAACGGATCGCGGTCCGGGTGGCACCCGCGATGACGATCCTGGCGAAGATCGCCTTTCCTCTGGTCTTTGCCCTGGATGTTTCCGGCCGGCTGCTGCTGCGCGCGCTTGGCTACAAGCCGCAGCTTGAGCATCGCGTGTCCGAAGAGGAAGTCCGGACCCTGATCGCCGAGGCGGAAAGCGCTGGCGTCCTCGAGCCGGGCGAGCGCGAGATGATTGCCGGCGTCATGCGGCTTGGCGATCGGCCCGTAAAGGCGGTGATGACCCCGCGCCGCGACATCGACATGATCGACCTGACCGACCCCCCGGATACGATCCGGGCCAAGATCGGCGCAAGCATCCATTCCCGCCTGCCGGTCCACGAGGGAAAAGAGGACCAGATTCTTGGCATCATCCAGGCCAAGGATCTGCTGAACGCCCACATCCATGGCGAGCCGCCGGACGTCCGCCGCCTTGTGCGCCAGGCCCCGGTCATTCCTGACACGGCCGATGCCCTCGACGTGCTGGATGTCATCAAGCAGTCCGAGGTCCACATCGCCCTGATCATCGACGAATACGGGCATTTCGAAGGGATCGTGACGAACGCCGACATCCTGGAAGCGATCGTCGGCGAATTCCGCACCGAGGAAGGCGCTCCTGAACCCGATGCCGTGCAACGCGACGACGGGTCGTGGCTGATTTCCGGCAGCATGCCCGTCGACGTGATGGCCGAGCGGCTTGCCATCCCGATCCCCGAGAAACCAAGCTATCAGACCGCGGCCGGCTTCATCGTCGACCGCAGCGGCCACCTGCCCGCCGTTGGCGAAACATTCGATTTCGGCGGATGGCGATTCGAGGTGCTGGATATCGACGGCCGCCGGGTCGACAAGATCCTGGCAAGCCGGCTTCCCGGCGGGCGCCGCCGCCGGGCGTGACCTTGCGCCATAGTCCGCCACCAGCGCGTCAAGCGGCTTGACGCTTCTTCCCGCCGGCAATTATCAAGGACGCCCGCCGCCCGGTGCGGTCAATCGGCCGGTGCGGTCAATTGGTCAGTGCGGTCAATCGAACCGCCAGCCAAACCTTATTCAAGATCGACAGGTTCAATATCAACAGGGGTCCGATGCAGACACTAGACCGACATTCGTTGCGCCCTTTGCCGCTTCTGATCTTCAGCTCGCGCTGGCTTCAGCTGCCGCTCTATCTGGGGCTGATCGTTGCCCAATGCGTCTATGTGTTCCTGTTCCTGAAGGAACTGTGGCATCTGGTCCAGCATGCCGGCGATTTCGGCGAGCAGCAGATCATGCTGGTCGTGCTGGGCCTGATCGATGTCGTGATGATTTCCAACCTGCTCGTCATGGTCATCGTCGGCGGCTACGAAACCTTCGTCTCGCGGCTCAATCTCGAAGGTCACCCCGACCAGCCGGAATGGCTGAGCCACGTCAACGCCGGAATCCTGAAGGTCAAGCTGGCAATGGCAATCATCGGCATCTCGTCGATCCACCTGCTGCGCACCTTCATCGAGGCGGGTGCCATCGGCATGGATGGCGCCCGGGTCACATCGGATGGTGTGCTATGGCAGACGATTATCCACTCGGTGTTCATCCTGTCGGCGATGGGCATTGCCTATGTGGACAGGCTGACCCGCCAAAAGCATTGAAGCATATAGCCGGTGTCGCGCGATTGACGCCCGATCGGTCCGAACGATCTGTGGATTTGGCTGGCGTCGTATTTGGCTGGCGTCCCCAACGGGATTCGAACCCGTGTCGCCACTGTGAAAGAGTGGAGTCCTAGGCCTCTAGACGATGGGGACGTTTCGCGCCCGGTCGGGCGGGCCGTATTGTCTCGACCGGTTTCCTAACGGTCCCGCCCCTGGAAATCAAGGCATGTCGGCCGCCCCGGCCCGAGATTGCGCGCGCCGGCGCAAATTTCGGCCCGCCGGGTGCCGCCTTTACGGGATGGCAGCATCCTCGATCTGGAACTGGGCCTTTTCGCGCCCCTGCCAGATATCGGGCCGCAAGGTGCCGGCCAGGTGAAGCTCGGCCCCGCCCGGTTTCAGGATCGCATCGCCAAGCGGCGTTCCCAGGGCCCGGAAAGCGATCGCCTTGAGACGCCCCCCGCCCGGCCCGGTGAGCGTGCAGCGGACATGGTTGGCCCCCACCACGGCGGCCTCGACCACCCGCGCCGACATCAGGGCCAGGCGCGGATACGGATTGCCGGCACCGAACGGCCCAAGACGGCCCAGGGCCTCGGCCAGGGCGAAGGTGGCGCCCGACGGCAGAATGGCGCCATCGACCAGGTAGGGCGGGATGATGTCGCGCCCCGCGCCCGCCGCCGCGATCCGCTCGGCCAGAAACGTGCCAAGCGCGCCGATCTTGTTTTCCGCTACCGTCAGCCCCGCCGCCATGGCATGGCCGCCGCCATTGACCAGCAGGCCCGCCTGATGGGCGGCGACCACCGCCGCGCCCAGATCGACGCCGGGAACCGAACGGCCCGACCCCTTGGCTTCGGCGGTTCCATCGTCGGCAAGCGCCACCACCATCGCCGGCCGCTCGAACTTTTCCCGGAGCCGAGCCGCCACGATTCCGATCACGCCGGGGTGCCAGCCTCGCCCGGCAACGAAGACAAGCGAGGCGGGTCTGCCCTGCCCAGAGTCCGCTTCGGCCTGGGCCTGGGCCTGGGCTTGGGCCTGGGCTTGGGCCTCGGCCAGGACCTTCGCCTCGATCTCGCGCCGTTCGGCATTGAGCCTGTCCAGTGCCTGTGCAATCACGGCCGCCTCGGCCGGGTCGTCGGTCGCCAGAAGCCGATAACCGAGACCGGCCTCGCCCACCCGCCCGCCGGCGTTGATGCGCGGCCCCAGGGCAAACCCGACATCGGACGCATCGGGCGGTCCGGCCAGCTTTGCCACATCGGCAAGCACGGCCAGCCCCGGATTGCGCCGCTGCCCAAGGATCTTCAGCCCCTGCGCAACCAGGATGCGGTTGACACCCCTGAGCGGCACCACATCACACACCGTGCCCACCGCAACCAGATCGAGAAGCCCGATCAGATCCGGCCCGGCGCCGCCACGGTAGTGGCCGGAATCGCGCAGCCAGCGATTGATGCCAACCGCAAGCAGGAAGGCGACGCCCACCGCGGCAAGCTCGCCATTGGTGCCGGGTTCGTCCAGGCGATTGGGATTGATGACCGCGAAGGCCGGCGGAAGCGTCGGTTCCGCAATATGGTGATCGACGACAATGACATCGAGCCCCGCGTCCCTGGCCACCGCCAGGGCCGCATGGGCCAGCGTTCCGCAATCGACGGTGATGACCACCTTGGCCCCTTCGGCCGCCAGCGTGCGCATCGCGGTGGCGTTCGGGCCATAGCCTTCACGCAGCCGATCCGGGATATAGACCCGCGGCCCGGCGCCCACCGCCGCGAAGAACCGGGCCAGCAGCGCCGACGATGTCGCACCGTCGACATCATAGTCGCCGAACACCGCGATCCGTTCGCCCGCCACCAGGGCGCGTCCCACCCGTTCCGCGGCGCGGTCCAGGTCGCGCAGCGAGGACGGGTCAGGCAGGCCCGACTTCAGGCTGGGATTGAGGAAGGTGTCGGCGCGGTCAAGGTCGATCCCGCGTGCGGCAAGCGTCCGTCCGACGATCTCGGGCACGCCCAGGCGCTGGGCCAGGGCCAGCGCCAGACGTTCATCGGTCGGACGGCTTCGCCATGTTCGGCCGCAAAGCGAGCGTTCGACGCCAAGAAAGGCCCCTGTCGGCGCCCCGGTCACTGCCTCATCGAGTCATCGGTTCGACGACAAACCCGCTCTTGCGCTGGAAGTTGTGGGTGGTGCTGATCAGCCGCACCGTGCCGGTCTTCGAGCGCATGACGATGGACTGCGTCTCGCCCCCGTTCTCGAACCGGCGCACGCCGCGCAGCATGGCGCCGTCCGTGACACCGGTCGCCGCAAACATCACGTCGCCGCGCGCCATGTCGAGCATCGAATACTTGCGATTGAGATCCTTGACGCCCATGCGGTTGGCGCGCCCCCGCTCGTCATCGTTGCGGAACAGCAGTCGGCCTTGCATCTGGCCGCCAATGCAGCGCAACGCCGCAGCCGCCAGCACGCCCTCGGGCGCGCCGCCCGATCCCATGTAGATGTCGACGCCGCTGCGGGGCTGCGAGGTGGCGATCACGCCGCTGACGTCACCATCCGAAATCAGCATGATGCGTGCGCCAGCCGCCCGCACCTTGGCGATCAGGTCCGTATGGCGGGGCCGGTCCAGGATGCAGACGACCATGTCCGACACATCCATGTTCTTCGCCTTGGCGAGGTTGCGAAGATTGACCGCCGGCTCGTTGTCAAGATCGACCACGCCGTCCGGCAAGCCGCCGCCAACCGCGATCTTGTCCATGTAGACGTCAGGCGCGTTCAGGAACCCCCCTTTCTCGGCCACCGCAACCACGGCCAGGGCGTTCGGCCCGCCCTTGGCGGTGATGGTGGTGCCCTCCAGCGGGTCAAGCGCGATGTCGACCTCGGGACCTTGGCCTGTTCCCACTTTTTCGCCGATATAAAGCATCGGCGCTTCGTCGCGTTCGCCCTCGCCGATGACCACCGTCCCGCGAATGGCGATGCCGTTCAGCGCCCGGCGCATGGCATCGACCGCGGCCTGGTCGGCCGCCTTCTCATCGCCGCGCCCCATCAGGCGCGAGGCCGCAAGCGCGGCCGCCTCGGTCACGCGCCCCATTTCCAGCGCCAGATTGCGATCGAGAACTGTTGGTTCGGCCATAATGCTCATTCCCCTCCTAGAGCAATTCGATGCGAATCATGAGTGGCGGTTCAAGAACGGTATCGAGCGCGCCAATGCGCGCCAGCGCACGCCGCATCGATGCCTCGGTCGTGTCGTCATGGGTCGTCAGCACCACCGGCACGCCTTTGCCTGGCGCGCGACCGCGCTGGATCATGGATTCGAGCGACACCTGTTCATCACGCAGCGCCGCCGTAATGTCGGCGATCACGCCGGGCCGGTCGAACACCTGCAACCGCACGTAATAGGCGCCGCGATGGTGCTCGATCGGCGCGGCCGGCATATCCTTGAGCCGCGTCGCCGGCACGGAAAACACCGGCGCCCGGCATCCGCGCGCGATGTCCAGCACATCCGATACGATGGCCGACGCGGTCGGGCCGGCGCCGGCGCCGCGCCCGACATGAAGTGTGGTCTCGACGAAATCTCCCTCGGCCACCACCCCGTTGAACACGTCATCGACATGGGCGATCGGCGACGATTCAGGCACCAGGCACGGATGCACCCGCTGCTCGACACCGTGGTCGGTCACCCGCGCGACGCCCAACAGCTTGATGCGATAGCCAAGTTCCTCGGCATAAGCGATATCGACCGGCGCAACCTTGCGGATCCCCTCGATATGGACACCGGCGAAATTCGGGCGGCACCCGATGGCGACACTTGCCAGAATGGCAAGCTTGTGGGCCGTGTCGATGCCATCGACATCGAAGCTGGGATCGGCTTCGGCGTAGCCAAGCGCCTGCGCTTCGGCCAACACCGTGTCGAAAGCCTGCCCGGTCCGCCGCATCTTGGTCAGGATGTAATTGCAGGTCCCGTTCAGGATACCGTAGACACGATCGATGCGATTGGCGGCAAGGCCGGCCCTGAGGGCGCGGATGATCGGGATGCCGCCGGCAACCGCCGCCTCGTAGGCCAGTGTCACGCCCTTCGCTTCGGCCATGCGGGCCAGGTCTTCGCCATGATGGGCCAGCAGCGCCTTGTTGGCGGTCACCACATCGCGCCCCGCCGCGATGGCTGCTTCCACAACCTGGCGGGCCGGGCCGTTGGCGCCGCCGATCACCTCGATGACGACATCGACATCGGGGGCGCGGGCCAGGGCGATCGCATCGTCGAACCAGCGGATCCCGTCAAGCGACACGCCGCGATCACGGCTGCGGTCCCGGGCCGCGACGGCGGTGACGACGATGCGGCGCCCGCAGCGTTCCTCAAGCAGCGCCGCGTTGCGTTCAAGGAGCCGCAGAGTCCCCGCGCCAACCGTGCCAAGACCGGCGATACCCAGGCGAAGTGGCGGTTTCAAGACGCCAGGGCCTGTTTGCGTTCGGTCTCTTCGAGTGCACGCCCCGGCGACGCAAACAGGGTCTTGATGTTGCGGACCGCCTGACGGATGCGCTGGGTGTTTTCAACCAGCCCGATCCGAACGTGGTCGTCACCATATTCGCCGAACCCGATCCCCGGCGATACCGCGACATTGGCTTCGCCGAGCAGGAGTTTCGAGAATTCGATCGACCCCAGGTGCCGGAACTGTGGCGGAATCGGCGCCCAGGCAAACATGGTGGCGGGCGGGCTTGGAATATCCCAGCCGATACTCTTCAGGCCTTCAACCAGGACATCGCGCCGGCGCCGATAAAGGGCGCGGATTTCATCGACGCAGTCCTGCGGGCCGTTCAAGGCGGCGGTCGCCGCAACCTGAATGGGCGTGAAGGCGCCATAGTCAAGATAGGACTTGATCCGCGTCAAGGCGCCGATCAAAGCCTTGTTGCCGGTCGCAAAACCGATGCGCCAGCCCGGCATCGAATAGGTCTTGCTCATCGAGGTGAATTCGATCGCCACGTCCTTCGCACCCGGAACCTGAAGGATCGAGGGGGGCGGCGTGTCCTCGAAAAAGATCTCGGCATAGGCAAGATCCGACAGGATGTAGATGCCGTGAAACCGGCAGAAATCGACGATCTCGGCATAGAAATCGAGATCGACGACCTGCGCGGTCGGATTGGCGGGGAAGTTCAGCACCAGGCAAAGCGGCGGCGGCACACTGTGCCGCACCGCGCGGCGCAGCTCGGCCATGAAATCGAAATTCGGCCCGATCGGCATGTGTCGGACGGCAGCGCCGGCGATGATGAACCCGTAGGGATGGATCGGGTAGCTGGGATTGGGGCACAGGATCACGTCGCCCGGCGCGGTGATGGCTTGGGCCAGGTTCGCAAGCCCCTCCTTGGAACCCAGGGTGACGATCGTTTCGCTTTCCGGATCGATGCTGACGCCGAAGCGCCGCTCGTAATAGGCGGCGTTGGCGCGGCGCAGACCCGGAATGCCGCGCGAGTTTGAATAGCGATGGGTACGCGGGTTCTGAACCGTCTCGACCAGCTTTTCGACAATGTGCTTGGGCGTCGGCGTGTCGGGATTGCCCATACCGAAATCGATGATGTCCTGGCCGTCGGCCCGGGCGCGCGCCTTCATCGTGTTGACTTCGGCGAACACGTAAGGCGGCAAGCGTTTGATGCGATAGAATTCTTTTTGCATTTTCGTCCCCGTCATCCGGCCTTGCGGCCGACACCAGGCGCAATCTGCATCGCCCTGGATATAAGAGTTCCTAATAGTCGATATAGATCTCGGCCCGCCTGTTCCGGGTTGCCTGGTCGGCCGAACCGTCCGTGACCATCGGCTCACCCTCGCCCACACCCCGCACCGCAACGGATCGCTGCGAAACGCCGAACTGGACAAGCTGGCGCGCGACCGCCTCGGCCCGCGCACTCGACACGCGCACTGTGGCATCACGATGGCGCTGGCCGGCTGTCAGGGGCGAATCGCCCGCCGCGTGGCCGACGATTCGAACCATGCCGCCCGTCTGCCGATGGAATCGCGCCACCTCGCGGATGGCCGCGATGTCCTCGGGCGAAAGGGCCGCCGAATCCGGATCGAAATAGATCACGGCGGCCCGATACGAAACGCCTTGGGCAGGCGAGTCCGATACAACCTCGCGGCCGCTTGGCGTGCGGGATGCAACCCGGCGCTCGGGGGCGCGGCTGGCCGCAGCCGAGGGGCCAGATGCCTGGCCCAGTGCCTGGCCCCGTGCCGGGCTCGATGCTTGGCCGGAAGCCTGCGGCTCTGGCAGGGCGGCCCGCGGTGGCACGACCGGGGCAGCCGGAGCCGCACGCGCCACCACCGGATCCGATGCCGGGCTACCGGCGGCGGGCTCGACGGATTGGGCCTCGAGGGTCTCTTTCGAAACGGGCGTCCTTGGCGCGGCGGCAACCCGGCCCGGCGCCGGCTGGACCGGCACTGCCTGGGCTTGCGTTGCCGGGGCTTGCATGGCCTGAGCTTGCGTTGCCGGGGCCCGCGCAGCCTGGGGCGATACCGGATCGGCAGAGCGGACCGGCGGGCTTGGCTCGACCGGGATTGGGCCGGGCCGCCCGGCCACGGCCGCGATCGCGGGCGAAGGGGGGCCTGGCTGGCGTGCGGCCTCGTCGGCATACCGGGCATTCTCGCGGTCGGCCCGAAGGCCCTGGGCGATTCGATCCCGATCGCCCACCGGCGTCACGGCCGGACGGCCGGGAACCGTGGACAGATTGGGAAATGGCCGATCAGCCCCGGGAACCGGCCGGCGCTCGGCTTTCGCCTTGGCATCCACGGCCTGGGAATCGTCATCGCTGAACACCGAGCCAACGCTTTTCGCCCATTCCACCGGATTGACGGCATCGGGCACCGACGCGCAGCCCGCCAAGCCCCCAACGGCAAAGCCGATGGCCGCCAACGCCAAGGCTCTGGGCAAAAGCCGTCGTTCTTGAACGGGTACGCGGACCATCCTAATTTCCTACCTGATATCGACTTTCGGCACGGTGGCACCGTCGAATGTACGGTCTCGGGCTTCCCACGACAACGCCGCACCTTGGCATCCCGCCCATGCGCCGCAGCAACCCATTGGGATAATAAGAGATTTTGCCATGACCAAGCAACAGGAAGGCGCACACGCCACGCCCCCAACGGGCAATTTGAAAGCCAGGATCGCCGACATCGCCAATCGAAGCCAGAAAATCGTTGAAGATTTCATTACGAGCCAGGCGGCGGCCGGCGGCGAAGAGCTGGGCGACATGCGCCATATCGCCGATGCCTTCCTCGACCTGACCACCAAGCTGGCCGCCGACCAGAGCCGCGTATTCCAGGCCCAGATGGAGCTTTGGAACGACTACCTGCGCCTGTGGCAGCACAGCGCCGAACGGATGATGGGACGCCAGCCGGCCCCGATCATCACGCCCGATCCCACCGACCGCCGCTTTCGCCACGCCGACTGGAACGAGAACCTGGTCTTCGACTTCATCAAGCAGTCCTACCTGCTGACCGCCCGCTGGATGCAGGGCCTGGTGCGGGACGTCGACGGGCTGGACGACAAGACCGCGAAGAAAGTCGATTTCTACACCCGCCAATTCGTCGATGCGATGGCGCCCACCAATTTCCTTCTCACCAACCCCGAGGTCCTGCGCGCGACGGTCCAATCAAAGGGCGAGAACCTGCTGAAGGGTCTTTCCAATCTGGTCGGCGATCTCGAGCGCGGCAAGGGTCGCCTGTCCATCGCGATGACCGATCACACCGCCTTCGAGATTGGCAAGAACATCGCGCTTACCCCGGGCAAGGTCGTCTGGCAGACCGATCTGATGCAGCTCATTCAATACGATCCGGCTACCGCATCGGTGCACCGCCGGCCGCTTCTGATCATGCCGCCCTGGATCAACAAGTATTACATTCTTGACCTGCGGCCGGACAATTCGTTCATCCGCTGGGCGACCGAGCAGGGGCACACCGTCTTCGTGGTGTCCTGGGTCAATCCCGATGCCGAGCTCGCGAAAAAGAACTTCGCCGATTACATGGTCGAAGGTCCGCTGGCCGCTTTGGACGCGATCGAACAGGCGACCGGCGAACGCGAGGTCAACGTCATCGGCTATTGCCTGGGAGGCACGCTTCTTGCCGCCACCCTCGCCTACATGGCGGCGAAGGGTGACCGGCGCATTGCAAGCGCCACCTATTTCGCAAGCCTTGTCGATTTCTCGGAACCCGGCGAGATCGAGGTCTTCATCGACGAAGAACAGCTTGCCGCCCTTGAACGGAAGATGAACAAGCGCGGCTACCTTGCTGGCCACGAGATGGCCACCACGTTCAACATGTTGCGCGCCAACGACCTGATCTGGTCGTTCGTCGTCAACAACTACCTGCTGGGCAAGGATCCGTTCCCGTTCGACCTGCTGTATTGGAATTCGGATTCGACCCGCATGCCGGCGGCGATGCACAGCTTCTACCTGCGCAACATGTACCAGGAGAACAAGCTGGTCCGTCCCGGCGGGATCCGCCTGAAAAACGTGCCGATCGATCTTCGCCGGGTCGAGATCCCGACCTATATCCTCTCTGCCCGCGAAGACCACATCGCGCCGTGGAAAAGCACCTACGCCGGGACCCAGATCTATCGCGGCCCGGTCCGTTTCGTCCTGGCGGGATCCGGCCACATCGCAGGCGTCGTCAACCCGCCGACCCAGACCAAGTACGGATACTGGACCAATGCAACAAACGCGCCGACAGCGGACAAATGGCTGGCCGGCGCCGAGGCTCATGAAGGATCCTGGTGGATCGACTGGCAACAGTGGATCGGCGCCCACGCGGGCGACATGGTCCCCGCCCGCAAACCTGGCGACGGAAAGCTCAAGGTGCTGGAGAACGCCCCCGGCTCTTATGCCTTCGTACGCGCCAGCTGAGAATAGTCCGCATACTCGTCGCGCGTCTTGACATAGTGGTGGGCCGCGTAGGCCATTTTTTCGGCCCGTTCCTTCGTCACCTTCTGCCAGAAACGGGCCGGATTGCCGGCCCAGATTTCGCCGGCCGGGACCCGCTTGCCCGGCGGGACCAGCGATCCGGCCGCGACCATGGCACCGCGCTCGACCACGGCGCCATCCAGGATGACCGCGCCCATGGCGATGAAACATTCATCCTCGAGGACGCAGCCATGAATAAGCGCCATGTGCCCGATCGTCACGTCGGCCCCGATCCGGGTGGGCCCACCGTTCTGATTCGTATGAACGACGGTGCCATCCTGGATGTTCGTGCGCGGGCCGATCACCACCGCGTTGCTGTCGCCACGAATGACCGCGCTGAACCAGACGCTGACAGCGTCACCGATCTCGACATCCCCGACGATGGCGGCATTCGGCGCAATGAATGCGGTTGGCGCAATTTTCGGCCAACGGCCGCGATAGGGAATGATCAAATCGGGCATAGGTCACGCTCCATGACTGTTTCTGGGACTGTTTTCTGGGGCCATTTCCAGCCGACACCAGCATCCCCCGCCACCGCAGCGAGAGGCGCCCGGGTCAACTGCCCCCAATAGCATGGACACGCCCGGCCGGCCACGCTCCGATTCGTGCCGATCCTTGTGTCAACCGGCCCCCTAAACCACAGTTCCCACCGGCGGCGCATTGCATTAGGGTACCCCGGTTTATTGAGGCTGCCGCACATCACATCACGAGAATAATGAAAGCTAAATCGGGGATTTTGTCCTGGCTGCCACCGCTGGTCAGCCTGTGCCTGTTTGGTGTCGCCCTTTGGGTCCTGCACGGGATGCTCCGGGGGCTCGACCTTGACGATGTCCTGCGCGAGTTCCGGGGCCTGTCGGCCGTCTCGGTGGCAATGTCGGCGGCGATCATGGTCGTCAGCTACTTTGTGCTGATGACCTATGATGTCCTTGCCATTTCCCATATCGGCAAGCAGCTGGCCCACGGCAAGGTCCTGTTGGCGGCCTTCGTCGGGTATGTCTTCAGCCACAATATTGGCATGTCGCTGGTGACAGGCGGCGGCGTCCGGTACCGGGTCTATACGGCGGCGGGTCTTACGGCCTTTGAAATTGGGGCCGTAACGCTTCTTTGTGGTCTGACCTTCACCTTGGGGGCGATGGTCATCGGCGGGGTGGCCCTGATCTTTGAGCCCGCCGACCTGTTCAGACCGATCGGACTTTCCCATACGGGCGCCCAGATGCTGGGCATCGCCCTGCTGGTCGCGGTGGCCGGGTGGGTGATCTGGTCGGGAACGCGAAAGCGCGAACTGCGCCTGCGCGAGTTCACAATGCGCGCCCCCCCGTTTCTTCTGAGCCTGAAGCAGATCGGCGTTGCCATCCTGGAAATCACGCTTTCGGGGCTGACCCTCTATGTCCTGCTGCCGAAGGGTTACGACGTCTCGTTCGTCGTGTTCATGGCGGTTTATGTGCTGGCCACGGTCGGCGGCATCCTGAGCCACGTGCCGGGCGGCATCGGCGTCATCGAGGCAACGTTCCTGCTGCTGCTGCCCCAGATCCCCCAGGGGCCGATGCTGGCTTCGATCCTGGCCTTCCGGGTCATCTACCTGATCTTTCCGCTCTTCGTCGGCGCGATGCTGCTTGGCATGTTCGAGGTGGCGCAGCAGCGCCACGCCATGCAACGGCTGACATCCTGGTTCGGAAACGTCGCCGACCGGCTTGTTCCCGCCGCGGTGGGATCGGCAGTCATGGTGAGTGCGGCCTATCTGTTGTTCTCGGGTGCGCGGTCGGTCGTTCCCTGGCGACTGGATTGGCTGAGCGCGAATCTGCCGCTTGCCATCGTCGAAATCTCGCATGTCGGCGCGACCCTGGCCGCGCTTGGCCTGCTTCTTCTGGCTCGCCCGCTGTTTGCGCGATTGGCCTCGGCGCACCGGCTGGCAGTCATCCTGCTTGGCGTCGGCGGGCTGCTGGCGCTTGCCAAGGGGCTCGAGTTCGAGGAAGCCAGCGTGATCGGTATCGTGCTAGCCGTGCTGCTGTTGAGCCAGCCGGCATTCAAGCGCCGCGGGTCAATCTTCGACCAACGCTATTCGGCAGCCTGGCTGGTAAGCATCGCCGTCATCGTCGGCGCCCATGTCTGGCTTGGTCTGTTCTCGTTCAAGGAAGCGGCGTTCGGCGGCTCGGTCTGGTGGGAATTTTCGTTCGATGGCGAGGCGGCACGTTTCATTCGTGCGACAGCAGCCCTGGTCATCGGCATCGCGGCGACGGTCGTCCTTGGCCGCATCCATGCCGCGCCGCGGATCCCGGCTCTGGCCGATGCGCAGGACCTGGCCGAGGCACGCCGGATCCTGCAGCGTCTGCCGGCGGGAACACCCGGCTTGATCCGTCCGGACCTGCGCTACTACTTCAATCATGCGGGCGCGGCGTTTCTGTGCTTCGACATTCAGGAACGCTCGTGGATCGCGCTTGGCGATCCTGTCGGACAGCCGGATGCGCTGTCTGCACTGGCGTGGAATTTTCGCGACCTGAGCGAGAGTCACGGCGGGCAGGCGGTCTTCCTGGGGTTGACCGATCGCACCCTGTCACATTACGCCGACATCGGACTGCGGCCCCATGTCCTTGGCGAAGAGGCCATCGTACCCCTCGGCGCGCGGCAGGCCGACACCGGACCACAGATGGCAGCGGGCCTGGACTTCGCGGTCGTAACCGCCGCGGAAATCTCCAACATCGACGGCTTGATCGGCCCTATGAACGGCGATGTGGGCCCCCGCCCCGCGCCCGATGCGCGCTGCGCGATCATCACGGCGTCCGGCGCCATCGTGGCATTTGCCGTCCTGCATCAGATCGAAGGATCGGGCGAACTTCGCGTCGGCACGGTCCATGCCGGAGCCAATCCCGTGGCAGGCGTCTTGCCAAGTCTGCTCGCGGGTGTGGCCGGCTGGGCCCAGCGCGAGGGATTCGACCGGATCAATCTTGGCATCGCGCCACCGCTTGACCCGTCGCAGGCCCACCCGCTGCAGCCCTTTTGGGAACGGGTCGGGGCCGTTATCTTCCCGCATGGTCGCTATTTCGCGGGATTTGCGCAGCTTCGCGAATGCCTGCAGAGCTTCGAGCCGATCTGGCGGCCGCGCTATCTGGTCACCGCCAGAGGCCATCGCCTGCCGTCGTCGATCGAAGACACAATCGTCTGGATCGAAAAGCGGGGCAACCCCAATCCCCTCGCCCTGGTTTGATGCTCGCGCTGGCTATTCGACGGTGACCGACTTCGCCAAATTGCGCGGCTGATCAACGTCCGTCCCCTTGGCGACTGCCGTATGATAGGCGAGCAGCTGGACAGGAATGGCGTATAGGATTGGCGCCACCACAGGATCGACCGAGGGAAGATCGATCGCCGCCTCGGCCACCTTGCCAAGTTTGGCGATGCCTGCTGCGTCGCTAAGGAATATCACCCGTCCGCCGCGCGCGATCACTTCCTGCAGGTTCGACGCGGTCTTTTCGAACAGGTCGTCCGACGGTGCAATCACGATCACCGGCACGGTCTCGTCGATCAGCGCGATCGGGCCGTGTTTCAACTCGCCAGCCGCAAAGCCCTCGGCGTGGATATACGAGATTTCCTTCAGCTTCAGTGCGCCCTCAAGCGCGATCGGATAGCTCGTGCCACGCCCGATATAGAGAACGTCCTGGGCATCTGCCATCTGATTGGCCAGCTCCCGCAGCCGTTCGTCGTGATTGAGAACTTCGGCCGCCCGGGCGGGAACCTCGATCAGGGCCTGCGAAAGCGAATGTTCGCGCTCGGCATCAAGGGCACGCCGCGCCCGCGCCGCGCCAAGGGCCAGACACGCCAGGACCGTTAGCTGGCACGTGAACGCCTTGGTCGAGGCGACGCCGATTTCGGGGCCCGCTACCGTCGGAATCACGACATCCGATTCGCGTGCGATGGTGCTTTCGGGAACGTTGACAAGCGAGATGATCGATTGGCCGCATTTGCGCGCAAAGCGCAGCGCCGCCAGGGTATCGGCCGTCTCACCCGACTGGGAGATGAAAAGCGCCACACCGCCTTCGGCCATCAGCGCGTTGCGATAGCGGAATTCCGATGCGATATCGAGATCGACCGGCAGCTTGGCCAGCGTCTCGAACCAGTATTTGGCCACCATCCCGCTATAGAACGACGTTCCGCAGGCAATGATGGTCAGGCGCGGCACCTTGGCGAAATCCACCGTCATTTCAGGCAGGTGAATGGTACGCGTCGCCGGATTGATGAAGGTGTTGAGCGTATCGCCGATGACGGTCGGCTGCTCGTAGATTTCCTTCAGCATGAAGTGGCGGAAATTGCCCTTGCCGATCATCGCGCCCGAGAGAGCGGTCTGGCGTACCGGACGAATGACCGTGCGTCCCTCGGCGTCGCGGATCACCACGCTGTTGCTGCTGATCTCGGCCCAGTCGCCATCTTCCAGATAGGTGATCTGCTCGGTGAGCGGCGCCAGCGCCAGCGCGTCCGAGCCCAGAAACATCTCGCCGTCGCCATAGCCGATCGCAAGCGGGCTGCCGCGCCGGGCGCCGATCATCAGATCGTTCTCGCCCTTGAAGATGATGGCAAGGGCAAAGGCGCCCTCGATCCGCTTCAAGGCGGCATGGGTCGCATCCCGCGGCGACTTGCCCTGGTTCAGGTAATGGGTGATCAGGTGCGCGACCGCCTCGGTGTCGGTCTGGCTCTCGAAGCGATGCCCCGCCGCCTCGAGCTCGGCCCGCAGCTCCTGGAAATTCTCGATGATGCCGTTATGGACGACGGCCACCCGATCCGTGGCATGGGGATGTGCGTTGCGCTCGTTCGGGACGCCATGGGTTGCCCAGCGCGTATGGCCGATCCCAACCCGCCCCGGCAGCGGCGACCGCTTGAGGACGTTGCACAGATTGGCAAGCTTGCCTTCGGCGCGGCGGCGGTCGATATGCCCGTTGAGCAGCGTCGCGATGCCGGCCGAGTCGTAGCCTCGATATTCGAGCCGGGTCAGCCCCTCGATCAGGAGAGGCGCGACATCCTTCTTGCCGACAATTCCAACAATACCGCACATGCTATGATTCGCCTCAACCGGCCTTGCGTGGGCTGGACTTGCGCGATTTTTCCGCTTCGCGGGCGGCCTTTTCCGCCTTCTTCCGTTCGCGGTAGCGCTGCGCGCCTTTCGCTTTCACCGTCTGCTCGGCGCGCGTCACCGCCATGGCATCGGCTGGCACATCCTGGGTGATGGTGCTGCCCGCCCCGGTGATGGCGCGCTCGCCGATCTTGACCGGCGCCACCAGCGAAGTGTTCGAACCGATGAACGCGCCAGCCCCGATCTCGGTATGGCTCTTGAAGAACCCGTCGTAGTTGCAGGTGATGGTGCCGGCGCCGACATTGGCCTTGGCGCCAACCCGCGCATCGCCCAGATAGGCAAGATGATTGGCCTTGGCCCCTTCGTCGAGCCGGGCGTTCTTGATCTCGACGAAATTGCCGACATGGGCGTCCGGCCCGATATCGGCGCCCGGCCGCAGCCGCGCGAATGGCCCGATCACCGCCCCGCTTGCGATCCGCGCGCCTTCGATGTGGCAAAAGGCGCGGATCTCGACATCGTCCTCAATCCGGACATCCTTGCCGAACACGACATTCGGCCCGATCACGACATCCCGGCCAATGATCGTATCGGCGGCAAAGAACACGGTTTCTGGAGCGATCAGGGTGGCGCCGCCTTCCAGCGCCTGGGCGCGCAGGCGGGTCTGCATGGCGGCCTCGGCCTTGGCCAGCTCGGCCCGCGAATTGACGCCCATGGTTTCGTCGATATCGGTGGTGCGAACCACACTGGCGACCAGGCCATCGGCCCGGGCCAGGGCGACGATATCGGTCAGGTAATATTCGCCTTTGGCATTCATGTTGGTGATCCGGCTAAGCAGGCCCGCAAGGCGCTTGCCGTCAACCGCCATGACGCCCGAATTGCAGAGCCTGATCGCCTTCTCGGTCGGCGTTGCGTCCTTCGCCTCGACGATCCGATCCAGATGGCCATCGCGGCCCAGCACCAGCCGGCCATAGTCCTTCGGATCCTCGGGCTCGAAACCAAGGACCACCACGGCCGGATGCGGCGCCTCGCGCCGGGCCGCCACCATGCGCCGGATCGTTTCGGCGGTGATGAGGGGCGTATCGCCGAACAGGATGACGACATCGCCCTCGAACCCGGCCAGGGCCGGAAGCGCCGACTTCACCGCATGCCCGGTTCCCAGCGGCGGATCCTGGATCGCGACCGCGGCAGGCGCCACCGCGTTCGCCACGGCCTCCATCGCGCGCCCGACCACCACCACCAGCCGGCCGGCGCCCGCCATCTGCGCGGCCTCGAGAACGTGGCCCACCATGGCGCGCCCGGCCACCGGGTGAAGCACTTTGGGAAGCGACGATTTCATGCGGGTCCCCTGACCCGCGGTAAGGATGACGGCTGCTATGCCTGCATGCTGCATGAAAAGAAAATGCCGCAGCCGATTGATCCCCCCAGGTTCATGCGCCTCGGCTTGCGCGCATGAATGGTTTACGATGCCACAGGCATCGCACCGAACAAAGTCAAGTTTAGTTACAGTTTGTTGCGCGATCCTTAGTTTAAAGGGGCAAGACCGCGGTTTTCTTGACAGGCCGGCAAACACGACCTTATACCGCTCTCCCACCGCAGGACGTTGTGAGCGGGCGCTTAGCTCAGCGGGAGAGCACTGTCTTCACACGGCAGGGGTCACTGGTTCAATCCCAGTAGCGCCCACCATCACCGCCCCAGTTTCCGCCTGTGGGCATAGAAATAAGCAAATTCAATATATTATGGCGCAATTCTGCGACCGGCTTGGATCGGCATTTCTGGCTCTGTCCCTGGCCAGCACGGGGGCCGGCACGGGCTGCGCCCCGGGCCGGGCAAGGCCGCCCGAAATTCCCGCTCATCCCTGGCTTGCGACGATCATCGACGGACAACCCGCCGATCCCGACGTCCGTTCGACCCTGCAGATCGAGGGCAGCCGGATTTTCGGCAGCGCCGGCTGCAACCGTTACAGCGGCCGCCTGATGCCCGAAGACCAGAAGCCTGATGTTGAGCGGGTGCGGATCGCCCAGGTTGCCGCAACGCGCATGGCCTGCCCGCCGCCGCGGAGCGAGCAGGAAGAGCGCTTCTTTGGCGCCTTCGGCCGGGTCGAGGGGCTGAGGATCGAGACCGGTCGCCTTCTTCTGCTGGGCAGGAACGGCACCCCGCTTATCATCCTTGTTCCCGCCGACCGCAACTAGGCCCACCCGTTGAAAAGGGGAGACTTGCATGGCTGCATCTGCCGACGATCTGGTTCTGGTTCGTATCGAGGAACGCCCGCAAGGCCGGGTTGCCTTTGTCACCTTGAATGACCCCAGGCGCCTGAATTGCCTGAGCTCCGCGCTTGCCCGCGATTTTATCCAAAAGGTCCGAACGCTTGCCGGTGACACGGGCCTTCGGGCCATGGTTCTGACCGGCGCCGGGGACCGCTCGTTCATTGCCGGCGCCAACATCCACGAGATGAAGGACCTGTCGCCGGCCGAGGCCGAGGCGTTCATCACGCTTGTGCATGGCATGTCAGAAGCCTGCCAGGCGCTGCCGGTGCCGGTGATCGCCCGGATCAATGGCTACTGCTTTGGCGCCGGGCCCGAACTGGTCGCTGCCTGCGATCTGCGCATCGCCTGCGAGGAGGCCGAATTCGCCATGCCAGAGGTTCTGGTCGGGCTGCCGTCGGTCATCGAGGCGGCCCTTCTTCCGCGCCTGATCGGCTGGGGGCGCGCCCAGCAGTTCATCTATACCGGCCAGTCCATTTCGGCCCGCGTCGCCGAGACTTGGGGGCTGGTGAACGCGGTGGTGCCGCGCAGCGACCTTGATGCCGCGGTGGAAACGATGCTTGCCCCGATCCTGCAATCCGGGCCGCACGCCATCCGCATCCAGAAGGACCTATTCCACGCATGGCAACGCATGGCGGCGACCGACGGCGTCGCCGAAGGGATCCGGGCCTTCCGCCGCGCCTTCGACACCGGCGAGCCCAACCGCATGCTGGCCCAGCAGGTTCAGCGCCTGAAGGACAACAAGGCCGCCCGCCAGCGCTAGCCGGCCCCGCGACAACAGCCTAGAATTCGAGGCATCCAAGCAAGGAGGTCGCGATGTCGATCGTGTATCTCGACCCGAGCGCCGAGCCAGGTGTTCCCGTCGAGCCCTATCTTTGCCGACTGTCGGCCAGCGACGAAACCCCGTCGATCGGGCTGCTGGCCAACGGCTACCCCGATTCGGTGCCGTTCCTCGGCCATCTCGAGGCGGCGCTCAAAGCGCTGCTGCCCAGGGCCGGCTTCCACCAATACAACAAGCGCAACGCGGGCATCGTCTGCCCGCCCGATCTGATGGCGAAGATCAAGGCCGAAAACACGGCCCTGGTCGCCGCCTGGGGGCATTGAGGCGCCTGCACATCCGGCACCGTGCGTGACGGGATCGAAGCAGCGCGTCTTGGTTTGCCGGCGGTGGCCCTGGTGACGGCGGTATTCTGGCCGCAGGGCAATTACGTGGCGCGTGCGGCCGGCATGCCCGACCTGCCGCGCCTCAAGCTGCCGCATCCGGTCTCGGGCAGCGGCGATCAGAACATGCGCAAGGTGGCCGCGATGATCGCCCCCGAGGTACTGAAGAAACTGCGCGGTGAGGCCTGAGAATGTCGATCCGATCGACGCAACGGACGGCGAAGGACTATTTCCAGGCGGTCGAGGATCTGCACCGCGCCGGCCTTACGGATGGGCTGCCGGTCATCCCCCCGACCCCCACGCTGGTCGAGGACATGATCGGCTGGAGCGGCAAGGACCCCGACGTGATCATTGCCGAGGTCGCACCGTCGTTCGGTGAAGCGACCATCGAAAAGATCGCCATTAACGCGGTGATGGCCGGCTGCCTGCCCGAACATCTGCCGGTGGTGATCGCCGCTGTCCAGGCGGTGTGTGACGAACGCTTCGATCTTGGCGAGGTGCAGGCGACGACCCATCCGCTTGGGCCCACCCTGATCGTCAACGGCCCGGCCCGCGACGCCTGCGGGCCGATCGCCTCGGGCTTTGGCTGCTTAGGGCCTGGCCATCGCGCCAACATGAGCATCGGTCGTGCGCTTCGGCTCATCCTGCGAAACATCGGTGGCGGCATTCCCGGCGTATCCGACATGTCGCTGTTCGGCCAGCCCGGCAAGCTGTTCCAGTGTTTTGCCGAGAACGAGGAGGAAAGCCCCTTCCCGCCGCTGCATGTCGCGCTCGGCTTCAAGGCGGAACAGGGTGTCGTCACGGTGCTGGGAACCGATGGCCCGCGCACGGTGCTCGCCATGCTTGATGCCGACGATGCCACGGCGCCCGACCGCTTTCTCAACCAGATCGCGAAGACCGTTGCGGCCGAAGGGTCAAACAACACGTTGTTCGGCAATGGCCACGTCATCCTGGCGCTCAATCCCGATCACGCCAAGATCATGGCCAAGTTCGGCTATACCCGCGAGCGCATCCAGCAAGAAATCCACAAGCGGGCAAAGCACCCCATCGCCTACCTGAAATCCTTTGCGCCCGAGATCGTCATCACGCGCAACACCGGCGACATGACGACGCTCCGGGCGCCGGATCGCCTGCTGGTCTGCGTGGCCGGTGGAGCGGGCGCCTATTCGCTGGTGTTTCCGTCCTGGGGCGCCGGCGCCCACAAGAACATGCCCATCAGCCGCGAAATCGATTTCGGCGCCTATTGCGAAATTCCGGGCGCACCGCCCGGGCCCTGATCGCGGCGCGCGCCGAAATCGCGCACGCGGGCAACCGCATTGCGCCAGCCACGCAACGCGTTCAGGCGCACGGATGCATCCATCGCCGGCATGAACCGGCGTTCCATCCGCCATGTGCGGCCAATCTCGTTCAGTGATGAAAAAAGCCCCACCCCCAGGCCCGCCAGCCAGGCCGCGCCAAGCGCGGTCGTTTCCACGTTCGGCGGGCGTTCCACCGGCCGGTCGATGATGTCGGCCAGGCTCTGCATCAGCCAGTCGTTCGCCACCATGCCGCCATCGACGCGCACCGTGCGCGCTTGCGGGGCGCCGGATGTTCCGTCCAGCGCCGCGTCCATGGCATCCAACAGATCGCGGGTCTGGAAGCACACCGATTCGAGACCGGCGCGCACGATTTCCGCCACGCTGGTATCGCGGCCAAGCCCGAAAATGGCACCGCGCGCCTCGGCATCCCAATGCGGCGCGCCAAGGCCCGTGAAGGCCGGCACGAAATAGACGCCACGGCTTTCCGGCAGGCTGCGGGCCAGTGTTTCGCTTTCGCCCGCGCTGCGGATCAGGCGCAGTTCGTCCCGCAGCCACTTGATCGCCGTTCCGGCATTGAAGCTGCTTCCTTCGACCGCGTAGACCGGCTTGCCCCGCAGGCGATAGGCCAGCGTGGTGATCAGACCATTGGCCGGCGCAGGGGCCGTTTCCCCCACATTGGCAAGAACGAAACAGCCCGTTCCATAGGTGCTTTTCACCATGCCGGGCGCGAAACAGGCCTGGCCGAACAGCGCCGCATGCTGATCGCCGGCGACACCGCGGATGGGAATCGCGCGCCCGAAATGCGCCGGGTCGGTCACGCCATAGTCATCGGCATTGTCCAGAACCTTGGGCAGGATGACCGCGGGAACCCGAAAGAGGGCGAGCAAGTCCTTATCCCAGCCTTGGCGATGAATATCGAACAGCAAGGTGCGCGACGCGTTGGTCGCGTCGGTGGCGTGAACCCGCCCGCCGGTCAGACGCCAGATCAGGAAGGAATCGATCGTGCCGAACGCCAGCCGCCCGGCCGCTGCCGCCTCACGCGCGCCGGGCACATGGTCAAGCAGCCATTGCAGCTTGGTGGCGGAAAAATACGAATCGGCAAGAAGGCCGGTACGCGCGCGCAGCAGCGGCTCGTGCCCCGCGTCTTGCAGGGCTCGGCAGGCGGCGGCGCCGCGGCGGTCCTGCCAGACAATGGCCGGATGGATAGGCCGCCCGCTGGCGCGATCCCAGACCACCGTGGTCTCGCGCTGATTGGTGATACCAACCGCCTTGACGTCAAGACCGTGCGCCTGGGCCAGGACCCGCCGGCCAACGCTCAGGGTGTCGGCCCAGATCCGCTCCGCGTCGTGCTCGACCCAGCCCTCGCGCGGGAAGCTTTGCGGCAGTTCTTCCTGGGCGATCCCAAGCACCGCGCCATCACGGTCGAACAGCATGGCCCGCGTGCTGGTGGTGCCCTGGTCAAGGGCGAGAATTGCAGGCTTCGCCGCCATCGGTGCCGCATCCTGTGCCGGTTCAGATGCCGCGATGCTCTGGTCAGCGGGACCGGAAGTCAAGGCAGAGGGGTTGCTCTTGCGCCGGGGCGCTTTATCCTCGGCCGCGGCCAAGGTCTGCGGCCAAGGTCTGGGGGCAAGGATGACGGCGGCAGGCGATTACGATCTTCTGGTGATTGGCGGCGGCATCAACGGTGTTGCCATCGCCCGCGATGCGGCCGGGCGCGGCCTGCGGGTTCTTCTCTGCGAACAGAACGACCTGGCATCCGGCACATCGTCGGCATCAAGCAAGCTTGCCCATGGCGGCCTTCGATACCTCGAGACCCGGGAATTCGGCCTGGTCCGTGAATCCCTGGCCGAGCGGGAAACCCTGCGCGAATCGGCGCCGCACCTGGTCTGGCCGCTGCGGTTCATCCTGCCGGTCGATCCGGCCATTCGGCCGGCCTGGATGATCGCCCTTGGGCTGTTCCTCTATGACCGGCTGGCCGGCGGCCATGCCGCCCACCGGACCGAACGCCTGGACCTGCACCAGCACGGCGCCGGAACGCCGCTGAAGGACATCTACCGGCGCGGCTTTGCCTATTTCGATTGCTGGGCCGACGATGCGCGGCTTGTCGTCATGCTGGGCCGCGATGCGGCCGATCATGGCGCGACCATCCTGACCCGCACGGCCTGTGTCGCCGCCCACCGCCAAGACGGACTGTGGCAAGCCCGGCTTGCCGCGCACGGGCCGCATGGCACGACCCGCAGCATTACTGCGCGCGCCATCGCCAATGTCGCGGGCCCCTGGGTCGGAACGGTCGGGCGGGATGTGATCGGCCAAATCAACCCGCCCCGCGTCCGGCTGGTGAAGGGCAGCCATATCGTCGTGCCGCGCTTAAGCGAATCATCGAGCGCCTATATCCTGCAGGCGCCGGACCGCCGGGTGGTGTTCGTCCTTCCTTTCGAACGGAATTACAGCCTGATCGGGACCACCGACATTCCCTTTTCCGGTGACCCGGCCAAGGCCTGCCCGGATGCCGACGAGATCCGCTATCTCTGCGATGCGGTCGGACGCTATTTCCGGGCGCCGCCAAGACCCGAGGACGTCGTCTGGCGCTTCGCAGGCGTGCGCGCCCTGGTCGACGACGGAAAGGCCGAAGCCAGGCGCATAAGCCGCGACTACGCCTTGAACCTCGACACGCCGCCCAACCAGGCGCCACTGCTTACCGTGATCGGCGGCAAGCTCACCACCCATCGAAGCCTGGCCGAAGCAGCGCTTGGCAGGTTGCTTCCGGCCCTTGGCCTGTCGGCCGCGCCCTGGACCCGGGGCGCGCTGCTGCCCGGTGGCGACCTGCCGGCCCATGATCCGAGCGCCCTTGCCAATGCGATGCAGGCCCAATGGCCCTGGCTTCCCCCGCCGCTGGCATGGCGGTTCGCCCATGCCTATGGCACACGCGCGCTTCGCCTGCTGGAAGGCCGATCAAGCCTTGACGATCTGGGCGAAGACCTGGGCGGCGGCCTGCATCGGGCCGAGGTCGACTATCTTTGCCGCGAGGAATGGGCGCGTGAACCCGATGACATCCTTTGGCGGCGCACCAAGATCGGACTGCACGCCCCACCCCAGACGGCGCAGCGCCTGGCCACCTACCTGAACAGGATGGGCCTGAACAGGATGGAACCGGGCTAGCCCTTCGACTTGCTGCGGGCAAGGAACGCCGCCGAGAGCGCGACGTTGTCCGCGGTCGCAAACATGAAGCTCTGGGCGGCCTGCTCGTACTCGATCATCGCTTCAAGCGGCGTCTCGAACGAACGATTGAGCAGCCGCTTGGTCATCGTCGCGGCACGCATCGGCCGGTCCGCCAGGCGCTCGGCCAAGGCGCGGGTGGCGCCTGGCAGTTCAGCCTCGGGAACGACCCGTGTCACCAGCCCGTATTCGGCGGCCCGCCGGGCATCGACCCGGTCGCCCAGCAGGGTGAATTCCTTGGCGCGATGAAGGCCAAGCAGCCGGGGCAAGGTGAACATGCCGCTCAGGTCGGGGATGAGCCCGATGTTGAGGAAGCTCTGGACGAAGCTTGCCTTCTCGGATGCGATCACCAGATCGCAGGCCAGCGCCATGTTGCAGCCGCCGCCTGCGGCGATGCCATTCACCGAGGCCAGCGTCAGCTGCGGCAGGTTCCAAAGCGCCTTGACCCAGCGATAGCTCAGGTTCCGCATCATGTCGCTGCTGGCCTCGGGCCCGCCCTGCATGTCCTTGATATCGCCGCCGGCGCAAAAGGCCCGGCCCGCGCCGGTCAGAACGACGCAGCGGATATCATTGCGGGGCGAGATTTCCTCGAAAACCTCGCTCAGCTCGCGCCGCATGGTCATGTTCATGGCATTCAGGACATCGGGCCTGTTCAGGGTGATGGCACAGACCTTGCCGGACCGCACCACCGACAGCGTTTCCCGCGGCGCATCCAGCCGGTCGCCGCTGCCCGCTTGCGCCCCACGCCCAAGGTTTCCCTGGCTCATGTCAGTCCCCATTGTTCCATCCAGGCCATCCGGGGCTGTGTCGCCCGGTTGGTGCGAAGTGTCCATGGCCGCGGAAAGCCTGTCAACGGGCAGGCGAAATCACCAGCGATTGCGAAGTTCGCGCAGGGCCAGGAACACCGCCCTGGGGTCGGGATTCTCGGGAAGATCGGGAACCGCATCGCGCAGATGGCGAATGATGCTCGGGCTGGTCAACCGGAAAAAGGTGTTGATCTCGCGCTCAAGGGCCAGGGTGGTGACCAGCGCATGATCCGGGTTCTGGCCCTGAACCGCCTTTGCCAGGCGCCGGGCGCCGGCGTTATCGGGTTCGCGATCCAGGGTGAAAGCCAGATTGCGTTCGATGTAATCATGGCCCGGGTAGATCAGCGTGTTGTCCGGCAGGGTCGCAAGCTGGCCGGCAAACGTCGCGTAGAGGGCCTCGGGATGGCCGCCGCCCTGGCAGTTGCCAGCCCCCGCGTTGAACAGGGTATCGCCGCAGAAGAGCGCCGGCCGGTCGCCATGGGCGCGCAGGCAGACATGGCACATGGTGTGCCCCGGCGTATCCATCACCTCAAGCTCGACGGTCCGGCCGATCCGCACCACATCGCCGGCGCCAAGCCCGCGATCGATGCCGGGAATCCGCCCCTTGGCGTTCCGGTGGGCCAGAACCTTCGCCCCGGTCAATGCGACCAGGGCCGCGTTGCCGCCGATATGATCGCGATGCTCGTGGGTGTTCAGGATCTGGGTGATGTCCCAGCCCTTCTCGTTCGCCCGGGCCAGGCATTTGGCATGGTCAAGCGGGTCGATCGCCAGGGCTTCGCCACTTTCGGGGCAGGCGATCAGATAGTTGAAATTGCGATAGTCGTTCGCGGTCCAGACCTGCTCGACAAGCACGGGCGATCCATTTCGTCAGGTATGAAAGGATTCGCCGCAGCCGCAGCGCCCTTTCTCGTTCGGATTGCGGAAGACGAAGCCCGATTCGAACTTGTCCTCGACATAGTCGATCTGGCTGCCGATCAGGAACATCGTCGCGGTCGGGTCGATGATTACCGTCACGCCCTTGTCGTTGACCACTTCCTCGTACGGCTTTACGTCATCGGCATAGTCGACCGCGTAGCTGAGCCCCGAACAGCCCGCCTTCTTCACGCCAATGCGCAGCGCCTTGGCCGGCGGGTTGCGCTGCGCCAGGACCGCCCGCACGCGATCGGCCGCGGCATCGGTCAGAGTAACGACAGGGGGACGCGTCGCCATGGCATTTACCTCCTGACAACCTTCATCACAGCAGGCTTCATCACAGCAGGCCAAGTTCGAGGCGTGCCACCTCGGACATCCGGTCCTGCGACCAGGGCGGATCCCAGACCAGATGGACCGTCACCTCGCCGACACCGGAAACGCTGGCCGCGGCTTCTGCCACCTGCTCCGGCATCTCGCCCGCAACCGGACAGGCCGGCGCGGTCAGCGTCATGTTCACGGTCGTGGTGCCGTCCGGATCAACCTTGAGATCATATATAAGTCCGAGTTCCACGATATTAACGGGAATTTCGGGATCGAAGACGGTGCGCAGCGCGTTCATCACCGCGTCAGGCGTCGCAACCGGCGTGCCCACCGGCAAGGGGGCGCCCGCATGGGCAACCTGATCCCGGTTCTCGTCTTCCACCTCGGCATTGTGCCAGGGGTCATGAGCGGCCATTCCATGAGACGTCATCGCCGTCACTCCGTTGCGACTGTCGCGCCAGAACTGTCCAGCGCCGCCTTCAGTGTGTGCCAGGGCAAGGTTGCGCATTTTACCCGCACCGGGAATTCCCGCACCCCGGCAAACACCGCCAAGGCTTCGTCATCCTCGGGCAGGGATTCGGTTCCACCCTCGGAGGTCACCAGTCTATGAAACCGGTCGAACAGCACACGAACCTCGTCCGTGGACCGCCCCTTGACGAGTTCGGTCATGATCGAGGCCGAGGCCATCGAGATGGCGCAGCCATTGCCCTTGAAATGGACGTCCTTCACCTTGCCACCTTCAATCACGACATAGACCGTCAGCCGGTCGCCGCAGAGCGGGTTATGGCCGTTTGCACGCCGCGCCGGCTCTGGCAGTTCGCCGAAATTGCGCGGGTGCCTGTTGTGGTCGAGAATCATCTCCTGATAGAGATCGCGCAGATCCGACATCAGCCGAACATCTCCCGTACCCGCCCAAGCGCCGTCACCAGCGCGTCGATCTCGGCCCGGGTGTTGTAAAGTCCCAGCGAAGCACGCACCGTGGCCGGAACGCCGAACCGGTCCATGACCGGCTGGGCGCAATGATGGCCCACCCGCACCGCCACGCCTTCCTGATCCAGGATGGTGCCGACATCGTGGGGATGAATACCGGCGAGCGTGAAACCGAGAACGCCCGCCTTGTCCCGCGCGGTCCCGACCAGCGTAAGCCCGGCGACCCGTGACAGGCGTTCTGTTCCATAGGCCAGCAGGTCCGCCTCGTAGGCAGCGACGCGGTCGAAATCCAGCCGGGTCAGATAGTCGATCGCCGCCCCAAGCCCCACCGTACCGGCGATATTCGGGGTCCCGGCCTCGAACCGATTGGGAAGGTCGGCATAGATCGTCTTTTCGAAAGTAACCGAGGCGATCATGTCGCCGCCACCCTGCCAGGGCGGCATGCGGCCCAGCACCTCGTCGCGGCCATAAAGCACGCCAATGCCGCTCGGGCCATAAAGCTTGTGGCCCGAAAAGACGTAGAAATCGCACCCCAGCGCCTGCACATCCGCGCGCAGATGGGGAACAGCCTGGCAGCCATCGATCAGGGTGGTGATCCCCTTTTCTCGTGCGACGCGGCAGATCGTGGCCACCGGCACCACGGTCCCCAGGGCGTTTGCGACCTGGGTCACGGAAATCAGCCTGGTCCTTGGCCCGACCAGGGCGAAGAAGGCATCCAGATCAAGCTCGCCGCGATCATTGATCGGCGCCACCTTGAGGACGATGCCGCGCTCATCGCGCAGCATCTGCCACGGCACGATGTTGGAATGATGTTCCATGTGGGTGATGAGCACCTCGTCGCCGCGCTCAAGGTTGGCGCGGCCCCAGGCCTGGGCGACGAGATTGATTCCTTCGGTCGCGCCGCGCACGAAGATGACCTCGCGCTGGTGACGGGCATTCAGGAACGCCCGCACCTTTTCGCGCGCCCCTTCATAGGCATCGGTCGCCCGCTGCGACAGCGTGTGCACGCCGCGATGGATGTTGGCATAGGACGTGGCATAGAACTCTGCCTCGGCCTCGATCACGGCGCGGGGCTTCTGGGCGCTGGCTGCCGTATCCAGATAGACCAGCGGCCGGCCATGGATCTTTTCAACGAGAATCGGGAAATCCGCCCGCACCTGCTCGACATCGAAGGCGGCGACGCCCGGATCGCGTGGTCTGGCGGTCAACGCGTTCATGCCGTCACCGGATCGAGGGGGGCCTGATCAAAGCCGGCAAGCCAGCGTTCTCGTGCCGCGTCCGCCACCGCCCGCAAGGCCCCGTTCTCGATGGATTGCGTGACATCGGCGGTAAACGCATCGACCAGCAGGCGGCGCGCCGCCGCCGGATCAAGCCCCCGCGCCTGCAGAAAGAACATGGCCGCCGCATCGAGATCGCCGACCGTCGCGCCGTGGCTGCACTTCACGTCGTCGGCCAGGATTTCAAGCTCGGGCTTGCTCTTCGCCTCGGCCAGCGGCGACAGCAGGATGACCCGAGTGAGCTGGCGGGCATCCGATTTCACCGCCTCGGGCCACACCCGGATGCGGCCCTGGAAGTTGCCGCGCGCGGCCTGATCCAGCACGCCCTTGTAGGTTTCCCGGGTCGTTCCCTGGGCGACGCGGTGATCGACCACAGTCCAGTTGTCGAGAACCTGCCCGCCGCGCCCGAGATAAAGGCCATCCAGCGTGCATTCCGCGCCAGTCCCGGCCAGGGCAACCCGGATCTCGTTCCGTGCCATATCGGCGCCCTGGGCAAGGACGAAGCCGTGATAGCGCGCGTCCCGCCCCGCCTTGACCCGGGTCGAGCCGACATGGGTTGCCGTCCGCGCATCGTCCTGGATGCGCAGATGGGCAAGCCGTGCCCCGTCGCCAACCGCGATCTCGGTCACCGCGTTGGTCCAGACCGCCCCAGTGCCGACGAATTCCTCGATCACGGCCGCTTCCGCATTGGGGTCGAGTGCGATGATGGATCGTGGCGTCACCATCGATGGCTCGGCATGGCCGATCCCGATGTAGCGGATGCGGATCGGATGGCCGACGGCGGCACCGCGGGCAACGTGAACCACCACGCCGCCGGCGCAGAAGGCCGCGTTAAGGGCGAGCAGCGCATGGGGCCGCTTGTCGGTGCGGCCGGAAAGCCGCTTTTCGACCCAGTCATCGGGCTTGCCGAAATGGGATTCGACCACATCCGGCAGGCGCCTGATCGCATCATCGAGGGACAGGATCGTGACCCCCGCCGGCAGCGCGCCGATGGTGGACAGATCGGCCCGCACGCGGCCGTTGACAACCGCGATGAACGGCCCCTCGGCACCCGGCTCAAGGGCCAGAAGACGCGGCGGCACCTCGACCGCGCCTACTGCCGGCCGATAGGTGCCCTGTGCCAGCCGACCCGGATTGGCGAATTTCCATTCCTCGACCTTGGCGGTCGGAAAGCCGGTCTCGAGAAAATGAGCCAGGCCCGCCTCGCGCCGCGCCGCGAGCCAGGCCACGCCCTGGCCGGGCAGGCTTGCCCGATCCGCAGCGAACGTCTTGGCGTAGCGCGCCCCGATCGGCTCGCCGGCGTCCGGTTTCACGCCTTCAGGCGACGGCCGTGGTCGCGACATATCCCGTTTCCTCAAGCTCGCGGGCCAGTTCGCGGCTGCCCGAGCGAACGATCCGCCCGCCCGCCAGGACATGAACCCGATCCGGCACGATATGATTGAGCAGCCGCTGGTAATGGGTGATGACGATCATCGAACGCGTCGGCGACCGCAGGCGATTGACGCCGTCCGACACCACCCGCAGCGCATCGATATCAAGGCCGGAATCGGTTTCATCCAGGACCGCCAGCGTGGGTTCAAGCATCGCCATCTGGAAGATCTCGTTCCGTTTCTTCTCGCCGCCCGAGAATCCGACATTGAGAGCACGGGTCAGGAACTTCTCGTCCATCTGAAGTTCCTTCATTCTGGCGCGCGCCAGCTTCAGGAATCCGACCGCGTCCAGTTCCGCCTCGCCGCGATGCCGGCGCCCCGCATTCACCGCCGCCCGCAGGAACGTGGCAACGGCAACGCCTGGAATCTCGACCGGATACTGAAAGGCCAGAAACACGCCCTCGCGCGCCCGTTCCTCGGGCTTCAAGGCCAGCAGATCCTTGCCGCGAAAGGTGACCGAGCCTTCGACGATCTCGTAGCCGGGCCGGCCGGCCAGCACGTGGGCAAGCGTGCTCTTGCCCGATCCATTTGGCCCCATGATGGCGTGCACCTCGCCCGGGCCGACCGAAAGATCGAGCCCGCGCAGGATCTCCTTGCCATCAACCTTCACATGCAGATTGCGAATTTCGAGCATCATTCGTTCAATCCTGATCCGCTGTCAGCCGACCGCGCCTTCAAGGCTCAAACCCAGAAGCTTTTGCGCCTCGACTGCGAATTCCATTGGCAGCTTCTGCAGCACATCCTTGCAAAAGCCGTTGACAATCATGTTGACGGCATCCTCGTCGCTCAGCCCGCGCGAACGGCAGAAGAAGAGCTGGTCCTCGCTGATGCGCGAGGTCGTGGCTTCGTGTTCGACACGGGCGCTCTGGTTGCCGACTTCGATATAGGGAACCGTATGGCCGCCGCATCGCGCGCCGATCAGAAGCGAATCGCACTGCGTATAGTTACGGGCGTTCTCGGCCTTGCCCTGCACCCGCACCAGGCCGCGATAGGTCTGATGGCCCTGTCCGGCCGAGATGCCTTTCGACATGATCGTGCTGCGGGTATTGCGGCCGATATGGATCATCTTGGTCCCGGTGTCGGCCTGCTGGTGGTTGTTGGTGACGGCGACCGAATAGAACTCGCCGACCGAGTTTTCGCCCTGCAGGATCACGCTCGGGTACTTCCAGGTTATCGACGACCCGGTTTCGACCTGGGTCCACGAGATCTTGCTGTTGCGGCCCCGGCAGGCGCCGCGCTTGGTGACAAAGTTGTAGATGCCGCCCTTGCCGTCCTTGTCGCCCGGGTACCAGTTCTGGACCGTCGCGTACTTGATTTCGGCATCGTCAAGCGCGATCAGCTCGACAACCGCCGCGTGGAGCTGGTGCTCGCTGCGCTTGGGCGCCGTGCAGCCTTCCAGATAGCTGACATAGCTGCCGCGGTCGGCGATGATCAGGGTCCGCTCGAACTGGCCGGTCTCGGCCGCATTGATGCGGAAATAGGTGCTAAGCTCCATCGGGCAGCGCACCCCCGGTGGCACATAGACGAACGACCCGTCACTGAACACGGCCGAGTTCAGGGTCGCATAGAAATTGTCGGCAACCGGCACCACGCTGCCCAGATACTGGCGCACAAGGTCCGGATGGTCGCGCACCGCCTCGGAGATCGGGCAAAACACGATGCCAAGCTCGTTCAGCTTGCCCTTGAAGGTGGTGGCGACCGACACGCTGTCGAACACGGCATCCACGGCCACGCCGGCCAGCATCTCCTGCTCCTTGAGCGGGATGCCAAGCTTCTCGTAGGTGCGGATCAGCTCGGGGTCCACCTCGTCCAGGCTTTTCGGGCGCGCCGCCTGTTTCGGCGCGGAATAGTAATAGGCATCGTCGAAGTCGATCGGCGCATGGCGGACATTCGCCCAGGTCGGCTCCTCGCCCCGCCGCTCGATCCACAGGCGAAACGCCTTCAGCCGCCAGTCCAGCAGCCAGCCGGGCTCGCCCTTTTTCGCCGAAATGAACCGGACGACCTCCTCGCTCAGTCCCTTGGGCGCGAATTCGGATTCGATCTCGGTGACAAACCCGTACTTGTAGTCGGCACCGACCGCCTCGACCGCTTCCAGGGTATTTGCCGATTTGCCCATCTTCGCTCTCCGCGCCGCCAGCAGGCCTCAGGGCCGCCGGGCGGCAGGCCCGTTCTCGATGCCGAACGAAAAGACCGGCGCCGGCATCAGGTCCGTGAGGCGCACTTCCGACAGCGCCCGGCGCACCGCCTGGTTCACCCGCGCCAGATTCGATCGCGAGGCGCAATTCTGCTCGAACTCGCAGGGCCCCGCCGTGTGCTCCTGGCAGAGGGTCAACGCCACTGGCCCATCGATGGCGGCAACAATGTCCTCGACCGAAATCTCGGCCGCCGCCCGCGCCAGGCGGTAGCCACCCTTGTTGCCGCGGGTTGATTCGAGCAGCCCATAGCGGCCCAGCCGGGCCAGCACCTTGCTTGCGGTCGGGGCTGGAAGGCCGGTCGCGGCGGCCAGATCGACGGCGTTGTGCACCGCACCCGGGTCGGTGGCCATGCGGGTCAGCACAAGCATCGCGTAATCGGCCATTCTGCTCAATTTTATCAAGGTCTTGCCGTCCGCCTTAGAGAGCGCGCCAGAAACCGGACTAATTCATTCCGATTTGGAAAATGCGATCGGCCTCGGCCGAAGTCAAGGCCGATTCGCGGTTGGCGTCAGGATTGAGAAATCAGGCGGGTCAGGCGCTTAGGTCAGGCGCTTAGTCGATCACGACGCGGGCGGTCGGATGCCCGGCGTCGATCACCGCATCCAGGACCCGATCGGCCTGTTCGACAGTGCCGACCGGGCCAACCCGAACCCGGTAGAAACGCTGTCCGCTCAATTGAGCCTGGGAAATGTTGGTGGGCCCAAGCTCGACAAGCTGGCTCCGCAGCTTGTCGGCCTTGGTCCGGTCGGCGAACGACCCGACCTGAACATACATGCGCGGCTCGCCCCGCATGGCTGCCTGCCGCACCTCGCCAGACATCGCCGGGCCGGATATCGCCGGCGGCGCCTTCGCAATTTCGGTCCGTGCAACCGCTGCCGGGCGGGCGGGCGCCGGCTTACCAGCCGGCTTCGCGGCGACCGGCCGGGGCGGCTGTGTCTGCGGCTGCGCCTTGACCGGTGGCCGCGGCAGGGTTTCCGGGCGGGCCGTGACCGCCACCTTCTTCTGGAACTGCTGCACCGGGCTTGGCTCGGCCGCCTCGGTCACCGGCGGAACCGGGGTGGTCTCGACCAGCGGCTCGACCTTGACCGGCACCCGCCCACTGGCCGGCAGCGCGGCGACCTGCATCCTGCGTTGCGCATCCAGCGCCGCGACACGGCTTTCCTCGGCCATCACCTCGATCTTGACCAGGGCCGTCCCTTTTTCCATGAAGCCAAGGAGCTGCGCGCCACGGCGCGAAATGTCGATGACGCGGTTGCGGGCGAACGGGCCACGGTCATTGACCCGGAGCAGGACCGAACGCCCATTCTCGAGATTGGTGACGCGCACCACCGCCGGCATCTGAAGCGTCCGGTGGGCGGCGGTCAGCTCGTTCATGTCAAAGGTTTCGCCATTCGCAGTCGCCTTGCCATGAAACTGCGGGCCATACCACGACGCGACGCCCGTCTCGCTGAATCCATAATCCTCTTTCGGATAGTACCAGACGCCGTTGATCTGGTAGGGCGAGCCGATCTTGTAGTCGCCAACCCGGCGCGGCTGATCGGCATGCGTCTTTTCGTTGATCTGTTTGGCCGTGTGAATGGCAAGCTCGGTCTGGGCGCATGCACCAAGAAGCAGTGCGGCCATCGCGACACCCGTGCCGCGGCCAATCCGCGCGATCGCAGTCTTGCGTCTGGTCATGTGGCTTGCCCCCATGCTCGCCGCCCACGGATAGAGATTCTAGGCAGCATCAATGGAATCGGCAAGTCGTCCGACCGCGAGCCCAAAGAAATCGGATCGATTCCATTTCAATATCACACGGAAATTTTCATAGACCAGAAAGGCCGGGCCGTTGGCGCCAGCCGGCCGCAACACCGATGCGGCCATGTCGCGCGCCGGCAGCATGCCGCCATCAGCCCGACGAACACCAAGCCGGTGCCATTCGCCAAGCGGCTTGCGCACGGCATGGCCGACAAGACCGCCATCGAACCCGTTCGGCAGATGCACCTCGCGCCCCCAGGTCTGGTCAAGCTGCCAGCCCGACCGCGACAGATAATTGGCCGCCGACGCGAAGACATCGGCCCGCGACCCCCAGATGTCGCGGCGGCCATCCCCGTCGAAATCGACGGCGAAACGCACAAAGCTGGATGGCATGAACTGGCTCTGGCCCATCGCTCCGGCCCATGACCCTTTCATGGCCGACGCCGCCACATGGCCGTCTTCGATGATGCGCAGGGCATCCAGCAATTCGCGGCGGAAATAGGCACTGCGCCGTCCATCGAAGGCAAGCGTGGCCAGCGCCGCCACCACAGAATAGGTGCCCATCAGGCGGCCGAAATCCGATTCGATTCCCCACAGCGCGACGACGAAGCGCGGCTGGACCGGATACTGGCCCGTAACCTTATCGAGCAGGGCCTTGTTCTCGGACAGCAGTTGACGACCGCGCTCGATCCGCGCCTGGGATACGACCCGGCCGATATAGTCGTCGAACGAAAGCGCGAATTCAGGCTGCTTGCGATCGAGCTCGATGATCCTTGGAATGGGCTCGACACCGACGAAGGCCGCATCCAGGGTGCGATCGGAAATGCCAAGGCCTTTCGCTTCCCTGCGAAAGTCGGCCAGCCAGGACTGGAAATCATTCGCCGCAACGCCCCGCGGCCATGACAGCACCGCGGCCACAGCCGCCCCGGCCGCAAGGATTGCTCGGCGACCCAGCAGGAATTCTGTTTGCGATTCGTTCATATCTGCGCCTTCTGCCACAACCGGCCGTCCGGTTCAATGGTCAGCCCCGTCCGCCACGTTCCGCCGCCGGGAACACGGCATCCGTCCAACCGCGCATAGCGTAATAAATCAACCCTACCCATTCGTATACGGCATCGCCCAGCGCCATAAGCCCGCCCGCGAAGTCGAAATCGGGCCGCCAGGTGACATGGCCGCGCGACCGGTAATCGACCGGATAGGGCAGCACGTCCCAGCCCACCTTCCGGAAGCACCCCATGACCCGGGGCATGTGGCTGGCCGAACTGACCACGATCCAGACCTCGCCCGGCTTGGGCGCCACCAGGTCACGCGTATAGACGGCGTTCTCGAAGGTATTGCGCGAACGGTCTTCCAGCGCGATACGCGATTCCGGCAGACCCTGCTCGGCAAAAAACATGCGGGCAACATCGGTTTCAAGCAGCAGGCGCTCGCGAAGCGAGCCGCTCCCGCCGGTATAGACAAGCCTCGCCTCGGGGTATCGGCGGGCCAGCGCGACGCCAACCGTCATCCGTTCGGCCGACGCGCGAAGCTGCGGCTCGCCCCAGATGGCGGTCAGGTCCTGGTTGACGGCACCGCCGATGACGATGATCCCATCGACCCGTTCGGGAAGCGCACGGAGTGGCGCAAACCGCGTTTCAAGCGGCACCAGCAGCAAGGCTGGGATCGGCAGCACGGCCACAATGGTGGCAAGGACCAGCGCGCCACCCATGAGCCACAGGCCGGTCCGGCGCCACCGGCCGATCGTCAGCAGAAAGCCAAGACCGAGAACGATCAGCAGCAGGTTGCCCGGGTTGGCAAGCAGCCAGACGATCTTCGATACCGCGAACACGCTTCCCTGCTGCCTTAAGCCCCGCCTGCCTTAAACACCACCGGCTTTCAACGCCACCTGCCGCCCCACCCGTCAGATCTCGAAACCGCCATCGACGGTCAGAACCTGCCCGGTGATAAAGCCCGCTCGGGCCGAGGCAAGGAAGGTCACGGCATCGGCGACCTCGCGGGCGGTCCCGAACCGCTTCAGCGCCGTATTGGCCCGCATCGCCTCGACCGTGCGCTCGTCGATGTCGCGGCCGATGAAGCGCAGGAACAGGCCGGTCTCGATCACGCCCAGGGCCACCGCGTTGGCCCGCACGCCAAAGCGCCCCTCTTCCTTGGCGATCCCTTTCATCAGGTCTTCGACGGCGGCCTTTGGCGCAGACGACAGCACGTCGCGGGGCGCATAGCGACGGACGGCCGCGGTGGTGATGGCGACGAAGCTTCCGCCACCGTCCTTCCGCACATGCGGCAACGTGGCATGCACAAGGTTGAAGAACCCGTTCACATCGGCATCGATGACCCGTCGCCACTCGGCCGGGTCGATCTGGCTGATGAAGCGTTGTGGAATATCCGGCCCCGACGCATAGACGACCGTGTGGATCTTGCCGAATTTCTGGGTAACGTCATCGCCAACCCGACGCGATGCCTCGGGATCCTCGAGAGAAAGCTGGAATATTTCGGCGCGTCGGCCACGGCCGCGCACAAGTGCGGCCGTGGCCTCGGCCTTGGCCTTGTTGGTGCGATACGTCAGCGCAACGTCCGCGCCGTGGGCGGCAAGCCGTTCGCAAATCGCCTGGCCGATCCCGCCGCTTCCCCCGACCACCAGCGCCGCACCCTTGGGAAAGTCCGCCAAGCCGTTCTGATCCGTTGCCGCGCTCATAAAGCACCCCCTGTTGATCGCGGGCAAGATTAGCACGCCTTTCCGCCGGTTCAATTCGCCTCGCCCTTGCTCTAGCCTCGGTCATCGCGGGAAAGGCCCGCGCCACCATCGAAGGGAGCAACAGCATCATGATCGCAATCGACAAGGGCTTCGACGAATACACCGTTGGCGAGAAGATCGGGCGTTCGCCCGGACGAACCATCACCGAGGCCGACGTCGTGATGTTCTGCATGTTCACCGGAAACTGGGCGCAAATCCATTCCAACATCGAATTCGCGCGCAAGGCGCATTTCGGCCAACGGCTGGTGCAGGGCAGCCTGGTCTTTGCGGTGATGGCCGGGCTTGTCCATCTTGGCCCCACCATTTCCGCCGGTTACGGCTTCGACAAGGTGCGTTTCCTGAAGCCGGTCTTCTTCGGCGATACGATCTATCTCGAACCCGAAGTCCTGCGCCTGAAACCAAAGGACGAAAAGCACGGCGTCGGCACATTTCTCATGCGCGCGCTCAACCAGCGCGACGAGCTGGTGCAGTCGAACGAGTTCAGCGTCCTGCTGCTGCGCAAGCGCAGCGACGTCCCGCGCGACTAGTCTGCTAGCGCCCGTCGCTCGCCGCCCCCTCGGCCAGCAACGCCGCGATTTCGGCCTTGTCAAGACCGGCCTCGGCCAGAACCTCGACGCTGTTCTCGCCAAGGCGCGGCGTCGAGCGCCGGTAACTGGCCGGGGTCTTGGAAAAGGTCACAGGATTGCGGACGCGCAGAACGCGCCCTTCGCTCGGATGTTCGACCATCTCGAACATCCCGGCCTCGGCCAGATGCGGATCCGTCAAGAGCTGGTCAAGATCATTCACCGGCGCGACCGGGATGCCGGCCTCTTCCATCAGGGCTGTCCATTCTGCGGTCGTCTTTTCAAGCAGGATGGATTCGAGCGCTTCGTAGAGTGGCCCAAAATTGTTGGTCCTGAGCCCAAGCGAAGCGAAGCGCGGGTCGCCGGCCAGTTCGGGGCGCCCGCCCAGGGTGAAGAAGCGGCGCCAATGCTCGTCCGTGTAGGGCAGCGCAGCGATGAAACCATCCTTGGTCCGGTGCGCCCGGCGGTACGGCGACAACATCCGCTCATAGCGTCGCGGCTCGAGCGGCGGATCGAAGGCAAGACCGAATGTGCTTTCCTTCAGCAGGAACGAGACCAGGGTCTCGTACATCGGGATTTCCACCTCCTGCCCCTCGCCGGTCCGCTCGCGATGGAACAACGCCATCGTGATGGCGTTCGCCACCATCAGGCCGGTGATCTTGTCCGCAAGTGCGGTCGGCACATAGCGCGGCCCGGTCCCGACATTGGCGCCGACCAGGCTTGCCAGGCCGCAGGCGGCCTGGATCAGGTCGTCATAGGCGGCCCGATCGCGGTATGCCCCCGCCCGGCCGAATCCGACCGCCGTGGCGACAATGATGCGCGGATTGATCTCAGCCAGGCGCTGATAGCCGATCCCAAGCCGGGTGGCCGGCGCCGGCCGCAGATTGTGAAACACCACGTCGGCCCCCGCAACAAGACGCAGAAAGGCCCGCAGGGCCGCCGGCCGCTTGAGATCGAGGACAAGACTGCGCTTGTTCCTGTTGAGGTCGATGAAGGTGGCCCCCATCCCGGCATGCCGGCGCGGGCCATGGTCGCGGCTGGTATCGCCGGTCGGCGACTCGATCTTGATGATGTCGGCTCCCATGTCCCCCATGATCTGGGTCGCATAGGGGCCAAGCAGCACCGTGCTCATGTCGAGCACGCGAATTCCGTCCAGGGGACCGTGCGGAGCATGGGGCATGGAGCCTCCTTGCCGTTATGTCAAACTCGATTCAAGCCCGACCTTATGCTACCAGAAGCCAAGTCACCACAGCCCCGGAAAGGTGCAGGGCCAGGGATGGAACAGCCAGGGATGGAACAGCGCGGTGTCGCCCTTGTCATTGGCGCGGGGCAAGGTCTTGGCGCCGCCTTGGCCCGTGCCTTTTCGACCGCCGGCCTGCGGGTGGCGCTTGCCGCCCGCAGTCGCCAGTCGGTCGAAGCGCTGGCGGCAGGTCTCGGCGCCACGGCCTTTGCATGCGATGCGACCAGGGTGGATGACGTAAACCGGCTTTTCGCTGCGACCGAAGCAAGCCTGGGGGCGCCCGAGATCGTCGTCTACAACGCCGGCCTCAGGATACGGGGGCCGCTGCCCGACCTCGACCCTGCCGACGTCCAAAGGTCCCTGCTGGCCAATGCGTTCGGCGGCTTCCTGGTGGGCCAAGCCGCCGCCCGAAGCATGATCGCGCGAAAACGCGGATCGATCTTTTTCACCGGCGCATCGGCCAGCATAAAGGGCTTTGCCCGGTCTGCGCCCTTTGCCATGGGCAAGTTCGCCTTGCGTGGCCTTGCCCAAAGCATGGCGCGCGAGCTTGGCCCTTCCAACATCCATGTCGCCCACTTCGTCATTGACGGAGCGATCGCCCAGGCCGGCCGCGAGCCGCCGCGCGGTCCCGATTCGCTGATGGATGCCGACGCCATCGCGGCCAATTATCTGCATGTCCACCGCCAGCCCCGAACGACCTGGTCCTGGGAAATCGACCTTCGATCCTGGGTTGAGCCGTTCTGACCCCACCATTCCGGAGAACACCAACGCCATGAAGAAAGGCCCGACTTCCGGCCGTCGCCTTGGAAAAGCTGCGCCAAGCGCCTATGCCGCACGGATTGCCGAGCACGAGCGCCGGAAGGCCAAGGCCCTGGCCATGGGCTCGCCGCGCAAGCTCGCCGAGATGCGCAGCGCCGGTCTTTTGAACGCGCGGGAACGCATCGCCGCCCTGCTCGACAAGGGCAGCTTCACGGAAAGCGGGCTGTTCGCGGTATCAGAGCGACCCGACGACCACGACCGCACCCCAGCCGATGGCGTGGTCTGCGGCTATGGCGCGATTGACGGACGCATGGTGGCCGTCGCCGCCAGCGATTTCACCGTCATCGGCGCGTCAAGCGCCAGGATTGCCGGCCGCAAGTACAGCCACATCAACAAGGTCGCGCGCGAACAGGGCATGCCGCTGGTCGTGTTGAGCGAATGTGCCGGCGCCCGCATGCCGGACATCATGGGCGCGAGCGGCATCGGCGAGGGCGAAGGCAGCCGCAACCCGAACTTCTTCAACCGGACCCGCGCCAATCCCTGGGTCACGGCGGTCCTGGGGCCATCCTACGGCGACGGCATCTGGCGGCCGATGTTGTCTGACCTGGTCGTGCAGCGCAAAGGCGCGATCATGGCCGTATCCAGCACCAACGTGACGGCCGTCGCGATCTCGGAAGAGGTCGACCCCAATGATCTGGGGGGCTGGGAAATGCGCTCGGGCGTCACCGGCGAGACCGACGTGGTGGCCGAAACCGATCTCGAGGCGCTGGCCGCGGTCAAGCGCTTCCTGAGCTACATGCCAAGCCACAACCTGGAAATGCCCCCGCGCGCGCCGGTGCCGCGCGGCTCGGACGAGGCGATCGGCAAGATTCTCGATCTGGTGCCGGAAGCCCGCCAGCAGGTCTACGACGTCCGCAAGGTCATTGCGGCAGTCGTCGACAAGGACAGCTTCTTTCCCATCAAGGAGCGCTTCGCCAAGGTGGCCGTGACCGGCCTTGCCCGCATCGACGGCCACCCGGTCGGCATCGTCGCCACCAACCCGATGGTCAAGGGCGGCGCCCTGGATCCGGCCGGCTGCCGCAAGATCACCAGCCTGATCGTGCTGTGCGATTCGTTCAACATTCCGATGGTGTTCCTGACCGACACGCCGGGTTTCCTGGTCGGGATCGAGGGCGAGCGCGAGGGCCTGGGCGGCAAGATCATGAACTTTATCCAGGCGCTCGAAATGAGCACCGTGCCGCGATTCGCCGTAATCCTGCGCAAGGCCTATGGCATGGCCTATCTCAACATGGCGAGCAAGCATTCCGAGATGGCGGCCTGGTTCACCGCCGAAGTGAGCTTCATGGACCCCGGCGTCGGGGTCAACGTCGTCTACGGCGTACGCCGCGATCAGGACCCCGAGAAATTCGCCGCGCTGCGTGAACGTCTGGCCCGGAACACCTCGGCCTATGATCTGGGTGGCGCCGACCTGGCCCATGCGGTGATCGACCCCCGCGAAACCCGCGACTACCTGAAGCGGATGCTGGCTGTGTATCGGATGCGGCCGACCGGCGGCATCGGCGAACACCGTCTCCGCTATTGGCCAACGTCATTCTGATTGGCATCCCCGGCTTAGCATCCCCGGCCCATCGACAAACCAATCCAAAAAGGAAAATTCCGTGGCGCGCGTCAAAGTCATCTCTGAAATCCCAGGCAACGTGTTTCGGATCGAAGTCGCCGTCGGCGATCGGGTGGACGAAGACGATCCGATCGTCATCCTCGAATCCATGAAAATGGAAATCCCGGTCGGGGCGCCCATCGGCGGCAAGGTCGTCGAGATCCTGGTCGAGCCGGGCGAAGCGATCGCCGAGGGGCAGCAGGTTGCGACCCTGGATCGATGATCCAGGCCCATTCGGTCTGGGCCCATTCGGTCTGGGCACCCGACCGGTAGCGCCATCGGCCATAATCAGGTATTCTGTAGCAACTCCAGACAGCGACAGGGAGAAACTGGAATGAACCGTCTTTTCGTAACGGGCGTCGCGGCCGCGCTGGTCGCGTTCACCACGAGCGCCCAGGCCATCGAATACATCTCGTCGGTCGCATCGGGCCCCAAAAGCGCCGGGACCGTCGGCACCCATCTTTTCATCGACAAGGTCGAGGCCGCCAGCAACGGCAACATCAAGTTCAAGAAGTTCGTCGGTGGCACCCTGCTCTCGTTCTCGGCGACCTGGGCCGGGATCCGTGATGGCGTCGCGGATGTCGGCTGGACCCTGCCGCAGTATTCGCCGGCCGAGTTTCCGAACGGCAAGCTGATTGGCGATCTGGCCATGGTCGGCACCGACGGCTACGCGATGGCCTTCACCGTGACCGAATTCGTCCTGATGAACTGCGCCGATTGCCTTGCCGAGCACTATGCCCAGAAGCAGGTCTTCACCGGCACCGGCTCGACCCCGCCCTATCGGCTCATCATGGTGCCAAAGGTGGTGACCGCCGCTGATATGAAGGGCGTCAAGATCCGCTCCGGCGGTCCGGTCTGGAATCGGTGGGCTGCCCATTTCGGCGCTGTCCCGGTGGTGGTCGCATCGGATGACACCTATCAGGCCCTGACCTCGGGCCAGATCGAAGGAACGATCCACCCGATTTCGAACTTCAAATCCTACAATTACTGGGACAAGGCCCGGAACCTGAACATGCTGCCGATGGGCACGTTCCATTCCATGTCTCTCTTGTCCTGGAACCAGAACACCTGGAGCAAGATGTCGACCGCCGACCGGCGCATGATGCTGGATCTCGCGCCGGTTGCCCATATCCGCACCGTCCTTCACTATGAGATGCAGGAAGACGAAGCCCTGATCGAGGGACCGAAGTTCAAGCTGGCCGTGACCGAGCCTTCGCCCGAGTTCGCCGCCGCCCATGCCGAATGGGTGAAGGCGGACCTCAAGAACGTGATTTCGGGCAACCAGAACGTCCGCGACGCCGACAAGAAGGTCGCGCAGTTCATCCAGATCTACGACAAGTGGAACAAGGCCGTGCAGCCGATCCGCAAGGACGAGGCCGCCCTGGTTGCGCTGATGCAGAAAGAGATCATGGCCAAGGTCGACGCCGCCAGCTATGGGGTGTTGAGCCGATAAGGAGGCCTTTCAGGCCTGGAATCACCGCCATCAGGACCCGCCCGCAAGGGCGGGTCCCTTTGTTTCCGGCCCGCGCTTGAGGCAGGCCCGCGCTTGAGGCAGGCTTGGGCCGGGACCTATAATTCTTCCGGACCTATGGCCCGGTCACGCGATCAGGCGCCCGAACCAACGCTTGCTTGAGGAGATTTCGACCCATGGCGGCACCCGCCCAGCGTCTTTCGAATACCGTTCAGGTCCGGCGCCTTTCCTACGCGCTTGGCGCGGAAGTGCTCGATTTCGATATCGGCGCCGACCATAGCGACGAGGTCATCGCCGCCATCCGGCAGCACTGGATCGAGAACAAGTTCATCCTGTTCCGGAAGCAATCGCTGAAACCCGAGCGGTTGATCGCCTTCACAAGGCGGTTTGGCGATCTTGCCTATGTGAAGGGATTCGATACGGCGCTCTACCCCGGCCATCCCGAGATCTTCATGATCTCCAATCTCAAGGTGAACGGCGAACGGTCGGTCTCGGCCAACGCCGCCCGCGAGTGGCATTCCGACACGACCTATCTAGAACGGCCGCATCTGGGCGCGATCCTCTATTGCCTTGAGCGGCCGGCGCTGGGCGGCGACACCATGTTCACCAATCTCGAGATGGCGTTCTCGACCCTGTCGCCCACCCTGCAGGCGGTCCTGTCGGGCTTGAGGGCCGATCACGGCTTCCGCTTTTATGGCGCGAAGAGCGAGGAATATCGCGGCAAGATCGACGACAAGGAACTGAAGACCCACCGGGCGGTCACGCACCCGGTCGTCCGGACCCACGATGAAAGCGGCCGCAAGTCGCTCTATGTGAATGCCACCTTCACCGAGCGCTTCACCGGCATGACCGACGAGGAGAGCCGTCCGCTTCTCCAGTACCTGTTCCAGCACCTTTCGCAGCCGGCCTTCACGTATCGCCATCACTGGGAACCGGGCGACGCGCTGTTCTGGGACAACCGCTCGACCCAGCACTTTGCCCCCAAGGACTATGACGTGGACAACATGGATGCGCCGGAAAACCGGCGCCACCTGTGGCGCACGACCCTGCTTGGCAGCGTGCCGCAATAAGCCCGCATCAAAGGTCCTTGAGCCGGCCCTGGGCGTCGCGCAGCTCGGGGCCGTTCACCCTGGCCTTACCGTCACCGAATTTCGCATCCCGTTCATTGAGCGCCTGCTTCAGGCCGACCGCCTTGGCGCGCTCGCGGAAATCCTTGGCGCTGGCCGCCAGGTGGGCGCGGGCGTCGTTCTCGGCGGCCAGACGCATCAGCGTGCGGGTTCCCATCATTTCGAGGCCAAGATTGATGATCCGCTTGTTGGCTGACAGAAGGTCGGCGTCGATCAACGCCATGCGATCGGCCAGTTGCTCGACCTCGGCGTCAAGGTGGCGCTCCGCAACAGCCTTCAGCACCAAGCCAAGCTGCTGCGCTTCCCGGCCGTCGATGGTGTCCCCGGTCAGGCCCAGGCGCTTCGCCCATTGCGGCCCCATGTGATAGAGCCAGCTCTGGTTCGGCAGCGAGCCAAGATCGCGTGACGGCGGTATGCCGAACCGGCAGTCATCGGAACTGATGATCATGTCGCACATCAGGGCCAGATCGAGCCCGCCCGCCAGGCAGAAGCCATGGGTCTGGGCGATCACCGGCTTGTGCATGTCGAACAGCGCCTGACGGAATCGCTGGGTGCGCTCGAGAATCCAGGTATCGTCATCGAAGGTGGCGCGCTCGCGGTAATAGACCGAGGTCGATCCGGTTTCTCCGGAAGGCGCCCGCTTGGCGCCAGGGGTGATGTCGTTGCCGGCCGAGAACCCCTTGCCCGCCCCCTTGAGGATGATGCAATGGACGGCCTTGTCGTTATCCGCTTCCCAGGCCGCGTTACAGACCTCTTCGGCCAACTGATAGGAAATGGCATTGCGCTTGTCGGGCCGGTTCAAGATGATCCGTGCCCGCCCGCGCTCGACCTCGTAGACGATGGTTTGATACCCGCTCATGGCCACTCCGCAACGTGTTGGTGGAATCAAGGTCGTTATAGCGGCCGCCAGCCGGTCAGGCGATCACGCCGGCTTCCGTCAGGGCGGCGATCTCGCCTTCGTCCATGCCAAGCAGTTCGCCCATCACCTCGGCGTTATGCTGGCCAAGTAGCGGCGCGCTGCGGGTAATGCAGGGCCGGCTGGTGGCAAGATGCCAAGGCGCCGTATAAAGATCCTCGGGCCCGCTCAGCGGATGCTCGACCCGCTGCCAGATCCGCCGCGCCCGGAAATGCGGATGCGCGCGCTGTTCGGCCGCACTCAGGATCGGGTGATGCCGCCACCCTGCGGCCCGCAGCATGGCCACCAGCGGGTCGCGGTCATAGGTCGCGCTCCAGCCTCGCAGCGCCGATCTGATCTGTTCCTGCCGCCGAACCCGGCCCGCCGCTGTTGCCAGGTCCGAGCCGTGGTCCAGGCCGGCTTTCCCATCGCGGCAACCAGCGCCCGCCATTCATCGTCACTGCCCACCGCGATCGACAGCCAGCGATCATGGCCCGCGGTCGGAAATATGCCATAGGGCGCCATGTCGGGACGGGTATTGCCGGGCGGCGGCGAAAGCCGCCGGTTCAGGACGAAATCCATCATCGGTTCCGCCAGCACCGAGAGCAGCGCCTCGCACTGCGAAACGTCGATGAACTGGCCCTCACCGGTTCGGGCCCGGTGGCGAAGCGCGGCCAGCAAGGCAAACAACGTGTGCATCGCGGCGTTCGGATCGCCAAGGCCGAAATTGAGCCCGCCGATCGGCGCCTCGCCCGGATAACCGATCTGGCTTTCAAGGCCGACAAAGCTGGCCATGATCGGCGCATAGGCGCGCATCGCCCGCAGCGGTCCATGCTGGCCAACCGCCGACATGGCCACCATCACAAGGCCCGGATTGACCGCCTTCAACGCTTCATAGCCCAGCCCGGACCGGTCCATCGCACCCGGGTTCATGTTCTCGAGGACCACGTCGCAGCGCTTGACCAGGCGCTTCACCAACGCGACACCGCGGGGGTCCTTGGTGTTGAGCGTGATGCCGCGCTTGTTGTGGTTGGTCTGGTGAAAGAGCGGCGTAAATTCGATCGAGGGGCCCGGCCGCAGCTCCTTGGTCATGCCGATCGGGCGCCCCAACATCCGGTTGATGTCAAGACGGCCGCGATGTTCGACCCGGATTACGTCGGCGCCGAACTCGGTCAGGATCGCCGTCACCATCGGCCCCGACCACACCCAGCCGAAATCAAGGACCCGGATGCCGGCAAGCGGCGCAAGCGGCGTGCCAAGCGACTGGCACGGGGCCGCTACGGCTTGCGACACAAATCCGCGCGCGCGGATGTCATCGCCGTCCGCGCCCAGGGCTGGCGCCAGCCGCGGTGGCGTGGCCGGTGTCGCGCCCAGCCGATAGGGAACGCCTGGCACCGTGACCTTGCCAAGGCGCGGATGCACAACCTCGCCGAAATAGCCCCGCACGCGGAACTGGTCCGTCGCCAGCACGTCGTCCATGGTCCGGACCGGCGCAAGGGCAAAGCCGTGGCGGCCCGCCAATTCCAGAAGCTCGGCCCGGCTATGCTGGCCAAGCCATGGCTTGACCAGCTCGTCGACCTCGGCGGCATAGCCGGCCGCCATGGCGCGCAGGTCGCGGTAGCGCGGGTTGTCCGCCCATGGCGGGTTTCCCATGGCCGCGATCAATCCATCCCATTCCGCCCGCGATCGGCCGATCAGCTGCACCAACCCGTCCCGGCATGGCAGCATCACGTAGGGATATGTCCCGGCATCGCCGCAGGCCCGCGGCCCGGATCGATCCATCCGCCCGGTATTGTGGCAGATCAGGATCAGCGCCATGGTGCCAAGATAGCTTGCCAGGACATCGGCCGCGGCAATGTCGATGGCCTGTCCCTGGCCGCCCGCGTCGCGCGCCAGAAGCGCCAGCACCGCCGCGGCGGCGCCATTCACACCCAGCTGGTAGGCCGATTGGGAAAAGGGCATGGCCAATGGCTCGCGCCCCGGCAGGCCGATGCAATGGGCGATCCCGCTCATGGCCATGGCATCAAGATCATAGGCCGGCGCCGCCGCCTGCGGCCCGTCCTCGCCGAAGATGCTGAGACCCACCGCAACAAGGCGCGGGTGGCGACTGGCCAGCGCCGCCGTGTCAAGCCCCAGCCGCTGCCGGACGGCCAGGGGCCAATCGGACACCAAGACGTCGGCGCCGCCGATCAGGCGCTCGGCAACGCTTCGGTCTTCCCCAGATTCGAGATCAAGGACGATGCTGCGCTTGCCACCATCGAGAGCAAGGTGCAGCCCCCCCTCATCGAGCGAAGGCTTATCGTCCCGAAACGGACCATGGGCCCGCAAAGCGCCGCCCGAGGCCGTCTCGATCTTGACGACTTCGGCGCCAAAATCCCCAAGCAGTCGGGCAGCATAGGCCGCGCCGATGAATTGCCCCAGTTCGACGACGCGTATCCCTGCAAGCGGCCCCATGCCCTAACCGGACGAAACCAGAGATGACAACAGGGATCGTTCTAGACCAAGGCCGGGAGCGGGAACACCCTTAGATAAAAAAGAACGCGCCGGGTTTCCCCGGCGCGTCCCCAACCCACAGGCCGGATCAGGCCGCCGATTTGGCCATCGTCTCGGCGGGCGCGGCCTTCGGTGCCTCGGCGGGCGCCGGCACCTGGGCCCTGCGGGCAAGCACCCGCGCCGTACGCCAATCCTGGAACCGCTCCATGCCCCGCATCACAGTTGCCGACAGCAGCGGAATGGACTGCACCACCAGCGTCACCGCGTAGACCGTCACCTCGTCCACCAGCCGCTTGTTGGTCAGGATCAGCGCCACACCACCCGCCAGCAACAGCAGGCCAAGAATTGTTTCGTTGCGGGCGCTGTGGTCCTGGGCCTTTTTCTTCGCCACGCCGCCCTTGTCGGTCCGCAGGAACGGCAGGTGATTCTTGAACAGGCCGGACAGGACGGCCTGTGCCACGGCAAGCTGCAGGCTCATGCCCGCCAGGGCCGCGCCGATGATCGTGCGGTCCGGATGGCGCACCCTCGCCCCGTAAAGAATGGCGCTATGCAACAGATAGACCCCGAAGGACGCGACGATCGGCACGCTCAGCGCCGCCGTCGGCAACAGCACGCCGACAAACAGGATGACCGGCACCCAGAGCAGATTGAGAATGGCCGCCGCCGCCCCCAGGCCATCGGCAATCCAGAATGCCCAGCCCGAGATGAAGTGCGACTTCTGCTCTGCCGTCAGCGACCTGCTGCCAGGCCGGACATGCGCCCAATGCAGCCGGACAAGCTGCATGGCACCAGCCGCCCAGCGCCGCCGCTGCGCCTTGTAGGCGCGATAGGTGTCGGGCAGCAGCCCCCAGCCATAGCGCCGGTTGGTATAAAGGGTGCGATACCCGGCTTCCAGCAACCGAAGACCGAGATCGGTATCCTCGACGATCGTCTCGCTGCGCCAGCCGCCGACACCCTGCAGGGCACTGAGCCGCACCATGCACATCGTGCCATGGGTGATGATCGCGTTGTCCTCGTTGCGCTGGACCATGCCAATATCGAAGAAGCCGGCATATTCGCTGTTCATCATGCCCTTGAGAACCGTCTCGCGGCCGTCGCGATGGTCCTGCGGGGCCTGGACAAGCGCAACCATGGGGTCTGCGAAGCACGGCACCAGGTCAGCAAGCCAGCGCGGATGCACCACATAGTCGGCATCGATCACCGCGACGACCTCGGCCGCAGGATCAGACACCTCAAGCGCCTTGTTCAGCGCGCCAGCCTTGGCGCCCGCGAGTGACGGGAAGTTGAGGAACTTGAACCGCGCCCCCAGCTCGCGGCACAGCGCCTCGATCGGGCGCACCATCGCCCCGTCGGGCGTGTTGTTCACCACCACCACAACCTCGAACCGGTCGTAGTCGAGGGCAGCCAGGCTCTTCAGGGTTTCGGCCATCATCACCGGGCTTTCCCGGCAGGCCGGAACATGGATGGTAACGAAGGGGCGGGCGCCAGCCGCGGCCTCGGTCTGGGCCTGGGTCGGGTCGGCGGGCACGGCCGTCTCGCTTACCCTGATCAGGCGGCGCGGCTTCGGACCGAAGACAACCTCGCCGATCTCATGCACCTTGGCCAAGGTGACCCACACCAGCGGCACGTAAAGGATGATGCCAAGCCCCCACATGATCGTGGTGCCGGCGTTCACGTAATGCTCGAACGGGTAAAAGGCCGCGGTCGCAAAGCCGATGGCAAGCGCGTTGGCGACAGCGCCATACAGGACAGCATGCAGGAAACTGGGCCGGCGCTTGCGAAGGCCCGCAAAGGTCAACAGCCCACCCACGGCAAGGGCAAGGGCAGCGCGCGGCCAGATGTAGGCGTTGTCAACCTGCCCCGCGAGCGTGAACTTGGCGTTGCGGTCAGCATCGAACAGGCCCCAGTAGGGACCGACCGAACCTTCGTCCGTTTTCCACGGCTGGTCGAAGGCTTCGATGATGTTATAGGGCATGCCCCGCTTCTCCGCCTCGATGACGAAGCGGCGGATGACTTCGGCCTGGGTCACCGGGTTGGGAACGGCGATCCGGTTGTTGTAGCCGCGGCTGGGCCAGCCGAATTCCGCGATCAGGATCTTCTTGCCGGGAAAGGCGCGCTTCAATTCGTCGTAGCGCTCGATCGCGTGCTGAACCGCTGACTCGGCGGGCACCGCTTCCCAGTACGACAGGACGTGCGCGGCGATGAAGTCCACTTCCTTGGCAAGCTGCGGGTTCTTGAGCCAGATGTCCCACACCTCGCCGGTCGAGACCGGAACCTTCACCTTTTTCTTTGCCTGACGGATATAGGCGATCAGCTCCTCGACCGGCATGTCGCGGCGAAGCAGGGTTTCCGATCCGACGATCAAGGCCTTGACGTTGCGATTTGCCTTGGTCAGGGCAATCGCCGTATCCAGTTCCTTGGTGTTCTGGGCCGGCTCGCGGCCAAGCCACGCGCCCAGCGTGACATTCAGGCCATGCCGGCGCGCCAGGACCGGCACCACCTCGTTCGGACCGGTCGACATATAGGTCCGGACGCCGCGCGCGACATCCGACAGCAGGGCAAGGTCGCGGTCGATTTCATCGGTGCTGGGCACACGCCGGTTTTCGATGGTCGTGCCATCGCGGTACGGCGTATAGGAAATGTATTCGAGCTGATTCGCGATGTCCGGCGGAGCAACCGTCTTATAGAAACCGAACCACCCACCCGCATGCAGCATGGCCACCGCTAGCACGGCAGCAATCGTGATTCTCATCGTCGTCTCGCTTGGATCTGCGGCGGCTGCGTTCCGCCTCGCTCTGCTCTTGTCTTACGGTTCCAGGCGCTAAGAAATCCCTCGTCGCCCGTCTTTTTACCCGTAAATCAATCCCATCCCAATATGGCCTAACCGTGGCGCAAAAGCGGCGGAACCGCGATGCGCGGGTTGGCGCCCTATTTCCTTGGGGCCCCTGCCCCCTGGCTGCCCGGTTGGCTCGCGGGCTGCCCGTCGGCGGCCCCCCGCGCCGCCGGCGCCAACAGAGGCCGCGACATGCCCGGGTTGCTCCAGCAGCCCGTGATCCGATCATTGAGCGGCGCGCCGGCCAGTTCGCTCCCCCCGCCGACCGTACAGCGGAAGGCCTGGGCCAACTGGTCACCGGCGCAGCCAAATGCCAGATAGAATTGATGATATTGGTTTGCCCCGTCGATATCGTCGCGAACCAGCAGGCCGATGATCCGGGTGCCGACCCAACCACATTCAAGGCGGCCGTCCGGCACCGGTCCGGCCGATGGCGGGATCGAACGCTCCGGTGGCAAGGGCACCGCCCGGCGCTGCGGCGCCGACGTGGCCGCGGGCGGAACAGCCGGCGCCGGGGCCGGTGAAAGGGGTGCCGCGGACGACGGCGACGGGATATAGGTCGAGCCGGGACTCAATGGCGGCGATTGGGAAAACGCCCCCGACCCCGGGCAGGCAATGGCCAGCGCCAAGCCTACCGCTCCAAGTACGAACCGGCCGCCCTTCCGGGTCGACCGGCCTTTTTCCGCTGAGGTCGACATGGCCCCAGACGATACCCCCTCCGGGTTGCAGCAGGGCAATCTGCAAAGAAAACCGGGCTTTTTGCCGCCCCTTGGCCCCTGCTGACCGGGCCAGAATATGGCGCGACGCACGGAATTCCTCAACGGCAAAATGAAGGTCATCGGCGCAATCGGGTGCCCGGCGGTGGAACCATTCGCCCCCCTCAGCGCATGGACATCAGCGGCTGGGCTGGGCGCCGTCCGGCTTCAGTTCCGAGACCATCTTCATGAGCCGCTCGAACAGGACCATCAGCCGATCCATCATGGCGAACTTGTCTTCCCGTTCGGCGGTCCGTTCCCGCTCGCGGGCCTTTTCCAGGTCCTCGGGGGTCTGTTTCGACCGTTCGATGGTTTCGCCGCTGGATGCACAGACCATCCGGGCGCCTTCCATGTGGCAGACGGCGATCTCGCCAGTTTCTGTGTTCAGGCGCCAGACCCGTTCGTTATCGGCCCGCATGATCTGATACTTGGGACCGTTCTGGAGGCCGTTCTGGGCGGCCCCTTCGGTCTGCCCCACCGCTGGCAGCGCCAGTGCCAAAACCGCCCCCGCAACCAAAGCACCCGACGCGATCCGCATGGTTCTGCGCTCCTCGGCGTCTGCCCGAGCCCCGGCCCGAGCCTCGCGCCCGGGCCTCTATGTGGCCCCTCGACCGGCCTTGCCAAGCCCCACGGCGACGAATCTGGCGTCGCGTTCCAGATCACGCCGCGGCATCGAGAATGGCAAGAATATCGTCCCGACCCTTGAAGGGGCGCGGGTTGGAATGGACCCAGCGATCCTGCAGCGCCGCTTCCACAACCCGCGGGAACTGCTCACGCCCCACCCCGACCGCACCCAGGGTCGTCGGCATGTCCAGCCTGCGAATGAGGGCGGCAACCAGATCAGCGGCCGATTCGCCAGGCCGGCCCAAAGCCGCGCTTACCCGGGCAAGCGGGCCCGGAACGGCGCTTGCATTGAAGCGCATGACCCTTGGCATCAGGATGCACGACGTATGCCCATGCTGGACACCGCATGTGCTGCCAAGCTGATGGCCGATGCCATGGCTGGCGCCAAGCGGCACCCCCGCCGCAATGCCGGTCATGGCAAGCCAGGCGCCAAGCAGGCAGTTCATCCGCGCCTCGACATCAGCCGGATCGGCATGGACCCTGGGCAGACCGGCCGCAAGCAGCCGAAGGGATTCAAGCGCGTGGGCATCGCTGAACGGGGTCGGGCGGATCGAGCAGAGCGTCTCGATACAATGATCGACGGCCCGTATGCCGGTCGCCGACCAAAGCCAACCCGGCGTGTGCACCGTGACCGCGGGATCGAGGATCACAACCTTCGGAACAAGAAGAGGATTCCGATACATCTCCTTGATCTTGCTGACAGGATTTGTGCAGCCGGCATTGGCGTTGAACTCGCCGCCGGACAGCGTGGTGGGGACGGCGATCTGGCGCACCAGCGGGGGCGCGAAAGTCGGGAAACTGGGCCGCCCATCGGCATCCAGGCGCTGGTGGAAGGGCTCAAGGTCGTCGGCCCGCCGGATATCGTGGCGCAGACAGATCTGCACCATCTTGCCCGCGTCGGTCAGCGAGCCGCCACCGAACGTGACCAGCAGGTCGGCCCCCGCCGCCCGCGCCGCCCCGGCGGCCGCGATGACGGCGTCCCGCGGCGTATGGGGCGGCATCCGGTCGAACTGGCCCGCGAACCGTCCGCCCAGGGCGGCGCGAAGCCGGGCGATCTCGTCCGTTGTCCGGTCCAGCGTGCCGCTCACCAGACAGAAGACGCGCCCGGCATCAAGCCTTTCCGCCTCGCGTCGGACCGCCTCGGCCGCCGGCTCGCCATAGACCACCCGCTCGATCCCGGGATAGGTGAATATACCGCTCGAACCCATTGGTACACCTCTCTCTATCCGCGCCAGGCTATCCGCGCTAAGCGCGGCGGACGATCGGCCGGCATAACCGACGCGAAAACTGCCAGAGCCCGTCACCCCGGCTGAACGCGTCATCATAGGTGGCGATCAGGGTCAGGCCGCCGAACGCCGCCCCGCCGCCCCGATCGCCACCTTTGGGATCGGCGGCGGTGTTCACGTAGCTTACATAGCTGCGGCCGGTCGCGTGGCGATCGTCGACCACGTCGATGACGATGTTGCTCATGATGTGCAGGGTAACCCGATCCACCGGCCGATTGTCCAGGTACTGGCGAATGGCGGCATGCCCGTCCAGGACATGGCCGATGGGCTCGTAATGGGCGTCGGTCGCAAACATGGCCATCACCCGGTCATAGTCGCGGGCATCGATCAAGACCGCGAACGATTCGACCAGACGCCGGCACGCGGCCTCGATCGGCTACCTTGCCATCAGATCCACAGCCAGCCCCTCTTGCGGTCCTCACGCCGGGCGCTAGACTAAGGCCGCCCGACCGGCGCGGGCAACGCCTGGCCGTGCAACGTCTGGTCGTGCTGTCCCTGTTTCACACGCCGCGCCATATCCCCTCTCGACCCTGGGACCAATGATTACCGGTGAACGCGGTGCGGCTTGTCGAGCCGCTTGGTGCTTTTGACCGTCAGCACCTGAGCATCCAGGCGGCGGCAATCATGACGCCGGCCCTGCCACCGTCTTGCGGTCTTTGCCGCCCATCCCGAGGCCACGCTCCTGACCCGCATGGTCCTGACCCTGCCGATGCTGGCCATCGCCTTGTCCACGCCTGGCCGGCTGGATCGTCGACGCGCTCCAGGCCGGACGTTGCAGGGTTCGACGCGCTCCACCTCTATTCGGTGTAGCGGGCACCAGCGGCCTGGTGATCGACAGTCTCGAAACCCTGCTGCGGTAGGCGGGCTCTTGTCAGCATCGCGGTGGCCGGGATCGCGATGAAGCTACCGTTGGCGACGCTATTACGAGGAAGGCGGGTACCTGCTCGGCAGCAGTGGAGCGCCATGGCGATCAGTTGCCATCCTTCTGCTGACCATCGCGGGCTTCCTGGGCGGGGTCACTGGCGCGCGCCGCCGTCCTTTACGGCATCGGGATTGCAACGCCCATGCTGCCGGCCATCGCTCGGACCCTGCGGGCCCGCTCGGCGCAGGAAGCGGAAGACAGGCGGCGCGTGCAACCCGGATTCTGGATGGCGGCGGTGACAGAAGCTATGGCCTTGCAACGTGCAGCATGGTCGCCTTCTATATGATCCCGTCGCAGATCCGTTCCGGCGAGCTGGGTGACCAAGCCCGATCATCGCCGGTCTGGCAGTTGCGGTCCTGAACGTGGTGGCGGCACCGGTCGCGATCCTTATCCACGGCGCGTCCGCAGGCCGGATCAGGCCATTGCCCATCTTCACGCCATAACCTATGCAGGGCTTTCCATCGCCTTCGTGATGGTGTCGGAAGCGACCAGGTCCACGGCCATTTTCTGGCGATGCTTGCGGCCGGCATCCCGGCCGGCGTGGCATCGAATGCTCAACCATCACGGTCTGGGTCGTGACCGAACAGCCAGCGTCGGGGCCATTGTCGTGGGCGATATCCATGAAGCGGCGCTGTTTCTTGTGCAGTTCCTGTCGCCCATGTCTACAGCCAGCCGCTGGCCGAACGGATCGACGGTAGACTGCGCTGACCGCGGCCATCGTCGGCTGCATCAGTCTTGTTTTCTTGCAGTTGCCTGTTGCGACTGCGCCGCTTGCCTTGACGCCGAGCGCCGTCGCAGCGCACTATGCGCGCAAGTCCCTGCCAATGGGGAATGTGGGAAATCACCCCTGACAAACAAATGATGATGGGGATGGCTTGACGCTCGTTGGAAGACCAGATCGCGCCTTCGACGCGCCGCGTGTGGCGTCTCTCGTCATGTCATCAAGCAATTCGATGAACCGCCCCTTGTACGCCAGTGCCGGGCGGCTTTCTGTCCGTCGATCCGAAAATTCGATTTCACAAGGAGGGGTCATATGAAACGCCTGCTATCGCTGTCGTTCGGGATAGCCACCATGGCTGCCCTGGCATCGCTTTCACCCGCTGCCGCACAGGTCAACCTGACCTACGCCAATGGCTATGCCCGCAACCACGCCCAGGTGGGCGTCGTCGCCGACGAGTGGATTTCGCGCATTGACAAGGAAACCAACGGCCGCGTGAAGATCCGCCATGTCTTCGGCGGCTCGCTCATCAAGCCGGAAGCCATGATCGAAGGCCTGCGCGGCCGCATCGCCGACATGGGAACCGGCGTCGTGTCGTTCTTCCCGGGGCAATTGCCGATCTCGGCGACGCTCGCGGGTTCCGCCGATCTCGAACTTGGCAACAAGCTCGACATGAAGGGCGTGACCGCCATCACCATGAAGCTGGTGGAAGAATTCCCGGACTTCGCCGGGGAGTATACGAAGCTTGGTCTCAAGGTGCTGTTCTGGGTGCCCTCGCCGCCCTATGGCATCATTACCAAGACTGAAGTGAAGACCCTGGATGACTTCCGCGGCAAGAAGATCCGCACCTTCGGCAACGTCATTCCGCAGCTGGTGAACGCGGTGGGCGGCGTGCCGCTCTCAGTCGCCTTTGGCGAGATCTACACCAGCATCCAGACCGGCGTTCTGGATGGCGCCCTGACCGATCCGCCAGCCATGCTGACCGGACGCTTCGAGGAAGTCGCCAAGTTCACCACCCTGACCGGGCCGCAGCTTGGTGCCTTGCAGCTGATCGCACCCGTCGCGTATATCGCCAACCTCGAAAGCTGGAACCGGATACCGCCAGCCGACCGTGCGATCATCGAGAAGATCAACAAGGACATCATCACCTTCGGCGCCAACCTGATGATTGCCGAAGCGCACACGGCGGTTGCCACGCTGGCGACGCGCGGCGTCAAGGTGAACCACCTGAGCCAGGCGGACGCCACCGCGTGGCGCAACAAGGCGCCAGACTTCATGAAGCTTGCAGCCGAAACCATCACCAAGGCCGGCGCCCCCGGCGACAAGATGATGGCGCGCTATCGCGAGCTTGCGAACGACTACATCTCGGGCAAGTGGAAGCCCTAACCTCTGACGCGGAAAGGCCGGCGCCAAAGCGCCGGCCTTTTTCGTGCACGGGTGGCGCTGACACCATGCCATATTTAGCGAGGTAAGCCCCATGCTTGCATCCTTCGAACGCGCATGGCGAACCGTCCTGGTGGCCTTTTCCTATATTGGAACGATAGGCCTGATCATCCTTTCGGTCATGGTGACGGTCGACGTCACCGTGCGCTGGTTCACCGGCCGGCCATTTGTCGGCGTCTTCGAACTTTCTGAAATCCTGCTCGTCCTGGTCACGTTCTCGGCCGTGGGCCTGGTCCACATGGACAATCGTCAGCTGAGCGTCGATATCCTGTCCGCGAAGGCGCGCGGCCGCACCGCCGCCGGGCTGCACCTGTTCGACGCCGTGATCGGGCTGCTGGTTTTTAGCCTGCTGCTGTGGAAGTCCTGGGAAGAATTCACCAAAGCTCTTGCCGGCAACTTCCTGCGGCGCGGCATGATCGAGATTCCAACCGCCGTTCCAGTCGGGTTCATCGTTGCCGGCTCGTTCTGCATCGTCGTTTCCCTGATCATCATCATCCGTCGCAGCATCGCCCAGCTTGCGGGCTGCGAGGAGCCCAGCCCCCCGGCACAGCCGCATGGAGGCCAGTAACACTATGAATCCCGAAATGTTTTCCATGGTCGTCTCCGGCACCATCCTGGTGGTGCTGTTCACGGCTGGCGTTCATATCGGCGCAACCCTGGCGGTGGCTGGCATCGCCGGCGCCATCGCCTTTACCGGCAATGCGGCAAGCGGCCTCAACATGCTGCTGCTTCAGACCATGGATGTGTCGGCGTCATATACCCTGATGGTCATTCCGCTCTTCATCGTGCTCGGGGCCCTTGCCTCGGCGTCGGGCGTGACCACCGACCTGTTCGCCTGTTTCTACCGCTGGATGGGACGTATATCCGGCGGCGTCGCGGTGGCGGTGATCGCCACCTGCGCCGGCATGGCGTCAATCACCGGGTCGAGCGTGGCAACTGCGGCCGCCATGTCGAAAATCGCGATGCCCGAATTCCGCCGCTTCAACTACCGCGAGGACATGGCCGTGGGCGCGATCGCGACAGGCGGCACGCTTTCGATCATGATCCCGCCCAGCATCACGCTGGTGCTGTTCGCCCTGTTCGCGGAAGCCTCGGTCGGCAAGCTTCTGATCGCCGGCATTCTGCCCGGCTTCATGATCGCCGCGCTCTATGGCATCATGATTTATACCCGCTGCCGGATGAATCCCGAGCTTGGGCCGCTCGGCCAGGAATTCACCTGGAAGGAGCGCTGGGCTTCGCTTCCGCCGGTAATTCCGTTCTTCTTCATCGTCGGCTCGATCCTGTTCGGCATCCTGGCCGGCATCTGGACGCCGGTCGAATCGGCCGCTGTCGGCGTCGTTCTTGTCACGGTGATGGGCTTCGTGCGCAAGCGCCTGACGATCAAGGCTGTCTTCGATGCCACCGTCGATGGCGTCGTCACATCGTCCTCGGTGTTCCTGGTCGTAATCGGCTCGCTGGTCTATGGCCAGTTCCTGGCCTTGAACGGCTTTGCCGAAACCATCACCGACACGGTGGCAGCCATGAACCTGTCACCCTTCATGCTCTTCTGCCTCTTGATGGTGATCTATTTCATCCTCGGCTGCCTGATGGAAGTCTCAAGCATCCTCGCCCTGACCGTTCCCCTGTTCATGCCGCTGATCACGCATGTGGATGGGACCCGGTGTGGTTGGGGTCATTGTGGTGTCGATGATGGAAGTGGCGGCCGTCACACCGCCGGTGGGCCTCAACCTCTATGCGGTCAAGGCGGCGCTGCCTGGAAAATCGCGCTCGACACGATCTACAAGGGCTCGACACCCTATTGGATCATGAACGTGATTGCGGTCTACGTTCTTTACGCGTTCCCCGAGATCGCGCTCTATCTGCCGAGCAAGATGCTAAGAAACAGCGGGCTTACGCTCGCTACCTGGCGCGCCCGTGGGCGTCAAGGCATCACAATGGCAGCGTCGGCTTGACGAAACTCCAGTCTGTTGCGACCTTTTTCAGGCCCTACACAGTCAGCCAGAGGTCGACCTGTAGCCTACAGCAGTGACCATCGAAACGGAGAAACGAAAATGCAGTTGAGGGCGATTCTGACGGTCGCGTCCGTCGGCGCAGTGACGACAATCAGAGCACGAGTGCGGTAGCGCAGATTCAGATGACCTATGCCAATGGCTCGGTCAGGACCAAGGTCGGTGTCGTAGCCGATGAGTGGATCAAGCGCATCGAAACCGAGACGGAAGGGCAGGTGCGGATTCGCCATGTCTTTGGCGGCTCGTTGCTCAAATTCGAGAACATGCTTGAGGGCTTGCGCGGTCGCACCGCCGATTTCGGATCGGCTGTCGTGTCGTTCTTCCCGGGCCAGTTGCCGATTTCGGCGACACTTGCCGGGACAGTCGATCTCGATCTCGGCAACAAGCTCGATATCAAGGGTGTGACCGCCGTCACGGCAAACTGATTGAGGGTTTCCCGAGTTTTCCAAGCGAATTCGAGAAGCTTGGGATCAAACCGCTCTTCTGGGTCGTGACCCCGCCCTATGGCTTCATCACCAAGGCGCCGGTCGCGACCTGTTCCGATCTTGCCGGCAAGAAAATTCGCACGATCGGAAGTATCATCCCGCAACTGCTGAGCGCAGCTGGTGGCGTGCCCGTCGCCGTCGCGGTCAGCGAGGAGTTTGAGCATGCAAACCGGCGTTCTGAACTGGCGCGCTGGCGACCCTGCCGGCATGGTGGCCTTCAAGTTCCCGGACCTCGCCAAGAAGAACCTACTCCAGACCGGGCCCAAGATGGGGGCCATGACCCTCGCCGCGCCGGTTGCCTATCTCGCTAATATCGAGCTGGAATCGCATCGGTGAAGCCGACCGAAGGACCATCGACCAGATCAATCGCGGAATTGCTAACTTCGGCGCCGAACTCATGGGAGTCCGACGCCGCCGGCGCCATGGCAAAGATGCGTGAGATGGGCGTGAAGGTCACCAATCTGACCCTTGCGGAAGCGAGCGAATGGCGCAAGAAGGCTCCCGACTTCTTGAAGGGCGCCGCCGGACAATCAACAAGAGCGGCGGCCCCGGTGATCGCCTGATGGCTCGCTACCAGGCCCTGGCCGAGGACTACGTGTCGGGCCGGTGGAAGCCGTAAAATAGATGCGGCAAGACCAGGAGGGCGCCTTGCGGCGCCCTCAGTCTTATCAACCGTTTCTCGCGCGGGCCATCAGCGACCAGCCTTGCGTTGGCGGCCGGCTCTCGCTGCCTTGGACCGGCCGGCCGCGGGCTTGGCCTTGGTCGACTTTTTCGCATGGCGGGCCGTCCCTGACCTACGAGGCCGCGCCGTACTGGCGCTAACCGCAGGCGTCACATAGCCTCGCGCGATGTCATCGGCGATCGCTTGGCGTAGGCGCCGCTGCGGCGACCCATAGCCGCCACCGCCCGGTGTCCTGATCTGGATCGCATCCCCGGCAAGGAAATCGACGCCTTCGTCTTTCGTCATCAATGGCGGGACATAGCGGCGGCCCGCGAGCGCATTCAACCTCGGTCATCGAGGCGCCCTTCCCGCCCTGGACCCCGAAGGGCTGGCGCCGCCCGCGATCTCCAAGAAGCGAGGAAGCAGCCTCGCCCCCTTAGGAGCTTCACCCTGTACTGCAACCCGAACCCGCCCCGCCATTGCCCGGCGCCAGCCGGCCAGTCCGTAGCGCATATTCCTCGAACAGGACCGGCATCTGCTGTTCGCACACTTCGAGCGGAGGCGTCTTGGCCAGCCCCACCGTCGTACAGGCGTTCGAAATGCCGTCGCCGCCCGGCCAGCCACCGGCGCCACCACCCGAGTAGAAGTAGAAGATGTAGCGCTTGTCCTCGGCCGGATCGAGGCCGCCGATGGCAAGATTCATCGATGTCCCCATCGGCGCGCCATGCAGACGCTCGGGCACCGCCTTGGCCATGGCGCCAAACACCACATCCACCACGCGCTGCGAAACCTCGGCCGCGCACCCCGAGGTCGGGCGCGGATAGCTTGAATTCAGGAACGTGGTATCGGGCGCGATGATGTCGAGCGGCTCGAAACAGCCGGCGTTGGTTGGAATATCCGGATAGATATGCTTGAGGGCGACAAACACGGCGGCCGTTGTCGCGCTGATGACGCCATTGAGCGGCCCGCGGCAAAATGTCGACGAGCGGCTGAAGTCGAACACCAGCCGATCCCGCTTCACCGTAAGATCGAGACGGATCCAAAGCGGCTTGTCTTCGATGCCGTCATTGTCGATGGCGTCCTCGAAACGATAGGTGCCGGGCTTGATCTCCTTGATGCGCTGACGCATCAGCTTGGCTGACTGGCCAAGCAGCTGGTCGATGGCGGCCAGAATCGTCGGGCGCCCGTATTCCTCGACCATCTGTGCCAGCGCCTGCTGGCCGGCCCGCAGCGACGCGACCTGGGCCTGCAGATCGCCAAGCCGCTGTTCCGGCACCCGCACGTTGCTCATGATGAGCGACAGCAGGTCATCGTCCAGCACGCCGCCCTTGTAGATGCGGACCCCCGACAATCTGAGGCCTTCCTGCTGGACCTCGACCGCCCGGGTCACGAAACCGCCGGGGACGCTGCCGCCGATGTCGGGCCAGTGGCCGCTTGACCCCAGCAGGCAGAAAAGCTGGCCGCCGATGAACACCGGCATGATCAGCTTCATGTCCATCAGATGGGTGCCGCCCAGGTACGGATCGTTGATCATGTAGATGTCGCCGGGCTCGAACTGGTTGGCCCGGCTGGCGATGGTGCCCGCCGCAAACTGCATGGCACCGATGTGAATCGGCATGCCCGAGGCCCCCTGCGCGACCAGCAGGCCCTTGTCGGCCGTAAAGATCGCCGAGGCGCGGTCCTGCCCCTCCGAGATAATGGGCGAGAATGCGGCTCGGTCGAGGATGATGTCCATCTCCTCGCAGACCTGCTGCAGGCGGTTCTGGAGAACGGTGAGCGTGATGGGATCAAGCATGGCGCTTACCTCGCCTCGGGCCAGAGCGTGAGATTGCCGAATCGATCGACCGACGCCCGCCAGCGGGGCGGCAGGACCGTCGTGGTGTCAGGCTGATCGATACGGGCGGGACCGGCAATTTCCGCGCCGATGCCCAGCTTCCAGCGGTCATACGTGCCGGCATCGTGCCATTGATTGCCGAACATCATCCGCACCGACCCGGTCCGCGCGTCATCTGGCGTGCCATGGGCCGGCAGCGGCACCTTGAGATCGCCGAACGACCCGCGCGCGGCGATGGCGCGGACCCGCAGATTGACCAGCCGGACCGGAATGCCCTCGACGGTGACCGAATAGCGGCGGCGGTATTCGGTCTCGAACAGCTTGACCAGGTCGTCGCTGTCGACATCGGGGCCCGGCGCCTGGACAATGACCCGGTGGGTCTGTCCTTCATACTGCAAGGCCGCTTCATAGGTGATCTTGACTGCGGCCGGATCGAGCCCTTCATCGGCCATGACACCCATGACACGGTCGACCATGCGGCGATAATGATCGCCGATCTGGGCCTGGCTTACCTGTCCGATGCGCTTGTGGACCGACCAGGTATCGTCATGGCGGACTTCCGCCAGCAGGCAGCCAAGAGCCGAGAATACGCCCGGCCACGGCGGCACCACCACCTGCGGAATCGCCAGTTCCGCGGCGATCATGCAGAGCATGGACCGGCCCGGCGCCGCCGAGGGCAGCAGCACGCATTTGCGCGGATCGTGGCCGCTTGGACAGCGGAGTGCGCTTGATCGCGTTCCCATGTTGAGATCGACGACGCTGAGGGTCGCTTCCGCCGCCGCTTCGGCCCCGAGGCCGAGCTTCTTGCCCAAGGCCTTGTAGGCCTCGCGGGCCTTGGCGACATGGACCGCCGAGCCCGGCCGCACTCGCTCGATGTCAAGCCGGCCAAGAACGACGTTCGCGTCGGTCACGGTCGGCAACGTGCCTCCCTGCCCGTAACAGATGGGACCCGGATTCGATCCCGCACTTTCGGGTCCGACCCGCAGCAATCCCGCCTCGTCCACCCGTGCGATGCTGCCACCGCCGGCGCCGATGGTATCGATGTCGATCATCGGAATGCGCGACGGCACGCCGTAGGTGAATTCCTTCTGTTCCGCCAGGGTCGGCTCGCCATCGACCACCAGCCCGACATCGAAGCTGGTGCCACCCATGTCGGCCGAGATGACGTTGCGCGCGCCAAGCTGGCGGCCAAGCCATGTGGCGGCAATCACGCCGCCCGCCGGCCCCGACAGGACACTGCGGCAGGCATACTTGTACGAATTGAGAACGTTGAGCGCGCCGCCATTCGACTGCATCACCCGGAACGGCTTCTTGTAGCCGGCGCCGGCCAGCTCGTTCTCGACCCGGCCAAGATAGCGGTGCAACAGCGGCTGCAGATAAGCATTGATGACGGTGGTCGAGGTCCGCTCGAACTCGCCGACCTCCGGCAACACCTCGTGGCTCAGGCTGATATAGGCATTGGGCCACAGCCGCTGGGCAATCTTGCGCGCCTCGCGTTCGTGGCGGGGATTGGCGTAGCTGTGCAGGAACACGATGGCCAGCGATTCGACGCCCGCCTTCGCCATTGTCTTCGCGGTCTTTTCCAGGCTGCGCGTGTCAAGCTTGGTCAGGATCTTGCCGTCGGCCTGGACACGCTCGCCCACCTCGGCCCGGCGTTCGCGCGGGATCAGCGGCTCGAAGCTGCCGCGCATGCCATAGGTCGTCGGGCGGGTGCGGCGGCCAAGCTGCAGCAGATCGCGAAACCCGCCGCTGGTGACAAGACCGGCACGGGCGCCCTTGCGTTCCAGCAACGCATTGGTGCCGACGGTCGTCCCGTGCACCACCGCTTCCAGCCGGTCAAGATCGGTCAGTTTCTGCAGGCCCGCCAGAAAGCCGACCGCCTGATTGACGGTGGTCGGGACCTTGGTCACCCGAACCTCGCCGGTTCCAGTATCGAGCACGACGACATCGGTGAACGTTCCTCCGACATCAACCCCGGCAAGACAGACCATGTGACCAGACCTCCCCTCTCGGCCGCATCCGGCGACACCCAGAACGGTGCCGCTTGCGGCGCTTTGTACCAACCGCCTGTTTGAGAAGCCCCCACGACCCGCAACACGGCACGACGCGCGAGGAATTCTCAAACAGGCTCTAACAGTTTAGGGTGTCATCCGCAACAGCTTGACCAGCAAGACCGCGCTTTCCCGAGACGGGGATTTCCCGAGAACCGAAGAGGTCACCTTGCCCCAAAAGCCGCCCCCCCATGGCACAGCCGCTCTGCGCAGCGCGACCAGTCACACCAAGGCCGCTCTCGATCGCATCGCCCGGTTCGACGACCGGCTGAAAGCGATGATCACGGTGACCGCCGATACGGCCCTGGCCCGTGCCGCCGAAGCGGACTTGGCGGCATCCCGTGGCGACAGCCTGGGCCTTCTGCATGGGATGACGGTTTCGCTCAAGGACGTGATCCACACGGCAGGCGTGCGGACGACCGGTGGCTCGAAGATCCATGCGGATTTCGTTCCCCGCGACGACGCCGAGGTTGTGCGCCGGCTGAAATCGGCGGGCGCCATCATCGTCGGCAAGAACAATCTGCATGAACTGGCCTATGGCGGCACCACCCAGAACCCGTTCTTCGGGTCGTGCCGCAACCCCTGGGACCCCGAGCGGATTCCAGGCGGATCGAGCGGCGGGTCGGGCGCCGCGGTGGCCGCCGACTACAGCGATGTCTCGCTCGGCACCGATACGGCGGGCTCGGGCCGCATCCCCGCCTCCCTGAACGGCGTCGCCGGCCTGAGGCCCACCTGTGGCCGCATCTCGAACCGCAACGTCATTCCCTGCAGCCTGCCCTTCGATACCATCAGCCCGCTGGCGCGCCGGGTTGCCGATATCGCCCGGGTCTTTGCCGTGATTGCCGGGCATGACCCGGCCGATCCGCTGTCCGCCGACCAACCGCTCGAAAATTTCCTGCCCGCCCTGGGCGCCGGGGTAAAGGGCGTGCGGCTTGGGCTGCCCCGCACCTATTTCTTCGACCAGGCGGAACCCGAAGTGCAGGAAGCCGTCATGCAGGCCGCAAGGCTGCTCGAGCGCCTGGGCGCCAGGCTGGTGGACGTTTCGCTTCCGGGCGCCGAGGTCGCGAAGGACTATTTCGAGAAGATCTTCCACAGCGACGCCGCTGCCTATCACCGCGAGACGCTGCGGTCGTCCCCGGACCTGTTCGGCGCCGATACCCGCGACCGCCTGAACAGCCTGGGCGGCAGCTTCACGGCGGTGGACTATGCCCTGGGCCTGCGCTGGATGGAAAACTGGAAACACAACCTGAAGGGGCGGTTCCGCGAGGTCGATGCAATCCTGACACCCATGACCCCGATCCCGGCCCCCCGCGTCGCCGACAGCCTGCAGACCACCACCACCACCCGCCGTCTCACCTTGTTCTCATATGTCTGGGCCATCGCCCAGATTCCGGTGCTGGTGCTCCCCTGCGGTTTCACCAGCGAGGGGCTGCCCTTCGGCCTGTCGCTGGCCGCCGCCTGGTGGCAAGAGCCGCTCCTGTTCCGGATCGGCACCGCGTATCAGGCCGAGACCGACTGGCACCTGCGCCGCGCCCCCATGATTGCCGACAGCTGATTCGACCCAGGAGACCGGAATGACCGCCAGTTCGGAAGCCCGCCTCGCCCGTCTTGAAGCGATCGAGGAGATCCGCAAGCTGAAGTCGCTCTACTGCGCCTATTGCGACGACAGCTACAATCCCGACAAGCTTGCCACCCTGTTCACCGAGGATGCCACCTGGGCGGCGCCGCACCGCGGCCGGCTGGAAGGGCGGGCAGCCATTCATGGCTTCTTTGCCGGAATTTCCCAGAAGATCCGTTTCGCTGCGCACCTTGTGATGAACGACATCATCGAGGTGGATGGCAATCGCGCCACCGGCCGGTGGCGGATGGTGATGGCCAGCATGGAAGAGCTGAACGGCCGCGAGGTTCCCGTATGGTCGCTCGGCGATTACAGCGAGGTCTATGTCAAGGTAGGGGATGCCTGGAAAATCAAATCGATCGACGTTGTCATTGATTTCCTGGATCCGGCAACCAGCCGCTGGACAAGGCGCCGCTAGAACCTGGATTCAGGCTGGTTCGCAAGCCGCGCTGCAAGGGCAAGCAGCGCCTCGTCCGAGCCGCGCGGGCCGATCAACGACAGGCCCATCGGCGCACCATCAACCCGCCACGCCGGGATCGAAACCTGTGGCAGCCCGGCGATCCCCGCCGGCGCCGTAAGCGCCAGGGTGCGGCCCCGCACCTGGTCGATTTCGGCCGCCGAGGCTTGGCGGAGGGGCGCCGGTCCAGGTGCCGTCGGCAGCACCAGGACATCGCCAAGCGCGACGAAGGTTCGCATCCGCGCCTCGTACTTGGCGCGCATCGCGCGCTGCGTGGCGGTGGCGGCCGGCGTGACATGGGATGCGATCTCGAAGCGCGTCCTGACGGCGGGGCCGAAATTGGGACGAACCGCCTTGACCCAGGCGCCGTGGATCTGCCAGAGCTCGGCGGCCTGGCAGGTACGAAAGCACTCGCGCCAGTCATCCAGGGTCCCAAGATCGGCAATCCGCACCGGCGGCCCGATCTGCATGTGGCGGCCAAGTCGCAACCCGGCATCCTCGGCCAATCGTGATGCCCGTTCGCCCGTCAATGCAAAGGCGTCGTCGGCCAGCCGGGCCGTATGCGAGGTGGGAACATGGCGGTCATGCTGGTCCAAAAGCACCTGCCCCACCCGCTGCAACAGGTGCGCATCGCGCGCAAACCAGCCAACCGTATCGAAGCTCGGCGCCATCGGCACCAGCCCATCGAGAGAAATCCGGCCGTGGCTCGGCCGAAACCCGAATATTCCGCAGTAACTTGCTGGAATTCTTATTGATCCGCCGGTATCGGACCCCAAGGCGAAATCGACCAGACCGGCCGCCACCGCGACCGCCGAGCCGCCCGACGAGCCGCCCGAAAAGCGGCCCGGCGCGGCCGGATTAACCGGCGATCCATCATGGATATTCTCGCCGCTCAGGCCATATGCCATCTCGTCCATCACGGTCCGGCCAACGCAGGCGGCCCCGGCAGCCAGGATGGCAGCAACCGACGGCGCTGTCTCGGTCGCGGGCTTGTGGGTGCGCCGCCAATCCGGGCTACCATTGCCGCTGACCTGGCCGGCAATATCGAACAGATCCTTGACGACAAAGGTCAGGCCACGCAGCGGCCCGGTCGCGGCACCATCGAGGCGGAAACGGCCGTGCGGAACGAAAGCTCCATAATCCGACGCCTGACCATCCATTAGAACACTATATCATGGAACCTGAAGGGAAGCTGGAGCTCAACAAAAATCGTTGACATTTCAATCAGATAACGGTGTATTGCCGGCTTCGCATCCAGTTCGGAGAAGGCTTCCATGCGCTTGGTCACGTTTGTCGATTCGAAAGGTCGCCGCCTTGGCCTTCACGATCCCGTCAAGAACGAGATCATCGATCTGACGACCGCCGCGCCGGGGCTGCCGGATACCATGGAGCGCTTTATCGCCACCGGTCGCCCGGCCCTTGAGGCGGCGAAGGGCGCCTTTGCCTCGGGCATCGGCCGGATTGTCGCGCGAACCGTCAAGATTGTCGCCCCGCTTGCCGAGGGCCGCGCCACCGTCTTCTGTATCGGCAAGAATTATCGCGACCACGTCAAGGAACTGCACGGCAAGGGATTCGAGAAATCGGCTCCGGCCGAACCACCGCCCGACGTGCCGATCGTCTTTTCGAAGGTCGGCTCGTCGATTGTGGGTCCCGGTGACGCGATCGATTCACGCCTGGATCCAACCGCGACCGTCGACTACGAGGGCGAACTGGCCGTCGTGATCGGGGCCGGCGGCCGCGGCATCGCCCGGGCCCAGGCGATGTCGCATGTCTACGGCTACACCATCGTCAATGACGTGACGTCCCGGGCGCTGCAGCAGCGCCACAAGCAGTGGCTTCTGGGCAAGAGCCTCGATACCTTCTGCCCCATGGGTCCCTGCATCCTGACCGCAGACGAGGTCCCCGATGTCACCAGGCTGCGGGTCGTGACCCGCGTCAACGGCGAGGAGCGGCAGAACGGCACCCTGGCCGAGCTGATCTTCGACATCCCGACCCTGATCGAGACCATTTCGCAGACCATGTCGCTGCGTCCCGGCGACCTGATTTCTACCGGCACGCCGGCCGGGGTGGGCTTCGGTTTCGACCCGCCCAAGTTCCTGAAGGCGGGCGACCGCGTCAGCGTGACGATCGAACCGATCGGCACCCTCGAATCCCCGGTCATCTGACCCAGTCATCTGAAAAGCCAGCCATTCAAGGACAAGCGATGGTCGCTGAAATCAAGCCAGTCAACGCCGCCGGCATGCCGGCCCCGGTCGCGCCCTATTCCAACGCGGTGCGCGCCAAAGCGTCCGAGTTCTTGTTCATCGCCGGGCAGGTTGCGCTGGATGCAGCCGGCCATGTCGTGGGGGTTGGCGATCTTGAAGCGCAGGCGCGCCAGACCTTCGCGAATATCGAACTGGCCCTCAAGGGGGCCGGCACCGGTTTCGACAGCATCGTGCAATTCACGACCTATCTGGTCCGGGCCAGCGATATTCCGGCCTTCGCCGAGTTCCGGCGGCGGATGTTTCCCACCTATTTCCCGACCGGGCGCTACCCGACCAATACGCTGGTCGTCGTCGACCGCCTGGTCCTGCCGGATCTGCTGATCGAGATCACCCCGATCGCCGCGCTGTAAACCGCGATCATTGGGGCAAATAGGTGATGATTCGGACCGGAGTCGGATTGAAGCCGTTGCAGGGATTGTAGATCTGGGCACAGTTCGACACGACGCAGATCACGTCGCGCTCGGCCAGCAGATCGACGTAGTCGCCCGGTTTTGAAATCCCATCAACGATCGCCATGTGACCGTCGGCCCGCACCGGCACGTACATGAACCAGTTCACATTCGATACGATATCGTCGCGCCCGAGCCCGAACGGCTTCAACGCCTCTTCGAAGGTGTCGCGGCAATTGCGCGTCCCCTTCACGGTGTAGCGAAGCTCGTTGATCTCGGCGCTGCAGCAGCCGCCAATCGTGTCATGCCTGCCGCAGCTATCCCCGACCACCGTCATCAGCTTGCGCGCCCGGTCGGACCACAGCGTGGTCCCCTTTTCGACATAGATGCTGGACGCAAGCTTCATCGTGTTCGCCGCGTTGTAGCGATCATGTGGGTCGGCGGCGTCATAGCAGAGAAAATCCACCGCCTGCTGTCCCTGAAGGTCGATGATGCGAAGGTGCTGCCCGGCCTTGACAACCCGTCCCCAGGGCTTCCCGGGCGCGATTGTCACATCCTCGATAACCTGGCCCACGACCATTTGTGTCGAAACTGGCTGTGTCCCGTCCGTCATGCGCTGCCGTCCCACCCGCTAAGGAATGAAAATGGGCGGCCGGGCAGAAACGCCCAGGCCGCCCCTGGCATCAGAGTGCTTCCTTGGTCAGATCGACGACCGGCGGGAATTGGGTCTTGTCGCCCGTGACCTCGGCCACCGTGACGAGCTTGCCCTTCTCGACCCGCTCGATCCACAGGGTCTGGAACGACTGGTGATCCTGGGCCCGCATGGTGAAATCACCCATCGGATAGGCAATGCCGGCCTTGCCCTGGAAGCCTTCCATCGCCCGGATGAGCGCCGCGTTGTCCGCCCTGCTTTTCCAGCCACTTTTCTCGATGGCATCCTTGAGCAGGAAAATGCCCTGCCACGTGCAAAGATAGTATGACGTGGCGACCAGCCGGTTGGGATCCGACTTCAGGCTTGCATCGTCATTGATGCCCATCAACTGGCGCGCCTGGGCGACATGCGGCCGCAACGCCGCCGGGACCTGATCCAGGTAGCGCTGCGAGTGCGACAGAAAATAGGCGCCATCCAGGGGCTCCTCGATCCCCTTGAGCGAGGTCGCGTCGATCATGCCCCAGGGCGCAAGCCGCGCCATCCGGCGCGAAAGACCAAGATTGTAGCTCTCGCGCATGTAGCGAAGCGCATCGGGGCCCGCGAAAACCGAGAAGATCACATTCGTGTCGCGCGGCACATTGGCAATGAACGGGATGATGTCGGGCGTGTTGACCGGAACGGCGATCCGCCCCAGGACCTTTCCGCCCCCCTTCTCGACCATCGGTCCCAGATCGTTGACGAATGACTGGCCGTAGGCATAGTCGGTGATGATGAAGGTCCAGTTCTTGCCCAGGTTCTGCAGCGCATAGGCGACGCTTGCCTGCCCCTGGATGGTCGAGTGCTGACGGATGCGGAACACGTAGCGATTCGCCTTGTCGCCGGTCGTCTCCGATGCCTCGCCTTGCGGGAAGTAGATGGTCTTCAGTTCCTTGGCGACCGGGTTGCTGGCCAGGTTGACCCCGCTATGGGTGGCCCCGAATACGAAATCGCAGGCGTCGTTTTCGACCAGCTTGCGGAACTTGCGCACCCCGGTCGGCACGTCGGACGCCGTGTCTTCAAGCACATATTCCACCTTGCGCCCGGCGATGCCGCCGCGCTCGTTGATGTAGCTGATCGCCGCCTTGGCACCGAGATCAAACGCCACACCATAAACCGAGAGAAAGCCCGTCATGTCGGCCTGATGGCCGATCCTGATCGGAGCCGACTGGGCCGCCGCCCAGCGCGGGCCAAGAACCGTTCCAGCCGCGGCACCGGCGGCAAGCGTCAGCGTCTGGCGCCGGGTCAACCTTGTCCGTGTCGTCATTGTCCTGCCTCCTCGTTCATTTTGTTCGGGCCCGATCCCGTCGATCAGGTCACGCGTACGCCGAGATATCGTTCAACCACCCGGCCATCTCGGGCTTCTTCGACCGGGCAGGTATAGACTACCGTACCCTTCTCCATGAAATTCACGGTCTGGCAAATGCTGAGCGCCAGCCTAAGATTCTGCTCGACCACCAAAATGGCAAGGCCGCGATCACGCAGCGACAGCAGAACGTCGCGCACCTTGTCGACGTAAAGGGGCGAAAGCCCTTCCGACGGTTCGTCCAGCAGGACCACACGCGGCTCGTTGAGAAGCGCGCGGCCAATGGCCACCATCTGCTGCTCGCCACCCGACAGGGTTCCGGCCAGGCGTCGCAGCAGATCGCGCAGCGGCGGGAAATGACCGATGCCGCGCTCAAGCGCCGCATCATCGAAGTTCCTGCCATGCCAGGCCAGCTTCAGGTTCTCGTAGATCGTAAGATGCGGAAAAAGCTGCCGCCCCTGCGGCACATAGCCGATGCCCTTGCGGGCAATGCGATCGGCGCTCAGACGGCCAATCGATTCGCCACCCAGTTCGACCAGCCCTTCGCGCGCCGGCACCAGCCCCATGACCGCCTTCAGGGTTGTCGTCTTGCCGACGCCGTTGCGGCCCAGCAGGCCGACCAGGGTGCCCGGCATGACCGCAAAGGATACATCGCGGATGATGTGGCTCTTGCCGAACCAGGCGTTCAATCGTTCGACCCTCAGCATGATGCGCTTCCCAGATAGATCTCGCGCACATGCGGGTCGTGCTGGATCGCCGCCGGCGCGCCTTCTGCCACCAGCTTTCCGAAGTTCAGGACCGAAATCCTGTCCGCAACCCCCATGACGACTTCCATGTCGTGCTCGATGATGACAATCCCGACATGGCTGCGCATGCGGCGAACCAGATTCGCGATCCGCTCGGTCTCGGCCGGGCTCATCCCGGCCGTCGGCTCGTCAAGGAGAAGAAGCTTCGGCTCCAGCGCCATGGCGATGGCGACCTCGACCACCCGCTGATCGCCATAGGAAAGATCGGAGACCTGCCGCGCGGCCAGGGCCTCGATCCCGAGAAGCACCAGCGCGCGTTCCACATGTTCGGCGATGGCGGCGCGCTGGCTTGCGCGCAGCATGGGGCCAAGCACGCCGTAGCGGGACTGCGCCGCGACCGCGATGTTGTCATAGACCGAAAGGCCCGAAAAAACCGAGGTGATCTGGAACGTGCGGACCAGATGCCGGTGTGCAATCCGGCGTGGCGACCAGCCCGTGATGTCTTCGCCATCAAACACCACGCGGCCGCCGCTTGGCCGAACGACACCCGTCAGCGCATTGAAAAGCGTCGTCTTGCCCGCTCCATTCGGTCCGATCAGGGCATGAACCTGGTCACCGTCGATCCCAAGATCGACGCCATCGACCGCGTGAACCCCGCCGAAATCGACCCTGAGCCCCTCGACCCTCAGCATCTCGGTCATGGCTCTACCTCGTCAGGCGGCGTCTTGCCGCCACGCCGCGTGACCCGGGCCACCACGGCCTTGACCAGCCCCAGAACGCCATCGCGATGCACAAGCACCATGACGACCAGAAGGATGCCGGTGAACAGGCGCGGATAGCCGACCTTCGAGCTCATGAAATCCTCGAAGGGCAGGACGATGGCGGCGCCCACGACCGGCCCGACCAGCGTCCCGATCCCGCCAAAGAAGCCGAACATCAAGGCTTCGGCCGATACGGTCCAATGCAGAAGGCCGGTATGAACGTGCTGGAACGCCGCCGCATAGCCGGCGCCCGCCAGCCCCGCCAGCCCCGCCGCCCAGGTGAACGCGGCAAGCTTGATGGCCCGCGCGCTGTAGCCCAGCATCTCGGCGCGAAAGTCGTTCTCCTTGACGCTGCGCATCAGGCGGCCCAGGGGCGAGGCGACCAGCGCGGCCGTCGAGAAGAACCCGATCGCAAACAGCGCCAGACCGAAATAGTAGCGGTCGATCGGCACGAAGGCATGCCCCAGGGCGCGAAACAACTGGGGATCGAGAACAAGGCCATCGTCCCCCCCGGTGATGCCCTTCCAGTTCTGGGCGATGGCATGGACCGCGGTCACCAGCAACAGGCTCATGATCAGGAAGCTTGGGCCCTTCAGCCGCACGGCCAGTGATCCCGTCAGCAGGGCCGCCACCATTGCGAACGCAACCGCGACCACCGCCCCACAGATGACATCAAGTCCCAGCGCTTTAAGCGCATAGGCAAAGCCATAGGCGCCAAGCCCGTAAAAGAGCGCGGTCGCAAGGCTCAGCATCCCGGCAAAGCCGAGACAGATATCGAAGGCGATCGCCAGCAGCCCGAACATGCCGATCTGGGTGATCAGAAGCTGCCAATAGTTCGAAGCGGGCGGCATCGCCGCGAAGCCGGCCACCACGACGGCCACAATCACGAGATACGAACGCGGAACCGCCATGACCTAGCTCCGCCGGACCCGGGCCGCGCCCAGCCCCTGGGGTCGGAGCAGAATGATAAGCGCCATGATCCCCAGCGAGATCACCCGCGCCCAGGTGGGGCTGGAATACACCGCGGCGACGCCCTCCGATGCCGCAAGGGTCACGGCAATCGCGGCACTGCCAAAAATGTTGCCAAGCCCACCGACAATGACGACGACGAACACGACGATGATGATGTCGATGCCCATTTCGGGCCTGATCGTCACGATCGGGCTGGCCAGGGCCCCGCCAAGGACCGCCAAGGCGGTACCAATCCCGAACGTAACGGCGAAAATATGCTGGACGGGAACGCCCATCGCCTGGGCCACTGACGGATTATAGCGCACGGCTCGAATCCAGAGCCCATAACGGGTCCGGTTGAGAAACAGCCAAAGGGTTGCCAGCGCAAACAGGGCGATGCCCGCCAGCACGATGCGAAGCCCCGGATAGCTCAGCCCAAACAGGGGAACCGTGAACGAGAACGGTGCCGCGACCGATCGCATCTCGCCGCCAAAGAGAAGGTGAACGGTCTGTTCGATGATCAGCGACAAGCCGACTGTCATGATGATCGTCAGATCATGGTCATGCTCGATCGGCTTGATGACCGTGCGTTCAAGAGCCATCGCCAGGATGCCGATCGCGATCGGTCCGACCACCAGGCCAAGGACGAAATTGCCGGTCAGCGACCAGAACAGCCACATGCCATAGGCCCCAAGCATGTAGAACGCGCCCTGGGCGACGTTGACAATGCCGAGCAGGCCATAGATGAGATTGAGGCCGACCGCGAGCAGCGCGACGATCAGCCCCCAGATCAGGCCATTCGTGACCTGGAATACGATCAGTGGCAGCTCGCCCATCGGCTGCCCCCGATCAGCTCTTGCTGCGACCGCGCAACGCCCGGCGGAGGATCTTGCCGACCGGATTTTTGGGCATTTCGGCGATGAATCGAAGCGCCTTCGGGGCCTTGTACGGGGCCGTATTCTGGCGCACGAATTCGATCATCGCCAGGGACAGTGCATCCGATGCGGCGTGGCCCGGCTTCAGGACCACATAGGCGATGATTGCATAGCCGATCCGTTCCTCGGGTTCGCCGATCACCGCCGCCTCGGCAACGGCCGGATGGCGCTGAAGGACGTTCTCGATCTCTTGCGGCGAGATCAGATAGCCACGGCTCTTGAACAGGTCATCGTCGCGGCCGAGGTACCAATAATAGCCGTCCTCGTCGCGCCGCATCACGTCGCCGGTATAATACCACTCGCCGCGATGCTGCGCCTTCCACCGGACCGGATCGCGGAAATAGCCAAGATAGAGACCGGGGTCAGAGCGATGGATCATCAACACGCCCTGCGCACCGGCCGGAACCTCGTCGAGCGACGCATCGAGAAGCGCCACCTTGACGCCTGGCGCCGGCTTGCCAAGCGCGCCCGGCTTCACCGTAAGATCGGGGCCGTTCGACAGCAGCACCTCGAATTCCGAGACTCCATAGATTTCATAGAGGGTGATGCCGGTCTCATCGAACCAGCGGTTCCAGACCGCAGCACCCAAGGGCTCGCCGGTCGAGACCATGAAACGGAAGCCCATATCCCTGAGCCTGGCGGTAAAGCCTGGCGAGGCCAGCATGCTGCGATAGAAGGTCGGCACCGACACGAAGACCGTGGGCTTGGTCAAGCGATAGTAATCATGCACCGCATCGGGCGCGACGCGGCCACCGAACACCGCCACCGCCGCGCCGGCATAGAGCGGGAACACCAGGGCGTGGCCGAAATTCCCCATGAAGCTGTATTCGCCGGTGGTGCCCACAACATCGCTTGGCGCATAGGTCATCTGCAGAAGCGACGGATCGCCCAGGGTGATGACCCAGCGGTGCGCGTGCACGATTCCCTTCGGCCGCCCCGTCGTCCCTGACGAATAGAGCATGAAGGCCGGGTCCATCGCGTCGGTCTCGGCCGTCGGCAGGCTGGCACCCTCGGGCCGCCGGATGCCGGCATAGGTCACCTCGGTCGGCAAGCGCGCCTCGCCTTCAAGCAGAACAATGCGGTCAAGCCGGCCCTTCGCCAGCAGGGCCCGCACCGGTTCGGCCATGGACTCGGGCACGCAGGCCATGCGCGCGCCCGAGTTCTCGAGGATGTAATCGATCTCGCCCTCGGCCAGGAGCGAGTTGGTCAGGACAGGAATGGCGCCGATCTTGAGCGCCGCCAGAATCACCGCGACGGATTGCGGGCTGTTCCGGCTGCGAACCAGAACGCGGTCGCCCTTCGCAAGCCCCAGGGACCGGAGGCCGACGGCCATGCAGCCGGCCTCGGCCTGAAGTTCGCGAAAGCTCCAGCGTCCTGATTCCCAGATGACCGCGGGTGCATCGCCTTGCCCGCCCGCAACATGCCGATCGACGATCTCGGCGAACATGTTGACCTGCGGCGGATAGACCCGATAGCCCGGACCAACGGCCCAACCCGGCATTGTGATGTCTCCCTGCCTGACCTGTTACCGCTTTGTGCAGTGTTACTTGCGCTTGCCCTTCGCGGCCGGCTTCGCGCCGCCCTTGCCACCCAAGCCCTTGCCGCCCGAGCCCTTGGTAAAGGCCTCGTGGCCGGTGCTGCGAATGGCTTTCTTCTTGTAGTTGCGGCCCGGGTCGTACTCCTTGCCCGGCCGCGCGACCGGATTGCCTGGCCAGAACACCGGGCGCCGCTTGTTTCGGAACGCGTCGATCCCTTCGGCGCAATCGCGGGTCCGGGTGATTTCAAGCACCCGATCCATCTCGACCTTCATCCATTCGTCCTTGCGGATGGCGTTCTGGTAGATCCGCAGGGTCTCCTTGGCGCCCAGCAGGCCGAGGCGCGGATAGGAGGCCATCTGGCCGGCCCAGGCGATCGCCTCGTCCAGAAGCTGGTCGGCCGGCACAACCCGGTTCACAAGACCGATGTCATAGGCCTCTTCGGCATAGACGAAGCGTCCCGTCAGGATCATCTCGTTGGCGCGGGTTTGGCCGATAAGCTGCGGCAGGATCCGCGGTGCGCTCCATTCGCTCATGAACCCGGCCGGAACCGCAAGTTCGGCGAAGCGGACGCGATCGCTGACGATGCGCAGATCGCACGAGCAGGTCATCTCGAGACCAACGCCGACGGCGATGCCATCGACCGCGGCGACTGTCACTTGCGGCAGGTCCTCGAGCTTCTTGCAGGCCGCCTGAGCAACGACATGGAAGTAATCGTTCATCCAGAAGTTGACGAGTTCGCCGTACTCGCCCTTCAGGCCCCAGTCGTCCTCTTCCCGCTCCATCGGAATGGTCTCGACGCGGAAATTGCCGCCGGCGCAGAAATTGCCGCCCGAACCGGTCAGGATGACGACACGCACCGTCTGGTGACGGCGGATCTCGTCCAGGATGTGATCGAGTTCAAGCGTCATGCGCGGGCCAAGGCCGTTCGAGTCCTGGGGCGCATTGAGCGTCAGAATGCCGATGGCGTTGTCGCCCGGCGATTGCGGCGAGGAAATGACCTCCCATTTCAACTTTTTAAGTTTCATTCTGAACCTCCACTGAATTGAAACGCCGTCCTCTCCCCGAGATGCCTGCGGCCGCGATGCCAGGGGGGACGGCGAAATACCATAGACAAGTCAGTTACACTTATAAATTCCAGTAGATTTATGTTATTTGTAACTCTATTACACACAATAATGAATGTTTGAATGGCGGGCAATCTTTTTCATGCTTATTGGCACGCCCAGCCGACTGAAGCCGCGCGTGGCGATCGGGCTTCGGCGCAACGCCACACCCGGGCCGGCTGGCGCTGGCCCCAGCTTGCTTTCGGGTCTTGCTTTCGGGTCTTGCGACCCTAGCGCGCAGCCGGCGCGGCGGCCGGGGCACGTCTGGCCGCCCGCTTCACCGGCGGGGTATTGACGACCGGGGCAAGCGGGATGGCGGCCTTGGCGGTTGCGATCCGTTCGAGCGGCGCATCAGCATAAAGCGTGGTCCGCATGCGCGGCGCCCGCCCGACGCTCTGAATAAGCGATTCCATTTCGGCCGGCGGCATTTCCTGCCCGTGCTCGGCCCCGGCGGCGCGGGTGATCGATTCGTTCATCAGGGTTCCGCCCACGTCATTGGCACCCGCCGCCAGACAGGCCTTCACGCCCTCGGGGCCCATCTTGACCCACGATGCCTGGATGTTGCCGATCCAGGGATGAAGCGCAAGCCGCGCGACCGCGTGCATCAGCACTGCCTCGCGCCAGGTCGGCCCGGGCCGGGCCCGATGCTTCAGGTAGATCGGCGCTTCCTGGGCGACAAAGGGCAGCGGCACGAATTCGGTGAATCCCGCCGGTCTCGCGCTGCCGTTAGCACCCGGATCAGATGCCGAGGCGACATGGTGTGGCCGCTCGGTATGGCCGAACATGATGGTTGCCGTGGTGCGGAAACCGGCGCCATGGGCGGCCGCATAGTCGAAAGCCATTCGTCGGTGCTGAGCTTGTCCGGGACAGATCACCTGGCGCACCGCATCGTCAAGAATCTCGGCCGCCGTTCCCGGCAGCGTGCCAAGCCCCGCCCGCTTCAGTTCAGCCCAGATAGGCGCCAAGATCAAGCCCCAGCGTCTTGGCACCTGCAAACCTCGAGCGGTGAGAAGGCGTGAATGGCCATCTCGGGAACCGCGGCCGAACCGCGCGGACAATCTCGATATAGGTGGCGCCGTATAATCCGGATGGATGCCACCCTGCATGCAGACCTCCGTCGCGCCCCGCGACCACGCCTCGCACGCGCCGCTTGATCTCGTCGAGTCGAGATCATGCAGCACACGCAGGAGCTTCGGCCGTCTTGCCCTTGGAAAAAGCGCAGAACTGGCAATGAAACGAACAGATGTTGGTATAGTTGATGTTGCGATTGACCACATAGCTCACGACATCGCCGTTCACGGCAGCGCGCGACGCATCGGCTCTGCCACCACGCGCCAGGCCGCCTCGCCGCGGGCGCCAAGCGAGACGATCTCGGCCTCGGTCAGCAGCCGCCGTCCGCGCCCGTTTCAATGCCAGGCCGATGTCATCGTTGCGCGGCAGCGGCACCGCTCGGCCGGGGCGGACGCGCCAGGCCGCCATCGGCACCGTTGCGCGGCCGGTCCGCCAGCCGTCCTCGCGGGCAAAGCCGTCGGCATCAACGGACAATTCCAAGGGTTGCCGGAACTTGGCGGCACCATCAGCTTTCATCCAGTCCCGGCGTTCCGCACATAGTCGGATAGGCCGTCAGGCGCGGAGACCAGGGTCTTGCCGCAGGCGGCTGTCGCCTGCGCCCAGGGCCTTGATGGCGGGCCACGGGGCCCCTCGGGGTTGACGTGATCCGGCGTGACCGGCGAAGAAACGCCACCCCAATCGTCGATGCCGGCATCGATCAGGCTTTCAGATCCCCCGCCTGCAGATTGGGCGGCGCCTGCAGGCATCGACTTGCCAAGAACGATGCGCGCGACGGCGATGGTCCACAGATGATCGTCGAGGGCGGCATCCGGCGCATCCGCCATCCGGGTATCGGACTTGGCGCGGAAATTCTGGATGGTGATTTCCTGGATGGCCATGGCGTTCGTGGCTGCGCCGCAGTTCCAGCAACGCCTCGATCCGTTCGCGCCGCGTTTCGCCGATGCCGATCAGGAGACCGGTGGTGAACGGGACCTTGCCGCCCCGCCGCATCGATGCTGGCAAGGCGCAGGGCGGGGTCCTTGTCCGGGTGAGCCATGATGCCCCACCCTTCTCGCACAGACGGGGCGACGTGCTTTCCAGCATCAGCCCCTGAGACAGTGACGGGGCGCAGCGTGGCGATCTCGTCTTCTGTCATCACGCCCGGATTGGCATGCGGAAGCAACCCGGTTTTTCCGAGCACAAGCCCCGCAACCATGGGCGAGATAATCGATCGTCGTCGCAAAGCCCAGATCCGCCAGTTCCGCGCGTGCGCGCGCATAACGAAGCTCGGGCTTGTCGCCCAGGGTGAACAGCGCTTCCCGGCAGCCAGCCGCCCGACCGGCGCGGGCAATCGCCAAGACCTCGTCCGGCGTCAGGTAGGCATTCTCCTGGCGACAGCCCGGCTGAACGAACGTGCAATAGGCACACACGTTGCGGCAAAGCCGGGTGAGCGGAATGAAGACGCTTGGGCGAATAGGTGACAATGTTTCCATGCGCCGCATCCCGCCGGTGTGCTGCGACTTTCATCAGCAGGGGCAGGTCGTCCGCATCCGCAAGCGCAAGCGCCGCCGCATCGTCGAGGCGGGCATCGGCATCGGCAGGCAACAGTTTCTTCCAGGCGTCCATGATCAAGACGCCTCGCGGCAGGACGCGCCGGCCACCGCCCGACAGCGTCGATCAGCACCCGTCCTGCGCGGCTGTCGCGGCCTCGAACGAAGAAGCTCGCGCCGACATCGTCCGGCCGATCAACATCGAAGGCAAGACCTGGCGCCTCGATGATTGCAGGTCAAACCGACATCGCCCGGAACGCCATGCAGTGGGTCGCAAAACTTGCGACCCCGAACCGAAAGGCCAACGCCGCCTCGGCACGAAATCCGATCAGGTTCGTGCCGCCATCCACCGCCGCCTGGGCGATCACGGCCTTGGCACCCTGCGCCAGCCTGTCCACCGCCGAACCGATCTCGGCAGGACGCACCAGCGGCAAATCCGCGGGCAGGACGATGATCGCCTCGGCCCCCTCGGCGATCAATGCGGCCGCCGCCGCGTCGAGGGTGCGATTGAGACCCCCGCCATCGGCAAGCCGTTTCGCGCCATAGCGTTCGCCCAGGCGCATCGCCGCCCCGTCGCTGGTCGCCAATGCAATCCCGGCAAGCCTGGGCGCCGCGGTGGCGGCCGCGAGCACGTCTTCCAGCATCGCCGCAATCAGCCGCTGGCGAAGGTCGGCCGCAAGAACCCCCGCCAGGCGCTGCTTGCCCGCCGCAAGTTCACGCACCGGAATGATGACCCAGATGCCGTTCATGCCCGAAGGTCCCGGGCAAACGCCAGCACGCCATGTGCCAGCGCACAGCGGTCGGCCATGGTCGTCATCAAGGTCGGCATCGCCTTGACCGGGCAGGCCAAGGCCGAGCGCGCCTCGGCCGCATCTCCCGGCTCGGTGACAAAGCCGTCGATGATCGATCCATAATGCCGCCCTACGCTCGCTGCCGACGCCACGACGCCCAGCTCCGCCATCATTTTCGCCGCCGGCCCTTTCACGGCCTGACCCGCGATTATAGGCGAAACCGCGATCACCGGCGCAGTGGTCTTTTCAAGACGCGCCCGGATGCCGGGAACCGCCAGGATCGGATCGACGCTCAGGTAGGGGTTGGATGGGCAGATGACAATTGCTTCAAGATCGGAAGCATCCAGCGCCGTCTCGACAGCGCTGGTCGCATGACAGGTCTCGATTCCGGCATAGCACAGTTCAACGACCGTGGGCTCGCAACGCTGACGGACGAAATAGTCCTGGAAATCAAGCCAGCCGCGATCGGTGCGGACCCGTGTCGCGACGGTTTCGTCGCACATCGGAAGAATGGCGGCCCGGATGCCAAAGGCACCGGCAAACGCGCCCGCAACGACGGTCGGCGTTGCCCCTGCCTTCAGTCGTCGGGTGCGCTCGACATGCAGGGCAAGGTCGCGATCCCCCAGGCGGAACCACGTTTCCCCGCCCAGTTCGGTCAGGGCTTCAAGAAAGGCCCAGGTCTCACCTTCCCGTCCCCAACCCGTCTGCGGATTGGCCCGCCCCCCCAGCGTATAGGTGACCGTATCCAGATCAGGGCAAATGCGCAGGCCAAGATGCCAGAAATCGTCGCCCGTGTTGACGATCACCGAAAGCGCATCGGGCGGCAGGGTGCGGTAAAGGCCATCGGAAAGCTTGGCCCCACCAACCCCGCCGGACAGAGCAACTACGCGTCCACCCATCCCCCTCGCGCCTCTGCCCTGTCTCGCCGTTCTGGTCCTGTCCCGCCGTGGTGATCCTCAGCGGAACAGATCGATCGACTTCGGCCGGATCAGGTCGGCCGCGTTCCCGGCCGGCTCGGACCATTCAAGCCCGCGAACCAGGATGGCCGGCCGCCCCTCGGCCGCCTGTCCCATCACAAGTGATGCGGCCGCCGCGATCTCGTCGGCAAAACCAACTTCGGTCACTTCCAGCTTGCGGCCGAACAGATCCGGCCTGCCCCGCAGGTCGCGAAGCGCGGGCAGCCCCGCCGCCCCCAGCGCCACGCCAACCGTCCCGTTGCGCCACGCCCGCCCAAAACTATCATTGATGATGACGCCGATCTCGACGCCGAAATGCGCATCCAGCCGGGCCTTCAGCCGGCGGCACGACGCATCGGGATCCTCGGGCAACATCAGCGCTTGCCGCTTTCCGGCCACCGGCTCGACATTCGACTGATCGACGCCGGCATTGGCCATGACCCAGCCCCGCCGATGCTCGACGATGATCACGTTGGGCGCGTGCCGCAGGACGGCCGCCGATTCGCCCAAGACGATCTGGACCAGGCGCGGGTCCTTGTTGGTCAGGCGCGCATAGTGCTCGGCCTGCGGTGACGGCGTCACACTGTCAAGATCGACCAGCCGGCCTTCCGACTTCGATACGATCTTCTGCGCCACGACCAGCACGTCGCCGGGATCAAGACCGGTCCCGAGCGCCTCGATTCCATCAATCAGCAGTCGCGCCAGATCGTCGCCCGGACGGACGAGCGGGATGGCCGGCAGCGGGCTGAGGGTAAGCGCGCCGTCCTTCATGCCTGGCCGCCGGCGAACGGGCGGCCGTCGCTGTGCTTGCCGGTGATACGAATACCCGCACCATCAACCTTGTAGAGGCGATTGATGGTGATCAGCACCGACGTCAGGGCTTCGGCGGCAGCCGAATTGGCAAGCGGGCCGCCATGGATGCCCCGCAGGCCGATCGCATCGACCATGCCGACCACCCGATCCCGCGCTTCGCGGCTGTCCCCGAACACCAGGACATCACAGTCGATCGGGGCGTCACCCCCCAGCTTGTGCGCCGACACGTTATGGAACGCGGAAACGACCGTGACACCGCCGCCAAGGCGCGCCTGGGCCCGCACCGCGGCGCAGCCTTCCTTGGGAAGCTGGACGGTCCCGACCTTGGGGGGAACAAGAGGGACGGTCGTATCGATCACAAGCTTGCCCGCCACCCCCGGTGCAATTTCGCCAAGCGTGCCGTCATGGCTGCCAAAGGGAACGGCCAGCACCACCACCTCGGCCGCCGCCGCGGCATCGGCATTCGCCATTCCGCGCGCCTTCCCGCCTGCAAGCTCCTTGGCGGCCGCCACGGCCTTTTCGGCCGACCGCGAACCGATGATGACCGGATAGCCCGCCCGGGCAAAACGGCCGGCAAGCCCAGAGCCAAGATCTCCCGTGCCGCCAATGACGGCAATGCTGGGGCGGGACGTCGACATGAAACCCTCTCTCGTCTGTAGATCAAAGCGGCGGGGAGAATATCAGGTCGAGCTGCACTTGGGGGCCCCTTTTACAGGGGTCGTTTTCGCGACCCATCGCCCGAGAATCATGGCGCAAAACAACGGCCAATCACGAGAATCGCATCTCGGTCAGGGGCACGACGCTGACCCCGGCCTGTTCCAGCCCGGCCCTGGCGGCGCGGGCAACATCGATCGCCGTGGGTTCATCGCCATGGACGCAGAGGGTGTCGATCTGCCGCTTCAGGCGCTGGCCGGTCCGACTGACGATTTCCTGATCGAGAACCATTCGGACCGCCCGCTCGGCCGCCTGCTTCGTATCGGTGATGACCGCGCCCGGAATCTTGCGCGACGCCAGATTGCCATCGTCCTCGTATTGCCGGTCGACGAAGGCCTCACACGCGCAGGGCAGGCCCAGATTCCGGGCCGCCCGGTCCATTTCCGAGCCGGACAGGGCAACATAGATGATCGCCGGATCGACGGCCTTGATCGCCCGCCCGATCGCCATGGCCAGGTCGAAATTCTCGGCCGCCATGTTGTTCAAGGCCCCGTGCGGTTTGACATGGGTGACCCTGAGCCCCGCATAGGTGGCGATCCCCGCCAGGGCCCCGATCTGGTAGGCGATCAGATATTCCAGATCGCGGGGGTGCATGTCGATCCGCCGCCGCCCAAAGCCCCACAGATCATTGAAGCCGGGATGGGCGCCGACACTGACGCCCTCGGCCTTCGCCTGCATGACCAGGCGATACATGACATTGGGATCGCCCGCATGCATGCCACAGGCAATATTGGCGGATCGGACGATGCGCAGCAAAGCCTGATCGTCGCCAATGTCATAGGCGCCAAACCCCTCGCCCATATCGGCGTTCAAGTTCACCAGCCGCGCCATCGGATCCGGCCTCTGCATCACTGTCGGCGGCAACCGCCAACGGTTTCGAGACTCACGCTAAGAGCGTGGTATTTTGTTATCACGCACTCGGCCCCAGGGAGAACCGCTTTGCCGACCGCATCGACACCCGTTCCAGCGATGACAACCCGGGCCTTACGGTACTGACATGGATCGGGCGCCCGGCGAAGCAAGGGTTCTCTCGTGTGGCGACACCATGCTGGTGGTCGAATTCGGCAGCAGCATCGAGCGGGCCCTGAGCGAACACGTCCTTGCCCTTGCGGCAGGATTAGAGAAAGCGGCGCTTGCCGGGGTTGTCGAGATTGTCCCGACCTTCCGTTCGCTTGCCGTCCATTACGACCCGCTTGTAACTGCCGCCGATATCCTGGCCCCCCAGATCGCAGCCATCCTTCATTCGGCGCAGTCTTCACCCAGGCGGTCACGGACCATCACGCTGCCGGTCTGTTACGGGGGGGAATTCGGCCCAGACCTCGATGCGGTGGCGGCCCGGACCAGGCTTTCGCCCCCCGAAGTCATCAGCCGGCATGGCGCAAGCGCTTATCATGCCTACATGCTCGGGTTCCTGCCGGGCTTTGCCTATCTAGGAGATATCGATCCCGCCATCCGCCTTCCCAGGCATGAGACACCGCGACTTGCGGTGCCGGGCGGATCGGTTGCCATCGCCGCCAGCCTGACCGCCGTCTATCCCTATGAAAGCCCCGGCGGCTGGCACGTGATCGGCCGCACGCCGGTGTGCCTGTTCACCCCCCTGCAACCGATGCCGGCCTTGATCACCCCCGGCGACCGGGTGCGATTCGTTCCCGTTTCTCCGGACGAATATGGGCGCCTTGCCCAGCTTTGCGCCGAGGGCGGCTATCGCCCGATCGCCACGGAGACCGTTCCATGACGACCTGCCTCAGGGTCTTGAATGGCGGCATCATGGCAACAATCCAGGATCGCGGCCGGATCGGCTATCAGCGTTACGGCGTGCCGGTTTCTGGCGCGCTCGATCCGGTCTCGTTCCGACTGGCAAACGCGGCCGCCGGCAATCGGCAATCGGCCGCCGCGATTGAGATGATCGCCGCCGGCGCGATCTTCGAAGTCGAGGGGCCATCGGTCCGGGTGGCGCTGGGCGGTCTCGGCGCGACGCTGGAAGTGACCGATGACGGCACCACCCGCTCGTTCCCTGCGCTGCGAAGCGTGACGGCCCGCCACGGCGCAACGATCGCCGTCCTGCGGCCACCGCTGGTGTCTTGCTGTTATCTTGCCGTCGAGGGGGAATTCGACCTTGCCCCGGTCATGGGAAGCCAATCGACCTATCTGCGCGGCCATTTCGGCGGTTTTCATGGCCGCGCCTTGCGGCCTGGCGACCGGCTTCCGCTGGTCCGGCGCAGCGCCAAGGAACGCAGGGAATTCGGTCTGATGGCCCCACCCGATCCTGGCCATCCCGACCTGGGCCATCCCGACCTTGGCCATGACGAACCGATCCGGGTCGTTCTGGGTCCCCAGGCCGATGCGATGACCCAGGCCGCGCTCGAGGTCTTTCTGTCCCAGCCGTTTGCTGTCGGCCGTGAAACGGACCGGATGGGCATGCGTCTGGACGGCCCGCGGCTTTCACACCGGGACGGTTTCAATATTCCATCCGACGGCGTCACCACCGGCTCGATCCAGGTTCCAGGCGACGGGCGGCCCATCGTCCTCCTTGTCGACCGCCAGACCACCGGCGGCTATCCGAAGATCGCGACCGTGGCCTCGGCCGACATTGCAAGGATCGCCAGGCGCCGGCCCGGCGATCCGGTGCGATTCCGCGCGATATCGGTGCAAGAGGCCGAGGCGGCAAGACGAGACCTTGAACGCCGGATCGAAGACATCGCGGCACGACGCGAACCGATCCGCGAGGATGGGGCCGTCGACCTGGCGGCGCTTTACGAGGAGAACATCGTGAGCGGCGTCCACCGCGACATCGATTGACCCCCTATTGATTGACCCCCTGTCGCAGCCGTGGTCTTCGCGTCAAGTCTGGGGCCACGATATCCGAGCGCCGGACTGCCAAGAATGCGACGTTGGCGACGGCCGCGCCCGTCGCCTGTGGCATGGTGCCGTTGACCGCGGCAGGCTTCGTCATAATTCGATAGTATTCAGATCTGTCGCTTTCGAAGTTCACGGACGCCGGGCATGGGTCGATACGACCTTGTAACGGCTATTCGAAAGGTGATGACCATGGAATATGGCATTATTAGCTTGGTGATCCTCGCCCTCGATATCTGGGGCGTGATCAATGTTATCAGCAGCGGCGCGTCGCTGCCGGCGAAGGTCGCGTGGATTCTATTGATCCTGATTCTGCCCGTCATCGGTCTTATTGTCTGGTTCATGGCGGGCCCGCGGGGCCAACGCGTTGGTGGTTGAGCGTTGACCTGGCGTGACATGACAAGCAGTCATGTTGCCAATCGCTGGGAACGATGAAACACCCTTGGTCACTGTCGTAACCGTGACCTGCCACTGAGCCGTCATCGGGCTGGAAGCAGCGCCGCGGCTGTTCTAGTCACGTCATTTGGCGCGGGTTGGCCAACCGGCGATGGCGCGGGTGGCTCCAAGGCCCCGAGACCAATCGCGAACGATTCTCGGATCCAATCTGATTATTTTAAACTGCCGGCTTTCTCGCTATCGTCGGCGTTCCAGCGCGTTCAAGACCGGGGAGCGAGCCTTGATCTGGTTCGACGTTTCATGAACCGCCTGACGCAGGACGCCGCCGCTGGCGTATTTCTGATCGTCATCGCCGCCCTTGCCCTTTGGCAGATCTCCGATCTGCCGGTCGGCAGCCTGCGGCAATTCGGGCCAGCCATGCTGCCGCGGGCGCTGGCTGTCATCACCGGCCTGCTTGGCGTTGTCCTGATCGTGAAATCGCTGCGCCGCGCGCCCGTCAGGCTGGACCGTTTCGCGGTCCGCGGGCCGATCTTCGTCATCGGGGCCGCCGTCGCTTTCGCGGCGACCGTCCGGGTGCTTGGCCTGTCGGTGGCAGGGGTCTTGGTGGTTCTCATCGGCTCGTTCGCAAGCCCCGACATCAGGCCTCGGGAAACGGCAATCTTTGCCGTTGTCATGACAACCGCCTGCATCCTGTTGTTCAAGTTCGCCTTGTCGCTGCCGATCCCGGTCGCGCCCTGGCTGATCGGCTACTGATCGCCATGGAAGCCCTTTTCGGAAACCTGGGCCACGGCTTCTCGGTCGCGCTTTCGTTCCAGAACATCGCGCTCTGCTTCATGGGCTGCATGATCGGAACGCTGATCGGCGTCCTGCCGGGGGTGGGCCCGATCGCGACCATCGCCATCCTGCTGCCGATCACCTTCAACCTGGATCCGACCGGCGCGCTGATCATGCTGGCCGGCATCTATTACGGCGCCCAATACGGCGGCTCGACCACCGCGATCCTGGTCAACATTCCCGGCGAGGCAACCGCGGTTGTCACCACGCTCGACGGCCATCAGATGGCGAAGCAGGGCCGGGCCGGGACCGCCCTGGGGCTTGCCGCGATCGGGTCCTTTGTCGCTGGAACATTCTCGACCATGCTGATCGCCGCCGTCGGCGAGCCGCTGACACGGCTTGCCCTGCTTTTCGGTCCGGCCGACTATTTTTCGCTCATGGTCCTGGGGCTGACGTTTTCGGTGGTTCTTGCCCGTGGCTCGATCCTCAAGGCCATCGCCATGACCTTCGTTGGCCTGCTGCTTTCCACGATCGGAACGGATCTGGAAACCGGTGACGAGCGTCTGACCTTCGGTCTTTCGGTTCTGTCGGATGGAATTGACTTTGCCGTGCTGGCGATGGGCATATTCGGTTTTGCCGAGATTCTGCGCAATCTGGAAACGCCCGAGGCGCGGGACGTCGTGCGCGGGACGATCGGGCGTCTGCTGCCCGATCGCGCCGAGCTTGCCCAGGCGGTGCGGCCGATCCTGCGCGGCACCGGTATCGGCGCCATTCTCGGCATTCTGCCTGGCAACGGCGCCGTCCTTGGGCCTTTCGCCGCTTACAGCGTCGAAAAGAAGCTGGCCAAGGACCCGACGCGATTCGGCCATGGCGCGCTTGAGGGGGTCGCCAGTCCCGAAGCCGCCAATAACGCGGGGGCCCAGACGGCCTTCATCCCGCTTCTGACCCTTGGCATCCCTCCCAATGCCGTGATGGCCCTGATGGTCGGCGCGATGACCATCCATGGTGTGATTCCGGGCCCGCTGGTGATGACAAAGAACCCCGACCTGTTCTGGGGCATGATCGCCAGCATGTGGGTTGGAAACCTGATGCTGCTCATCATCAACCTGCCGCTGATCGGCCTGTGGGTGCGGCTGCTCAAGATTCCCTACCGGCTGATGTTCCCGGCCATCCTGATCTTCTGTTCGATCGGGATCTATTCGGTCGGCAACAATCCGGGCGATGTCTATCTGACGGCGTTCTTTGGCATCGTCGGGTACACCATCATCAAACTGGGCTTCGAACCCGCGCCGCTGGTGCTGGGCTTCGTCCTGGGCCGGCTGATCGAGGAGAAATTCCGCCAGGCAATGACGCTTGCGCGCGGCAGCGCGTTTACATTCCTGGAAAACCCGATCTCGGCCGGGCTGCTGATCCTGGCGGTCGTGATCCTGGTCATTGCCCTGGTTCCCGTTGTCCAGAAATCACGCGAGGTTGCCTTCAAGGAGTAATGCAACAATTCTATTCAGAGCAGCAACACGACCCAAAAAGGAGATGCGAATGAGAAGATTTCTACTGGCAGCGGCCGCTGTGGCAAGCCTTTGGGCCGGTGATGGCATCGCCCAGACTTACCCGACCCGCCCTGTCACCATGATCGTCCCGTTCGCCGCGGGCGGACCGACCGATATCGTGGCGCGTATCGTCGGCGAGCACATGTCGAAACTCCTTGGCCAGCAGATCGTCATCGAAAACGTGGCCGGTGCTGGCGGTACGACCGGCATCACGCGGGGCGCCCAGGCAACCGCCGACGGCTACACCATCATGATGGGTCACATGGGGACCCATGGTGCCGCTCCGGCGCTTTATCCCAAGCTTCGCTACGACCCGACCAAGGATTTCGCCCCGATCGGCATGGCCGCCGGAACGCCGATCCTGATCGTCACGCGCAAGGATTTTCCCGCCAATACGCTGAGCGAGTTCACCGCTTACCTGCGGGCCAACCAGGACAAGGTCAACGAGGCCCATGCCGGCCTGGGCTCGGTGTCGTTCACGACCTGCACCATGCTGGGCGCCATGGTCGGCGCCAAGCCCACCCGGGTCGCCTATAGCGGGACCGGCCCGGCTTTGAATGATCTCGTCGGGCGCAAGGTCGATTTCATGTGCGACCAGATCGTCAACCTGGTCGAACAGATCAAAGCGGGCAGCGTCAAGGCCCTTGCCATCGCCACACCCGAACGTTCCCCGGCGCTGCCCGACGTGCCAACCACCCGCGAGGCGGGACTGCCCGACTATCAGGTCAGCGCCTGGAACGCCATTTTCGCACCCAAGGACACGCCGCCCGCAATTGTCGCCCGTCTCAACGACACCCTGGTCAAGTCATTGGATGACGAGGGGGTCCGGAAACGGCTGCTCGATCTTGGCGGCATCATCCCCACCGGCACCGAACGCACACCCCAGTGGCTGGGCCAGTTCGTACAGGCCGAAGTCAACCGCTGGACGCCTGTTCTCAAGGCGGCCGGCGCCGTCGCCAACTAGGCGAACACCCAGCGCAACCCCGCCCCTTGGCCCCCACCCGGGCCAAGGGGACGGGATTGGCCGGGACCATTTCCCCAACAATCCGGCCCCCAACAATTCAGGCTGGCGCGCAAGCCGTCTTCGCTTCGCGCAACGGCAAGCGGCACGCCATTGTTGCAAACGACAATGCGACGCGTTCTGAAATAACCCCTCGACAGGCAAAAACCCCATAAGCGCTGTGTGGGCAAGATTGCCGTTCCCTTGCGGCGGGTCAAAAAATCTTGACTTGGTCGAGCTGATTAGTCGGATTATTGTTTAGAATGCATCCCACATGCATTCTTGTCTGTCGTCGCAAAGGAGGAAACACAATGAAAATGGCGCGCACAGGTCTGGCGCTAGCCTGCAGCATCTTCGCCCTTGCTACAGCCGCCAGTGCCCAGACGGCGTTGCCGGCCACCGTGGCGGGCCCCAAGGTCAAATGGGATCTCTCGACATATGGGAATCCGCGTTCCTCGGTTCAGTCGCAGACTGCGTTCGCGCGCATGGTGGGCGAGGCCACGGGCGGCAATTTCCAGATCGAGGTTCACTATGGCGGCGGGCTTGCGCCCGAGCGCGAGATCGTCGATGGGATCAAGATTGGCGCCTTCCAGATGGGCTACGTCGCCGCGCCGTTCCACCCCGGCAAGACACCGGCATGGCTGGTGCTGGAGCTTCCGTCGCTTCCCTACGAATCGATGGAGCATCTGCTCAAGGTGACGCTTGCAGTCTACGAGCACCCGGCGATGGTCGAGGAAATGAACCGCTGAATGCCTATCACATGGTCCCCAGCATTCCGCCGTTCTATGAAATCATTGGCCGCGGCGATCCGGCAACCAAGCTTTCCGATCTGAAGGGCAAGCGTATCCGCGCCTTGGGCGGAACGGGCGCCGCGCTGCGCAAGCTCGGCGTGGTGCCAACCTCGATGGTCACGCCGGAAACGGCGGCGGCCTGGACCGCGGACTGCTGGACGGCGCGGCGGTCGCGCACGCTTTCCTTGGCGCCTATAAGCTCCAGGAAGTCACCAACTGGTACTCGACCAACCTGCGGTTGGCACGGGCCGCCGCCGGAAATCTCGGTCAACAAGCAGGCCTATGACGCCCTGCCGCCGCAATACAAGAAGCTGCTGAAGGACCTGGTGGCCGGCCCCGCTTGAACAAATCCAGGTGACCAAGGCCGACGACACCAAGACACCGGACGCGGCCCGCAAAAAGGGCATGAAGGAAGTCGTCTTCAGCAACGCTGAACTCGACGGCTCCGCCGCATCGCCGGCGGGCCGGTCTGGGACGAGTGGGCTGCAGAATGACGCCAAAGGGTGTGCCGGCCCGTGACCTGCTCGACTACCTGCTTGTCGAAGCCAAAAAATTCTCGGGCACCTGACGCAGCTGGCAAGTCACGACATCACGCGGCGGTAGGCCCCGGGCCACCGCCGCTTTCCTTTCCGTCAAGGTTGCCCGCCTATTAACCACACAGCAAAAAGGCTCGGCTCTTTAACAGGACCTCAAGCACGGTTGGCGCATAGTGTCCGGGTCATGCCGGTCGGCGCCCTGCACGATCCGGTGGCCCAGCCGAATCGACCAGCCGAATCGAGTTGCCGATGCGCGTTCTGTTTGTCCACCGCCATTTCCCCGGCCAGTACCCGCATCTGGCGCGCAGCTTCGCCGCCGACCCCAGAAATAAGGTCGCTTCATCACGACCTCGCCGGACGGCGAGATTCCTGGCGTCCGAAAGACGTGATAAGCCAAAGCCGCCAGAGCGGCCCACCCACCCATCACTATCTGCAGTTCTTCGAGAATGCCGTGCTGCAGGGACAGGCCGCCTATCGCGCCTGCATGATGCTGCGCCGCGCCGGCTTCATTCCCGACCTGATCTATGCCCATGCCGGGTTCGGCCCGGGCTTTATATCAAGGAAGCATTCCTCGATCTGCCCCTGATCGGGCATTTCGAGGGTACTACAGCCCCCATGGCAGCGATGCCGACGACCGGCGATTTCACCGTCACGCCGGACGAAGCATTGCGGGTGCGCACGCGGAACGCCGGAGCTTCTGCTCGAGCTGGCCCAGTGCGATCGCGGCCTGAGCCCCACCCGCTTCCAGCGCGACCAGTTTCCCACCGAGTTTCCGCGACAAGATCGCGGTCATTCACGAGGGCATCGACAGCCGGCATTTCCGCCCCGCCAGCGCGGCGGTCAGCGATCCCCGGGCTGAACTCGTCCGATGCCGAGATCGTGACCTATGCAACCCGCGGCCTCGAGCCCTATCGCGGCTTCCCGCAATTCATGGCAGCGATTGCCAGCCTTCAGCCGTCGCGGCAGCGCATGCATGCCGTCATCGTCGGGGCCGACGCGGTGTTCTATGGGGCCCCGCGCGATGATGGCCTGACCTGGAAGGAAGCGACCCTGCGCTCCCTGCCGCAACTTGACACGACGCGCGTTCATTTCCTTGGCCGTGTCGATGCCGAAACCCATCTGCGTGTGCTGCAGGCTTCGCATGCCCATGTCTATCTGACCGTGCCCTTCGTTCTGTCCTGGTCGCTGATGGAATCGATGGCGGCGGGCTGCCCGCTGGTCGGTTCCGACACGGCCCCCGTGCGCGAGGTGATTCGCGATGGCGAGACCGGGCTTCTGGCCGATATGCGCAAGCCCGCCGAGATCGCTGATCGGATTGCCTGGTTCCTTGATCATGCCGCCGATGCGCGCGCCATCGGACGCCGGGCGCGAATCGACGCGACGGCGCGGTATGGGCTCGACACCATCATGCCCCAGCATATGGAGCTTGCCCAAGGCCTGACCGGATCTGTGGCGCGACGCACTGCCACCGGCTGATGCCAGGTTGAAAAAAATCAATCGATGTTTCGGAACCGTTTACGACGCCTGCGCTAGAAGCAGCCTGCCAGCTGCCAGATCGTCATCCCAGATCGTCATCCCAGATCGTCATCCATGAGGAACGAGGTCCAGTCATGAAAGTTCTTGTCACCGGTGGCGCAGGGTTCATCGGCTCGCAGACGGTCGATACACTGCTGGCCGCGGGGCATGACATCATCGTGCTGGATGTCCTTGATCCCCAGGTGCATGGCCACTGCAACGGAAAGCCGGCCAATCTGGCCGGGCCGCTTGGCCGCGGCGATATCCGTTTCGTTGCCGGCAGCGTCGAGGACAGGGAGCTGGTTGCCACCCTGGCCCGGGATTGCGATACCATCGTGCATCTGGCGGCCGCCGTGGGGGTCGGGCAATCCGGCTATCAGCCTTATGCGTATACCGCAAGCAACGCGCTGGGAACCGCATCGGTCCTGGATGCCATTGCAACCGGGCGGACCAAGGTCGAGCGTCTGGTCGTCGCATCATCGATCAGCAACTATGGCGAAGGCGCCGGATACAATCCGCGTCGCGCCGCCATCGTCGCCCCTGAACGCAATGCTGCCGATCTTGCCCAGGGCCGCTGGGAACCATGCGACCCGGCCGATGGATTGCCAACCGTGCCCGTACCGACGCCGGAAACCCATCCGATCAAGCCGCAGTCCATCTATGGGCTGACCAAGGCTTTCACCGAGGATGCGGCGCTGCGAACCGGCATCGATCACGACCTGACCGTCGTTGCTCTGCGCTTTGCCAATACTTATGGGCCGCGCCAGGCCCTGAGCAATCCCTATACCGGCGTGGTCGCGAATTTCTGCTCCCGCCTGCTGGCTGGCAAGCGGCCCATCGTGTTTGAAGATGGCCAGCAGCGCCGCGATTTCCTGCATGTCCGCGATGCAGCCCAGGCCATTGTCCTGGCCTTGACGAAGCCCTTGGCGGGCTCGACCGTGGTCAATGTCGGAACCGGTGGCAGCTGGAGTCTCTTGGACCTGATCCAGATCATCGACAAGAAGCTTGCCACCGGGCTTTCGCCGCAGATCCTGGCCCGCGCCCGCGCTGGCGATGTGCGCCATTTCTTTCCCGATACCGCCCGGGCCCGCGCGCTGCTTGGCTTCACGCCCAGTGTCGATCTTGCCCAAGGCATCGAGGACGTTCTGGTTCAGGTTGCAAGCCAGCCCGTGATCGAGCGGGGCGACCAGGCCCTGGCCGAGCTGGAAAAGGCCGGCTTCCTGTCCGGGCCCGAGGCCGCTACCCCGGCCAGGCAGCCGACACCGCGCCGCGCCCACAGCTAGCAACGACCCGGCGGTGGGCAAGATCGCGATCCCGCCCGGCTGATCAGGCCCCCGAAAAATTTGCCCCAAATCCATCCGGTCCGCACCGCCGCACGCTTCCCGGGACGTAAAGGGATCGTAAAGGGCCTCTGGTGTTTCATAGCGGTTTCAACGGCTTGAGGTCTAACAGGGGAAGGCGATGGCGCGGATTCTGGTCATGATCCCGGCCGGCGAGCTTTACAATCATGATTGCGTCCGCTGGTACAGCCCGCCAGACGGCGCCGACGCCCATTACTGGATCAACAGCTACCACAACATCGGCGATGCCTTTGTCTACGACTCGGCTCTCAAGCTGATCGATTTCAAGGATCACGAGGTTTTCGTGATCAACGCTTTCGACCCGAAACGGATCGACCGCTACAACGCCGAGTTCGACTTCGTTCTCCTGCGCGGATCGAACTACATCCACGGGGCGATGGACTGGCTCGAAACGCCCGAGTGCCTTGCCCATCTCAAGATCCCGGTCCTTGCGTTCGGGATCGGCGCCCAGGCCCCGTCACGCGGGCCGCTGGTCCTGTCCGACGCAACCATCAAAGTGATGCGGGCCATCGCCGACCGGTGCGAATCGATGGGCGTGCGCGGCAGCTATACAGCCCAGGTCCTGTGGGATATCGGCATCAAGAACACGCGCATCATCGGCTGCCCGACCGTATTCCGGCACCGGAACCCGGATCTGCGGATCGATCTGCCGCCCATCGAGTCGGTGCGGAACGTGGGTTACACCTTGCGGCGCGAGGTCTCGCCGGCATACGCGCTCGATACCGAACGCTATCTGGCTTTTCAACGAAAAACGATTCTCGCCGCCGCCAAGCGATTCACCATCACCGTCATGGCCCAGGGCGAAGTCGAGGAAAAAAAATTGGCCCTCGGCGGGCCCAGCCACCAGGCCGAGGCCTGGGCCGCGCTTCAGCAACAGAGCTGGATCAGCGGCGCGGCCGACCCGATGGCCGCCATCTATCGCGGGCACCTGTTCTATTCCGACCGTGTCGCCGCCTATGACGAGATCGTCCGCCAGCAGGACCTTGTGCTCGGCTATCGCCTTCACGGCAACCTGATCGCGCTCGCCAATCAAACACCATCTATCTATTTCACCTATGACAGCCGCACCGCCGAATTCGTCGAAACATTCGCCATCCCCGCCCATGACGTCTATGCGGGCAAGGACTTCGTGCTCGAAGAATACTGGCAGCAATCGCTGTTCGAGCGCTTTAACCGCAGCTACCACCACCGCTGGCGGGACATGAAGCAGTTTCTTGAGGAAAACAATATCCCGCATCGCATGGGCCCGTCCGTGACCGACAAACGCGTTGCAGAAGCGAAGATCCGCCATGTCGCCTGACCACAGCCAACCCGAATCCGAAGACGCGGTGGCCAAACAGGCCGCCGCGGCCGCCACCCCCGATGCGCTGCCGCCAACCGACGCACTGGCTGCGGTGGATGATATCGTCGGATATATCGATGGAATCGCGGCGCGGCGTTTTTCCGGCTGGGCGGTCAATCGCAGCCGGCTCGACGAGCGCCTGACCGTCCGCGTTTTTCTTGACGACGAACTGATCGGCGAGGGCATCGCAGATCGCCCGCGGCCCGATCTCGAACGCAATGGCCTTGGCGATGGCGCCTATGGATTCGACATTGAACCGGTCCGTCCCCTGCCCCATCTCGACCGGATCCGTGTTTCGGCCGTTGCCGTGCAGGCCGGGACCGATGACGCGGACGCCGTGCCGCTTGACAACCTGATCGCCCGCAAGCTTGCAACCCAGTCCCAGACCGAGGGCCTGGCAGCGGTCACCACCCAGTTGCAGCAGGTGCTGGATGAAAATCGTGCCTTGCAGCGGCGCACGGATCATGCGCTGCGCCTGATCGCCGCCGAGCTCAAGGACATGCGGCAGCGGGTCGAATCCGTACCACCGCCCCCAAGCGAGCCGGGGCCCGATGACGCCATTCCCACCGCCGTCACCGCGATGCGAGAGGCACAGGCCGAACTGGCACGGCAACTGGCCGAGGTCGGCGTGATCCAGGCCCGCATCGATTCGTCCTTGGCAACGCTGCAGGCCGACGCATCGGCCCCGCGTGGCGGCGGCGACGACCGGTCCCTGCGCCGGCTGGTCACCATTCTGACCGGCGTGTCGGGAATCGCCCTTGGCCTTGGGGTCCTGTCGCTGTTTGCCTGATCAGCGTTCGCGGAACGAGCGCCGCAACCGATCGACGATCGGGGCCAGGAAATAGTCCACGGCCCGCCGGTTGCCGGTCACCACCGCGACGTCGATCGGCATGCCGGGCGACAGCACCACATCCGGCAGTTTTGCCAGGGATTCCGGGTCGATCGAGACCCGGGCCACAAAATAGGGCTCGCCGCTGCGCGGATCGGTCAGCTTGTCAGCCGACACGTTGACCACCCGGGCCTCGATCGGCGGGACCATGCTGGTCCGAAAGGCCGTAAGCCATACCTGGGCCGGCAATCCAACCCGGACCGATTCGATATCGGCAGGCTGGACCCGGGCCTCGGCCAGCAAGGCATCGCCCTCTGGCACGATATCCATGATGGCCTGGCCTGGCGCAATCACACCGCCCGGCGTGAAGATCTTGAGATCCACCACCACGCCATCCTGGGGCGCTATGATCTCGCGGCGCTGGCGAATATCGGTGGCGGCCCGCAGCCGATCGTTCAGGTCCGCCTCCATGGCCAGCGCTTCCTGCATCTCGCGGCCGATATCGGCAAGACGCTGGTCAGTGGTTCGCTGCATCTCGAATTCGGCCCCGCTCCGCGCTTCGCGCGCGCTGCCGATCTGGCCGCTCAGTTCGCCGGCCTTGCCCTCGAGATCGGCAATGCTGCGCTCAAGCGCAAGCAGCCTGGGCATCCGTTCGTAGCCCTTTTCCACCAGGGCTTGGACGCTGACCCGTTCCTGGTGAAGCAAGCCAATCTGGCGCCGCACCGCCACAAGCTGCGTCTCGTTGGCGGCCATCTCGGCCTGAAGCTGCTGGACACGGCGCTGCAGGACGGCAATCTGCCCGTCATGGGCCCGCCAGCGCGCATCGAACAGCTGCATCTGTGTGGTCAGCACGTCCTGGATGGCCGGCACCCCTGCCCGCTTCATCAGATCATTGGGGAAGGCCAGGGCCCGGGCGCCGGCCTGCTCGGCCCGCAAGCGCGCGAGGCGCGCCTTGACCGACCAGAACTGCGCCTCGATCTGGCCAACCGCCGCGTCCGCCTGGGTCGTGTCCAGAACCGCCAGGACCGAACCGGCCTTCACCCGATCGCCTTCCCGCACCAGCAATTCGCGAAGAATGCCTCCTTCGAGATGCTGAACGGTCTTGCGGTGGCTGTCGACCACGACCGCGCCGCGCGCCACCACGGCGCTTTCAAGCCGGGCGAACAGGCTCCAGCCCATGACGCCACCCACGAACAGGCCGATGACGATGAACCCCGCCATCATCGTTCCGCGCAGGGATGGTTCAGGATCGGCCAGGCCTGGCAATCGCAGGACCGAAGTCTTTGCCGCCGTCATCGTCATAGGCGCACCGCCCGTTCAACCGGAAGACGCGTGACCTTGGCCAGCGCCCCTTGCGATTCCTCGGCCGGCCGCGCCAGGGCGCGCAGGATCTCGGCCACCGGCCCGATCTGGTCCACGACCCCATCACGCAGGACCATGATCCGGTCGGCCACTTCCATCATTGATGGCCGATGGGCGATGACCACGACCGAAATGCCGTCGGCCTTGGCGGCCGATATCGCGGTCCGCATGGCGCTTTCGGCCAGGCCATCCAGATAGGTGTTGGGCTCGTCAAGAACGATCAGGCGGGGCGAGCCAAAAAAGGCCCGCGCCAGGGCAATGCCCTGCCGCTGACCACCGCTCAGCGAGAATCCCGATTCGCCCACCCGGGTCTCGTAGCCCAGCGGCAATCGCCCGATCATTTCATGGACGCCGACACGCCGCGCCGCCTTGACCACATCGGCCAGCGGGCAATCCTGAAAGCGGGCGATATTCTCGGCAATCGTGCCATCAAGCAGGACCGCCTGCTGCGGCAGATAGCCGACGGCCCGGGCAAAGCTTTCCCGCTCGGCCGCATAGATGCCGTGACCATCTAGGAAGGCGCCGCCCGCAGTTGGCGCAAAGATCCCCATCAAGAGGCGCGCCAGAGTGGATTTGCCGGCCCCCGACGGACCAACCACGCCCAGCACCTCGCCCGGTTCAAGGGAAAAACTGACCTGGTTCAGGATCGGCTTCCGGACGCCCGGCGGCCGGAAGGTCAGGCGATCCACCACCAGTCGTCCTTCGTGGATATCGACCGGCGTCGACTGCCGCACGCCAATCGCCTTCTCGGTCAGCGTTTCCAGGCGCCGATAGGCCCCAATCGCCTGGCCCCATTGCCGCCAGCCATCGATCAGCTGCTCGAACGGGAACAGCAGGCGCGCCATGATCACGGTCGCCGCCACCATGCTGCCCGGCATCACCTCTTGCTTGATCACCAGGGTGGCGCCGATCGCCAGCATGAAGACCTGCAGCATCATCCGGGTCGCCCGCGACGAGACCGAGATCGCACGCGCACCGCCCTGCCCGGCACTAAGCTGTCGCATCGCCTTGTGCTGGCCATCCTGCCACCGCCGCAGGATGGGCGAAAGCATGCCCATCCCTTCGATCACCTCGGCGTGGCGGATGGCCGTCCCCATCTCGGCATGCGATTTCAAGGTGGCGTCATTCGCGGCGGCGCTGGGCCGTCGCCCCAGGTATTCCATCGCCACGCTGAAGCCAAGCAGCACGAAGATCGAGCCAAGCCCCATGGCGCCATAGGCCGGGTGCAACAGGAACAAAGCGCCCAGAAAAAGCGGCGAGAACAAGGCGTCGATCGGAAGCGCGACCGGCCCCGTGCTGATGAACTGACGCAGCTCATAAAGATCGCGCATCGGCTGCCCGCCCGTGCTTTCCCCCTCGGCGATCGACCGTGACACCGCGGCCTGCAGGGTGGGACGCGCCAGGCGGCGGGCAAGCCGCTCGCCAAGGATCGTGAAGACACGGCCGCGAATGAATTCGAGGCTGGCCAGGAAGACAAGCGCGCCCACCGCCAGGACCGTCAGCATGAACAGCGTGTCCATGCTCTGGCTATGGACGACGCGGTCGTAGACCTGGAGCATGTAGAGCGGGATCGTCAGCTGCAGAAGGCCGATGAACACGCCGACAAAAGCCGCGAACAGCAGGCCCGTGCCGCAGTGGTGCCGCATCTCTTTCAGCAGATAGCTGCCGCCGGCCGCCATGAACGGCTCCCGCCCTTTCGCGCCTATTCCGCGGCCACGGGCCGCGCATAGCCGCGCGGATGGCGCTTGCGCCATGCCCAGGCCGTGCCGACGATGCCGTCAAGATCCGTGTAGCGCGGCCGCCAGCCGATCTCGCGCTCGATCCTGGCGGACGACGCGACCAGAACGGCCGGGTCGCCCGGGCGCCGCGGACCTTCCTTGACGGTGAAGGCAATGCCCGTCACGCGCCGCACCGTATCCAGCACCTCGCGAACCGAATAGCCTCGGCCGGTGCCCAGATTGTACTGGCAGCTGCGCTGGCCAAGGACATCAAGGACGCGAACATGGGCGTCCGCCAGATCACAGACATGGATGTAGTCGCGCACGCAGGTCCGATCCGGTGTTTCGTAATTCGTGCCAAAGACCTCGACATGCGGCCGCTGGCCAAGAGCCGCTTCGAACGCGATCGGGATGAGATGGGATTCCGGCGCATGGTCCTCGCCGATCGGCAGATCCGGATGCGCACCCGCCGCGTTGAAGTAGCGGAGCGCGGCCGAACGCACGCCATGAACCTGATCGGCCCAATAGAGCAGGCGCTCGATCATGTACTTCGACTCGCCATAGGGATTGCTCGGCGCGACCGGCACATCTTCGTCGATCGGCACCCGCGCCGGGGTCCCGAAGATCGCACAGGTCGAGGACAGGACGATCTTGCGCACATCATGCGCCACCATCGCCTCGATCAGGTTGAGGGCATTGGTCACATTGTCGCCAAGATACTTGAAGGGCTTCTGCATCGACTCGCCGACCAGCGCATTCGATGCGAAATGGAGAACGGCATCGAACTTGTGGCGCCGGAACACGGCCGCGACCGCGTCGCGGTCGGCCAGATCGCCGACCACCAGTTCGGCCCCGACAGCCTCGACCGCCTGACGGTGCCCCTGCTGCAGGTTATCGAACACGATCACGGTGTGGCCGGCCGCCTTAAGCGCGGCGGCCGTGTGACTGCCGACATATCCAGCCCCACCGGTTACGAGCAGAGTCTGACCCATGCTGCTTATCCTCTCCCTATTCCGCCGCCACCGCGGCTGCCGCTGCACTCGTTGAAGCGGAACGGTCACGGGCGGGCTTTGCCCCGTTACGCCGTTCCAGAATCTCGCGATACAGGGCCCGGTGCTGCATGGCAGCCTCGCGCGCGCTCAGGGGCCGTTTGATCCGGCCCTGGAGCCGATCCCAAAGGCCCGGATTGCGGAGCACCTCGACCAGGCGATCGACAAGGCTTTCCGCGCTGCCGGCCCGGAAATGCAGCCCGGTCACACCATCCTTCACCTTCTCGGCCATGCCGCCGATATCACTGCAGATGAGCGGACGGCCGTGGAGATAGGCTTCCTGGATCACGACCGGCGAGTTCTCCCACCAGGTCGAAGGCATCACGACCCAATCGATCCCCTGCATCAGCCGCGGCAGGTCCTGGGCCTGATAGCTGCCGAAGAAACGAACCCGCCGGCCGGCCGCCTGGACATAGCGGCGGAACTCGTTCTGGAACGCTTCCGGCTGTTTTTCGATATTGCCGCCGAATACATAGAGGGCCGAATCGGAGCCCCAGTCCTTGGCCGGCACCCGCGACACCGCTTCGATCAGAACACGGATGCCCTTGAACTGGTTGAGCTGGCCGAAATAGGCGAACCGGTTGCGGCGCCCGCCTGGACCAACCGGGCGCGGCGGGGCGATCTCGCCGATCTCAAGGCCGTTCTCAAGCATTTGCAGCCGCTCGCGCGGCAGGCCCCAATCCGCATATCGCTCGACCAGGAACCGGCTGGGCGACACGAACATGTCGACCTGGTCGTAGAACGACTTCAGAAAAAGCTCGCGCTTCATGAACGACGCGGCCGAGATATTGGGAAAACAGCCGTTGCATTCGGCCGGCGACGCACGACTGCAGAGCTGGCCGCCATTCAGCTTCACCATCTGCCCGTGGTTGTTACAGATCGAAAGGTACTCGTGAAGCGTCAGAACGATGGCCGCCTTCGGAACGACCCGCCGCACCGCGTGAATCGCCTCGACCCCATAGCCTAGGATATGATGGAAATGAACGATGTCCGGCTTCACGTCGCGCAGGTAGCGCGAGAAGTCGCGCGCCAGGCTTTCCACGTTCCGGTTCGACAGGCGGAAATAGTCGTAGTCATTCGTGTAATAGAGGGTTTCCCGCGCCTTCTGGCGCAGGCTCAGGAACGGCGTGCCCGCATGCGGCTTCACCGGCGGGCCGACCCGGGCCAGGTAATGGCTTTCGCAATCCGGCAGGTCGTTCAGGCCCTGATGAAGATTGTACGAGGCAACCTCGCCGCCGCCGATCGAAAAGGACGGATGCCCATGGGAAAGGATCAGGACGCGCATGACGATATCCCCTTGTCCTGCCCGCCCGCGGCGGCCTTGACTGCCCATTTCTCGCCGAACCGCCAGGCATCGACCTCGCGCGCGGGCCTCATCCAGTATTCGCCCTCGTGGTCGGCGCGATCCGGATCAAGCGCGAAGAGATCGACCGCAGGCGACCACAGGCACGGCCGCCCCGCCGCCCCCAGGCGCCGCGAGAAATCAAGCGCCTTGTATGTGGCATCGGTGAATTCCCTGGAAAACCCTCCGATCGCCGTGAAGCTTTCCCGTGGCACCAGGCAGCACTCGATCGCAATGGCATGGACCGGCGTGACCTCGGTCTCGGTCAGCCAATGGCGTGGATAGCCCGAGAAGCGCCGCAAGCGATCGACTGATGCGCCCGGTTCCTCGACCTGGGACAGGCCGGCGAAGTGGATCGAAAAGTCCTCGTAAAGCAGGGTCGGGCTGACCGCGCCGGCGCCCGGATGGCGGGCCAGATCGGCCTCCAGCCGCGATAGCCACCCCGGCGCCTGGGAAAAGACGCTCTCGGCCAGGAACAGCAGCCGATCGGCACGAGCATGGGCAACCCCGATCTCGATCGCGTCGCAGGCATCCAGCGTGTCGTGGGTCAGGACCAGGCGCCCACCCTGGCCGTAGAACGCCGCCTGCTTCTTCAGGCGCACGGCCAACCGCTCGCCGACCGCGCGCGGCGCCACGATGACGATCTCGGCCGCGGCGAAATCGCGATCGGTGGACCATCGCGCCATGTGAATATCCAGATCGGCGCCATCCCCCTCGGTTGAAAGGATCACCGAGACCCGCGGCGCTGCCCTTTCGATCCCGAACGACGTAACAGCCGCCGCGGCCCCGGGTGCCGGGCGGGCCGCCAACGCGCCGCTGACCGCGGGGCCGATATGATGACCGATCAATGTCTCGAGGGTGGGATCGTCGAGACGGACGGCCGACAGGACCTCGCGCACGACCCGCTCGACCGGGCGCGCATCGCATTCGACCGGCAGAAAGGCGCAGGTTTCGTCGTCAAGCACGATCTCGACGTAAAGCTTCTCGCCCTTGGCAAGCGGCGCCTTGCGCGGCATGAAGGCGACGAATCCGTGCAGGTCCAGGCCTGGCGCCAGCCACGCGGCGAATCTGGGATCCTGGGCAAAGGCCGCGTTGACATCGGGCCGGGGCCGGCGGCTCCAGACATCGTGCACGCGGCCATAATAGTTGGCCGTGCTCTTCAGCAGGACAAGCCGCACCAGGTTGCGCGGGTCAAGCAGCCAGCCGCTCAGGAAGATTCCCTGGCCCGACACGTCGAGCGTGACATCAACGACCAGCCGGACCGGATGAGCCATGCTTTCCAGCGTATTCGCGCCTTCAAAGCGCGGCCGGCAGACACGCTTGAAAGACCGCAAGACGGCGACATCCGCCTGCAGGACCGGCAGATGTTTGCGCAGATGCTGAACCGAGTCGGCCGGAGCGAAGCGGATCGGCGAATCGATCGTATCCAGATGCCGGATCTCGCCATCGGCCTCGAAATAGACGCGGCGCAGGTCCCGCGTGACGGACTCTGGCACCCCTTTCAGGTAGACGACGACACCGCGCGCATCGTCCATCAGGTCGCTGCGGGCAAAGGTGGCGACAACCGATCCATGGATCGCCACGCTTGATGTTTCGATCACCAGCGGCCGCTCGCCAGCCGCAAGCGCGAACGACCAGCCCTGGAAAAGGACGCCACCACATTCCGGCGCCGCGATCATCTCGATGAAGCCACTCTGGTGCGAGAGATTGCGCAAATACTCGCCAAGGAAGGCATCCCACCGTTCCACCGCGTTCGGTCCGGCCGAGGCCCGGGCCGCGCGCAGGAAATCAAGCAAGGCCGCGGTCGGCGCCTTTGCCTCGATCAGCGCCGTCAACAGCCCCTGGGCGGCAAGTTCGATGCGGGGAATGGCCGGCAGCGGCATCGCGCGCCCGCCGCCCTCGGGCACAAGCTGAATGCCGCCCGCCGCGATGGCGGCGATGTTCTCGAATCCGAGATGCCCCAGGAACCAGTGCCCGGACTGCCCGCCTTCGCGTGGCCAGCTCTTGCTATGCCACGCCGCAGCCGCCCCGGTCTGGCCAAGGCGCGCGGTCGCCGACCCGAACGGCGCCTCGGGCGTGCACCCAAGCACAAACAGCGAGGATTCGTCGATCAGCAGCGCCGCGACGATCGCACCGGCCGTTCCCCTTTCGGGCGGCTGGGGCAGCCCGCGATCCGGGCTTGGCGACGGCAATGGATGAAATCGCAACATGTCAGGCCATCAGCATTTGCGGTCGCGCGAGCAGGGCTTGATAGATTTCGGCATGACGGGCCGCTGCATCGGTCGGACTGGGCACGGCCGGCCGCCCGGCAACCAGGCGGTCGCGAAGCCCCGGTTCGCAAATCGCGCGGGCCATGGTGCGCGCCAGGTCGGCGGCATCGCCGCGCCGGAACAACAGGCCGTTCACGTCGTGATGGACCAGTTCGGCCATGCCGCCGATATTGGCCGCGATCACCGGCCGGCCGTGGCGAAACGCCTCGAGAATGACGAGCGGCGCATTCTCTCACCACACCGACGGAACGACGACCCACTCGACCGCGGCCATCAGCGCCGCCAGATCCGGGCGACGATAGGGACCGTCATGGAAGGCAGCGGAACCCGCCCGCCGCAGGCCCTGTGCGAACGCGGCCACGAAATCCTTGTCCTGATGCTGCAAACCGCCATGCACAATGAGGCGGGCCTCGCTGCAGCGCGGTTCGGGATGGCGCGCCAGCTGACGGATCGCATCAAGGGCGACCAGAACACCCTTGTGAGGCGCGATGTTGCCGAAATAGCCGAATGTCGCCCGCGGCGCCGCCGCGCCGCCCTCGGGTTTCGGCCAGCCGTCGATCGGGTTCGCCACCACCGTGACCGCCTCGGCCGGCAGACCCCAGGCGATGAACCGGTCCCGGGCGAAGGCGCTTGGCGCGATGAAGCGGTCAACCAGGCCAAGCAGGTTGCGCAAATGCCGCGCCCGCAGGGCGAAGCGGCTGGGTGGCGTTTCGGGAAAGCAGGCATGACACGCATCCGGGCTGGCGCCATGGCACAGGTTGCCCACCGGGCGGGTGATCATCAGCCCGTCATTGGCGCAGATCGGGTGATAGTCGTGCAGCGTAAGAAGGATGCGCGCCGACGGCCGGACATGACGGACCAGGGCAATCGCCTCGGCCCCGATAAGATTGAGATGATGGAAATGAACGACATCGGGCCGCACCTGCTCGACAACCCGCCGGAACCCGGCCAGAACCTCGGGCGCCGCCAGGTGCGACAGCAGGAATGGATCGAATGGCCCGATCCGGAGCAGCATCTCGTCGTCGACACCGTCCACGCCCTGCAGAACCGAGCTTTCCCGCTTGTCGCGATGCAGTCCGCTGACACACCCAAGGAACACGGTGCTGGCCAGGCCGGCGGCCGGCAGGGCCCGAAAAAGATCATGCGCAACGGTCTCGGTGCCGCCGGAAACCAGGTGCGGATGGCCATGGCAAACGATCAGGACGCGCGGCATGGTCATGCGGCCCACCTGCGACGGCGAAACCGCACCACGGGCTCGCTTGTCCTTTCATCGGCTGCGGCCGTCTCGTTGCCCCTGGGCCGTTCGCGATCGGCCGCCCGGTGCGAACCGGCCGCCCCTTCATCAAGCCCCCCATCAAGCCAGGCCGCCCAGGACCGCGCGAACGTCTGGCGATCGGCCAGCGCCCAGGCGTCTGTGCTGGCATGCGTGACGTCGGCGCCGAATGCGATCATGGCCGGCTTCGTGACGCAGGCGAGGTCAAAGCCGACGGCCCGCAACCTGAGCGACAGGTCCGCGTCACGATAGGCACGGGTCAGATACCCCGACGCGAAGCCGCCCACTTGAAGGAAGGCTGGGCGCCGGAGAGCAAGGCACGCGGCGGGAAGAGCATCCGCCGTGGCCGGCTTTCCAGCCCCGACCTGCCCAGCCGGGAATCCGGCCAATGGCTGGTCGAGGACCGGCAAGCCGTCCGGCATGCGAGCGAGGGCAAAACCCGCATGCCGGATGGAACCATCCGAATCGATGATCAGGCCGCAGGCCGCATCGGCCGGCGCCGGCCCTTCGAGCGCACCGAGCAAGGCCTCTGCCCAGCCCGCCGCCGAGGGCAGCAGTCCGCCATCGACAAGAACGACGATCTCGGCCGGAACCTGGGCAACAATGGCATTCAGGCATTCGGCATCGCTGGCCGGGCTGCCCGAAGCCGCCGCTGGCGCATAGACGTGGAACGCCAACCCATAAACGGTCTGCGCAACACGCAGCGCGCGCTCGGCCAAGGCCACATCCTCGGGCTGGCGCAGCCAAAGGCCAAGACTCATCTCGCGCATCGCGGGATCGACGGCAAGGCTTGAAAACAGCGCCGCCCGCAACATGGCATCCTCGGGATAGGCGAACACGATTTCGGCCCTGGGCGCCCCCGGCTGATCGCCGATGTCGACCCGCTCGACCGTAATGCCGGCATCGGTTCGGATCGCATCGAGGGCGGGCGAAAAGACCTCGGCGATCGTGGCCGCCCGCGCGGCGGCGGGAATGGCCGCCCCAAGCGCGCGTTCCGCCGCAAGGCCGGCCAGCGACGCAAGAACCGTACCGGCATCAAGGGCCATCCCCGAGCCAAGCCGAACCGTGATCCCGATGCGCGATTCCTGCGGCAGCGTCCCCTCGCCGGCGATCAGCGCGACAAACGGCCGTTCATCGCCCGGCACCGCCGCCGCGCTGCAGTGAAGACCGGAAATGGTGGTCGCCCCGGCCCAGCCCGGCGCCGAGAATTCAAGCGCCACCGCAAGCGACAATCGATCCGCGATGCAACCCGACACGAAAAGCCCTGCCGGGGTCGCGATCGCGGCATCGATGGCAAGCCCCACCAGCGCGCGCGCGCCATCGGCGCTGCCGGCGACCTCGATTTCGCGCAGGGCGGCGGCCGAGGCCTGTCGGCATCGGCCATCGCGGGCCAGCATGGCAACAACATAGCGTCGCGCGCCGCTCCGCGCGGTGTTGGCGGGATCAAGCCAATCGAGGGCGGTGGGGCGCGGCATGTCCAGGCCTTCGATCTGGCGCCACGCCAGGCCCTGTTCGCCAAAGACCACCACGGATGGCGGCTCGCTGCCCGCCCAGCCGTCAAGATCGGCAGGCACAAGAAAGTTGAAGGCCCGCCGCCCGCCTTTCACCAGCTTCACGTCATCCTTGGCTGGCGCCGGCGACAGGATCCGCAAATGCCCCTCGGTCAGCAGGACAGCGGCCAGACGGTCACCAACGCCGGCCTTCAGGGTTCCGTCACAGAGAATCCAGCGATCCGCAATATCGGCGCGGGCCCGCGCCAGGCCAGGCGCGCGGCAAAGCATTTCGAGCAGGGCGCGAACATTGGCGATGAAGACGGGATCGCGCTCAAGCCGCAGGGTCGCGGCGGCAACCTCGATGATGAACCGGGCCAGCCGCAGGCGCGCCATAGGCAGACAGCCTTGCAGCAGGCGCGTCGTGTTCAAGCCCGCTTCACCGGGCCGCTCGGTTTCAGCCAGCCGGCCGATCGCCAGCGTTCTTCCCTTCGCGTCGCTGACCTCGATCCCGGTGCCGCCTTTCACACCGCGCGGCAGCGTGATCGCGACCAGATGCCGCTGGCCGTGATCCGTGACAGGAAGAGACGTCGTGGCCCGAGAGCGTGGAACGTCGGTGCCATCGAACCGCACTGACAGGTGGCGCGATTCGCCGGGATGCCGGCCATCCCAGCAAAGCAGAATGGCGTTCCGCCCGAGGGGCTGGGTGAAGAGCGTCGCGGCGATATCGATATCGTCAGACCTCATGGAACGCCACCAACTCGTTCAACTGCAAGTCTCGCAAGCAAGGCCCGCGCGCCACACCTGGCGCGCGGGCCCAGTCGTGTGACGCCTTACGAGATGACGAAGAACGAGCTTGGATCGTCCTCGATCTCGTTCAAATCGACCCCGACCAGGGTCAGCTTGTCACCGCCGCCGAAGTTGATGACAACGTTGTCACCATCCTGGCTGGCGAAGCTGAGAACATCTTCGGCCGAATGGATGTCTTTGCCGTTAATATTCTCGGCAATTTGAACGATATCCTCGCCCGCGGTGAAATCGAGGACGACATCGCAGCCCGAGCCGCCGCTGAACACGAAGATGTCTTCGCCGTCGCCGCCGAAAATCACGTCCTTGCCGGCACCGCCGTCGATCAGGTCGTCGCCATCGCCGCCCGAGAGCTTGTCCTGGCCGGCACCGCCGAAGATCCGGTCATCGCCGTCGCCGCCGCTGACCCAGTCGTTCCCGGCACCGCCTAAGACCTGGTCATCGCCGTCGCCGCCTTCGAGCCGGTCGTTGCCGTCGCCGCCGTCGAGATAGTCGTCGCCATCCGATCCGGACAGCCGGTCGTTGCCGTCGCCGCCGAGGAGGTAATCGTCCCCGTCGTCGCCGTCGAGCCGGTCATCGCCGTCGTCGCCTTTCAGGATGTCATCGCCATCACCGCCATCGAGCCGGTCATCGCCGGAATCGCCGATCAGCGTGTCGTCATCCTCGCCGCCGTCGATTTCGTCATTGCCCGAGCCGCCGCGGACATAGTCATTGCCCTCGCCGCCGTCGATCTCGTCATTGCCCGAGCCGCCGAGAATGATGTCTTCGCCCGAACCACCCTCGATCTCGTCATTGCCGGAACCCCCGTGGATGGTGTCGTTGCCCGAGCCGCCATCGAGATCATCGTTGCCCGAGCCGCCATCCAGGAAGTCATCCCCGTCGTCGCCCCAGATGTGGTCATTGCCGCCACCGCCAAAGAGCTGGTCGTTACCCTGGCCGCCGTGGATGTTGTCCTTGCCGCCTTCGCCGAGGATGTAGTCATCGCCGCCGAAGCCGAAGATGTCTTCACCCTTGCCGGTACCTCGAATGAAATCCGGGAAGGCCGTTCCTGGAATCGTTGCCATTGGTTTCGTCTCCCATTCTGCCCCAGAAAGATGCCCCCGTCGGGACCATCGAGGCGGAATATAGAAACAGTGAAAATCAGTTGTCCAGAATAAAGATCACCAAGATATGTAAACTAAGGCGTTTTTTTATAAGTACATGCATATTGATATTGTTTTATAACTGAAATTCAGTAATAATTTATTCGAACTCGTATAAAATTTGATATTTCTTGCGACGTACTATTGGGCGGCCCCGCGGCCATTTCAGCCCGAAAAATACCCACAATTTAACCAACGTCTTAAGTGACGCTTCATAAATCCCCTATAAATTCAATGGCCATGACTGCGTGACACCACGGGGCATCATCATGACACTGTTCAAGAATTTCGGACGCCACACACGAATTGCGGTTCGGATGGGAACTGCCATCGCCCTTCCGATCGTCGCCATGGCAACCCTGGCGGCAATCCTGATTTCCCATCAGTGGCACACGGCAACGACGATCGCGCAGTTGCGCGAGCTGACCCAGTTCACCACCAAGGTCAGCGACCTTGCCCATGAGCTGCAGAAGGAACGGGGCATGTCGGCCGTGTTCCTGAACAGCGGGGGGAAACAACTTGCTGCCGAATTGCCAGCCCAGCAGCGGACCAGCGACGAGCAGCTAAGGCAGGTCCATGATGCGACCCGGCAACTGGCGCTGTCAGCCTATCCGGCCGAGGTCCGCCAGGCCATCGAGTCCGCCCTTGCGGCAACCCAGGACCTGGCCGCCAAGCGCGAGGCGATCGCTGCCAAGCGGTTGACTGGCTCGGACGCCAGCACCTTTTTCACAACCCTGATCGGCAAATTCCTGTCGATCCCGCGCGAGGCTGTGAAGTCCTCGGAATCGCCCGAAATCACCGCCAACCTACTTTCCTATCAAAACTACCTGACCAACAAGGAATGGGCGGGTCAGGAACGCGCCGCTGCGGCGGTCGGGTTCGCGTCGGGCCAATTCACCGCGCCGCAGTATCAGGCACTCCTCATGGCCATTGCCGCCCAGCGCAGCTCCTTCGAGAGATTCGAAACCTATGCGACACCCGAAATGCGCACCTTCGAACGCCAGACGCTCAGCGGCCCGGTCATCACCGAGGTCGAGCGCATGCGTCAGATCGCCGTCGATGCCGGCCCCGAACGCCCGCTGGGCGATGTCACGGGGGACGCATGGTTCCAGGCGGCAACCGGGCGCATCGATCGGATGCGGCTGGTTGAGGACCGGCTTGCCAAGGATCTGGATAGCCTAGCCGCCGGCCAGGTAGCTGTCGCCGAACGCTCTCTGGCGGTCACGGCAGGCATATCCTTAGCCGCGACAATCCTCGCCATCGGCCTTGGCATGTGGATCGCCCGCGGCATTACGCGTGCACTGGGCGGCATGACAGAGGCCATGAACGCCTTGGCAGGTGGCACCATGGCTGTCGATATCCCATCGCGTGACAACCGCGACGAGATGGGGACCATGGCCAAGGCCGTGCAGGTGTTCAAGGATAACATGGTCAAGGCGGCCACCCTGGAGGCCGAGCAGGCCAGAAAACGCGAAGCTGACATCGAGCGCCAGAAAGTCATCGAATCCCTGATCCAGGATTTCGAATCCAAGGCGTCGAATGCAATAAAGACCGTGGCGTCCTCGGCGACCGAGCTGGTGGCATCGGCGGAATCGCTCAATTCGATCTCCGAAAATACGAGTCAACGATCGACAGCCGTCGCAGCGGCATCCGAAGAGGCCAGTTCCAACGTTCAGACCGTCGCCACGGCAGCCGAGCAGCTTTCCTCATCGGTGCAGGAAATCAGCCGCCAGGTGACCACGTCATCCAACATCACGACAAAAGCGGTCGAAGAGGCGGCGAAGACCAACGAAAAAGTCACCGGGCTTGCGGCAGCAGCCCAGAAGATCGGCGATGTCGTCGATCTCATCAACGACATTGCAAGCCAGACCAATCTTCTTGCTCTCAATGCGACCATCGAGGCCGCCCGCGCCGGCGACGCCGGCAAGGGGTTTGCCGTCGTCGCATCCGAGGTAAAATCCCTCGCCAACCAAACCGCAAAGGCAACCGACGATATTGCAAGCCAGATTACCGCCATCCAGTCCGCGACCAAGGATTCGGTCGAGGCAATCCAGGCCATCACCCAAGTCATCAAGGAAGTGAGCGAGATCGCGGGATCGATCGCATCGGCGATCGAAGAGCAAGGGGCGGCAACCCTTGAGATATCAACCAATGTCCAACAGGCCGCAGCCGGCACCCAGCAGGTATCGTCCAACATCGCGGGCGTCAGCGAAGCGACCCAAAGCACAGGGGCCGCGGCCGGCCAGATCCTTGGTGCCGCCGGCGCGCTTTCAAAAAAGTCCGAAGAACTTTCCAAAGACATTCAAGTGTTTCTGGACGGTGTCAAGGCCGCCTGATCCCGCCATCAGCCTGCGCAGCGGCAAAAGCCCCGCCCTTCTGGGCGGGGTTTTTTTTGCCCAAACCACGAACCAGACCGTGTGTGCAACACCCAAAGTTCTATAGCGAATAGAACTACAAGCATACATTGATATTCAGTCCCGATTAACGATTGCGGCGCTAATGCTTTGCATCCGCGGCCATCGCCATGAACCCGCGCCATACCATTGATGAAGGGACCAACGGAGCGAATTGATGGCAACATCCAAGAACACTCGACCGACGGGGGTCGAGAGCCCGTTCGGCGAGGACGAGCTGATCGTCAGCAAGACCGACCTGAAAGGTCATCTTACCTATGTGAACGACGTCTTCCTTCGCGTTGCCCACTACGGACTCGACGAAGTGATCGGCCAGCCCCACAGCATGATCCGCCATCCGGACATGCCACGCTGCGTATTCAAGCTGCTGTGGGATTCGATCCAGGGCAAGAAGGAAATCTTCGCCTATGTCGTCAACATGGCGAAAAATGGCGATCACTATTGGGTTTTTGCCCATGTGACCCCAAGCCTCGACGCCCAGCAGAATGTCATCGGCTATCACTCGAACCGACGCAAGCCTGACGCCAGGCAGGTCGCTACGATCAAGGACATTTACAGCGCCCTGGTCACCGAGGAAAACCGCCATGACAGCCGCAAGGACGGCATGCTGCGCGGCTACGACATGCTGACCGACATGATCAAGAGCAAGGGGATGGAATATGATCAGTTTATCTTCTCTGTCTAAGGTTCGGATCGCGCTGGCCAGCGCCGGCGCGGTGGTCCTGGTGACGAACGGACTCCGCCTCGCGCTCGGCACTTCGCTCTACCCCTGGGATTCGGTGACCGAGGTTGTTGCCCTCGGCGCCATCCTCACCTTCGCCTTCCTTGCCGTCAGAAAACTGGGAGCAACGCTCGAGCGTGTCTCGGATGTCTGCACCCGCGTCTGGCGTGGCGATCTCGAGGCCCGCATCCTCGATAGACGCGAGACCGGAACAATCGGCACGCTTCAGAATTCCATCAACAACATGCTCGACATCATCGATGCCTTCGTGCGCGAAGCAGGCGCATCGATGGAATATGTGAGCCGCGGAAAATATTTTCGCAAAGTTCTGACCCGCGGCCTGCCCGGCGCCTTCAGGAATGCCGCCAACGTCGTGAATTCGGCATCCGACGCCATGGACAAGAAAACCCGCGATTTCACAGCATTTGCCGAGGACATTGGCAGCAGTGTCGAGAAGGTCGCGCTTGAGATGAAGTCCTCGGCCGAGCAGCTTGAGGCGGACTCTAACGGCATGGCCACCACGTCCGAGCAGACCAAGCATCAGTCCAATACGGTGGCTGCGGCATCGGAAGAAGCCTCGGCCAACGTACAGGCCGTCGCCAGCGCCACCGAGGAGCTTTCCGCCTCGATCACCGAGATCAGCCGCCAGGTTGCCGAATCGACCCAGATCACCAGCCATGCGGTCGAGGAAGCGAAACGGGCCGATGCCGAAATCAAGAGCCTGGCCGTCGCAGCCCAGAAGATCGGTGATGTCGTAAAGCTGATCAACGATATCGCCGGCCAGACGAACCTGCTGGCCTTGAACGCGACGATCGAGGCCGCGCGGGCCGGCGAAGCCGGAAAGGGTTTTGCGGTTGTCGCGTCCGAGGTCAAGTCGCTGGCCACCCAGACCGCCAAAGCCACGGAAGAGATTAGCAGCAAGATCTCCGAGATGCAGGCTGCGACCGACGGCTCGGTCCAGGTGATTGCAGCCATCACCGAGACCATCTCGCGGATCAACGAGATCTCGACTTCGGTCGCCTCAGCGGTCGAAGAACAAGGCGCGGCAACCAAGGAAATTGCCAACAACGTCCAGCAGGCCGCTGCCGGCTCGACCGAGGTGTCGTCGAACATGACCGGGATCTCGGCAGCCGCGAACGAAGCCGGCGAGGCCGCCCAGCGGGTGAACGCGACCGCAAGCGGCATCACCCAGAAGGCCGATCTGTTGCAATCCGACGTCAAGAAATTCCTGGATGGAATCAAGGCTGCATAGCGCTACACGGCCTGCCTGAAGGCAAACGGCCCCTGAAAGCAAAAGGCCCCGCCGTGAATGGCGGGGCACTACCTGCACTCGAAATGGCCTGCGCCCGGGGCGCGGGCCATTTTTATGTGAGCCATTTTCATTTGTATAAGCCATCGGCCCTTGGCAAGATTGCCGGCCTGCCACGCGCCCCGATCACAAGGAGCCCCGGTGATGCATGTCGGCATGACGACATTCTTCCAGAATCTCAGCGGCCGCCCCGACGCCGAAGTCTATGCCCAGGAACTGGCCCTGGCCGATAATGCCGAGGCCATGGGCTTCGATTCGATCTGGTCGGCCGAACATCACTTCGACGGCTATACCATGTGCCCGAACGTGATCCAGTTCCTGACCTACATGGCGGCACGAACAAAGCGCATCAAGCTGGGGTCGATGGTGGTGGTCATCCCCTGGCACGACCCCGTGCGGATCGCCGAAGAGATCTCGGTCCTCGACCACATGTCCGGTGGCCGCATGGTGCTGGGAATCGGCCGCGGACTCGGGCGGATCGAATTCGAGCGGTTCCGCCTCGACATGAACGAGAGCCGCGAGCGGTTCATCGAATATGCCGAAGCCCTGCTGGGCGGCCTCGAAACCGGCCATATCGAATACAATGGCCGATATCTGAAGCAGCCACGCGCAGAGATCCGCCCCTTCCCGATCAAGAGCTTCCGCGGCCGGACCTATGCGGCATCGGTTTCGCCACAGTCCATGGACATCATGTGCCGTCTTGGCATCGGCCTGCTGATCATCGCCCAGAAACCCTGGGAAACGACAGTCGAGGAGCTCGCGACCTATCGCCAGCGGTTCCGGGAAATCCAGGGCCGCGAACCGCCCAAGCCGCTGATTGCCAGCTTCGTCGCGGTGCACGAGAACGAGGCGGTCGCACGGGAGATGTTCAACACGTACATCCGGGGCTACAGCCGCTCGGCCCTCGAACACTACGAGTTCCACAACGAAGGTCTCGCCGACATCCGGGGCTATGAGTACTATGGCCGCCTGGCGCAGAACATCAAGCGCCATGGCATCGATGCTTTCGTGAACTTCCTGGCTGAACTCCAGGTCTGGGGAACGCCGGATCAGGTCTTCGAAAAGATGCGGCATTACCACGAACTGGCCGATACCGCCGGCTGCATGGTTTCGTTCTCGTTCGGCGGGATGCCGCACGAGATGGCCCGCGCCAATCAGAAACTATTTGCGGAAAAGGTCCTGCCCCGGCTGAAGACGATTCCCGTTGCCGAGGACGTGGGCGGCGGCCAGCCGCTCAGCATCGCGGCGCAATAGCTCGCGCTGTCATCAGCGGCGGAGCAGCTTCTTGAGATCGGCCCACTGGCGTGTATTCAAGACATCGTTCGGTTCGAGCCAGCCGCGCCGCGCCTGGGCAATGCCATAGCGCATGTAATCGAGGCTCGCGGTCGAGTGGGCGTCGGTCGAGATCGCCACCTTGAGCCCTCTCTCCTTTGCCATCTTGCAATAGATGTCGGTCAGGTCGAGCCGCTCGGGCTGGGCATTTACCTCGAGGTGACAGCCGCGTTCCAGGGCCCCGGCCATGACCCGCTCCATGTCGATGTCATAGGCCTCGCGCTGGCCAAGCAGCCGACCGCTTGGATGGCCGAAGATGCTGAAGCAGGGGTCGTCCATCGCCCGCAGGATCCGTTCCGTCTGCTTGGCGGCCGAGAGGTCGAACTTGTAGTGGATGGCACAGGTAGTAAAGTCGAGTTTCTTGAGAATGCTGTCCGGCAGGTCGAGCCGGCCATCCTCCAGAATATCGACCTCGGCCGATTTCAGGATGCGAATACCCTTAAGCGTGTCATTGAGCCGCTCGATCTCGGCGATCTGCCGTTCGAGGTGTCCGGTATCGAGACCATGGGCGATGGCGACATGCCGCGTGTGATCACTGATGGCGAGATAGTCATAGCCACGCTCCTTGGCCGCCAGAGCCATTTCCTCGATACTGTTGCGGCCGTCCGTCGCCTTGGTATGGACATGGAGATCGCCGTGGATCTCGGCGAGCGAGACCAACCGCGGCAGCCGATGCGCGGCGGCAGCCTCGATCTCGCCGCGATTCTCGCGCAATTCGGGCTCGATATAGGGCAGGCCGACAAGTGAAAAGACATCTTCCTCTGTCCGGCCGCCGATCCGCTTGCCTCCCTTGAAAACCCCGTACTCGTTGAGCTTCAGACCACGCTCCTGAGCCCGCTTGCGAATCGCGATATTGTGCTCCTTGGATCCGGTGAAATAATGCAGCGCCGCGCCATAGCTCACCTCGGGCACGACGCGTAGATCAACCTGCAGGCCAGAACGCAGAACGACCGTCGATCGCGTTCCGCCCCGAGCCACGACCTCGCGTACCTCGTCATATCCGGCCAGAGCATCCATCACTTTTGCCCCCGCCGTGCCTGTGACCAAGATATCAAGATCGCCCACCGTTTCGCGGTGGCGCCGATAGCTGCCGGCAACCACGATGCGACCGACGCCTTTGACCTGCTTGAGATGGGCAACCAGCGGTTCGGCGACCTGCTCGGCGACATGCGTGCCGACGCGCATCCTGATTTCGCGCCGGCGCCCGACTGCGGCAAGAATCTTTGCTTCGATTTTCGGACCGAAGCCGGCAAGCCTACGGATTTGCCCGGCCCTTGCAGCCTTGGCGAGGTCAGCGACATGCTCGATGCCAAGCTCTTCATGAAGCCGCCTGACCCGCTTCGGACCAAGCCCCGATATGGTCGCCAGCTCGGCCAGGTCAGCGGGCATGGTGCGTTCCAGATCGTCAAGCGCCGCCAGTTGTCCGGTCTTGACGATTTCCGTGATCTTTTCGGCAAGGTCCCGGCCGATTCCCGGCAGCTCAGCGAGATCCTCGCCTTCGGCAAGCATGCGCGCCGCGCTATGGGGAAGTTCCTGGATCGTCCGGGCGGCCCGGCGATAGGCACGAATCCGGAACGGATTGGCCTCTGCGATCTCGAGCAGCGTGGCGTAGCGGTTTAAGATCTCGGCAATCTCGGAATTGTGGACCGGCATACCACTCCCAGAGCATTGTTCTGCATCAAGCGCGCTGACCTCGATCAACGAATCACGTTGTCATTACGATGCGTCGTACGTCATTACTGGCCGCCCATCATCCGGCGCAACGTTGCCGCATTCTGGGCCGCGTATCCGGCCTCGTCGTTGTCGAAGTAGCAGAACACATCAAGCCCCGCCTCGCGCCACGCTATGCAACGCATGGCCCAGCGACGCAGCGCCTGATCGTCATAGCAGCCTCCATAGGGCCCGTCAGGGCCATGGAGCCGCAGATAGGCGAAGTCCGCCGTGACTTTGACCGGGGATTGGCGACGGTCGAGATCGTAGATGCAGAACGCCGCATGGGCGCTTTCAAGAAGACGGCAGACCACGGGCGTGAACCAGGTCCCGTTGCGGAACTCGAACGCGAACCGATGACCACCCGGCAGGGCATCGAGGAACGCGGCGAGGCGCTTGGTGTTGACCTCCCAGTGCGGCGGGAGCTGAAAGAGAATGGGCCCGAGCTTGTGGCCCAGGCCCTTGATGACCGTAAGAAACCGCTGCGAGCTGACCCGAGGATCCTTCAGCCGTTTCATATGGGTAATGTAACGGCTCGCCTTGCAGGAAAAAACAAAATCATCCGGCGTTTCGTCACGCCAGCGTTCCACCGCCGTCTGGGTCGGCAGCCGGTAGAAGGTGGAGTCGATCTCGACCGAGCGAAACCGAACGCTGTAATAGGGCAGGAACGCGGCCGGCGCCAAGCCAGGTGGATAGAAGGGCCCGACCCAGTGTTGATAATGCCAGCCCGATGTGCCGACGTAAGCCAGCCCGCGTGCCACGGCTCTTCCCTAGGGCGGCCTTGGTATCAACGCGCCCCATCCACCGCTTTGTCGTGAATGCCTAGCGGCTTGCCGCCTCGAGCTCGGCAATGATCTTGTCGAAATCACGCGCCGCATCGGGACCGGCCCGCTTCTTCCATTCCGGCCACACCTTTTCCCGCGCCAGGTTCCGAAGCATGGCATAGACGCTGGCCGGCGCCTCGACAAACCGGAATCCTTCCTTGGCCAAAAGAACCTGCTCATCCACCACGCTACTGATCGTGAGTTCGTTGATGCCCTTCGCCGCAGCGGCCATCTCTTCCGCCAGAACCCTTTGATATTCTGCGGGCAGCTTGTCATAGGCGTCCTTGCTGACGAGATCGAAGAAATCGAGCGGCATAATGTTGGCCATATAGCCGCTCTTCAAGACTTCGGACCATTTCGGCCCGCGCATGTTGCCGATGCCGGTTATCACGCCATCCATCACCCCGCGCTGAAGCGCCGAATACACCTCTGGCGCCCCGATATTGACCGGCGTTGCACCGATGGCGGACACCAGATCGGCCAATTCCGGCGAGAAGGTGCGGATTTTGAGGCCCTTCATCTCGTCAACCGAATTCACCGCCTTGGTGAACCAGAAATTCATTGGCTGGGAATAGTAGTGCCCGACCACCATCGCCTTGTGGAGAGCCAGCACCTTGTTCATTTCGGCCGTTACCGCCGAGGTTGCGTAGAGCTTGTCTCCGAGCGCCATGCCCTCCCGGATCGAAACCCACTTCGGCGCCGTGAACGGCACGGCCAGAACGGCGAGCACCGGATAGGTGCCGCTGGTGGTATTCGGCAGCCAGCCCGTCATCTCGGTCTGGCCGTCGCGAATGACAATCAAGGCGTCGCCGATCTTGAACGGGGTCTCGGCGATGTAGACGAAGCGAATATCCAGATTGCCGTTGGTCCGGGACTTGATATTGGCAAGAGCCGGAATGAGGTGCTTGGCGTTGTAATCGTGGGTCGCGGGAATTCCAGAAAAGTATTTCCACCGATACTGCTGCTGCGCGGCCGCTTCATCGGCCGCGCCAAGGCCAAGGACCAGTCCGAACAGAGCTGCCAGCCAGACTTTACCCATAACGATTCTCCCCAACGGTCGTCTTCGCGATATCCCTAATTTGAGCAAGAATCAGCCAAATCACCGGCGCCGTCAATCCGACCGTTTTGGTGTCGAATATGGTGACACGACGCCATGCCTGCACGATACCCGCCGGGCATCGGATTCTTGCCGTCTTTGTCGCGCAGCCCCTAGACTGCGGGTCGATCGAGGAACCCATGCCAAGAATCAGGCCCCCTGAAGGCCAGCGGAGAAATCGCGATGGACGACCTGCAACGCCTGCTGATCGAGCGCGCCTGCGAAGCCCTTGTCATCGACTATGCGGTCCATCTGGATCACAAGCGGGTCGATGCCTTTGCCAACCTGTTCACCGATGACGCCCAGTTCAAGCATCCACGCCTGGCCGAGGTCATGGTGGGAAGTGCCAAGATCCGCCAGTGGCTGGCCGCCTATGCCCCTGACATCCTGATCCGGCACGTCACGGCCAACATCCGCGTTCATGTTATCGATGGCGATCACGCCACCGGCACGTCATACACCACGGCCTATCGCCTTGCCGGTCATGACGGCACGCTGCCGGCACCGCAGCCCGGCCCCTATTGCATCGTCGAATACGAGGACCGCTACCGACGCACGCGGTCAGGCTGGAAGATCGCCAACCGGTCAAGCCAGTACATCTTCCGCGCCGAATCCTGACTCTATCCTGTCCCGCAACGGAGTGTCTCCGACCATGGCATCGCCCCTCGCGCCGGTCATCGAGCCGGATCTGCCGATTGTCGATCCCCACCACCACCTGTGGCTGCACCCCGGTGAACGATACATGTTCGATGACTTCGTGGCCGATGTCGAAAGTGGTCACAACATCGCTTCGACCGTCTTTGTCGAATGTTCAGCCATGTACCGGCAGACCGGGCCGGTGGCGATGCGCCCCGTTGGCGAGGCCGAGTTCGTTGCCGGCATGGCGGCGATGAGCGCCAGCGGCCATTTCGGCAAGACCCGTATCTGCGAAGGCTTCGTCGGCACCGCCGACCTGACCCTGGGGGCCGGCGTCGATGACGTCCTCGAGGCGCTGGCCGTCGCAAGCGGCGGGCGGCTGCGTGGCATCAGGGTCAGCGCGATCTGGGATGCCGACCCGTCGGTCAACAGCGGCACGCGATCCTTTGCGCCGCGCGGCCTTTTGGCCGACCGCCGCTTCCGGGAAGGCTTTGCCCGCCTTCACCGGCGGGGCCTCGCCTATGACGCCTGGCAGTACCATCCCCAGCTTCCTGAAGTCGTCCAGCTGGCCGATGCCTTCCCGGACACCACCATTGTCGTCAATCATGTGGGCGGCCTGCTGGGGGGTGGTCCCTATGCCAGGCCAGGACTGTTCGAAGCCTGGAAACCCTTGGTCGCAGAAGCGGCCAAGCGGCCCAACATCGTGATGAAAGTCGGTGGGCTTGCGGCCCGCCGCTGCGGTTTTGCCTATCTGCCGCGCCCAACCGAGGAGGAGCTTGTGGCCGCCTGGGGCCCCTACCTCCTTGCCTGCATCGAGCTGTTCGGCCCCGACCGGTGCATGTTCGAATCCAACTTCCCGCCGGATCGGGTCGCTTGCAGCTATCGCACCCTCTGGAACGTGTTCAAGCGGCTGGCAAGCGGCTTCAGCAGCAGCGAGAAGGCCAAGGTCTTCAGCGGTACGGCCTGCCGCGTCTATCACCTGCAACCCGCGTGAGTCTGGCCATGGCCAATCCATCATCATCGAAGAGCAAGATCAAGGCTGTCATTCCCAAGCTTTACGACCTTATTCAAAGCGTCGTGTATGGGGATGTCTGGCAGCGGACCGAGCTGTCAAAGCGTGACCGCAGCCTGGTCACCATTTCTGCCCTGATCGGCATGCGCCAGTTCGATCAGTTGCGATCGCACATGGAAAAGGGCCTCGATAATGGCCTGACCGCCAGCGAGATCAGCGAAGCGATCACGCATCTCGCTCTTTATGGCGGATTTCCTGCGTCCATGTCGGCAGCCCTGGTTGCAAAGTCCCTGTTCATCGATCGCGGCTTGATCCCAAACGACGGAGAATCGCCATGACCGCAGCCCGCATCCGAGTTGGTTTCATCGGCATTGGCATCATGGGCGCCAGCATGGTCGCCAACCTTCAGAGGGCGGGCTATCCCCTGGTCATCCATGACAAGCGGCGGTCCACCTGCGAGCCCTTTCTCGGCACCGGCGCGATCTGGGCCGATTCACCGCGCGCGATTGCTGAACAGTCTGACGTGGTCTTTACCTGCCTGCCCGGGCCGCCAGAAATCGAGACGGTTGCTTGCGGTCCCGATGGGCTGTTGCAGGGCATGCGATCGGACCAGGCGTGTTTTGAGATGTCGACCAACACGCCCGATCTGGTGAAGCGGCTGAACCACGCCTTTGCCGAACGGGGCGCGCATATGCTCGATGCCCCCATCAGCGGCGGCGCCAAGGGCGCGAAGCGTGGCCGTCTGGCGATCTGGGTCGGTGGCGAAAAGCGGATCTTCGAACGCTTCAAGCCGGTTCTCATGGCCATTGGCGATCATCCGACCCATGTCGGGCCCACCGGGGCCGGGATCGTCACCAAGCTGGTGCACAACTGCGCAAGCCAGTCGATGCAGGCGGCGCTGGCCGAGGTGTTCGTACTTGGGGTCAAGGCCGGTGCCGAGCCAGCGGCGCTGTGGGCAGCCATCCGCCAGGGCTCGATCGGGCGCCGCCGCACCTTTGATGGCCTTGTCGACGAATTTCTGCCGGGGGAATACGACAACCCGAGCGCGACGCTCAGGACCGTCTACAAGGACATGCAGATCTCGACCGGGCTTGCCCGCGAGCTTGGGGTTCCCATGCGGTTCGCGAACATGGCCCTGGCCGATCTGACCGAAGCGATGAATCGCGGCTGGGCCGGTCGCGATGCGCGGGTCGTGATGCTGCTGCCGCAGCAGCGGGTGGGCGTCGATATCAAGGTTGCCCGCGAAAAGCTGATGGACGTCTACGAGCGCGACCCGCCGGCCAAGACCGACGCCAAACATGGAGCGCCCGACTAGAGCTTTTCACGGTCAGGTCGAAGCGGTTCTGTTTAGGGCGGCCCAGCCAAATGGCTGGCCCGCCCCACACCACGGTCAATCACTCGCTCGGCTGAATCGCGTTCAGCCGTGCCATGGCATCGACATACTCGCGCTGCAAATCGTACATGACATCGCGCACCCGTCGCCGTTCGCGCAGCTGACCGACCACCTGGCCGACCGGAATGGCCATCAGGTCGGTTCGCCCGGCGGCGACAATCCGCTTGAAGCTTTGGGCAATCAGCATGCGCTGCAAGGGTGTGCCCAATGTCGGCGGCGCGCCCTCTTCTTCCCAGGCCTCGAACCACGGCGTAGTCATGAACCGGGTTGGCTTGCCGCTCCAGGATTTTGTGCGCAGCGTGTCGTGCGAACTGGCATGCAGCATCCGTTCGATGCTTCCTTCGTCGAAATCGGACTCGACGGTCGGAAGCCAGAGCGACCCCAGCCACACGCCCTGGGCACCAAGGGCCATGGCCGCGGCGATCTGGCGGCCGCTGCCGATGCCGCCGGCGGCCAGCACCGGCACATCACCAACCGCATCGACCACTTCCGGCACCAGGACCATGGTCGAAACATCGCTGTTGTGGCCCGCACCCTCGAAGCCCGCCGCGACGACCAGATCCGCCCCGGCCTCGACATGCTTCCTGGCATGCCGGGCAGCGCCGGTCATGCCGCCGATCTTCATGCCGCGTTCGCGCGCCTTCGCGACAACGTCCTTCGGCGCCGGCCCCAGAGCAGAAACCAGCAGCTTCGGATTATGCCGCCACACGACCTCGAGCTGCGGCCGGGCCCAGCCATGGGTGCTGCGCGTCTCCATGTTTGCATAGACGGATCGCGGCGGCGGCGCATCCTTGCGCAATGGCGGAACATGGAACCGTTCTTCCAGATTTTTGACAAAGTCGCGATGCCCCTGCGGGATCATGCGTTCCAGATCTTCGGGGGTGCCCTCGGTCCGCGAATCCGCCATCAGGACGTTGACCCCGTAAGGCCGGCCTTGGCAATGCTCGTCGAGCCAGCGCAATTCGGCCTCTAGATCATCGGGATGGAATGTCGCCGCCCCAAAAACCCCCATGCCACCCGCCGCGCTGACCGCCGCCACCACGTCGCGGCAGTGGCTGAATCCAAAAATCGGAACATCAATACCAAAAAGGTCGCAGACCGGTGTTTTCATCAAATCGCTCCCGAGACGCTAGATGAGAAATAATCTGAACTGGATCAAGGGCTTCTGATGACAGGCTACCGAACCGGACCGCTGCCGGCAATCCCGTCGGCATGCCCCGGGCCCCGAGCTTTGCCACGGTTTTCCCGCGCCGATGGGGACTATGCGCCGGCCCGCGGCGCCCGCGTGCCATGTAGCATCACCAGAAGGCCGGTCAAGGACGACGTTACCAGAACCGTGGCAAGCGGCAGGATCGTCCCATCATCCCAGAAGCTGACCACCAGCGTGCAGATCGCCCCGAACGCCATCTGCCAGAACCCATAAAGCCCGGCCGCCGCGCCGATCGCGCGTGGCGCCGCGTTCATGGCGCCGACCGATGCATGCGGACCGACCAGGCCGCCACCGGTCGCAAAGATAAACATCGTCCCCAGGATGGTGACAACGCTGAGCGCGCCCGAGAGGTGGACCACCATCAGACCCGTCGCACCCGCGATGCATAGACTGACCCCGATCAGGATCGCTGTTCGTGACTGCGACCGTCTTGCCAGCCGCTGGGCCAGCACGCTGCCCAGTGCAAAACCGCCCACCAGCACGAAATAATAGAATCCGAATTCCTCGATCGGCCGGCCCAGCATCTGGCCGAAGATGAAGGGTGACGCCGAAAAGAACGCATAGGCGCTTGCCGTGCAGGCGGCGCCACAGATGGTGAAGGCCCGGAAGCTGGCCATCGCCACCAATTGACTGTAGCTCCGCAGCATCGGAGCGATTCCCGCCCACTGGGTTCGGGTCTGATTGGTCTCGGCAAGGACAAACACGGCCAGCCCGATCAGGATCGCGATCGCGATCGCCAGCGCGCCAAGAACGCCACGCCATCCAAACCAGGCGGTCAGCAACCCGCCGATCGCAGGTGCGATGGCCGGCGCCAGCGACAGGCCGAAATTCATGGTTGCCATCAACGCCGCGGCCTTGTCAGGGGCGGCACTGTCCCGAACGATCGCGCGCCCCAGAACCAGCCCGCTGCAGCCGCCCAGGGCCTGAAGGACACGGGCGATGATCAGCATGTCGAGCGTCCACGAGATGGCGGCGAACACGGTCGCCACCAGATAGAATATGAATCCGCAAAGCAGCACCGGCTTGCGCCCGAACCGATCCGAGAGCGGGCCATAGATCAATTGCCCGGTCGCAATTCCAACCAGGAACGCCGTGATGGTGAGCTGGATTGTCCCCGACGTGACGCCAAGATCCCGCGCCGCGTCAGGCAGCGCCGGAACGAAAATATGGGTCGCAAGGGGGCCGATCCCGGTCAGGGCCACCAGGAGAACAATGTTGGGCCGCTTCCCGGTTGTTTCGCTGCTTTCGCCCGTGCTCATATCAGTGTCCCGATGGGGCGAAGGCCAGATTTGATGGTGCCGAATAGAGACTCGACCATACCGGAAATTTGCGAACCTTGAAGATTGGCTGACATGGGTCTGCACGGTGCCAGGAGACAAGGTGGCGGACAAGGCAAAATGTCGCGCAATATGTCATGCGGTGGCGGCGTCGGCTGATGAATTTCCGAGACGGCTGATCACGCCCGGCCCAAGCGACAGTCCAAGTTGGATACTAACAATCGTTCGTTCCGGCTATTGACAAGGCCACCGAATCGCGTTCGTATTCCCCTATAAGACGATAAACAATACACATCTCTTGCAATCGCCGGCTATGCCGCTGAACGATCATGCGAGAGGGGGGGAACTGCCCGATGGCAACGCCTGCACCGTCGGTCTTTTATGAAGATGACTGGTTCGGCCCACCCTGGCTGGACCCCGCAGTCCTGCTGCTGATCCACGGCGTGGCCGAATCCAGCCGGGCTTGGTATGGCTGGGTTCCGCATCTGGCGCGAACGTACCGCGTCATTCGCCCGGACCTTCCCGGCTTCGGCCGCTCTGCCGCGGCGCCGGGCCGCAAGTGGCACACCGCGGCATTCGCCGAGGATCTTGCAAGACTGCTGGACCGGCTTGGCATCGACGCCGTGCATGTGATCGGCGCGAAACTGGCGGCCTGATCGCCATGCAGTTCGCCGCCGACTTCCCGGCAAGACCTCAAGTCGCTTGCGGTGTTCAGCGGCCCGGCTTCCCGCGTTCGCGGCACCACAAGTCCACTCGGCATCGCATCGTTTGCCGAAACCCCGACCGGCGGGGTCCGAAAATGGGGCCGATGACATTACAGGCGCGCACGCTCCTGGGCTCTGGCCGCAAATCGGGGCCCAGGTCGCCTGGTGGACCGACGAGCTGATGGGCAGAAAGCAGCGCCGATTCATGCGTCTCCATCACCGAGGCGGTCGGCGTTTCATCATCTCGGTATTGCCCCGCATCAAGGCCCGCACCCTGGTCGTGACGACCGAAGGCAGCCAGCTGCAGCCGGTCGAGGCGGTGCGCGCCTATCAGCAGCAGATCCCCAATTCGCGCCTGCTGGTCCTGCCCGGCGATTCGTATCACGTGGCGGCGGCCAAGCCGGACGAATGCTCCCGCATCGCCTTGGAATTTCTGGCCAGCCTGGGCGCAGCCACCGCCAAGCCGGCATCGCCGGCCAGGAAACCAACGCGGCCGATGCTGAAGACAAGGCTCCCGGATGGCGGGCACCTTGCCTATGACGAATACAACTTCACCGATCCGTGGTCGAAGCCCGACACCATCGTCCTCGTTCATGGATTCAGCAAGAACCGCCTTTACTGGTACGAATGGATTCCGGCCCTGGCGCGACACTACCGCGTCCTCAATGTTGATCAGCGTGGCCATGGCGATCTGTCGCTTCCACCCCGCGATTTCACGATGTCGCTGCGGCCGTTCGCCGATGATCTGGTGTCGTTCCTGGACGCGGTGGGCCTGCAGGGCGCCCATTTCATCATGGCCGACTCACGTCGTCGGTCGCAATCGAGCTTGGGGCCGCCTATCCCGGATCGGGTGAAAAGCATGGTCCTGCCGGGCTTCGGCTATGCCCGGAAAAGCGGCCGCGATGGACTGGGAAGGATGGCCGCCATGGCCGAGAACGAGGACAAACTGCTGGGCGCGCGAGACGAACAAGTTCCGCCTGCCGACCGATCCTGACCCGGCCCTTCGCGAACGGTGCACGACCCAGCAGGCGCGTACGCCGATGGCTGCTGGCAAAGGTCTTTCGCGCTCGACCCTTGACCTGACGCCACGTCTGAAGGACGTGCAAGCCCCCACCCTGATCCTGGCTGGAACCGAATCGAAACAGGACACGATCGAAAGCGTTCGCACCGGTGTCCGGCTCATGCCCAATGCCAAGCTGGTCGCGCTTGAGGGTGCGCCTTTCAATGTGATGACGGCACGCCCGCAGGAATGCATTGCGGCAACACTCGATTTTCTTGCGCAGCATCGAGGATAGCCCACAACGCGTCATCAGTTCCCTTTGGGAAAGGACCTCGCCATGAAGCGTATCGCCGCCAGCTGCCTTGCGATCGGGGTCTGTCTTGGCGCAGCGGGCGCCAGCGCCGCCGATCCCGTCACCATCAAGATCTCCGATCATTTTCCGGTCAATCACATCATTCCGACCACGATCACCAAGCCCTGGATGGCGCGGGCAGGCGAACTGAGCGCCGCCAAGATCAAGTTTCAGCATTTCCCGGCCCAGCAACTGGTCAAGCAGACCGATGCGCTGCCGGCCATGCAACGTCGGATCGTCGACATCGCCTTCGTCATTCCGGGTCTGTTCCCGACCGAGTTCGAGCTGACTGGGGTTGCCTTTCTGCCCGGCGGCTATTCCACCATTGCCGAGGGCAGCGCGGCGCTGCAGCGCCTAGTCACCCACACCGCGATCCGGGCCGAATTCGCCAAGGCCGGCGCCGAGCCCTTGCTGATTGTACCGTTCGATGCCTACGAGATCCTGTCTCGGGACAGGCTGATCCGGCAACCCGAGGACGCCCGCGGCCTGAGGCTCCGGGTCGCCGGCGATGGCCAGGTTGCCGCGGCTCGCGCGCTGGGCGCAACGCCGGTCAGCATCGGGGCGCCGGAAATCTACACCGCCGTGCAGCGAGGCACCCTCGACGGATCGCTGTTTCCGTACAGTGTCGCGACCTCGTATCGAATGAACGAAGTGGCGAAATTCGGCACCGTCGGCGCCAACGTGGCTTATGGGCACGGCATCTATTGTGCCAGCCCGGAATTCTGGACGGCGCTTGATGCCACTTATCGCGACACCCTGGTCCGTGCCGCAACCGAATCGGCGCAACCCGGTTTCAAGGCGATGGATGACACCACCCTTTCGACGATCGAGAGCTTCCGGAAAGGCGGCATGACCCTTGTGCAGGTCGATCAACTGCCTGGCGGGCGCGAAGCCTGGGACGCCGCTCTCCGGCCGGTTCGCGAGCAATGGGCAGCCGACATGGAAGCCAAGGGACGGCCGGGCAAGGCCGTTCTTCGCGCCTGGGACGAGGCGCTGAAGGCGGCCCGCTGAGCGTTCGATCAGTCAGCCCGCGTGGGGGCCCCATGCGGGTAACAACAAGACAAGAACCAGACAGAGGAGGCAAATGGCCATGAATCGATTGTGCGCAGCGTTCTGCCTGGCCGGCGCCACGCTCGGCATGACAGGCGCCCATGCGGCGGATCCGATTACAATCAAGATTTCCGATCACTTCCCCGCCAACCACATTTCGCCAACCTCGATCACCAAGCCCTGGATGGCCCAGGTCGAGCAGCAGTCGAACGGCCAGATCAAGTTCCAGCACTACCCGGCCCAGCAGCTGGTCAAGCAGACCGATGCCGTGGCGGGAATGCAGCGGCGGATTGTCGACATCAGCCTGATCAACCCGGGCCTGTTCCCGTCCGAGTTCCCGCTGACCGGCGTCGCCTTTCTGCCCGGCGGCTATTCATCGGTCGTCGAGGGCGGCAAGGCGATCCGGCGGCTGCTTGCCAATAGCGCCATCCGTAACGAATTCGAAAAGGCCGGCGGGACCGCCGTGCTGATCATTCCGTTTGACGGGTTCGAGGTATTCAGCCGCGAGCGGCCGATCCATCGCCCCGAGGACGTGCGCGGCCTGCGCATCAGAACCGCTGGCGAGGGTCAGGTCCTGGCCGTGCGGGCACTGGGCGGCACGCCCGTCACGATCGCCGTACCCGAGGTTTATACCGCGATCCAGCGTGGCACGCTGGACGGATCCCTGTTCCCCTATAGCGTGGCGGCATCCTATCGCCTGGGCGAGGTGACCAAGTTCGCAACAATCGGCGCCAACACCGCTTTCTCGCACGTTGTCTACACGGCCAACGCGACGTTCTGGGGTGGATTGTCGGCCGCGAACCGCGACCTTCTCGTCAAGACGGCAGACGCCAAGGCCCCGCAGGGGTGGGCCGCCATGGATGACACAACGCGCGCGACAATCGACGACTACCAGAAATCCGGCGTGACCCTGGTCCGCATCGACGGCATCGCTGGCGGCCGGCAGGCCTGGGACGAGGCCCTGCGCCCGGTGCGCGACAAATGGGTCGCAGATATGGAATCGAAGGGCTTGCCGGGCAAGGCGGTTCTGCAAGCCTGGGACGAGGCGTTGAAGGCCGCTCGCTGAACGACGGGCTCTTCAAAGACAGGCTCTTCAAGAACAGGCCCCTGCCATGCCGCTTCTCCTCAAGATCGTTCGGACCGTCGATTCGATCCTCGGCACGGTCGTCGCCACCATCGTGTTCCTGATGATGGCCTTGATTGTTGCTGACGCAATAGGCCGCGCGCTCCACATCCCGATTCCGGGCGTTGTCGAGATTACCGAGGAATACCTCATGATCGCGGTGGTTTTCCTAAGCCTTGGCTTGACCCAAAGTGCCGGCCAACACATCAAGATCGAGATCTTCGGCCACATGTGGCCCTTTATCGGCCATCGGTACATGCGCATGGCGATCGATCTTGCCGGCGCCATCTATTTCGGCCTGATTGCATGGTTCGGCGGGGGGCAGGTCATCTATGCCTGGCAAATTGGCCAACGATCGGCGAGCGAGCTTGCCTACCCGTTGGCGCCGGCCTTTGCGCTGGTCGTCGTCGGCTCGATCATCATGGGCCTGTGGCTTTTGATCGACGTGGCCAAGGCCGCCACCGGGTATTCCATCGATCCCCATGAAACGCCTGGTGCGCCGTGATCGAGATTCTTCCGATTGGACTTCTGCTGGTTCTTTTCGTCCTTGGAATGCCGATCGGCATTGGCCTTGGCATATCGGGATTGGTCGGGCTCTATCTGGTTGGCGGCCTCGACGTGACAACCGGTCTTCTGGCCCTTACCCCTTACCGGGAATCGGCAAGCTTCATCCTGTCGTCGGTCCCCATGTTCATCCTGATGGCCGAATTTGCCACCCGCGGCGGCCTGGTCCGCGACCTTTATGACGCGGCCCATAGCTGGCTTGGCCACTATCCGGGCGGTCTTGGGCTCGCGGCCGTCGCCTCATGCGCGGCGATGGGTGCAATGTCGGGTGCCAGTACGGCCGCGGCAGCGGCGGTGGCAGGCGCCAGCATGCGGGAAATGGACCGCTACGGCTATAACCGGGCATTCTCGTCCGGCACGATCGCGAGCGGCGGCACGCTCGCCATCATGATCCCACCCAGCATTCCCATGGTGATCTACGGCGTCCAGACCCAAACCTCGATCGGCCAGCTGTTCGTCGCCGGGATCGTACCCGGCATCATCACCATGTTCGCCTACATGATCACGGTCTGGGCCTGGGTCAGCCTGCGCCCAGGGATCGCGCCGCGCGTGGCGCCGAAGCCGGTATTGGAGCGCGTTCGAGCCTTGCGCCATGTCTGGGCAGTGCTCATGCTGGTCGTCCTGATCATCGGCGGCATGTATGGCGGGCTGTTCACCCCCACCGAGGCCGGTGCCGTCGGCGCGGGCGGCGCCCTGGCCATCACCCTTGTGCTGGGTCGCCTTCGCCTGGGCCAGATCAAGCCGGCGCTCTATAGCGCGGCCGTCACGACGGCCATGTTGATGACCATCGTCGTTGGCGCCCATTTCTTCAGCTTCTACCTGACCCTTGCGGGGGTGACAGGGGCGGTCAGCGCATTCATATCGGGCCTGCCGATGTCGCCGATCTTCACGATGATCCTGATCATTGTGCCGATCTACATCGTTCTCGGCATGTTCATGGACAACGTGCCGATCCTGCTGCTGACCCTTCCGGTCCTTTTTCCGGTTGTGACCCAGATGGGCTATGACCCCATCTGGTTCGGAGTCATCGTCGTTGCCCTGGGCGAGATCGGACTGATCACGCCGCCGGTTGGCCTGAGCGTCTTCGTAGTAAGCTCGGTAGCACGGGTACCGCTCGAGGACGTCTTCAAGGGCATCACGCCATTCCTGCTGGCCGATGCGGGCTGTCTTGCCCTTTTCATCGCCGTCCCGACGATTGCCACGTTCCTTCCCAACCTGATGCGTTAGGCGCGGCGCCCGCCCCGTTCCGGGCGGGCGCGTGGTCATCATGTGATGGGGGGCAGCCTATCTGCCGAACGTGGCCGCATCGATCCTGTCGAAAATCTCGGCCTTCATGATCGCGCCGATCTTCACGCTGTCGCGTTCGATCGGTTTTACCAGCTTGTCCCACTTTGCATAGATGTCGCGGAACTTGGCGATCTTGGCCGCCGCGTTCTTGACACCCGCCTTCTCGCTGGCCTCGGCCAGGACCTTGAAATCCTCGACCATCCAGGCGTCAAAGGCCGCCTTCAGGGCCGGCGACTGCTGGATGATCGTGACGCCCTTGCCCTTGGCCTCGGCCAGCATGTCTTCTTCGGCGATGATGTCGGCGACCGACGGCCCCGACAGATAGGGCGCGACCGTATCCAGAAAAAGTCGCCGCTGGGCGGTGGTCAGAGAGGCCCAGGATTTCTTGGAAAAGGCATAGAGCGACAATTCGTGGAAGGTTCCGAGATGGGTCATGGTGATGTATTTGGCCGGATCCCAGAGGGCATAGGTGCGGACCGCCGACCCGAACGAGAGCGTACCGTCCGCCACCCCGGAACTCAGCGCCTGGAAGATCTCGTCAGCCGGAACGCTGAGCGGGGTTGCGCCAAAATGCACCAGCATCCGGTTCCAAAGGCCAGCGCCGGACCGGATCTTCATGCCCTTCAGATCCTCGGCGGTGTTGACCGGACGCTTGGTCACGATGCGATAAGGCTGGGTCGCGGCGGCGCCCAGGTCGACAACGCCCTGCGCCAGCAGCTGCTGAAAGCAATCGGTGCAATAGAGCAGATTGTATTCGGTGGTCGCCGCCGCCATGACGGGCGCCGAGCTTCCGATCATGGCGAAATCAGCCACCAGCTGCGCGTCCTTCAATTCGGCCGGATGATAGGCCGGCACCGCAAACCCCAGATCGGCGATCTGGTCACGCAATCCGCCCAGGGTCGCCTTGTAGCTGAGAAGCTGTCCACCCAGGAAAAGCTGGATCTTGATGTCGCCCTTCGACGCATCCTCGACCGCCTTCACAAAGGGCTGATAACCAGCAAGAACGAACGGGTGCTTGGGGCTGGTCGCCAAGGTTGCCTTGAGCTCGGTTGCGGCGTTGGCCGAGCCGATGGCAACCGATACCAGGGCTGCAGTCATTGCTGCCGAAAGCCATTGACGCTTCATACGCGTTTCCTTTCCTCGACTGTCGTGTTGGGACCGGACACAGCAATCACCCGGCTATCTGCACCACCCGATTAGCCAGTGGCAGCATGTGATGAAACGCTAACATGGGGGCCGGTCGCCGGTCCATCGGCGGGGCCATGCGACTGGTCGATGGATACCGGCATCAGCGCAGCGTGATTTCGCGGGTCACGCTGACCGTGCTGCCGCCACCCCAGATTGGAATGCAGGTCATTTTCATCCCGACCCCGCCGGCCACGACAGGAACAATGCGCGTCGGCGCTGCAACCAGCGGCAACGGCGCAAACAATCCAAGCCGCGCCCGGCGCGATGTTTCAGCCGCAAGCCCGTCCTTGATCTTTCGGAACAGACGGTCCTGGACGCCGGCAACATCGCAGCCACGCTTGGCAAGAAGATTGGCCATCTCGGGTGGCAGCAGAACGAACTGCTCGCCCTCGGGACCGGGTTTCGATGATTGCGAAGCAAGGCCGGCGCCAAGGATGGCGGCCGCGATCGGTTCCAGGACCAGCTCGGCGGTATCGCCGTCGCCAAGCGGAATGGCCTCGATCGTGCCGCTTGGCGCCAGGACCGTGACGGCACTTGATGTCACCGCCATCCCCCGCCGGACATGGAGGGGGGGAAAACTGGCATCGTTTTCGCTGCCGATCTCGGTCTCGGCAAAGCAGAACGAGTATTTGCCGGGCTGCCCCATGGTTGCCATGTCGCCGATCCCTGGGCGTGCGCCGCCAATATTGTTGAGAACCAGGCGCAGCGCCCGCCCCACGCAGGCATTGACCCGGTTGCCGGGCCCCAGGCAGTTCCCGCCCCCGTTGAACCCGAGCTGCACCCGGATCGGGCCATGAACGATCATCGCGATGGCCGCCGTCCCGGTCGTCGACTGGGTCCCCAGCAGGTTGAAGGCCGGGTCCAGGCAGGCCAGAACTGCCGCCCGCACCACCGGCAGTTCCGCCGGTCCGCATCCCGCCAGCACGCAGCAATAGGCGATGCCCGCCAGGGTAACGTCGCCATAGAGCGGCGGCATCGCACCCAGCGAACGGTCGTGATCGGTCACGCCGCTCAACATCGCCGCCAGCCGCGACGACGTCGGCGGGACCAGCGGCAGGCCGTCGGAAAGGCCCGCCACCTCGAGGGTGGCTTGTGCCTCTTCCCAGCTCAGGTCATCGGCAAGGATGGGCCACTGTTCGGATTCGCCCACGATCATTGCCGACACCATGATCACACCCGCATTGAGACCACATCCGTGAGCCCGAATGACGGGATGAAGGCCGAGTGTTTGCCCGGCCCGCCGGCGACCACGATATGAATGCTTTGCGGAGACGGGGTCAGATAGTAGTAGCCCTTGACCGGTTCCTGGCCGAAGCCGGCAAAGAATTCCCGGTTCGCCTGGGTAATGCGCGATTCATGCACCTTCGAACGCTCGTAGAGCTCGTTCTGGACGGCCTCGGCGGTCCATTTGTCGCGGTGCAGCGTTTCGGCGTGTTCGGGCCCCCAGACGACGAAGCACGGCCCCTGCCCGAGCAGATTGTTCGAGCCCGCCTGCGCCATCGTGTTGGCGGCGGTCAGCAGGATGTCGTCGCCCGTCGTGCTGGCGTGGTCATTGATGTTGTGGGGCGCCTCGCCCGGCATCACCGTCACGACGGTATCCTTGGCCGAGAAGCCGTGGCGAATGCGATAGGGCGGCCACGGCGAGGCCTCTTCGTTCTCCGCGAAGCAGAACGAATACTTGCCCGGCGTTCCCTGGGTGGAACGATCCGTCGTGCCCGGCACGGCACCGCCCAGATTGCGCATGATGAGCTGGATGGCGCGGCCGATGACCGCATTGGCCCGCGTTCCCTGGCCGAAGCAGTTGGTGCCCCCGTTGATGCCAAGCCGGTGGGCTTCCGGGCCGCTGACCATGATCATGTTGCCGCAAGGATGGGTGGTCGCCAAAGACCCATGCAGATTGTACTTGTGCTCGGACATGGCGCGCATGGCCGCGATCACGATCGGGAAATGTTCGGCCTTGCAGCCTGCCATCACGGCATTGGCGGCCAGGCTTTTGATCGTCGGGATGATCAGACGCGGCGGCAGCGGCGGAAACGGCTCGTTGATTCCCTTGGCAATGGCCACGAAGGGGGCGATTGCCTCTTCGGTCGGAACGACCGCCGGCATGCCATCGCCCCAGCCATTGTCCATGACACACTCGGCCCAGCCCTCGGCCGAGGGATTGCCAATATCAATCAGCTCGGCCGTCTCGTTATCATCCAACATCTGCCATGCCCTCCCGCCGCGCGGCCGGCCTGCGCCGCCACACGCAATTGCCCTTGATCCAGAGTTCTGTCACGACCCGGACGCAACCGATGCCGCCACCCGGGCATCGGCCATCGTCCGGGCCGCCAACGACCGGCTCTACTCGGCTGCCGTTTCAAGCCCTTCGAAGAAGGACTTGCCGGCCTGCTCGATACGAGCCACGAGTTCCTGGGCATTGAGACCGCCGATCGGATGCTTGATCACGATCAGGCGCGGATTCTCGATACCGCGTGCCTTCGCTTGCGCCATGACCATCGGGCGAAATGCATCAGTGATCACCAGATAGGTCCTGACCCCGCGCTTCTGCAATTCAATGTAGTCATACAGACTCCACGAAGAGCAGGCGCCTCAGTCTCCGGACGCTAGGAAAGCCCCGCGATATTTTGACGCGACCTCGTCGAGCTGTGCAGCCGTTGCGCCGATGGCGGCGTTGCCTTTCGACGTGAAATCGAACTTGCCGCAGTGCAAGACCTCGTCGATCTTCGCGTTCAAGCCCTCGAGAACCTCTTTGGCGTTCGGTTTCGAGTTCGAAAACATCACGATCTTGTCTTTGCGCCAATCAAGCGGCTTCTTCGCCGCCTGGGACGCCTCGGTTTCGGCTTCCACCTTCCGGGTGCCGAAGGTCGGGTTGACGATGCGCATCCGCTACCTCCTGCCTGCTAGGCCGTGACCACACGATTGCATGATGATCCGCTCATGCTGCGGCAGTGAAAAACCGCGGCCTGCGCCGCCATGCGGCCATCCTCGGCCGCCAATGCTACGCTCTCGCGCGTGCCGGCGCGCACATCGCCGATCGCGAACAGGCCGGCGCTGCTGGTCGCCAGATCCTGGCCAACCATCGGCCGTCCGGTGCTGTCCAGCCGCGGCGCCTGTGCAAGATACCCGATGTCCGGGCGACGGTTCGTGTAGACAAAGACGCCCTGGGCGGTCAGCTGTTCTTCACCGCCAGGGCCCGCCACCGTCACCGATTCGAGACCGGCATCGTTGGCGGTCAAGGCGATCACGCGCCCGGCCTTGATCGACAGATTGGCGAGGGCCGAAAGGCGCTCGCGCCGGGCTTGCGACACGTTCGGCACCCCGCCCTCACACACCAGCGTTACCTGCGACGCCACGCCGGCCAGTTCGATTGCCTCCTGGGCCGCCCAATCATCGCCGCCGACCACCACCACCGGCTGATCCTTGAACATGGGGCCGTCACAATGGGCGCAGCTCGACACGCCGCGGCCCTTGAGATCTCCTTCGCCCGCCAGACCGAGCGAACCTTCCGTCAGGCCGGACGCCAGGATGACCGCCGTCGCCTCGTGCCCGCCCTGGGTGGTCTCGACCACCCAGGGCGCCACCCCGAATGGATGTCACCTCGGCAAAGGCGATGGTGGCCCCGGCCGCCATGGCCTTGTCCATAAGCTCGGCCGCCAGATCGGGGCCCGTGCTGCCAGGCGCAAGGCCGGGACAGTCCTCGATCTCGCCCAGGTTCATCACCACGCCGCCCGGCCCCATGCGCTCGACGCAGACACAGGAAAGGCCTTCCGAAGCAACGGCCTGGGCGGCCGTCAGGCCGGCCACCCCTCCACCCACGATCAGGATATCGCAACGATCGGCCATTACGCGTCCACCTCTGGCCCCTAGATTACGGCCCGACCCTGAACAAACACAATAGCGGGAAACCGGGGGTGCTCGACCCCCGGTTGGCAGGGTGCCCCCCGGCCCTACCGGGCCTTTTCCAGCTCGGTGATCACGGCATCGAACATGCCGGCTGCCTCGGGCCCGGCCCGCTTCTTCCATTCCGGCCAGACCTTTTCGCGCGCCACGCCGCGAAGCGTCTTGTAGACGTCCACCGGTGCCTCGACGAACTGGAAACCGTCCTTGGCAAGCGCCTGCTGCTCGTCGGTGATGCTGGAAACCGTGAGCTCGTTGATCCCGTTCGAGGCCTTGGCCATCTCCTCGATCAGGATCTGGCGGTAGGCGGCGGGAAGCTTCTCGAGGGCATCCTTGTTCACCAGTTCCCAGAAATCGAGCAGCATCATGTTCACCATGTAGCCGGACTTCAGGACCTCGGACCATTTCGGCCCCCGCATGTTGCCGATCCCGGTGATGACGCCATCCATCACGCCGCGTTGCAAGGCCGGATAGACCTCGGGCGACGACACATTGACCGGCGTCGCGCCGATGGCCGACACCAGGTCGGCCGTTTCCGGCGGAAGGTCCGCACCTTGAGCCCTTTCATCTCGGCAAGCGACGCAACCGGCTTGGTAAACCAGAAGTTCATCGGCTGAGAATAGTAATGCCCAATGGAAACGGCCTTATGCAGGTCGAACACCCGCTTCATCTCGGCCTTGACCGCCGGCGTTTCGTAAAGGCGATCGCCGGTCGCCATGGCCTCGCGGATGCCGACCGGATTGGCCGACATGAACGGGATCGCAAGGACCGAAAGCGCAGGATAGGTGCCGCTGGTCGTCGTCGGAACCCAGCCCGCCATTTCAGCCTGACCGTCGCGGACGACGATCATTGAATCGCCGATCTTGAACGGCGTCTCGGCAACGAACACGAAGCGGATATCGAGATTGCCATTGGTCCGCGCCTTGATATTGGCGAACGCGGGAATGATGTGCTTGGCGTTGTAATCGTGCGTGTTCGGGATGCCCGAAAAGTACTTCCAGCGGAACTGCGGCTGTTGTGCCTCGGCCCCCGACTGGGTTCCAAACAGGATGGCAAGACCTGCCACCAGCAATAGTGCGTGCTTCCTCATGGTTCGCCTCCTCGCAATCTGTGCATTCATGTCAGCCGTTGCCGTCTTCCTGTCGGCGTCAAATGGGCCAGGTTATGATTTGTGGAAAGATGGTGAAAAGAGCCAGCGCGCCGATCATGATCAGCACATACGGAAACGCCCCGGCCGCGATCTCGGACACCTTCACACCCTTGGCGGCAACCGACTGGATCGTGAACAGGTTGAGCCCCACCGGCGGCGTGATCAGGCCGATCTCCAGGGTGATGACCAGGACGACGCCGAACCAGATCGTGTCATAGCCCGAGGCCAGCACCAGCGGGTGCGTGAAGGCAAGCGTCAGCACCATCATTGAGATGGCATCAACGAACATCCCAAGAATCAGATAGACAAACAGCACACCGCCCACGATCACGAGCGGGCCGGCGTTCAAAGTTGCAACCCAATCCTTGATCTCATCGGTTGCGCCCCAGTTGAACATCGAATACGAGAAGATCTGGGCGCCTATCACAATGAACAGGATGACGGCGGTGAAGCGGGTGGTGCTTTTGACCGATTCAAGCAGCATCGCCCACGAGAATGACCGGTAATAGACGGTAAGGCCGAGGGTGCCCAGCACACCCACCGCCGCGGCCTCGGTCGCCGTTGCAATGCCAAGATAGATGCTGCCAAGAACGATCACAATCAGCACGGCAAGTGGAATGAGGTCACCGACCGATTGCAGCGCGGCGCCAAGGTCGAACGGGTCCCCCTTCGGATAAGAGCCGGCCCGCAGATTGGAAAAGAAAATATAGATGACGAACGCAAGGGTGAGAAGGATTCCCGGGAAGATGCCCGCCATGAACAGCTTCCCGACCGAGGCCTCGACAATGGCACCATACAGAATCATCGGGATCGACGGGGGAATCAGGATGCCAAGCGTTCCGCCGGCCGCCAGCGATCCCAGTACCTTGCGCCGGGTGTAGCCCTGCCGTTCCATTTCCGGGATCGCAATCGAGCCAATCGTGGCCGCCGTCGCCACGCTCGAACCCGAGACCGCGGCAAAAACGCTGCAGGCCAGGATATTGGAATGAAGAAGCCCCCCGGGCAGCCACGAGATCCAGAGGCAGGCTGCCCGATAGAATTTCATCGCCAGGTTCGAGCGCTGGAACAACTCGCCCATCAGCACGAACAGGGGAACGGAAAGGAGTACGTAATTATCAACCGTATTCCAGACCGCGTGCCCCACCCCCAGCAGATAGGCGGGGTTGTTGGCAAGGATGCCGACGATCCCAACCACGCCCAGCGCCATGGCAACCGGAACACCCCACACCAGAAGGGCAATCAGGCCGATGATCATCCACAGGCTGGCAATCATGCGAAGTCTCCGCCGGTCTTGGCCTTTCGGCGCGCGCGCACGGCCATGGCCACCATGACCAGCACCACGGTCACCGATAAGCCGATGATCATCGAAAGCTGCGGAATGTAGAGCGGCGTCAGCATCACGCCCTGGGTCTTGATACCATCCTGGTACGACTTCAGAGTTGTGATCCCGCAGAGATAGATCAGCCCGCCAATGTAGACGAGCGTGACAAGAACGATCGACCCATGGCGCAACCGGGCCACGAGCCGTTTGGCGCCGGCTTCTGCCTTTATGACCGAGATATGGTCGTCGTCGATCGTGACCGCCGGCAACATGAAAAAGACCAGAGCGCCCAGAAGAAATCCACAATACTCATAGGACAGCGAGAATTTAAGGCCGGCCAGCCGCAGCAGGACCTCGAGGGTCGTGAGCACGAAAATCAGGATGCAGGCGACCATCGCCGCCCACCGAAACCCATTCGCAATCGAATTCACCATCCTGTCACCCCTGCTTTGGCGCCCGAAATCGTCGCCCCGCGTCATTTCCCGTCATCAAAAGACATGAAGAAGAATTGTTGCTGCCGATGGCACATAGGTCACAATCAGCAGCGCGATCACTTCCACAAGGATCAGCCCAAGCAGCGGCGGAATGATCCGGTCCACAACCAGACCGGTAATCGCAGACGCCGTGAATAGCGTATATCCAAAGGGGGGCGTTGCCATCCCGATCCCCAGATTCATGACAATGACCGTGCCATAATGGATGGGGTCGACGCCGATTGCCTGGCCGACATGGATCAGCAACGCCGCCAGTATGATCATGGCCGCAACGGTGTCCATGAAGGTGCCGACGATGAGCAGCAGGACATTGACCGCAAGGAGGATCAGGATCGGATCGACGGAAAGGCCGAGAACCCAGGCCCCCACCCTTTGCGGCAGGCCATCCAGCCCGATCACCCAGCCGAAGCCGACCGAGACCCCGACGATATAGACGACCATCGCCGTCGTGCTCATCGAACGAACGATGATTCCGGGAAGCTCGGCAAAGGTCATCTCGCGATGGACGAAGATGCCGATGACCAGCCCGTAGACCACGGCGACGGCGCTGGCCTCGGTCGGGGTAAAGATCCCGCCGTAGATCCCACCCAGGACAACCACCGATGCAAGCAAGGCCCACTTGCCATCAGACAGAGCCTTGACCAGATCACGGCCGGATGCGCGCGTGGTTTCAACCGGAATATTGTGCCGGCGCGCATAGATGAACGATGCGATCATCAACGCGACGCAGACCAGGATCCCCGGCACGATTCCGGCGATGAAAAGATTGGTGATCGATTCGTTGGCGATCACGCCCCAGATGACGAGCGGGATCGACGGCGGAATCAGGATGCCGATCGGCCCATAGGCCGCCGCCAGCGCCGCCGAAAACGGCAGCGGGTAGCCGCGTCGCACCATCTCGGGCACCATCAGCTTGCCGATGGCTGCCGTGGTTGCGGGCGCCGAACCGGAAATCGCGCCAAAGAACGTTGCCGACAGGATCGCCACCATGGCAAGGCCGCCCCGCACCCGGCCGACCAGGACCATGGCAATGTTGACCAGACGCCGCGAAAGCCCGCCGGTGTGCATCAGATCCCCGGCCAGGATAAACCCCGGCACCGCCAGCAGTGGAAAGCTGTTCATTCCGGCCACAAGCTGCTGGGCCAATACGACGGGATCGATATTCGCGGCCCAAAGGCCGGCCAGCACCGCAATCCCGATGGCGAAGGCGAACGGCACCCCCAGAATGAGGAGGCCGAACATCGTCACGATGAGGGCGATGTCGCTTGGCGTCATGAGCGCCGGCCCGCAGCCTGTGCCAGAAGCTGGGCAACCGCATGAACAACCATTAATGCGCCCGAAACCGGCACCGCCAGGTAAAGGGCCTGAACGGGATAACGGATCGCTGCCGACGTATTGTTCCAGACAAGCTCGGCCATTTCGGAACCGGTCATCACCATGATTGCCCCGAACGCGGCGATGGCCAGCGTGATCCCAGTTTCGAGGCCGTTACGGGCTCGACCTTCAGGCAGGACGATAAACATCAGATCGAGACGGACGTGGAACTTCTCGCGCACCCCCAGGCTGGCCAGCAGCAGCATGGTCCAAATGAACAGAAACACCGACGCTTCCTCGGACCATGACAGCGGGGCTGACAAGGCATAGCGAAAAATGATCTGGAGGATCATGCACGTGAACATGAGCACCGTCGTGACGATCGACGCCCCCACCGTAACCCGGGCCACAAGGGCGCTGACGGTCTCGGACGCCGCTGCCAATGCACCTGGCAGCCCCGGCGCGAATTTTGTCGCCTCGCCCGCCCCCGATTGATCCGGTGGATTTTCCATCTGTGAGGGATTCCGACTGGTCTGAACCGCCTGATCTATCGGGCTTCCGCGGCGGGCCAAACCGATCGTGCCGCGGTCACCGGTCGCTTCAAGCCGTATCCTCCGAAATATCAGGTTTTATTGGTGCCGGACGCGGCGGTCGAAACGGCCGCCTCCGGCACCGTCCCGTCGTTGCCCGCCTACTTCGAGACCGCCACCAGCCAGCGATCCATCAGATCACCGCCGATCTTCGGGCGGTATTCGTCATAGACCGGCCGCATCTTGCTGCGGAACGCGGCTGGGTCTTTGACCGCGTTGATGGCCATGCCCTTGGCCTTGAGATCGGCGATGTTCTTTTCCTCTTCCGCAGCGTTGAACTTGCGCTGCTCCACGCAAGCCGTCTGGCCGGCATCGAGAACAAGTTTCTTGTCGGCGTCGCTCAGTCGCCCGAAGGCCCGCGATGATATGCCAAGCAGCGTCGCCGTGTAGACATGCTGCGTGACGGAAAGATACTTGGCGACCTCGTTGAACTTGGCGGCCGCAATCGCCCAGGTCGGCACCTCGAGCCCGTCGATCGTCTTCTGCTGCATTCCGGTGAAAGTATCGCCCCACGCCATGGGAACGGCCGTGCCGCCCAGGCTGCGGAACATGCCGATGAAGATCGGGCTTTCAATGACCCGATATTTTACCCCCTCGACATCCTTGGGCTCGGTGACGGGCCGGACATTATTGACCATGTTGCGGAAGCCGGACTCGCAGAAGCCCAGCGTGACCACGTTCTTCTTCGCCAGGCGATCGGCAAGCTCCTTGCCCAGCGGTCCGTCCAGGATGCTGTGCGCCTGCGCGGCGCTCGCATAGAGGAATGGCAGGTCGTTGATCAGAAACGCGGGCTCGACGTTTGAAACGACCGTGCTTGTGACCAGGGCCGCATCGACGGTGCCAAGCTGCATACCCTGGAGCAGCTCCTTCTCGTCGCCCAGCTGGCGATTGGGAAAGAAACTGAGCTGGAAGCGGCCCGGCGCCGACTTCTCAAGGGCAGCGGCAAGCTGGTGGGCCGCATAACGATAGGCATCGTTCGCGTTGTCGGTGGTTGCCCAGCCAATCCGGATCGTAACATCGGCGGCGTCGGCAGCAGGCGCTGTCGCCATCACCCCGATGGCCGTCGCGGCCGCAAGGAGCACCCTGGATACGGCAGATTTCTTGGGCATCATATGATGTCTCCTCCTCACATTATTGATTTCGGGAATGCACCACATTTTGAAGCAGGCTACCAGGATGGCCTTGCATGTCAAATTCCGTGCGGCCGCCGGCCCGCGCCGCCGGGCTGCCGCCCCGTTAGAGGCTCATCTGACAGTTGCAGCGTGACCCCCGATCCAGCAACATGGGAGGCAGAACCTGTCACCCCTGAACGATGGAGATCCGATCATGGCCCTGCCCTCACTTGCCAAGACGCTTCTGTCCGGGAAGAACTTTGCCACGATTGCGACCCTGATGAAGGATGGGTCGCCTTCGGCCAGCATCATCTGGGTCGACACCGACGGCGAGCATGTCATCTTCAACACCGCCGAAGGGCGCCTGAAGCCCAAGCACATGCGGCGCGATGGGCGGGTTGCACTGGCCGTCTACAACGCCGAAAACCCGTATCAGCAGGTGATGATCCGCGGCAAGGTCGTCGCCATGGATCACGCCGGCGCCGACGCCCACATCGACAAGCTGGCGAAGAAGTACCTGGGCCTCGATACCTATCCCTTCCGCCAGCCTGGCGAGAAGCGAATCATCGTCAAGATCGCAGCGACCCATGTCGGGGTGATGGATCCGTCATAGGCTGGGCATAGGCCGGGCATCGTGGGGCGGCTGCGACACCGGTGCCTGGCTGGGGTAGCGGCCGCCGCAGCCATGCTCGCCGCGGTTTCCACCGCGGCCGCCGATGCGCCGAATGTCACGACGACCGCCGTTGCGTTTGACAGCCCGTCGCCCAACGGGCGGCACGAGATCCCCGCAACCCTGTTGAAGCCCGATGGCCCTGGCCCCTTCGCAGCCATCGTCATCCTGCACGATTGCAGCGGCCTGGGCGAGCGTTCGAGCGGTGCGCCGCACCGCTGGGCCGATGTGCTGGTCCGGGCTGGATTCGTCGTCCTGATCCCCGACAGCTTCACGCCGCGTGGCATCCCGAACGGCGTCTGCCTGGAAAGCGCGACATCGGGTCTCAGCCGGGATGAACGGCGCGCAGTCAGCCATCCCGCACGCGCCTACGATGCCCACGCCGCGAAAGCCTATCTGCAAGGCCTGGCTTATGTCGATGCCGCGCGGATCGGCGTGATGGGCGGATCGCATGGCGGCACATCAACCCTGGCGGCAATGGTCCGGGGCGGCCCCGGACAGGATGCAAATACCTTGGGCCAGAATGGGGATCGGAATGGGAATCGTAATGGCTTTGCGGCCGGCATCGCCCTCTATCCAAGCTGCGGCGTGAATCTGGGTGATTGGCGGGTGACGCGACAATCGCGCGTTCGTGGCCCCGTCACCGGATATTCCGGCGTCTTCAGGCCCGCCGCGCCCGTCCTGATCCTGATCGGCGAGAGGGACGATTGGACGCCGGCCGCGCATTGCCAGCAGCTGGCCGAACGGTCGGCAGCAGCCGATGAGCCCGTTTCGATCAAGGTCTATCCCGGCGCGCATCACAGCTTTGACAGCAGCCGGCCCGAAATCTTCAATCCGAACCGGAACAACATCAACATGCCCAACGGCAAGGGAGCGACCACCGGCGGCAACCGGACCGCCTGGTCCGACAGCATCGTTGCTGCGACTGCGTTCTTTGCGCAGTACCTCAAGCCTTTCTAGGCCTGCCCCACGCACCCGGTCGGCCACCGCCGCCCTTGTCCTGCCGGGGCTTCTGTTTATGCTGGCGTTTATGCTGGATCGGCCCGTCGCTTCAAACGGCGAGCCGCGCCAGCCGATCAAGCGCTTCGCCGATGAAATCGTGCCACGCGTCTAGCTGCCGGAGTTCCGCCATGACCACCGTTGTTGCCACGCCAGCCGACCTCAAGACCCTCGTCGGCAAGGAACTGGGGGTCAGCGATTGGGTGACGGTCGATCAGGACCGGATCGACCAGTTTGCCGATGCAACCGGCGATCACCAGTGGATCCACGTCGATGTCGAGCGTGCCAGGCGCGAATTCCCCTTGAAGACAACCATCGCGCATGGATTCCTGACCCTGTCGCTGGTGGCGGGCCTGACACCCGAGGTCTATCGAATCGAACGGACCTCGCGCAGCATCAACTACGGGTTGAACAAGGTGCGCTTCACCAACATGGTTCCGGCCGGAGCGCGGGTTCGCCTGCGACAAACCCTGCGCGGGGCCGACGACGTTGACGCGGGCGGTATCAAGCTTACGGTCGAGAGCGTGATCGAGATCGAGGGCGAAAAGCGCCCCGCCGTGGTCGCAGAGACGATCAGCATCAAGTACCCGTGACCTGGCCCTTGCCACAACGCCCGAAGCCTGAGCCCCGCGTATGAGCCAGTCCACTCCGCTCAAGGCTTTCGCCTTCATTTTTGTCGGGCTCGTCATCCTGTTCACGCTGGGCCAGTTCCAGCGCATGGGGGGCGGCGTGATCGCCGCCCACCTGAGCCAGGAGCTGGCCCTGCCGGCCGCCACGCTGGGCGGCGTGATGAGCGCCTATTTTTTCGCCTCGTCGCTGGCCCAGCTTCCGGTTGGCGTGCTGATCGACCGCTATGGGCCGCGGGCCGTCCTGCCGGCCTTTGGCCTGCTGGGCGCCATCGGCTGCGCGGTGTTCGCACTAGCCCAGGATCCGATCGGGCTGATCGTCGGGCGGGCCGCCCTGGGGGGCGGCTTCGCGGCGGTCATGATCGGCGCTTTCGTGGTGTTCGCGCGATGGGTGCCGCAGGACCGGTTCTCGACCATCTCGTCGATCTTTGGATTCATTTCCGGACTGGCATGTCTTGCGGCGACGACGCCACTGGCCGTCGCCCTTGACCGTTATGGCCGCGAGAACACCTTTCTCGTCCTGACAAGCATCACGCTGTTCGGTGCCATTCTGGCATTTGCCGTGATCCGGGACCGGCCGCCCGGCCAGGCAAAACCGACCGGCGCGCCCACGACACTGCTGGACAGCCTGCGCGGGGTGATGGCGGTGCTGCGCCATCCGGCGACACCGTCCCTCTCGCCCATGGCGTTCGTGACCTATATCCCGCTCGGCAGCCTGGGGGCGATGTGGCTTGGCCCCTATCTGGGTTCGGTGCATGACCTCGATGCGACCGACCGTGGCAACGTCATCTTCATCGTCCTGCTGGCGTGGAACCTGGGTCTTGGGGCCTATGGCCCCATTGATCGCTGGCTCGGCAACCGGAAACGCCTGATCCTCACCACCAGCGCAGTCGCGGTCACGCTGTTCATCGGGTTGGCGACATTGCCCAACCCAAGCCTTGGGGTCGTCGTTCCCTGGGTGGTCGCCATCTATCTCGCAACCCCGACCTATCTGATTTTCATGGCGCACTGCCGGGCCATCTATCCCGACCACCTGACCGGACGGGCGCTTACCTTCTTCAATCTGGTCGCGATCATGGGCGTTGCCATCGCGCAGCTCGGCTTCGGCTTCATCGTCGGCCAATTCCAGGATGGTCACGGCCATACCGATCCCGACGCCTACCGGTTCGTGTTTGGAACCCTGGGGATCTTGATCGGCATCGCCGCGATGGTCTATGTGCGCGCACCGGACGTGACGGTGACCGCGACAAAGGACGCCATACCGTGACCCCCCAGCAACGCCACCAGCAACGCCAGGCGCGCCGCAGCTTCATCCTGATGATGATCGTGCTGTGTTTCCTGTTCGGCCAAAGCCAGATGCACCGCACATCGGGCAGCGTCATCGCCACCGACCTGACCGCGTCATTCGGGCTGACAGGGGCCGCGCTCGGCAGCGTCCTGGGCGCCCTGTTTCTGGGCGCCGCGGCAGCCCAGATCCCGGTCGGGCTTCTTTATGATCGCTATGGCGCCCGCAAGGTGACGCCGATCTGCACCTTGCTTGCCGTTGTCGGGGCGGCGCTGTTCGCAATCGCCGACGACGAAGGAACGTTTGCCATCAGCCGCTTCCTGATCGGCGTGGGCTTCACCTCGGCATGGACCGGCGCTTTCGTGACCCTGAATGGCTGGGTTTCCGGCAGGCAGTACAGCCGCATGATGTCGGTCGTCGCCGCATCCGGCGTCTTCACCGGCCTGCTCGGAACCGCCCCGCTTGCCTATGCGTTCGCCCATGTCGGCCGCGAGGCCGTCTTCCTGGCCTTTGCGGCGCTGGCGATGCTCGGGGCCGTCCTGTCCTGGATCTTCGTTGCGGACCGGCCGCCGGGAAGCCCGGCAGTTGCCGGTGCCCCGGCAACCCTGGGCGAAAGCATTCGCGGCATGGCCGACGTCCTGCGCCACCCGGCCATGCCACGGTTGGCGCTGCTGGCGTTCGTCGTTTTTTCGCCGATGATGATGTTCGTCGGCTCGTGGGCCGGACCCTATCTGCGCGATGTGCACGGGCTGGAGGCCGGGGCGCGTGGCGAATTTCTGCTGCTGATGACGCTTGGAACCAATCTGGGCCTGACCGTCTACGGGCCGGTCGAAAACTATTTCCGATCGCAGCGGGCGCTGGTGGTGGCCTCGGGCCTTGTCGTGGTCGCCATGATCGCCGGTCTTGTCTGCTTTGCCGGTGGATCCCTGTGGATTGCCGGCCCGTTCCTGGTCCTGATCGCCGCCTTTGGGCCATTCTACATCGTCTTTCTTGTGCATTGCCGGGCCTTCTTTCCCGACCACCTGATGGGGCGCGCGCTCAGTGTCATCAACCTGCTGGGCATCCTTGGCACCACCACGATGCAACCGGCCCTTGGCGCTGTCATCGGCGCCTTTACCGATGCGAATGGCATCGCCTCGGCGGATGGCTACCGCTTTGCCTTTGGGTTGCAGGGCGTTCTGATCCTGGTGGCGCTTTTGATCTATCGACCGCTGCCCGATGCTCCGCCCAAGGCCGAGACCGGCGCGAACCGCCCGGCTTGATGAACCCGCACGTTTCCGCTTTAGTAGACTTAATCAGTCAGATTCAGCGGGGCCTAAAACCCCGTGATGCGCGGAGCGATGCGCGGCATGAACCACCCCCCCCCTTCCGAGACGATGGCCAACCCGGCAGATTTCATCCAGGCCATGCGCCAGTTTGCCGGTGCCGTCACGATCATCACGACAATCCGTGACGGCTCGCGGACCGGGCTGACCGCCACGGCCGTCTGCTCACTGACGGCCGAGCCGCCGCGGATCCTGATCTGCGTGAACAAGACCGCAAGCGCCCATCAGCCCATCGCCAAGGGTGGCGTGTTCTGTGTCAACGTGCTGGGAACACAGCACATCACGATCGCCAATCGGTTTGCCGGCCGTACCGCGGTGGATGGCGATGCGCGGTTCATGGCCGATGCGAACTGGATCACGCTGGCCACCGGCGCCCCGGTCCTTGCCGATGCCCTGGCGAACTTTGATTGCACGGTCCATGCCAGCCATGATTTCGGCACACACTCGGTCTATGTCGGCGATGTCCGGGCAGCCACCTCGCGGACCGGAGCGCCTCTCATGTATTCAAGCGGCGTATTCGCGACCGCGACGCCCATTCCCTAGGAATCGGCCGCAGAAAGCGTCCGGTCAGGCCGCCATGGCCTGCGGGACAAGCTGGCGCGCTTCGCCCTCGCCCCGCGCCTCGAAGGTGATCCGCACCGCAAGACCGATGGCTGCCTTCTCGGGCGGACAGCCGATCAGGTTGCACATGATCCGGAATCCCTCATCCAGATCGACCAGGGCCAGGACATAGGGAACATCGGCCTTGAAGGCCGCGGTGGGGGGGCGGTGCACCACGGTAAAGCTGTGGATGTGTCCGCGCCGCGCCGATTCCCGCCAGGCCAGCCCACGCCCATGACACTTCACGCAAAGCGACCGCGGCGGGAACTGCACGTGCCCGCAGGTCTCGCAATGCTGGTAGAGCAGACGCTCGGCATTGCAGCCCCGCCAGAACTCGACCGTGTCGCCATTGATGGCCGGAACCGGCTTCGACATCTCAGCGTCTCCCGAAGACGAGCGAGCAATGGGCCGAGAGAATTCCGCCATCGCCATGGACGAAGGCCAGTTCGGCATCCTTGACCTGGCGCGGCCCCGCCTCACCCCGCAGCTGCCGGACCGCCTCGACCACATGCCACAGCCCCCCCGCGGCGCCGGAATGGCCAAACGACAGCAGGCCGCCATGGGTATTGCAGGGCAGCCGCCCGCCAAGGCCAAGTTCGCCCGCCAAGGCCGCCGGCCCGGCCGCGCCGCGCTCGAAGAACCCGATCGATTCGAGTTCCGCAATCAGGGTGATGGTGAACGAATCATAGATCTCGGCCACGTCGATGTCCGCCGCCCTGACCCCGGCCCGCTCGAAGGCCAGACGCCCCGCCGCCTTGCAGCCGTAATCGACCAGCGACGGCGCCGAAACGATATGCTCGTGCGTGTGTCCCTGCCCCGATCCCAGGATTTCGACCATCCGTTTCGGCCGGTCGCTTGCCACCTCGGGCGCACTGATGATGCAGGCAGCCCCACCATCCGAGATCAAACAGCAATCCAGCAGCCGCAACGGTTCCGCGATCGGCCGCGATTTCAGGACATCCGCGATGGTGATCGGGGCGCGCATCTGGGCATCGGGATGAAGGGCCGCATGCTGGCGCGCCGTGACCGCGACGGCGGCCAGGTGCTCGGGCGTCAGGTGGAATTCGTGCATGTAGCGCTGCGCGACCAGCCCATAGGCGGCCGGCACCGTCATGCCGTAGATCTGCTCGAACTGGGGCGAGCCAACGCCGGCCAGCGCCGCCACCGCGTCGATATTGCCGGTCAGCCGGTTGTCACCGGCCACGACCAGGACGTTGCGGCAATAACCAGCTTCCACCAGGGCGGCGGCCTGCATGACCAGGCTGGCGCCGGTCACGCCCCCCATCGAGACCGACGCGATGTAGCTGGGGCTCAGGCCCATGTACTCGGCGACGATCGAGCCCAGCATCAGATGCGGCTCGGTGAACGAATAGGCGCACAAAAGCCCATCGATGTCGCCGCGCGCAAGGCCGGCATCGACCAGCGCGCCCAGGGTCGGCTCGGCATGCAGCGACATGCAGCTCGATCCCTCGATCTTGCCGGCGCGCGTATTGTGCACGCCGGTGATCATTGCGCGTCGGCGGCTCATTATTCCGGCGATTCTTTTTCGAGGCGGTCCCAATCGAATAGGATCGGCTGCTTCTGCCGGAACCGCTCGACCGCCTGCGTATAATACTCGCTCAGCATCGCCATGCCCTGGGCATAGGATTCAAGCTCGCCCATCGCGTGCGAGTCCAGGTTGAAGGACTGATTGAGGATCGACTTCGAAAGGCCGATCGAAAACGGCGAGGCATGGCGGAAGCGCCCCGCCAGTTTCAGCGCCGCGGACATGAGCTTCTCGCGCGGCACGATCTCGCGCACGATACCCAGGCTTTTCGCCTCGTCGGCCGAGATCGAGCGCGCGGTGAACACGATGTCCTTCGCCATCTGCAGACCGACGATGCGCGGCAGGAAGTAGAGCGCGCCCAGATCCGGGACCAGCCCGATCCGCCCGAAGACCGAGCAGAACCGTGCCTGGGGCGTCGCCAGCACGAAATCGGCCAGGAGCGCCAGCGAGAACCCGGCCCCAAAGGCCGGGCCATCGACAGCGGCGATGACCGGCTTTTCAAGATTGGCAAGGATCGGCAGCCAGACCTGCAAATCCTGGATGCGCTTGCGGGTGGCGTTCGGCGTACGCTTCATCTCGCCCTGGGCGCGAATGTCCCCGCCGCCACAGAAGGCGGTCCCGGCCCCGGTCAGCACCACAGCGAACACATCATCAGAATTGCGCACCGCGCGCGCGAGAACGTCAAGTTCCTGCCGCATCGTCATGTCGATGGCATTGCGCGCGTCCGGACGGTTGAGAGTGATGAGACCGATCCCGTCACGCACGTCATAGAGCAGCGTTTCATAAGCCATGGCACCATTCACCGTCGCGGACATGTGTCGGGGGCTACTATGGCGGGATGGCACGGCAGGCGCAAGCCAGCGGCGGCCCCTTCTGGTGCTACCCCTTCTGGTGCTGGCCCCTCCATGCTAGCCATGATGGGGGAGGGCCGCGCCATGGACTTCAAGTTCTCGGACGAACAAGCCGCCATCTTCGCGGGGGTTGCGCGCATCTGCGCGGCCTATGACCGCCGCTATTGGCGGCAGTGCGACGGGGATGGCCGCTTCCCCGACGAATTTTTTCGTGACATCGCCAAGGCGGGCCTGCTTGGCATCATGATGCCGCCAGACTATGGCGGCGCCGGGCTTGGCCTTGTCGAAGCGGCCCGGATCGTCCAGATCATCGCCGAGACCGGCGGCGGCTGGACCGCGACCAGCAGCATGCATTCCTACATCTTCGCGCCGCATCCCCTGGTCGTGCATGGCAGCGATGCCCAGAGACGCGACTGGCTTGTGCCGTTGCTGAAGGGCGAGCATCGCGCGGCGTTTGGCGTGACCGAGCCCGACGCGGGGCTCGACACGACACGGCTGCGCACCTTTGCCCGCCGTGACGGCAGCGATTACGTCATCAGGGGGCGCAAGATCTGGACGACGGGGGCCCTGCGGGCCAACAAGATTCTGCTGATCGCACGCACGACACCGGTCGAGGCGACCCACAGGCCCATGGACGGGCTGTCGCTCTTCTACACCGATCTCGACCGCTCGCGGATCGAGGTGCGGGCCATCCCGAAGCTGGGCCTGAGCGCCAATGCCTCGTGCCAGCTGTTCATCGATGACCTGAGGGTGCCCCAATCCCACCGCATCGGCGACGAGGGCAAGGGATTTTCATACCTGCTGGACGGCCTGAACCCGGAACGGGTGCTGGTGGCGGCCGAGGCCATCGGTGTCGGGCGCGCGGCGCTTGATCTTGCCACGGCCTATGCAAAGGACCGCGTCGTGTTCGGGCGGCCGATCGGCCAGAATCAAGCCATCCAGCACCCGCTTGCCCAATGCTGGGCCAATCTCGAGGCTGCCGACCTGATGACCTTCAAGGCAGCCTCGGCCTACGACGCCCGGGAACCCTGCGGTCCCCATGCGAACGCCGCCAAGCTGCTGGCTGCCGATGCCGGCCTCCAGGCCTGTGAAACCGCCATCATGACCCATGGCGGCATGGGTTACGCGAAGGAGTTCGATGTCGAACGCCTTTTCCGCGAAATTTTCATCCCCAGGCTCGCGCCCGTAAGCAAGCAGCTTATCCTCTGCTTCCTTGCAGAGCGCGTGCTCGGTCTGCCCAAATCCTACTGACTGTCGCGATCTGCTGCCGGCCAATCAGCCTGAGCGGTGCATCCGCCGCGAGGCCGGCTTCCGCTGGCCCTTGCGCGGCTTTGTCGCGGTCCCGCCCGGTGGCCCCTCGCCGAGGGGTACCAGAGTGCCGCCCGTCGCATTGGTCAGGTCCCGCTCGAAACCGGCAATGGTCCGCCCGGTTGCAAGCCGTTCCTGAAGATAGTCCACCAAGCTGCGGGTCGGCCTCCGTAGGTATGGGCTGACAAAGGGGATAGCCTTGGTAGGCATCGCACATCCCCACGCATGTCTACGATTAAATCACCTATAAGACACCTAGGGTTAAAAAAGCGTTAAGACCGAATCCCGGTCACCGGGCGGATCGATTCGCCCAGCCGACAGGTTAGGTCCGTTGGCCTGGAACCGCTAGCGCCGTTTCGCCGGCGCGCCCCACGACCAGAAGTCCATCCCCTCGTTCATCAGGAAACGGGCCAGCACCATCTTGTGCACTTCGGATGCGCCATCGACAAGGCGCGCCTGGCGCGCATAGCGGTACATCCACTCGAGCTTGGTATCTTTCGAATAGCCCTTGGCGCCCAGCATCTGGATCGCCGTATCGACCGCCTTGTGCAAGGCGTCGGCCACCACGACCTTGGCCATCGACACTTCCTTGCGGGCAAAATCGCCCTGATCAAGCAGCCAAGCCGCCCGCATGGTGAGCAGCCGCCCGATGTCGATCTCCATCGCGGCTTCGCCCATCATCCACTGGACGCCTTCATGGTCAATCAGCTTGGCGCCAAAACTTTCCCGCTCGCCAATGTATCCCGAAGCGATCTCAAGGGCGCGCTTGGCCATGCCGGTCCAGCGCATGCAATGGGTCAGACGGGCCGTACCCAGGCGGATCTGGGTGACCTTAAGCCCGTCTCCCTCGCCCATCACGCGATCTTCATCGGGAATTTCGAGTCCGTCGTACTGGACCTCGCAATGGCCGCCATGCTCCTCGGGCCCCATGATCGGAATCCGGCGCAGGATGCGGAACCCGGGCGCATCGCGATGATGCATGAACGCCGTCAGGCCGCGCCGATTGTCATCCGAGGTGCGCACAACCAGCAGGAAATGGGATGCGGTCCCGGCACCGGTGATGAAATGCTTGTGGCCGCGAACGATCCATTTGTCACCCTTCTTCTCGGCCCGGGTCAGCATCATCGACGGGTCCGATCCGCCGCCCGGGTGTGGCTCGGTCATCACGAATGACGAATTTACCTTGCCATCGACGATCGGCTGCAGCCACCTGTCCTTCTGCTTTTCGGTCGCGATCCGGTTGAGGACGATCATGGTGCCATCGTCGGGCGCAGCCGAATTGAAGCAGACCGGCCCGAAGATCGAGCGGTTCATCTCCTCGTAGCAGGCCGCCATGCCGACGATCGGCAACCCCTGCCCCCCGCGCGCCTTGGGCATCTGTAAGGCCCAGAGCCCGGCCGATTTCACCCTTGCGCGCAGCTGATCAAGCAGGTCTTTGCGGATGTTCTCGTGCGGGTCATACGAGGCCGGGTCGGATTCGAGCGGCAGGATGACGTCGTTCACGAAGGCGCGCACGCGGCGGCGATATTCATCGATCTCGGGCGACAGGGTGAAATCCATGGTTTCCTCGTCTTTTCTGGCCCGCCACGAATTGGCCGGCACTGGGGTCAGAGCGATGTTACAGTGTGCCCGCCATCGACAACGATGACCGTTCCGGTCATCCGCCGCGATGCGTCCGAGGCAAGCATCAGGAATGGTCCATCCAGGTCATCGAGATCGACAAAGCTGCGCTGCGGAATGCGTTTCAACGTGCGCTCGCCCCGTTCGCCGGTCATGAATTCCTTCGACAGCTCCGTCAGGACATAGCCGGGCGCGATGGCATTGACCCTGATGTTGTGGCGGGCCAGATCGAAGGCGAGCACGCGGGTCAGATGCATCACCCCCGCCTTCGACGCCGAGTAGCCGGGCACCAGCCCGGCGATGCCCAGCCCCAGGATCGAGCCGACATTGATGATATTGCCGCCGCCCGAGTCCTTCATGCGCCGGGCGGCGCCCTGGGCAAACAGCCAGACGCCCTTGAGGTTTGTGTCGATGACCCGGTCCCAATCCTCTTCCGATTGGTCGAAGACCGGCTTGGAAACCGTCGCGCCGGCGTTGTTGATCAGGAGCTTGATCGGTCCAAGCTCGGTCTCGGCCACGTTAAGGGCGTGATCGACCGCCTTGGCATCGGTCACGTCGACCAGGATGGGCAGGGCGCGGCCGTCAAACGCGGCAATCTCCTGGGCCAGCGATTCCAGCCGGTCAAGGCGCCGCGCGCAGATTGCGACCTTGGCCCCCCGGCGGGCAAGGATCTTGGCGAAATGCCGCCCCATCCCCGAGGATGCGCCGGTGACCACCGCCACCTGCCCGTCGAGGAATGGCGCATCGAGATTGAGGGATAAAGCCATGCCTCTGTCTCCCTGGGGTGGTCAAGCGCCGCCCACCCCGCATGCCGGATGGGCCGCTCCCGGCCCTCTGTCATACGCAGGGGCGCGCCACTTGCCAACACGGTTTGCGACCGGTTCCCCCTCGCCGGCCCGGCGGACATGGCCTATAGTTTCAAAATGCGTATCGAAATCGTCTCGGATGTCATCTGTCCCTGGTGCTTCATCGGCAAGCGCCGCCTGGAGCAGGCCCTGGCCCTCCACCCCCTGCCCGATCTCGAGATTGCCTGGCGGCCATTCGAGCTCAACCCCGGCATGCCCAAGGAAGGCATGAGCCGCGCCGAATACGTGGAGGCCAAGTTCGGTTCTGCCGCGCGCGGCCAGACCGTCTACGACCGGGTTGCAGATGCGGGGCGCGAATCCGGACTTGTATTTGCCTTCGACCGTATGACCCGTATCCCCAACACCATCGACGCCCATCGCCTGATCCGCTTGGCCGGGCGCGCCCGGGTGCAGAACGCGCTGGTGGAAGGGTTGTTCAGCGCCTATTTCCTCGAAGGCCGCAACATTGGCGATACCAAGGTTCTGACCGAGATTGCCCGTGCCGCACGAATCGAACCCGGCGCCATCGCCCATATCCTGGCCGACGACAGCGAGGTCGAGGCGATCAAGTCCGAGATCAGCCTTGCCCAGGAGATGGGGGTCAGCAGCGTGCCATTCTTCATCTTTGATGGCGTCTATGGAATATCCGGCGCCCAGCCGCCGGAAACCTTTGTCGAGGTCTTCAAAGCCATCGAACAGGAGAACGCGCGGGCCGAAGCCGATGGCCTGCCCGCCGCCACCCGCGACGCCGTGTAGACCGGATGGCATGACCACGGTGCCAAGCGCCAGAAACATTGGGCGGCTCGACGGTGGATGGTGTGATGGGTCGCGCCCATCCTGCCTTTCAGGGCCAGATCGAACGGGCCAGATCGATCAGGGTTGGGCCCTGAAAGGCGCGGGGCGGCCGCCCGGTCAGGTCTTGCGCTGCTCGACCAGCACGATGCCGCCCTGGATCAGGGTGTCGATGGCGGAATCGTCGAAGCCCGCTTCCCGCAGCACCTCGCGATTGTGCTCGCCATAGATCGGGGGCATGCGGCGAAGCTTTCCAGGCGTGCGGCTCATCTTGATCGGCATGCCGATCGCCCTGTAGCCGTCGCCAGCCTCGAGCACCATTTCGCGGGCCTTGACCTGCGGGTGGGCCAGGATCTCGGGGATTTCCAGCACCGGCGCCGCCGGAACGCCGGCGGTCAGCAGGCGAATGGCCAGATCGGTCTTGTCGTGCTTGGCGAAAAGCGGCTTCATGGCCTTGGTCAGCAATTCAGAATGTTTCACGCGATCCTGCGCCGTCTGCAGGCGCGGATCGGCCCCCAGTTCGGGCACGCCCAGGATGTCGCACATGGTCCGGAAATTGTGGAGGGTCACCGCGCAAACCAGGATGTGTCCATCCTTGGCGGGATAGACATCATAGGGCGCGGCCGCCGGATGGCGGCTGCCCATGCGCACCGGTCTGGTGCCCAGCATCATGTAGTTGGCAGCAAAGGGATGAAGAAGCGTGAGCGCCGAATCGAGCAGACAAACGTTGATCTCTTGCCCACGGCCTGAACGGTTCCGTTCATAGAGCGCCATCATGATGGCGCTGCCGGCATAAAGCCCCGTCACGACATCGCAGACATTGAGATTGACCCGCAGCGGATCACGGGGATTTCCAGCACCGGCGCCGCCGGAACGCCAGCCGTCAGCAGGCGAATGGCCAGATCGGTCTTATCGTGCTTGGTGAAAAGCGGCTTCATGACCGTGTTCAGCATTTCGGAATGCTTGACGCGGTCTGTCCTGTACAATCCGCGGATCGGCGCCAAGTTCGGGCACGCCCAGGATGTCGCATGGTCCGGAAATGATTGATGGTCACCGCACAGACGAGGATGTCCATCCCCTTGGTCGGATAGACATCATAGGGCGCGGCCGCCGGATGGCGGCGCTACCCGCGCACCGGCCTGGCACCCAGCATCAAGTAGTTGGCGGCAAAGGGATGGAGAAGCGTGAGCGCGCCAGATCGAGCAGGCAGACATTGATCTCTTGCCCACCCGGCGAAGCGGTTCCGTTCATAGAGCGCCATCATGATGGCGCTGCCGGCGCATAGAGCCCGTCACGACATCGCGAACGTGAGATTGACCCGCAGCGGGTCGCCATTTTCCGGTCCGTTCAGGCTGATGATGCCGCCAAAGCCCTGGGCGACCGGGTCGTAACCCGGCAACTTGCCCAAAGGCCCCGTGCCGCCGAAGCCGGTGATCTGGCAGACGATCAGGCGCGGAAAGCGATCGCTGAGGAGAGGCGCCGTAGCCGAGACCCCATTTCTCCAGTACCGGGCTTGAAGTTCACCGCCAGCACATCGGCGTCCTCGAGCAACTTGAGCAGCACGCGCGCCTGCGGCGTATTGAGGGTCCAGTGCAATGCCCCGCTTGTTGCGGTTGAGACCGGTGAAATGCGGCGACATCCCATCACGGTGGGCGGTCCCATGCGCCGGCTCTCGTCGCCGATCGGCAGCTCGATCTTGATCACATTGGCACCGTTGTCAGCGAACATCTGGGTACAGATAGGTCCTGCCACAACCGTGCAGATGTCAACGATCTTGAGACCGGCCAACGCGCCGGCCGTTTCTTTGCGATTTTACCATTCGAATTCCCTCTCGGCTCTGGCCGTCCCCAACGCTATCGGCGGGCCGGCATTCCCGTCAAACGATCAAACCTGCCAGCTCAGCCCACCGCGCCTGCCGCCCACCAACCGGGCGATCTCGGCTTCCACGCTGAACCCGAAATCGCCAAGAACGGCGTCGGTATGCGCGCCCGGCGATGAGGGCGCCCACCTAACGGCGCAGTGTCCGGCTGAAGCGCGGTGCAGGCGCTGGCTGCACAATGCCGTCGACCTCGACGAAGTGCCGCGCGGTTGTGCGGATGCGCAGGCGCTTCCTCAAGCGACAGGACCGGTGCAAAGCATGCGTCCGTTCCCTCGAGGATCTTGCACCATTCGTCGCGGCTTCGGGTGCGGAACAGTTCGGCGAACCTGACCTTGTAGGCGGGCCATTTGGCACGATCCATGCGGCCAGGTGTCGGCCTCGCTCAGGCCGATCCGGGTCATCAGCTCGCGATAGAATTCGGGCTCGATCGCGCCGATGCAGATATGCTTGCCATCAGCGCAGGTGTAGACCTCGTAGAAATGGGCACCGCTGTCAATGAAATTGACGCCCCGCTCGTCCTTCCAATGGCCGGCCGCGAGCATGCCATAAATGAAGGTGATGAGCGATGCCGCGCCGTCGACCATGGCTGCATCGACGATCTGGCCCTTGCCCGAGGTCTTGGCCTCGAGCAGGCCGCAGACGACGCCAAGGGCCAGATAAAGCGCCCCGCCGCCAAAATCGCCCGCCACGTTGATCGGCGGCACCGGGCGCTCGCCATGCCGGCCAATGGCATGCAAGACGCCGGAAATGGCGATGTAGTTGATATCGTGGCCGGCCGCCGCCGCCAGCGGGCCATGCTGGCCCCACCCTGTCATGCGACCATAGACAAGCCGCGGGTTGCGCGGCAGGCACACCTCGGGTCCGATGCCCAGACGCTCCATCACCCCTGGCCGAAAGCCCTCGATCAACGCATCCGCCTTGTCGATCAGCGCCAGGGCGACGGCAACACCCTCGGGCGATTTGAGATTGATGGTGATCGCCCGGCGGCTGCGGCTCAGCAGATCCGTGCGATCGCCGCGCCCCAGCCGATCGACCCGGCCGACCGTCCGGTCGACCCGTATGACATCGGCGCCCAGATCGGCCAGCAGCATCGCGCACATGGGCGCCGGCCCCAGCCCCGCGAATTCAACAATGCGATAGCCACGCAGCGGTCCCATCTCATGCTCCCGAGGTGCCCTTGAACGCGAAGCGTCTAGCCCATGCTCGCGGCGGCCGCCATCGCGGCAACGGCGCCGTCACTGGCGGCGTTGACGATCTGGCCACGATAGCCGGCCCGGGCGGCGCCGACCGCGTAGATGCCCTTGGCCGAGGTCTGCAGATGCTCGTCCACCGTAAGGGCGCCGGATCCATCACGGACGATCGAGTCCGGCAGCCAAGCCGTGGCCGGTTCGACGCCGACAAACACGAAGACGCCCTTGCAGGGTAGATCCTCGGTCCGGTTCTCGGCGGCGATCTTCAAGCGCACGCCTTCGACCTGATCCGTACCAAGGATGGCCTCGATCGTGGTCCCCCATCGAAAGCCGATCTTCTCGTTACCCGAGACCTGTTTCACATAGGCCCGGCGGCCACGGACCGGTCCTCGCACAACCATGGTGATCGAGCGGCAATAGCGGGTCAGAACCAGCGCCTCTTGCAAGGCAGCATCGCCACCACCGACCACAACGACATCCTCGCCCTTGAACAGCCCACCGTCGCAGGTCGCGCATTGCGAAACGCCCTTGAAGGCAAGCTCCGATTCACCCGGCACGCCAAGCGTCCTCAGCCTGGCGCCGGTCGCAATGATGACGCGCTCGGCCTGGATGCGCCCCTTTTCGGTCTCGACCGTCTTGCGGCTGCCCGCCAGCAGCAGGGATGTCGCCGTCTCCTGCCGGATCTTGGCTCCGGCCGCCCCAGCGGCTTCCATCACGGCCATCGCAAGCCCGGTTCCAGATGGGCTGTTGATGGCGGGATAGCCCGCGATCGCCTCGACATTGGCCACCAGACCGCCATAGAGATTGCCCTCGAGCCCGATCACGTTAAGACCCTGCAAGGCGCCATGATAGGCGGCGGTCAGCCCCGCGATCCCGCCGCCAACGACGAGCAGATCGCATTTGTCATTCATGAAACTCGATCTCCTTGGTGATGCAGCAGGGTGGAAAGCCCCAGGACGGGAAATAGGCCTGCTGGGTGATGGGAACGTCCCCGCCGGCAACAACCAGAACGATATCGTCGGGCCCGCCGACGGCCGGAACAGACCCCTTTGCCAGCCCGTCCTTCACCCAGTCGGGCCAGCGATGCGACTTCAGGGTTGCGGTCACCCATGATGCCTGCCAGTCCACCGCCGGCATGCCGCTCCGTTCCCACAGATAGCGCCTGGCATCGGCCTTGGTGAATCCCTGCCCCGCCAGCCTGCGCGCCGTGTGGGGCGAAATCACCGCGGCAACCTTGCCGCTGTGGCAGCGCGCAAAATTCGATGCTGCCGAAGCCATCACGCTTGCCAGTTCATCCAGGCCGCCCGTCACGTTGATGGCCGTCTCGGCCCGCATGACGGTCAGAACCGTCGCATCCTTTCCGAAGCCCTGGTCCTGGCCAAGCGAGGGCCATGGGCTGCCGGCCACGTCCTCGGCCAGGCACAGCGTGTAGCGCCCGGGCTGCCCGAGCCCGGCAAAGCTGACCGCGCCAGGCCAGCCGCCGCCGATATTGTTCATGACAAAGCGCACCGCGCGACCGATGGCGGCACTGCCGCGCCAGCCCGGCCCCAGGGCGCCAAAGCCCGCATTGATGTCAAG
>JAXMDU010000004.1:0-155000 GCA_046348645.1 Alphaproteobacteria bacterium
CGGCGCCACGAGCGAGTTCAAGCTCTTGAATTGCGCCGACTGCGTGCAGGAATTCGCGACCCAAGGGGTCGTCTTTGGCGGCGCCCTGTCGACGCCGCCCTATGCGCTTCTCACCCGCACCAAGGTAAGCACCATCGAGGAAGTGAAGGGCAAGAAGCTGCGCTCGGGCGGGCCGCTGTGGAACCGCTGGGCCGCCGCGGTCGGCGCCGTGGCTGCCTCGATGCCCGGTGACGAGATGTACGATGCGATCGGCCGCGGCCTGCTCGACGGCAGCATCGTTTCTGTCGCCTCGCTCAAGAACTTCCAGCTCTGGGACGTGACCAAGCACGTCACCCTGATCAGTCTTGGCACCTATCATTCGGCGACCGCAACCACGATGAGCCTCGCCTTCTGGCGCAAGCTCAGCGCCGACAATCGCCGGGCCATCATCAACAACCTTGCCCATGCCGGGGTGGGTGCGACGCTGGGCTTCATCGAGAACGACGACGAAGTGATGAAGGCCGCCGATTCCAGGGGTGTGAAGATCTACAAGCCCGACGCCGGCCTGGTGAAGGCGACCGAGGACTTCGCGGCCAGGGACATGGCCTTGATGGTAACCGAGGCCGGCAAGGCCAACGTCAGGAATGCGGAACAGAAGTTCGAGACCTTCAAGGCCTTGGCCGCCAAGTGGCACAAGCTTGCGCCCGAAGCCGGCTACGATCACGACAAGCTGGTGGCACTGTTCAATCGCGAGATCTTTTCCAAGCTGGATGCGTCCAAATACGGCATGTAACGACGACCTGTTGCCCTATCCCCCTGCCCCGAGCGGGCACCAATTGCCATACCAGGAGATGATCCCATGCACATTCGCTCCTTGATCAGTACCGCAGCCGTCGCCCTGACCGCCGGCGCAGCGCTTGCCGCGATGCCTGCCCATGCCGCGACCGAAATGCGCGTCAACATCTTCGCCGGCCCCAACCACGCCATCATGACCCATGGCTATCCGCGCTTCATCAAGGGCGTCGAAGCCGACAGCAAGGGCGACATCAAGGTGAAGATGTTCGTGGGCGGCCAGCTGCTGGGCGCCCAGGCCATGCTGGGTGGCCTGCGGGATGGCATTGCCGATGCGGGCTTCATGGTGCTGCCCTATTGGCCGGCCCAGCTGCCGATCAGCAAGTTCATCGCCGATCTTGGCTTCCTTGGCACCGATGGAGCCGCCATGGCCGGTGCGATATCCGAATTCAAGCTGTTGAGCTGTCCGGACTGCGTACAAGAATTCACGTCCCAGGGCGTCGTCTATGGCGGGGCTTTTGCGACGCCGCCCTATGCGCTTCTCACCCGCACCAAGGTGAGCACCCTTGAGGAAGTGAAAGGTAAGAAGCTGCGCTCGGGCGGGCCGCTGTGGAACCGCTGGGCCGCCGCGGTCGGCGCCGTGCCGTCCAGCGTGCCGGCCGATGACATGTATGATTCGATCAGCCGCGGCGTGCTGGACGGCACGATGGTCTCGGTTGCCTCGCTCAAGAACTACCAGCTCTGGGACGTGACCAAGCATGTGACCCTTGCGGACCTCGGCACCTATTCGGGGACGCCCGCTTCCCTGAGCCTTGCCTTCTGGCGCAAGCTTACCCCCGATGGCCGTCGCGCCATCATCAACAACCTTGCCCACGTCGATGCCGGCACAACGGTGGGCTACTGGGAAAACGATCAAGAGGTCATCAATGCGGCCGAATCCAAGGGCGTGAAGATCTACAAGCCCGACGCAAGCCTGGCCAAGGCAACCCAGGACTTCGCCACCAAGGACCTGGCCATGGTCGTCGCCGAGGCATCCAAGGCCAATGTCAAGAATGCGGAGCAGAAATTCGAGGCCTTCAAGGCCTTGGCCGCCAAGTGGCACAAGCTTGCGCCCGAAGCCGCCTACGATCACGACAAGCTGGTGGCACTGTTCAATCGCGAGATCTTTTCCAAGCTGGATGCGTCCAAATACGGCATGTAATGGCCGCGGGATGGCCGGCCCCGTGCCGGCCATCCCCGTCGCCCCCCACAAGATTCAGTTTTTTGCCGCCAGTTGATGCCCTAAAGTTCGCTTCGCAATCGAAACGAACTTCCGAAACGAACCTTAGGGCCCCATGCCGATCGAGATTCGCTTCGACCAGGCGCTCGAGATGTGGCGCGGCGCCCTCACCGAGAGCCTGCGGCGCAAGGCGCCTGATCTGACCCAGCGCCAGTTCACAATCCTGCTGACAGTCTATCTGCAGCCCCCACCCCATACGGTGCGCGGTCTGGCGGCCGCGATCGATGTTTCGAAGCCCGCCATCACCCGCGCCCTGGATCGGTTGGAGGAACTGGGCTTCGCCCAGCGCCGGGTCGACGAAACGGACCGCCGCAATGTTCTGGTCCAACGGACAGTGCGGGGCTCGGTCTTCCTCAGGGATTTCGCCGATCTGGTGCTGGCCGCCGCCCGCGCCACCGGCTAATCATTGACGGCGCCGGCTTCGGCCACCTCGAGATCGAACGCGGCCTTGATAAGGGCGCGCGTATAGGGCTCCTGCGGTGTCGCAAAGATCCGCTCGGCCGGCCCCTGCTCGACGACGCGGCCCTCGCGCAGCACGATGATCTCGTTCGCCAGCGCGCGGACCACGCGAAGATCGTGGCTGATGAAAAGATAGGCCAGGCCGTTCTTCGCCTGCAGGTCGCGGAGAAGGTCGACCATCTGGGCCTGAACCGACATGTCGAGCGCGCTGGTCGGCTCGTCCAGCACGACGAATTTCGGCTTCAAGACCATGGCCCGGGCGACCGCGATGCGCTGACGCTGGCCGCCCGAGAATTCATGCGGGTAACGGTGCCGGCCTTCCGGATCGAGCCCCACTTCCTTGAGGGCCGCGACGATCATGGCATCGCGCTCGGCCGGCGTGGACCCAAGGCCATGGACGTGCAAGCCTTCGCCCACGATTTCGCCAACCGCAAGGCGGGGGCTCAGGGAACCGTAGGGGTCCTGGAACACGATCTGCATCTCGCGCCGGAACGGGCGCAGATCCTTGGCACCCAGCCCCTCGATCCGGGTGCCGCGAAACGCGATCGGCCCCTGGCTTTCGATCAGGCGAAGAAGCGCCAGGCCCAAGGTGGTCTTGCCGGACCCGGATTCACCGACAATGCCGACCGTGTGCCCTTCGCGCACGGTCACCGAAACGCCATCCACCGCCCGCACATGGTCGACGGCGCGGCGCAGAAGCCCCTTCCTGATCGGGAAGTGCACCTTGATGCCATCGCCTGCCATCACCACCGGCGCCTGTGGGCTGGCCGGGTTGGCGGTTCCGCGCGGCTCGGCCGCCAGCAGCTTGCGGGTGTAGGAATGGCGCGGGTTGGCAAAGATCTCGGCCACCGGCCCCTGTTCGACGATTTCGCCATCCGTCATCACGCAGACCCGGTCGACAAGGCGGCGAACAATGCCGAGATCATGGGTGATCAGCAGCATCGCCATGCCGAGACGACGCTGCAGATCCCTGAGCAGCTTGAGGATCTGGGCCTGCACCGTCACGTCGAGAGCGGTGGTGGGTTCGTCGGCGATCAGCAGATCGGGCTCGTTGGCCAGTGCCATGGCAATCATCACGCGCTGGCGCTGGCCGCCCGACAGTTCGTGCGGATAGGCATCCAGCCGGCGCTCGGCCTCGCGGATGCCCACCAGCCGCAGCAGGTCCAGCGTGCGGGCCCGCGCCTGCAAGCGGCCCATACCCCGGTGCAGCAGAAGCACCTCGTTGATCTGGCGCTCGATGGTATGGAGCGGATTGAGCGAGGTCATCGGCTCCTGGAAGACCATCGATACATGGTTGCCGCGCAGTTCGCGCAGCCGCGCCGGCGGCGCCCCGATCAGTTCCTGGCCCTGGCATTGGATCGAACTGCCAGGCGTGTGACGTGCGGTCGGATAAGGCAACAGCTGCAGAACCGAAAGGGCGGTGACCGATTTGCCCGAACCGCTTTCGCCAACCAGGGCGACTGTTTCGCCGCGGTTAATGTCGAACGACGCGCCGCGCACGGCACGGATCGTTCCGCCTGGCGTCTGGAATTCGACCCCCAGGTTGCGGACCGCGATATGGGGCGTCCCACCCGGGCCGTTCATGCGGCGCCTTCGCCGGCTTTTTCACCGGCTGCCGCGCGCTGGGCCGGGCGCGGCAGCCCCGCCAGCAGCTTGCGCGGGTCAAAGGCATCGCGGACCGCTTCGCCGACGAAGACCAGAAGGGTCAGCATCAGCGCGATCACGGCAAAGCCGGTCAGGCCAAGCCAGGGTGCTTGCAGGTTGGCCTTGCCCTGGGCAAGCAGTTCGCCAAGCGAAGCCGAGCCAGGCGGCAGCCCGAATCCAAGAAAATCAAGCGCCGTCAGGGTGGTGATGGCGCCCGTCAGGGTGAATGGCAGAAAGGTGAGCGCCGCCACCGTCGCGTTCGGCAGGACGTGGCGATAGATGATGACCGGGTTCGAAACGCCAAGCGCCCGCGCCGCGCGCACATAGTCGAAATTGCGGACCTTCAGAAACTCGGCCCGCACCACGCCCACCAGGCCCATCCAGCTGAACAGCAGCATGATGCCGAGCAGCCACCAGAAGTTGGGCTCGACCACGCTGGCGAGAATGATCAACAGGTAGAGAACCGGCAGGCCGCTCCAGATCTCCATGAAGCGCTGGAACAGAAGATCAGTCACACCACCGAAATAGCCCTGCACGGCACCCGCCGCCACGCCGACGACCGAACTGAAGATCGTCAGCACCAGACCGAACAGCACCGATACCCGGAAGCCGTAGATCAGCCGGGCCACAACGTCGCGGGCCTGGTCATCGGTGCCAAGCGGATGCATGGCATCGGGCGGCGACGGCGCCGGCACCGGCAGGTCCCACGACACGGTGCGGTGGTTATAGGGTACCAGCGGCCAGATCATCCAGCCCTTCGCGCCGATCAGTCGCGCCACCGTCGGATCGCGGTAATCGGCTTCGGTCGGGAATTCGCCGCCGAATTTCGTTTCCGGCAGCGCCGCGAAAATGGGCATGTAGAACTGGCCGTCATAGCGGACCAGAACGGGCTTTTCATTGGCCACGAATTCGGCGCACAGCGTCACGATGAACATGACAAGGAAGATCCACAGCGACCAGAAGCCGCGTGCATTGGCGCGGAAGTTGTAAAGCCGCCGCCCCGTCAGCGGCGAAATGCGACGGCCGAACATGCGATCGGGGATCGAGCGCGCCACGGCTAGATCTTTCGGGCTTCAAAGTTGATGCGCGGATCGACCACCGTATAGGTGAGATCGCCCAGCAGGTTGAGCAGCAGGCCAACGAGCGAGAAGAAATAAAGGGTGCCGAACATGATGGGATAGTCGCGCCGCAGCGCCGCCTCGAACCCAAGCAGGCCCAGACCATCGAGGGAAAAAATCACCTCGATCAACAAGGCGCCGGTGAAGAGGACGCCGATGAAGGCGCTGGGAAAGCCGGCGATGACGATCAGCATGGCATTGCGGAACACATGGCCATAGAGAACCCGCCGCTCGCTCAGGCCCTTGGCCCGCGCCGTGATCACGTATTGCTGGTGGATCTGGTCGAGAAAGGAATTCTTGGTCAGCATGGTCAGGCCGGCAAAACCGCCGATCACCATCGCCACCACCGGCAGGGTGATGTGCCAGAGGTAATCGACAATGCGGGCGGGCCAGGACATGCTGCCCCAGTCATCCGAGACCAGGCCGCGGAGCGGAAACCAATCGAGATAGCTGCCGCCCGCGAACAGGATCAGCAGCAGGACCGCGAACAGAAAGTTCGGGATCGCGAAGCCGACAATCACGACCCCGCTGGTCCACATGTCGAAACTCTGGCCGTCACGCACCGCCTTGGCGATTCCAAGCGGGATCGATACGAGATAGACAAGGATCGTGGTCCACAGCCCGAGCGAAATCGAGACCGGCATCTTGCTGATGACGAGATCGACCACCCGTTCGTTGCGGAAAAAGCTTTCGCCAAAATCGAACACGGCATAATTGCCGAGCATCAGCAGGAATCGCTCGAGCGGTGGCTTGTCGAGACCGAACATGCGCTCGAGCTGCTTGACGAATTCGGGTTCCAGCCCCTGGGCGCCGCGATAGATGCCGGACGCCGATTCGCCCGCCACCTGGGCGCCGGGCTGGGCGCCGGCCCGCACCTCGCCGCCACCGGACTGGGTGACGCGGGAGACCGCGTCCGTCCCCTGGCCGGTCAGCTGGGCAATCAGCTGCTCGACCGGACCGCCCGGCACGAACTGAACGATGAAGAAATTGATCGTCATGATGCCGATCAAGGTGGGAATGATCAGCAGCAAGCGGCGGATGATATAGGCAAGCATGGTCGGCTATCTCCCCGCCGTGGCGACCCGGCTGCGCGATTCGAGCTCGCGGGCCTTGTCGGCATCGAACCACCAGGTGTCGATGCTGGTGCCGTTCTGCGGCACCAGGGCCGGCCGCGAGAACTTGTCCCAATAGAGAATCCGGTCGGTGCGCACGTGCCAGTTCGGGACCACATAGTGGCCATGGAGCAGCAGGCGATCCAGTGCCTTGACGTGATCGACCAGATCCTGGCGATCGCGGGTCAGGGGAATTTCCTCGGCCAGGGCATCGATCGCCGGATCGCAGATGCCGGCGTAATTGCGGCCGCCCGGTGACTTGCCCGCCTGGCAGCTCCAATAGGCGCGCTGTTCGTTGCCGGGTGAATTCCCTTCACCCCAGCCGGACACCATCATGTCGAAATCGAACTCGCGCACACGGTTGATGTACTGAGCCTGGTCGACGACCCGGACCCGCGCGTCGATGCCGAGTTTCTTCAGGTTGCGCACATAGGGCAGGACGATGCGTTGGAATTCGGGCAGGACCAGCATGATCTCGAAGCGCATCGGCTCGCCGGTGGCGCGGTTGACAAGCCTGAGGTCGCGCACCTCCCAGCCGGCCTGATCGAGAAGGGCGAAGGCTTTTTTCAGGTTGTCGCGCGGGAAGCCGCTTGCATCGGTGCTGGGCGCGGCATAGGGCTGGGTGAACACCTCGGGCAGAATCTGGCCGCGGAAGCGCTCAAGAATGGCCAGTTCCCCGCCCTGCGGCAGGCCGGTCGCGGCAAGGTCGGAATTCGAGAAATAGCTTTCCGAACGGACATACTGGCCGAAGAACAGATTGCGGTTCGACCATTCGAAATCGAACGCATAGGCCATCGCCTGGCGCACCCGGCGATCCTTGAACACGTCGCGACGGCTGTTCATCACGAAGGCCTGCATGCCGGTCGGGCGCTGATGCGGGACCGCTTCCTTTTTCAGCCAGCCATTGCGAACCGGCGCCACATCGTAATCGAGCGCCCAGGCCTTGGCCTGGTTCTCGAGCCGATAGTCGATGGCGCCCGCCTTGAGCGCCTCGCGGATCACCGTGGCATCCCGGAAATAGTCGGCGCGCATCACATCGAAATTGTTGCGGCCGACATTGACCGGCAGGGTGGCGCCCCAATAGTCCTTGACCCGCTCGAGAACCACGTAGCGGCCAGGTTCGAACGAGGCGATGCGATAGGGACCGCTGCCCAGCGGCGGTTCAAGCGTGGTCCGGCTGAATTCCCGGCCGTCCCAATAGTGCTTGGGCAGGATGGGCAGGCCGCCGACGATCAGCGGCAGTTCGCGGTTGCGGCCGTTGCGGAAGGTGAATTTCACCCGGCGCGGGGCCAGCACCTCGGCGTTGACGACCTGCGAATAATACTGGCGGTAGATCGGGTGACCCTGGGTTCGCAGCGTTTCAAGGCTGAACACCACGTCATCGGCGATGATCGGTTTTCCGTCATGCCACCGGGCTTCGGGCCGCAGATTGAAGATCACCCAGGAGCGATCCTCGGGCACCTCAAGCGATTCGGCAATCAGTCCGTACTGGGAAAAGGGCTCGTCGGCGCTGCCGACCGTAAGGGTCTCGAAAATCATGCCGGCCTGCTCGGCCGGGTTGCCCTTCAAGATGAACGGATTGAAGCTGTCAAAGGTCCCTTCATCGGCCAGCCGCAGGGTGCCGCCCTTCGGCGCATCGGGGCGAACATAATCGAAGTGCCTGAAGCCGGGACCGTATTTCAGGTCGCCATGCATGGCGATGCCGTGAACCGGCACCGGGTCGCCGGCGGCCCGCGGATGGCCGGCCAGGATCAGCACAAGGACCGGCACAAGGCCGATCAGCAGCCCAAGCAACCGGATGCGCCGCGGGAACCCCATGGCGCCAAAACCCATCCACGCCTTAGCGGATATAGATGTGGACCTCGTTGGTCTGCGCCTGCTGGCTGACCGCCGAGGAAAGGCTCACCCGCGATGGCGGCAGGCCCATCTCGGTAAGCGACCGAAGCACCTGCTCGGCATTGCGACGCGCCGTGTTGGTGTTGGCGGCAGCCTGCCCCCGATTCGGCGCCACCCCAACCAGATCGAAGGTCGCATCGGGCCGACGCTCAAGAGCGCGGCTGACCGCCGTATAGACCGCCTGTTCGTAATCGACGTTGCGGCGATCGAACCGGATGACGACCAGGGGGCTTCGCGTATCGACGGTCCCGCGCGCCGCATCCTGACGGCCGACCGAGGGCGCCGGGGCCGGCAATGCGGCCGTGGTGGCAAACGCCCGATTGGCAAGACTGCCGCCATAAAGCTCGCCATTCTTGACCGCCAACGCCAGGGTCGTGAGGTTGTGGCGTTCGTTCCCCACGTAATTCGTCTGGCGCCGGATATCCTCGGCCAGCTCGTTCAGCAGGCGATCGATCAGCACCACCGTGCGATTCACGTCGTCTTCCAGAACGGCCAGCTGACGATGATCCTCCTCGACGGCGCCGGAAAGGCCATAGGTGGCGCGGGTCGATTCCAGGATATACGCGGCCATCGTCGAGTCCGAGGCAACACCGTTCGAAAGCCCGCTCATCTGCGTGGTGTCGGCGGCGACCGCGTCGAGTTCGGTCTGCGCCTGGGACCATTGATTGACGAGAACCGGATTACCCGGCGTCGTGCCGACCTGGAGCCGTGCATTGATGCCAGCCAGGGTGGAATGGTAACGCTGGGCGTTCTGCGCCGTTTGGCCGCGCAGCCGCTGCAGTTCGCCATTGTGCTGGGCGATCTGGCCCTGCAGGCGGCCAAGTTCGGTCCGCAACTGGGCGACCTTTTCACCGACGAAGGTGCCGGTCGACTGCCCCGGCGTCACGCCCCCCGGCTGAAAGCTGTTGCTGCCCAAAGCCGGTGGGGTGCTGGTCAGGGTCGGCTGGGTATTGGCTTCGGCCACCGACGGCCTGATCTGAACCGCTTCGCCCCGCCCCTTGCTGGCCGGTTCCTCGCCGGTCAGTGACGGCCACAGGGCATCGTTGGCGAACGAGCATCCGCCCAACAAAGCTGCGAAGCCGAGAACCGCTGCGCGCAATCGCAATCCAACCATGGTGACCGCTGCCTGATTTGATTGGCGCAATGGGTAGTGGCGCGACCCCGATCCCACCATGCCCCCCATCGCGTCGGATAGGACTTTACCAGCCGAGCTACATAGAACAATGATTCGTTATGGTTAAGTAATCGTAACCCAAAGCCGCAAGGGCCTACAAGTCAGATTCTTCTGCCTTTTTACCTGTGGGTGCGGGGATGCGCTTGCGTGCGTCAGACGTTTCGCGTACGGTCCCGGCCCTGCCCGCGCCCGTCAGAAACGGCGGAGGGGGTTGCGCCCGTAGCTCAGCTGGATAGAGCACCAGACTACGAATCTGGGGGTCGGGAGTTCGAATCTCTCCGGGCGCGCCATTCCTTGGGCGCGCAGCAGCCCGCCACACGGCTGACCGACGCCCGAACCCGAAGACCGAGCCCGAAGATCTAGAACGCACCGCGCTTGCGTTCGGGCGGTGCGATCCGAACCCGGCAGCTGACACGGCTGGCACCGTTCCCCTCGGGGCAGTTGACGATCGCCACATCGCCCGGGGTGACGATGAACGAGGCCTGCCCCGCCATCGCCAATCCTGACGCGGCTGCCCGGGCCGGCTGGAATTGCGGATTCCGGCCCCGCACGATCTCGATCGCTGACGGCCCGGGCTCGGCGCTTGTGCCCCCCCGCACGACCGTCACGGATTGGGCAAGCGCCTCATCCGATACCATCGCCCACGCCAGTCCGATCCCGCAGGCCAGCGCCAGACCCTTTGTTCCCATCTCCCCATCTCCCGTCTTGATCGAGGGGTGTTTGCGGGAACGAGCCTAGACAGGGCACGGCACGGGAGACAAGGATTCGTTAACAAATGGTTAACACGCCACGCCGTGGCACGGCGCCACCTAGGGATGATGCGTCGCGGGATCAGGGGACCTTGACGGACAGGGAGTAAGGCCAGCCCGATGACGGGGGTCAGCGCCCGTCGCTGACGAAACGCCCATTGGCGCGGGCGATGCGGCCATCGTAATCGTAGATGTAGCCGGCGCTCTCGAAGAACCCGAACGGAATCCTGAGACCGATTTCCCGGGCCTTGCGGAAGTTGATGGCGATATCGGGCGGGGTCACGATCCCGACCTTGAGATTCCCGGCCGTCACCCGTCCCGTCAGGATGTCCGCACCATAGACAGCGGCCAGATGGGCATTGCTCTCGAAGCTCACCCCGACCGAAAGCACGGCGCTGTCATCCCCGGGCCGCACCACCTCGGGCACTGCACTCAGGACCGGGACGCGGTCGGAATGGCGATTGATGGTGGCAATCTCGCGGAACACCGCCGTGCTGCCGGTAATCCAGAAGATGCTGTTGCTCAGGGTCGGATCGCTTTTGCGCATGGTCGCGACCGCCTGCGGCACAAGCTGCGCCAGTTCCTCTTTGGCCTGGGCGGGATCCTTGACACCGACCATGTGGATCTGGATTCCGCGCTGGCGAGCCGCTTTGGCGAGCGGCTCGGCCTGGGTCTGGACCGCGCTCACATTCTTCAGATCGACCAGCACGCCGATGTTGCGCAGATCGGGCCTGAGATCGAGAAGATAGGCCATCTGCGCATCGATCGGCATATTGAGCGAGGTATAGGCGAAGTTGGTCTCCGACCCTTTCACGTAATCCTTGATCTGGCCCAGTTCGACCGGGTCCTTCGAGCAGACCGATACCACCGGGATCGATTCGCCCCGGAAATTGTCGTGCAGCCAAGCGGTCGACTCAGATCCCATCGAGAACGCAAGGTCGTAGCGCCGGTCCTTCAGCTCGCGCACGGCCACGCGGCCCCGGTCGGGGTCGTTGCCGTAATTGACGATCGTGAATTCGATGTCGAGCCTCTTCGCGGCAAAGACCTCGAAAATCTTGGTGATGGCGATGTCATAGGCCGACGACGGCCGAGGATAGAGAACGAAGATCTTCTTGCTGCCCGCCGGCTGGGCGCCCCGCCGCCGCACGGTGACGCGATTGGGATCGTTCGGTGCCGCAATGAACTCCCAGTTCAATTCCGCTTCCGGCTCGTATTTGAACCAGGCCGAATAGTCCGAAGGCGAAAGCGAAGGCGATGCCGACTCGGCCGCCACCGCGCTGGAGCCGGCTCCGGCGATCATTGGCGACAGGAAAACGGCCAGGACAGCGGCCGCCATCCCGCGGCATATCGTGATCAGGCGTATCATGCGGCCGCCTTTCGCATGGGATCGCTGCTTTTCGACGCGCCGGCGATGAACAGCAGCCCGAAGACAAGGACCGCCGCCCCGACCCAAGCGACAACGATCGCGCTGTCGCCGCCGAAGAAGAACAGCTGGCTGACGATGATCGGACCGATAGCATGGCCGATGCGTTCCAGGAAGCGATAGGTTGCCGTCACCGAGCTGACACCGATGCGCGCCGCCAGCTCAAGATCGGCGACATGGGTGACGACCGGCGCGTTGATGCAGCCATGCGCAATGCCGACGATGATGACGCCCGCGATCAGCAGTTCGGTCGACAGGGCCCCGCCCCGGAAGGGTTCCCAGGCCATCAGCCCGACCAGGAGCAGCCCCGCCCCGCTGACCGTCGCCCCCCAGAACAGCACCGTGCCGGTGTTTCCGGTGCGATCGACCCGCCGCGCCATGTAGGTGCTGGCCACCAGGACACCAGCCGCATAGAGCATGATGATCTGGCCGATGTCTTCCTGCGCAAAGTTCTGCTGGCTGAGCAGGAGGGGCAGGGCGAAGACAATGACGCCGGTCAACACCGCCTTGGCGGGAACGCCGATCAGGAACATCGTCCGCAGGAAATCAAGGTTGTGCCCGACCTGCTTGAGGTCTGTGTAAAGGCGGCGCAGGGCCAGATTGAAACCGGCGCGCAGAGCGCTCTCCGGCACGATGCGGGGCACCAGGATGACCGCATAGATGGCCATCCCCAGCGCGATCACGCTGGCCAGCGCGAACACGCCATTGGTTCCCATATAGCCAACCAGCAGCGATCCGATCGCGGTGCCCGAAATCATGCCGCCCTGGAAGCCGAAGACAATGATGGCCGCCCCTTGAGTCCGCTTTTCCGGCGACGCAACGGCCAGGATGTAGGACTGGACACCGATGAAAAGCATGCCCTGGCCAATGCCGGCCGCCGCCCGCGCCGCGGTCACGGCATAAAGATCGAGCGGCAACGCCAGCGAGACCAGCCCGCCGGCCGCCAGCAGCAGCCCGCCATACATCAGCGCGCGGGGGCCATATTGCTGCGAGAAATGCCCGGCCGGAATAAGCGTCAGCGCGAAGCAGACGTAATAGACCATGAACGGCGCCGACGCCCAGCCGGGCGGCAAGCCGGCCTGCTGAACCAGGTCGTGCATGAATTGCGGCAGGAACGAATAGGTCAGGTGTTCGACGAACACCGCCACGAAAAAGACCGGCCTGACAAGGTTGAGATCAAGCGCGCGCAGGGCGTGTGCATCGGCCGACTGCCCGTGGCTCTCGTCCTTGATCCAGGTCTGGGCATGCCGAACCGAGCCCGCCAGTTGCAGGAACAGCCCGGCCAGGAACCCGGACGCCACGAACAGCGCTGCAAAATTCTTGATGCTGCGGACAACCCGCTGATAGACGACGTCCTCGGGCAGGGCCACCGTCACACGCACGTCCTGGGCCCGGTTCTGTTCGTCGAGCCGGACCGAATACTGATAGGCGCTGCGGACATCGGTCCAGGGTTTGCCGACCGCCTCGCTATCGGTGTGGAACATGACACGATCATTGACGATCAGGCCGGCTGCCGCGATGTCGGGGTTGAGACGGCGATACTCGCCAAAGATGCGATCAAGCCCGTCCAGGTCCCTGATGCTGAGATTGTAGACGAAGATGTTGCTCAGGCGGTGCGCAAAGGAATGGGCCAGCTCCTTGGTCCGGGCCTGGGCCCCTTCCGAATACAGATTGATCATGGTCGCGATGACGACAATCGCCATGCCGGCAAATGTCACGACATAGCCGATCGGCACCCATGGTGCTCGGCCCTGGCCCCAGCGCGGCGCGATCATCGATGCGAACGCGGCAAAGGCGACGGACAGGATCCAGGCCACGGCAAAGGACGGCGCAAAGGCGCTTTCGATCCGCTGCGATACGACCTCGTCCGGCATCGCAACGACAACTGCGCCCACCATCTCGAACTTGTTGCGAAGGGGAAGAAGGGTCAGCGTCGTGGTCCCGTCCTGATCGTGGGCGATCATGATGGGCTGCCCGCTTTGCCGCAGGTCGCGCAGAAGGGTGCGCGGGGCCACGATCGGCGAACCGACCTGGAAGATGATCTCGCCGCTTTCGTCAAGGGCGGCCATCGCCGAGATCGAGGCGTCGGTCGAAACAATCGGCTCGGCGATGGTGCTGAATCCGACGAAATGACGCAGGGGCAGGCCGGCGCGCAGGTAAGTATCCATGGCCGTCTGCACGATACGGCCCTGGGCTTCGATTTTTTCGAGATGAAACTGGGTATAGGTCCGGCGCGCCTCGCCAAACCCGACATAGAGCAACAGAAACAGCGAGAGGCCCGAGACAACAAGCATCAGGCCGAAGTCGAACAGGATCGACCGGCCGGCACTGGTTCTGGTCTTGGCTTGCTCTGTCATGATCGACCGCCCGTCATTCCACCAGTTCGACCAGGTGGCCTATGGCATGGCGACGCTGCGCAAAGAGCAGATCGATCCGGTCCGCAAGAAGGGACAGGATCAGATCGTCATAGCTCATGCCGAAGTTCGCAAGGCCGGCCGCAATCAGGCTGGTTGTGCCGTTGCCTGGCGCCTTGAGATCGGGCTTCGGATTGGCCTCGAGGATGCAGAGATGGCCCATCGCATCCTGGCGAAGATCCAGACGAATGAGCGATTCGAGATTGAAATCGAGATAGACCTGCCGCCCCAGTTCGTTCAGCTGCGACACGATGGCAAGATCGCTCTTGAGGTCAAGAGCGCGAAGCCGTTCGCTCGTGATGGGATCGACATCCATCGACGTGAATATTCGCTCGGCCGGACGAAGAAGCCTTTCGATCGGCGCAAAAACAAATGGCTCGACCCGCCGCATCAGATCTCCGTTCTTGACCGTGATCGGGCCAGCCACCGCCACGCAATATTCATGCCCGGGCAGATAGGCCTCGATCAGAACGTGGTTGTGGGTGGCGGCAAAGACATCGGCGACGGCATCGGGCAGATCGGCCTCGTTCTCGACGACATGGACATGGAGCGACGCGCGGCCCGAGACGGGCTTGACGATGTACGGCCCCCAGTGGTCCTTGAAAGCGCGAATGAACCGGCTGTTGACCTTGGGCCGGAACGGCCCGCGCGCCATGTGCCACGTCATGTAGGGCGCTGTCGGCAGGCCAAGGCAAGTGAGATCGCGCTTGAACGCGTGCTTATTGTCGAGCGTGCTGATGGCCAGGGGATCGTGGCCGACATAGGGTATCCCGCAAAGCTCGAGCAGGGCCGGCGCATGCGCCATCGGATCCATGCCCTGGACACCGCCGGTGTTGAGCCAGGCAAGATGCACCCCTTCCTGCCGCAGGCGTTCGGCCAGACGAAGGTCGTCAGGCAGCAACACGACATGGCAAAACCCCGACCGTTTCAGGGATGCGGCAATGTCCTGCGCGACGGACTGGTAGCTTTTCCACGAGCGGGTGTTATAGGTCTGGTTGATGACCGCACCGGGCTCGTCCTTGTTCCCGCCATAGATCACCGCAATGCGCAGCATGGGCCGCAACGCATCGAGCCGCGATCGAAGCGTATCGAGATCGCTCAGCCGCGCGCCGAGGCTTCCGCGCGGAACCGCATTCGGGACTTGTGACCTTGCCAGCTGCATCGGACCCATCAACCAAATTGATGTTCGCGCAGGCACGAGCGGCCGCCCGGCCGGACTGCGCGAACCGCCCTATAATGAGCGACCCCCCTAAATCAAATCTGAATTTTGGCCGGTCATTTGATGAAAAGGCGTAACAATACTTGGCCGGCCGACCATGGCGTGGCCGCCTGATGCTTCGTCTTCACCATATCGATGGTACAATTTGTTATCATACTTTCGGTACATACCCGCACATTCAAAGCACACCCAAACACACCGTTCCCGGCATTAACCAAGCGCTAACAAATAATTCTTCTTTAGCGAAGTGCAGCTACAGAGCTTGGCGCCTTGTTCAACGACAGCCAGGCCAGATGACAGCCGGGCCGGACGACCGTCAGGCCGCATGGGCACGAAGCGCCGCGTCTATGAGAGAGAATGGATCATGTCGGTGACCGCGCCCGCAGCAGCACGTCCAGATGCGCCGGCGTCACGACCCAAGGCTTTGCGCCCGGCGCGCACCGGCTGTCCTGCAGCGCCTGGCCGGCGTGCGGTCCCAGGTGCTGGACCTGATGGCGCGCGGCGCGCCGGCCGATCTTGTTCTCGATCGCATCGTGCGGGAACTGGACGCAGCGCTTCAGCGTGGCCGCCCTGCTGGCCCTGGATAGCGACCGCCAGCACATTGCAACGGTTATCGCGCCCAACCTGCCGCGCAAGATCGCCGACACGCTGCTGACGCCGGTCCTGCCCGAGTTCGGACCGGCCGCCACGGCAATCCTGCGCCAAGAGACGCTGACCGTCACCGACAGCGCGCGTGACGATCGCTGGCCCGATTGGCTGAAAGACGTGTCGGCGCAGGGCTGCAAGCATCAGTGCCCAGCCGCTTTTCAGCCCCAGCGGCGAGGTGGTCGGCGCGTTCGTCCTGTTCAGGCCGACATCGTCCCAGACCGCGCGAAGCCTGGGTTCGATCATCGATGCGGTGGCGCCCATGGCGTCCGTCGTGCTTGAGCACGATCGTCGCGCCCTGGCCTTGCGCTCGGCCGACGAACGCCTGTCGTCCTTGGCCGCTAATCTGCCGGGCGTGATCTATCAGCGCATCGTGTATCCCGACGGAAAGATCCGCTACACCTATATCAGCGAGGGAGCGCGCGATCTGTTCGGCGTCGCGCCGGCCGAGATCGTCGCCAACCCGGACGCCCTGTTCTCGCGTCACGGCCCGAAATACGCCACCACCTTTCGCGAAAATCTTCTTGCCGCGTCACGCGAACTGCAGATGTGGGACGTCGAGGCGCAGCTCATCACCCGCGACGGTCAGGAGAAATGGACGCACGCCAGGGCGCGGCCACGGCGCCAGCCGGACGGATCGGTCATCTGGGACGGGATCATTCTCGATTCGACCCGGATCAAGCAGGCCAACCTGGCGCTGGCGGCGGCCAACCGCGCCAAGACCGAGTTCCTGGCAACCATGAGCCATGAGCTTCGCACGCCTCTCAACGCGATCATCGGATTCTCCGAGATCATCCTGAAGGAAGCGATGGGTCCGATCGCCAACGAGCACTATCGCGAATACCTGGTCGATATCCTGGCCAGCGGCCGGCATCTGCTCTCGCTCATCAACGACATCCTCGACCTGTCCAAGGTCGAAGCCGGTCGGCTGGAAATCGACGAAGGGCCGATCAACGTCATTCAATCCATCGATGCCTGCACCCGCCTTGTCAAGCCGCGTGCCGATGACAACAAACTGACGCTTGCGGTCCAGTGCCAGATCGAAAAGCCGGAATTCGTGGGCGACGAGCGCAAGTTCAGGCAGATCATCACCAACCTGCTGTCCAATGCCGTGGAAGTTCACCCCGAAGGCGGATCGATCAAGGTCGTGATCCGGAATCGCCGGACCGCGACCTGATCATCGCGGTCGTCGATACCGGAATCGGCATTCCGGCCGAGGCCTTGCCGCGGGTCTGCAAGCCGTTCATGCAGGTCGATGGCGGCCACAGCCGCAAATACGAAGGACGGGTCTCGGCCTTGCCCTGAGCAAGGCGTTGATCGAGGCCCATGGCGGCACGCTGGCCATCCAAAGCACGGTCGGGGTGGGAACCGGCGTCGCGGTCACCATTCCCGCCGCCCGGCGCCACGCCGCCCAGTCCTAGGCGCGCCAGAACCAGCGCGTCAGGAAGACCAGGAACACGAAGAACTCGAGCCGCCCGAACAGCATCCCGGCCGACAGCAGCCACTTGGCCAGGTCCGGAAGCGGCGCGAAGGTGCCGGCCGGCCCGGCAATCGGGCCAAGGGCGGGGCCGACATTGCTGAGGGCCGAGATCGACGCGCTGACGCTCGTCACCAAGTCAAGGCCGAGCGCCGAAAGGGCAAGGGACAGCAATACCCAGCTGCCCAGGAACGCGAACAGGAACGCCATGGCCGAACGCATGATATCGTCGGTCACGGTCTGGCCTGCATAGATGGCGGGAAACACGCCGGCCGGCTCGATCATGCGCCGCATCTGGTTGCGGACCATCAGCCCCATGATCTGCAGGCGGAACACCTTGATGCCGCCCGACGTTGACCCGCCGCAGCCCCCGACAAACATCAGGAACAGGAAGGCGACCTCGGCAAAGGTTCCCCAGGCGCTGAAATCATCGGTCACGAAGCCGGTCGTGGTGACGACCGAAACGACACTGAAGGTCGCCGCGCGAAGCGCGTGGCTGGTGTCCATGTCGCGCGCCATCACAAGCCACGCCGTAATCGCCAGGGACGCCACCGCCAGCACGAACAGAAAGCCGGTCAGCTGCGGATCGCGCATGGCGATCCAGGCCTGGCCCCGCACCGCCCGGATGAACACAAGGAAGGGCGCGCCGCCCGCAATCATGAAAACGATCGCGATCCATTCGATGGCCGGATTGTGGTAGGCGCCGATCGAGGCGTCGCGGGTCGAAAAGCCGCCGGTTGACAGGGTCGCCATGGCATGCAACGCGGCATCGAAGAAGCTCATGCCGGCCATCAGGAAGCCCGCGACGCAAAGCGCCGAAAGGCCGCCATAGATCAGTGCGATATAGGCGACGATCTGGCCGGTGCGCGGCAGCACTTTCTCGGCCACGTTCGAGGCCTCGATCCGAAAGAGCTGCATGCCGCCCACCCGCAGGAACGGCAGGATGATGATCGCCATGGCAATGAGCCCGATGCCGCCCAGCCACTGCAACATGCCGCGCCAAACCAGAATGCCGGGCGGCGCGTCATCCAGACCGACGATCACCGTCCCGCCGGTCGTCGTGATGCCTGAAATGGTCTCGAACACGGCGTCGGCTATGCTGAGCTCGAGTTCCGAGAACATGAACGGCACCGCGCCGAACAGAGCAACGCTCGACCAGCTGACGGCCGTAAACAGATAGGCTTGGCGAAGATTGAGATGATAACTGCCGCCGCGCATGGTGAAAAAAAGCGATCCGCCGACCAGATAGGTCACGCCCATGGCGGCGACGAATACCGCCCAATCGGCATGGCCTTCGGCAAGGTCCACAACCGCCGGCACTGCCATGGCGGTCGCCAGCGCCATCAGCATGAAGCCCAGAATGAACAGGACTGGCCGGTAATCGAGCACGTCAGCCGCGCGGGTTGTTGCAAAGCGCCGAGGCAGGGCCCGTTCGGGCAGCGCCGGCCCTGAGCCGGACCCTGGCGCCCCCGGCTATTCGCCCCAGCCCGTGCTGCGGTGGCCAAGGGTCAGATGGCTTTCCCCCTTGACGCCGGCGACCTCCTGGGCCGCGATCCGCAGCGCATTGCGCACGGCCTCTGATTCGACCGTGCCCCACAGATGGACAACACCGGCCTCGACGATCACCGTGACCGGCATGGCCACGCCACCCCATTCCTTGTGGAGCAGGGCATCAGACACGGCCGCGCGCAAATCCTGGTCTGCGACGGACGGCGCGACGGACGGCGGCGGGCGGGTCGCAAAGGCACGCAGCAGATCGGCCCGGCTGACAATCCCCACCGGCTGGCCGTGGCGAACCACGACAATGCGCTTGATATGACGTTCTTCCAGGGTGCGGGCGATCTTGTCGATCGTTGAATCCTCGGGCATCGTGACGACCGTGCGGGTCATGACGTCCTTGATCTGCTGGCCATGGGCCTTGGCGAAATCACGGGCCAGCGTTTCGTCGCCGGCCACCAGGGCAAGCCACCACGGGCGCCGCTTTTCCGTCCCCAGCTCGATCCGGCGCATGAGATCGCCTTCGCTCACGATGCCGATCAGTTTGCCGGCCGCGTCGACCACGGGCAGGGCGCTTACCCGTTTCTCCACCATCAGTCTTGCCGCATCGGCCACGGCTGCGTCGGGGCTGACCGTGACGACGTTCGAGGTCATTATCTCTTTGGCTTGCATGGTATTCCTGCTCCCAAAACCGCTTTATCCAATCCGGATCTTTGCTTGTCCGCGCTATTGCAGCAGATCACGTGCTCAGGGCCCTTGTGCCGACCGTCCTGGTCGCCCTGTGCAGTCAGTATCGCATCGGCAGCCGCCATGTGCTACAGCCGGGGCGGCTTGAAGCCACCTGGACCCCCATGGACCTATCCGTCGTCATACCCGTCTACAACGAGGCGGAGAACATCGAGGCCTTGTTTACCGAGACAAAACAAGCGCTTACGGGCCGTTTCGCGTTCGAGGTGGTGTTTGTCGACGACGGTTCGGCCGATGCGACGGTGGCACGCCTCGTGGCCTTGCGGGCTGCCAATCCCGAATTGCGGATCGTCTGCCATGCCGCCAATTGCGGCCAGAGCGCAGCGGTCCTGTCCGGCGTCCGTGCGGCACAGGCGCCTTGGATCGCAACCCTTGACGGTGACGGGCAGAACGACCCCGCCGATATTCCGAGCCTGTTCGAGCACGCCAAGGCCGGCGCCGGCCAGCGGCCGCCGCTGGCCATGATCGCCGGCCACCGCCGGCAACGGCGGGATACCTGGCGCAAGCGGATGGCGTCGCGCCTTGCCAATGCGGTGCGGGCCCGCCTGCTCAAGGACGACACGCCTGATACCGGCTGCGGTCTCAAGGTCTTTCGCCGCGACGTCTTCCTCGAACTGCCGGCCTTTGACCACATGCATCGGTTCCTGCCGGCGCTTGTCCGGCGCGCCGGCTACGCGGTCGAATCGGTCAGTGTCGCCCATCGCCCGCGCCGCGCCGGAACGTCGAAATATGGCGTGCTCGACCGGCTGGCTGTCGGCATTCCCGATCTGATGGGCGTGATGTGGCTGCGCCGCCGGCCGCTGCGTCCGCACGTTGTCGAAAAGCCCTAAGCGCCGGCCGATAGGCGATCCCATGCAGCAGATCCAAGACTGGCTTGCATCACATGACACCGAGGACGTGATCTGGCTGGGGATCGGATTCCTGGCCCAGGCCACCTTCATGATGCGGTTCATCGTTCAGTGGATCGCAAGCGAGCGCGAAGGCCGCAGCATCGTTCCGGTCGCCTTCTGGTATTTCAGCGTCGCGGGCGGCGTGATGCTGCTTGCCTATGCGATCTACCGGGTCGACCCCGTGTTCATCGCCGGACAAGCCGGCGGCCTTCTGATCTATGCTCGCAACCTGCATTTCGTGCGTCGCGACAGGCGGTCGAATCATGACGGCGCAGCCTGAGACGCCTGGCTCGCCCGCGGCAACACCCGATTCGCTCCCTCTGATCGAGTCCCTGCCGCCGCCGGCGGCGCCCGCGCCCAAGCCTTTCCCACCGCCCCTGATCAAAACCGCGCCGGCCGAGCGCAACGCCGGCGATGTGCGGTGGATCCGGCTGTGGGCCTGGACCATCGGCGCCGCCATCGTGGCGATCACGGCCTGGCGGATCGCCGCGCTGCATTTGACACCGATGCCGCTGTTCTTCGACGAAGCGCAATACTGGGATTGGTCGCGGCGCCTTTCATTCGGTTATTTCTCGAAACCCCCGCTTCTTGCATGGCTCATTGCCGCGGCCACCGGCATCTTTGGCCACGCCGAGGCCGCCATTCGCATGGCTTCGCCGGTGATGCATGCCGTCGCGGCCGCCTTTATCGGCATGGCGGGTTACCGCCTGGGCGGGGCAAGCCCGTCCGGCGCACGCCTGGGCGGCCTTGCGGCCCTGGTCTACATCAGCCTGCCGGGTGTCGCCGTGTCGTCGGGCATCATCTCGACCGATGCGCCGCTGCTGGCCTGTTGGGCCATGGCCCTGTTCGGATTCTGGCGCGCGATCGAAACCAACCAGCGCCAGTGGTGGCTGCTGACCGGTGCCGCGATCGGGCTTGGCATGATGGCGAAATACATCATGGCCCTGTTCGCGCTTTCGGCCGTCCTTTACCTGATGCTGACGCCGGCACGGCGCACGTCATCGGGCCTTGCCGGTCCCGCGGCCGCCATCGGCATCGCGCTTCTGATTGTCGCGCCCAATATCGCCTGGAACGTCTTCAACGGCTTTGTCACATTCAGCCATACCGCCGCCAATGCCAATCTTGGCGGCACGCTGTTCAATCCAGCAAAGATGGCCGAATTCGTCGGCGCCCAGTTCGGCGTGTTCGGCCCCATTACCTTTGCCATCCTGGTCGGGCTTCTGGTCACCGCGCGCCGCTGGTGGCGTGACGAACGGGCGCGGTTTCTGATCGTTTTTGCTGCGCCGCCGCTGCTGATCATGATCGCCCAAAGCTTCATCTCCCGGGCCCATGCCAACTGGGCGGCGCCAACCTATGTCGCGGCCAGTCTGCTGGTCGTCGCCTGGGCCGACCAGGCGCGGCGCTGGATCGTCCCGGCGGCGATCGCCATCCATCTTGCACTGCAGGTGCCGATCGCGCATTTCGACGTCGTCGTGCGCGCCTTCGGCCATGACCTGTCCGCCAAGCGTGATCCGTTCCGGCGCAATCGCGGCTGGGACGATATCGGCCGTCAGATTGCGGCGCACCTGGCAGAACGACCCGGCTCGGTGCTGCTGGCCGACGACCGCATGCCCCTGGTCGAGATGCTCTATTACGCGAACGCCCCGCGCGTCGTGAAATGGAACCCGAATGGCCTGCGGCGCGATCACTATGACATGTCGACGTCGATGCGCGACCTGGCCGGCCGGGACGTCCTGCTGATGACCAAGACCCCGGACGCCACCCCTGTGCGGCCCTATTTCGATTCGGCCACACCGCGTGGCACGGTCTGGACGGTCACCCATCCCGACGGCTACGTCGAGTACGAGATCTATTGGCTGAAGGGCTATCGCGGGACGGCGCCATCGCCGCAAGCGGCCCCCTTGGCGCAATGACCGGCCGCCCGGCCAATGGCGTGCTTGCGAAAAGGCTGATGCTGGGAAGCCTTGCCATCGGCCTTGCCCTGGCTCCGCTCTTTCTGGCCTTTCCCGAGATCGACCTTGGGGTCGCGGCCCTGGGCTTCGAACCTGGCAACGGCTTTCCCGCCAACCGCGAACCGCCCTGGACCTATGTCCGCCCCCTGATCTACGGCAGCATGTATGTGGTGATCGGCGGGTGCATCGTTCTGCTGGCCTGGCGGCTGGCAGCGCGATGGATTGCCAGGGTGCCACCGTGGCTGCCTTCGACACGCAGCCTGATCTATGTCCTGGCCTGCCTTGCAATCGGGCCCGGGCTGGTCGTCAATTCGCTCCTCAAGGACAACTGGGGCCGACCGCGCCCCTCGCAGATCGAGCCGTTCGGGGGCACCCGGACCTTCGCACCACCGCTTCTGATCGACGATCAGTGCAGCCGCAACTGTTCGTTTGTTTCCGGCGAAGCGGCAGCCGCCTTCGGCCTGGTGGCGCTGGGTCTTGCCGTTTCGCGGCGGTCACGATTGCGGCCCCGGTCCATGATTGCCGCCGCGCTTGTCTTCGGTGCCGCCGCCGGCTTCGTCCGCATCATGCAGGGCGGGCACTTCCTGAGCGACGTGGTCTATGCGGGCGTGGTCGTCTGCTTCATTTGCGGCGCCCTTTACGGGCTGTTCTTCGGCTTCCTGCCGCGCCGGCACGGCTTGCCGACCTGGACCGCGGGATCCGGCACCACTGCATAAGAAAGGGCCGGCACCAAGGCCGGCCCCCAGGATTGTCGCCCGCCGCGCGAATCAGCCGGCTTTCTTCTGGGCCGGCGCGCGCGCCTTGGCCTTTTCCATTTCATCCAGCATGGCCGGCAGGCCCATGGCGATGGTGTGCATGCCAAGCACGGCGCTGCACTCGAGGACCTCCATCACTTCCTGCGGGGTCGCGCCAAGCTTGAGCGCCTTGCGGATGTGGAGCTTGAGGCCCGGTTCGTAGAGATGGGTCGTCGCCGCGTCGACCGCGATATAGACGAATTCCTTGATCTTCGGCGACAGCTTGCCGTTTCGCCACGGCACCGCCGTGAAATCAAGGCATGCCTTGAAGAAATCGGGATCCATTTCGAGCATCTGCTGCCATTCGCCCTCGCAGGGGCCGACCTCGCGCTCGAATTGGGCCTTGAGTTCCTTCTGGCGCGCCGACAGCTCGCCGTCGGAAAGCGGCTTCATCTCGCGGCCCGCCCGCTTCAGTTCGTCACGGAGCGCCGGCACGCCCATCGACATGGAATGCATGCCGATCGCCGCCGTCAGTTCATAGACTTCCATGATTTCTTCGGGGCTGCGGCCCAGCGCCAGCGCATTGCGGATATGCACGCGCAGGCCCGGTTCATAGAGATGGGTCGTCGAGATGTCGATCGCGATGTAGAGGAGTTCCCGAACATAGGGTTCGAGATAGCCGTGCCGGGTCGGGATGGCGGTGAAATCAAGATAGGCCTCGAAGAAGTCGGTATCGACTTCAAGCAGTTTGGCCCACACGCCTTTCCAGTAGCCGCGTTCCTTGATGAACTTTTCTTTCAGTGCCTGCTGGCGCGGGCTGAGATCGGTCATCGGTGTCTCCCCTCGGGCTGTTCGGTTGCTGAGCAAGCCTAGCATGGCCGGCAACGCCCGGGGGAGTGGGAGATAACGGTCCTAGCCCACCGTGCTGCGGGCCGCTATGGCAGCGGCAATGCGGGCAAAAACAGCGTCCGCACCCCGGTCCGGCGCCGGGCGGAACAAGCGCATGCTGGGATACCAGGGCGTCGTCATGCCCGACCGCTCCCACCGCCAGCCTGGCGCGGCAGGCAGAACAGTCCAGACCGCTGTGCCCAAGGCGCCCGCAAGATGCGCAAGCACGCCATCCGGAGCGATCACAAGATCGAGGCCGGCGACAACAGCGGCCAGGTCGGCCAAAGTGCCATCGGCGCCCAGATCGGCGCCCAGATCGACGATCCGCGATCCCATGATGCCGCCAAGATCGAGCCTTATGTCATCGGCGGGCAGCGCGACAAGCTTGATCCCGGTCGTGGCAGCCAGCCTTGCGACATGTTCGTAGCTGACGAAATCGTTGTCGCGATCGCCGTCCCGCCAGGCAATGCCGATCCGCGGCCGGCTGATCCGCGCAAGCCGCTTGCCCCAGGTCGCGATCCGCACTGGATTGGCATCCAGATAGGCCGGCATCGCAAGGGGCGCCGGTCCCAGAATGCCCGGCAGGCTGAGCAGAGGCACCCAGCAATCGCACTCGACCGGGTCCTGTCCCAGCATGACCACCGCATCGGCACCGACGGCGCTTTCCACCACCGGCAGGACCTCGGCCTGCGCGGCCAGCACCACGCGACCCTCGGCATGTTCGGCCAGACCGCGCACGTAGCGCACGAATTGCAGCGTATCGGCAAGGCCCTGCTCGGCCTGGATCAAGAGCGTGCGGCCGGCCAGCATCTCGCCCTGCCATAACGGCTCGGGCCGCAGGTCGAGCGGAAATCCCGGAATAAGGCGACGCGCCTCGGCATCGGCCCAGCCGCCCGCATAATCGCCGATGGCAAGCCGGGCAAGACCCCGCCGCCAGCGGATCTCCGGGTTGTCGGGGTCCAGCGCCAGGGCCCGATCGAAGGCATCGACGGCTTGCCCAGCCGCCCCGCGGGCCGCAAGGGTGGCGCCGTAGTCGAACCAATCGCGGCCGGTGACCGCCTGCCAGCCGCAGGTGCCCGTTGTCTGATGATCTATCTGGTGGTGACCCGCCGCGCCCAAGGCAGGGGGACGGGACGGCACTGGCGGCGCGCCCAAGGCGACACCCAGGGGATTTTCGGTACTCATGGTTAAAAGAGCGTAGAGAACCGGGGTTAAGAAAGTTTGAACACCCCGGCAGACCGGATCAGGCGGTTGATGACAAGCCCGGCCACCTGCGCTTTGTCAGCCCAGTTTGTCAGCCTAATTCGATCTGGCCGGGAAAGGTTCTAGCCCGCCTTGCGCAGCATGTCGGCCGAGTCCTCGGGCGTGCGGGAATTGACCGCGATCCCGGCTGCAAGCTCGAACCCGCCGGCCCGGTGAAGGCGCGGATAGACGACGATCCGCCAATGCGCCCAGGGCTGGGCCGCGGCCTGGCGGGTGGCGGCCACGACCGCGAAACAATAGTCGGGATCGTTCATGCTGGCCCGGATGCGGTTCAACTGGCGGACAAGAAACGTCCCAAGGCGACCGGCGGCGGCATCGTCCAGTTGCCACCAGCCCGCTTGTGGTATGCGCGGCACGATCCATGTCTCGCCCGGCACTTCGGCCGCATGCGGAACAAAGGCGACGAATTCAGAGCCAGCATCGATCATGCGCCTGCCATCGGCAAGTTCCGCCGCCACCATGCGTGCCAAGCTGCCCGCCCCATGCGCGCGATGATCGGCGGCGGCACGCGCTTCCTCGGCGATCAGGTCCGGCGGCGCGAAATCCGGCGCAACGACCTGGCCATGGGGATGGGCCAGGGTGGCGCCGCCCTTGGCGCCGCGATTGCGGAACAGGATGACGGCCTGGTGGCGCGGCAGGGCCCACAGGTCGCGGGCCCGATCGCGATAGGTGCGCATGACCGCCGCACGCTCGGACGCCGACAGGGTGGCGATGTCGGCATCATGGCGGGGGCTTTCGATGATGACCTCGTGCCGGCCCGCGACGGCGCCTTCGACAATCGGCGATGCCGCGGCGGCAAGAATCGGAAACTTGTTCAGCACCACCCGCGCCTGCCAGGGCTCGCCGATCGGCGATGGTGTTTCCCACACCAGCCGTTCGAGATGTGCTTCCTGGCCCAGGCAGAACGGACAGTTCGGGTCATGGGGCGGCAGCGGCGGGTGGGCCGTTTCGTCGCGCAGGCTGCCAGCGACAAAGCGCTGCGACCGTTGTGGTGCGATCACCACCGACCGGCCCGTGACTGGGTTGACGCGGATCTCGCTGGTGGCAAACGGTGCCGGATCAAGGGTCATGATCGATTGCGGCCGGCCGCTGGCAAGATTAGACATCCCGCCATCAGACGATCTTCAGCACGTCTTCCGGCGGGCGCCCGATCACGGCTTTTTCCCGCCACCGCAATGGGGCGTTCAAGCAGGATCGGATGCCGGATGATGGCCGCAATCACCGCCGCGTCGGTCATCTTCACATCATCGAGGCCGGCTTCCTTGTAGGCCGCCTTGGTGCGGAGGATCTCACGCGGCCGCTTGCCCAGCGCCGCAAGCAGCGACCGGATCTCGGCCGCGCTAGGCGGCGTCTTCAGGTATTCGACGATCTGGGGCTCGATCCCCCGTTGGCGCAGAAGTTCCAGGGCCTGGCGCGATTTGGAGCAGCGCGGATTGTGATAAAGAGTAATGGACATCGTCGGCCTCGGGTTGCGGTCGGGCATTTTTCATTATAGCCAATGATCCCACCCGAACAGAGGCCGCGCATCGCCATTCACGAGGAACAGACCATGAGCCGCGCCTATCGTTCCGCCATTCTCAACGCGTCGGCCAATGCCGTCTGGGCCCTGGTGGGCGATTTTCATGGTCTTGCCAGCTGGCTGCCTGGCGTTGACAAGAGCGAGCCGCTGGACGGCGGGTCGAAGCGCCGCCTTTCCACCCGCGACGGCCATTTCGTTGTGGAACGGCTGATCGCCAAGGACGATGCCGCGCGCCGGGTCGATTTCGAGGTCCTGGAGAGCCAGTTGCCGACCAGGAACTATTTCGGCACATGGCGGGTGACGGCGCTGGAAGATGGCACGTCGCTGTTCGAGTGGTTTGCCGATTTCGAGCCCACCGGCGTCAGCGAGGGAAATGCCATCGGCCGGGCCCAGCGGTCCTATCAGAACGGGATCCGGGCCCTGATCAAGCGCTTCGGCGCCCCGTTCGTCCAGGGATCGGTGAGCGAGGACATGCCGGCTTCGGCCCAGGCGGTGTGGGCGGTGGTGCGGGATTTCCACGGCCTGCCGAAATGGCTTTCGTCCCTGGCGTCGAGCGAACCCCTGGAAGGCGGCCGGGCCCGCAAGGTGGTGGCCCATGGCGGCAAGGGCACCATGGTCGAACGCCTCGCGGTCATGGACGATCAGGCGATGAGCTACGCCTACACCCTGGAATCGGGGCCGATGGCGGTCCGGAACTACATCGCCACCGCCCGCGTCATCCCCAAGGATGCGAACAGCTGCACCGTCACTTGGTCGTTCGAGTTCGAGCCGCTGGGCACCCCGCCCGAAAAGGCGCTGGCCAATGCGGAAAAAGGCTATCGCTTCCTGATCGGCAACCTGAAGGCCTATTTCACCCGCGCCGGCTGACGGGCGGGGCGGCATCCGCCAGCGATTCCGCCGCCTGCGCGTCGGGGGCATCGACCACCCGGCGTGCAATATCATAAGCAAAGCCCTGGCGGCCGAGGGCGGCAAGATCGCGGTCACGCCGCACCGCCCGCCGGGCCGGGTGGCCGAACGGGCCGATCCGCCGCCGCCTTGCATAGTTCACGGCGGCGGCCAGGTCCACGCCGCCATCGCCAGGTTCGAATGCGACGTCGGCCAGCGCGGTGATGGCAGCCTCGACCAGATCGGCCGCGATGCCCTTCTGGGCAAGCTTCGCCCGGATCGCCCGTTTCGAGGCCCCCTGCCGGTGCAGGCTTCGCCCGCGCCTCGGCGCAGCAAGGTCGATCGTCGACGAAGTCCGGACCGCCGATAGCGTTCGATCAGCGCCTCTTCGGCTTCGGCTGCGGCCGGCCTCGACCGTTCCGGCCCAGGCGGCGCGATCTACCCGCCGCATCAGCACCCGCCGGAGACCGGCTTCGGACGCAGCAAAGCAGGCCGAGATAGGCCAGCCACCCGCTCCAGCACCTCGGGCGCGGCCTGAGCGGCCTTGCGCCCCGTCGCCCTGCCGGCGCCCTGGCCACTCATCCTGCTCTACCGTCTTTGGTCCGCGCCAGATGATGGCCGCCGAGGAGGGGGCCATGTCAAGATGGGTGCCGACCGGAGCCCGCCCCGGTTGACAGGATCGGGCCAGCTCACCCATACCACGCCGCCGGGCCATCATGCTGCGCCAACGGGGCATTCTGGCGCCGATCACTTGGCCGGCCGGACGCCTTCAAGGATCGGAGAACGATAGTGATTCCGGCCGTAATGCCAACCTATGCGGGCCGACATCGCATTCGAACAGGGCGAAGGCGCCTATCTGATCGATACGGCGGGCCCGCCGCTACCTGGATTTCTGCAGCAGCATCGCCATCACCCGGCCACGCCCATCCGCCACGGTCAAGGCGCTGACCGAGCAGGCGAACAAGCTGGCGCACCTCGAACCTGTTCGAACCAGGAACGCGGCCAGCAACTGGTCGCCGCCAGCTTTTTCTGTAATTCAGGCGCGGAAGCGATCGAGTGCGGTCTCAAGATGGTGCGAAAGTACCAGTCGGCAAGCGGTCATCCCGAGCGCTTCCGGGTGATCACCACCGTCGAGGCATTCCACGGCCGCACCCTGGCCACCATCGCCGCCGGCGGGCAGGCGAAGCTGCTTGAGGGGTTCGGCCCCGTGGTCGAGGGCTTTGACCATGTGCCGTTCGGCAATCTGAACCTGCTGCGCCAGGCCATCACCCGCGAGACGGCCGGCATCCTGGTCGAGCCGATCCAGGGCGAAGGCGGCATCACCGCGGCTTCGGCCGAATATCTGAAGGGCCTGCGGCGCGCCGCCGACGAGTTCGACCTGCTGCTGTTCTTCGACGAAGTGCAGACCGGCATGGGCCGGACCGGCAAGCTGTTCGCCCATGAATGGTCGGGCATGGCGCCCGATGTGATGGCGCTGGCCAAGGGCGCCGGCGGCGGGTTCCCGATCGGCATCTGCCTTGCCAACGAGCGGGCCGCCAAGGGCATGAAGGCCGGCAGCCACGGCAGCACCTTTGGCGGCAATCCGCTCGCGACCGCCGTCGGCAACGCCGTGCTCGACGTCATCCAGGCGCCGGGGTTTCTCGACAATGTGGTCCGCATGGGCAAGCTGATGCGGACGAAACTTGAAGACATCGCCCGCCGCCATTCCCAGGCCATCACCGAGGTGCGGGGCATGGGGCTGATGGTCGGCATCAAGTGCGCCATTCCGAATGGCGACATGGTCGCGGCGCTGCGCGGAGCCGGGCTGCTGAGCGCGCCGGCCGGCGACAATGTCGTGCGGCTTTTGCCGCCGCTCATCATCGGCGAGGCCGAGGTTGCCGAGGCCGCCCGGATCATCGAAACGGTGTGCGCCGGCATCCCTGCAAAGGAGCCGGCCGCGTGACCGCCATCCGCCATTTCCTGGATCTGGACCGCTTCGACGCGACGACCCTGCGCCAGATCCTGGACCTGGGCGCGGCCTTCAAACGGAGCCGCAGGGCGAAGGATGGTGCGAAGCCGCTTGAAGGCCGGACCATCGCCATGATCTTCGAGAAGCCTTCGACCCGGACCCGGGTTTCGTTCGAAGCCGGCATCGTCCAGCTGGGCGGCGATGCCATCGTCATGAACGCCAACGACATGCAGCTTGGACGCGGCGAAACCATTGCCGACACGGCGCGGGTGCTGTCGCGTTACGTCGATGCCGTGATGCTGCGGACCACGTCGTCCGACAAGCTGTTCGAACTGGCCCACCATGCCACCATTCCCATCATCAACGGCCTGACCGACCAGTCGCATCCCTGCCAGATCCTGGCCGACGTGCTGACCTTCGAGGAACATCGCGGGCCGATTTCCGGCCGGGTGGTGGCCTGGAGCGGCGACGGCAACAACGTCGCCCATAGCTGGATCCACGCCGCCGTGCGGCTGCAGTTCGAGCTGCGCCTTGCCTGCCCGCCGGCCCTGAAGCCCCGTCCGGCGACCCTGGAATGGGCCAGAACGAATGGCGGACACGTCACGCTGACCGACGATCCGGCCCAGGCCGTGCGCGGCGCCGATTGCGTCGTGACCGACACCTGGACGTCGATGGGCAGTGCCCAATCCGTGAACGGCGTCAGCCGCCACAATCTGCTTGCCCCCTATCGGGTGGACGAGCGGCTGATGGCCGCCGCCGCCCCGGATGCGATCTTCATGCATTGCCTGCCGGCCCATCGGGGCGAAGAAGTCACCCCTGGCGTGATCGACGGCCCCCGCTCGGTGGTATGGGACGAGGCGGAAAACCGGCTTCACACCCAGAAGGGTGTGCTGACCTGGTGCCTGTGCCCGGGTTACCATCCCGCGTGAAGCGGTGATCGCTGACGACATCCTGCTGCCGTTCCAGACCGACCGATCGAATCTTCGCGGCCGGCTGATCCGGCTGGGGCCGGTGGTGAACGCCATTCTGTGCCGGCACGACTATCCCGAACCGGTGGCGCGGCTGCTGGCCCAGGCCCTGGCCCTGGCGACGCTGCTGGGCGGCGCGCTCAAATACGAAGGCGTCTTCACCTTGCAGGCGGTCGGCAAGGGCGCCGTCAATCTGGTCGTCGCCGACTATACCAGCGACGGCGGCATGCGCGGCTATGCGCAGTTCGACCCGGCCAGGATTGCCGAGCTGGCCGCCGCGACCGACGGCGGCGCGGGCGCATCCGTTCCCCAGCTTCTGGGCGGCGGCCATCTGGCCTTTACGGTGGATCAGGGACCCGATACCGAGCGCTATCAGGGGATTGTCGCCATCACCGGCCCGACGCTGGCCGATTGCGTGCACCACTATTTCCGCCAGTCCGAGCAGCTGGAAACGGTGATCCGGCTTGGGGTCGGGCGTTCAACCGCCGATGGCCGGTGGCGGGCGGGCGGCATCATGTGCCAGCGGCTTCCGACGCCGGGCGCGACCGAGGACAGCGAGGACGACTGGCGGCGGACGGTCGGCCTGGTGGCCAGCGCCCGCGATCACGAGCTTCTCGATCCCGACCTTCCCCCCGACCGCCTTCTCTACCGGCTCTTCCACGAGGACGGCATTCGTGCCTATGCGGCCAAACCAGTCGCTGACCGGTGCCGCTGCTCGCGCGAACGGGTTGTGCAGACGCTGCGTGCGATCGCGCCGGACAGCCTTGACGAGTTCAAGATCGACGGCCGAATCGTCGTCACCTGCGAGTTCTGCAATACCGCCTATCCGTTCAGCGACGCCGATCTTGCGGCGCTCTGACAAGGCCGCCCTTTTTCCGCCACGCTTTGGGCCGTAGATTCCCGGCATGACAAAGCCCAAGGCCCTTCTGTCCTGGAGCAGCGGCAAGCTTGAGCGCGTGGGCGCTACATGTCCTGCAACAAGACGGCACGGTCGAGATTGCCGGGCTGCTGACCGTCGTCAACCGGGATGCCAGGTGGTCGCCATGCGCCGTGCGCGAGGCCTGCTGGCCTTCAGGCCAAGGCCGCCGGCCTGCCCCTGATCTCGGTCGCGATCCCAAGGCCCCAACGACGTCTACGAAAAGGGCCATGGCCAAGGCCATGGCAACGGCACAGGCGGACGGCATCTTCCTTCGCCTTCGGCGATCCAACTGCTGAACTGTTCCCGCCGCTACCGCGAAAAGCTGGCCCTGACCGGCGTGCGCATCTTTCCCTTGTGGGGTGCAGACACCCGGCAGCTGGCCCGGACGATGGTCGTGCGGTCGAATCGGTCATCGACATGTCGATCCGCGCCGAATCCGATCGCGCTTTCGGCATCGGCCGAACGCTTCGACCATCGTTCCTGGATAACCTGCCCGCCGGCGCCGACCCCTGCGGCGAGCGCGGCGGGGATTTCCTGGCTTCGCCTATGCGGGACCGATGTTTACGAACCCGATCCCGATCCGGTTGCCCAGCGAAATCATCGAACGCGACAGGTTCGTGTTCTGTGATGTCCTGCCCGCAGCACCCTGACGGCGAAGCCCTGACCGCCCATTCTTGAAGACCAAACCACAACGTGACAGAGTCGCCGTCAACCCCTGAGCCAGTGTGAGCACCGACGATGATCAAGTTCCGGCTCTCGCTCTTTCGCCACCGTCACTTTCATTCTGCTGTTGGCGGGCGGCTGCCAGGCGCCGCAGAAGCCTGCCTATCCGGATCTCACCTACAGCCATCTGCCGAAGATCGGCTGAACGTGGCGGCCATCGACGTGGTCGAGGAATACCAGCCGCCGAGGCCCTACAACGTCGAGCATCTTGCGCCGGTGCCACCCGGCACCGCGATGGCACGCTGGGCCGTGAACGGCGCTGGGCGGTCAGCACCAGCGGCCGGGCGCGGCTGGTCATCCAGAGGGCAAGCATCGTCGAGGTTCCGCCTTGCCGCTGACAAGCGGCTTGCGCAGCATGACCACAGCAGGCCGAGCGCTATGACGGCGCCCTGGATGCGGCGATCAGAGAATTTCGATGCGCAGGGTCGCTCGGTCGCCTTCGCGCAGGCGAACGCCGAACAGCGCCGCACCTTGGCTGAAGCGCCACCCTCAACCAGCGTGAACGGCTGTGGTTCCAGATGACCGAAGGGCTGATAGACGACATCAATGGCTCGCTGGAATCGAGCGATACGCGCCACCTGAACGAATACCTGATGCGCCAGCCGCGGGTCGGTCACCGCATGCCATAGCTGGTGGGATCACGCGTGGCGCGGATTTCGCGCTTGCGGGCTGCCGCCCGTAACCAAGCGGCAGGCGCCTGTCTGGCCGCCCAGCGGAATCCTGAAATAGAACGGCTTCAAACAGAACCGCCTATCTGAGCTTAAAAGGCTCTAGCATTTGCGTGCCTGGTCAAGATTCACCGGCAGGAATTTGGACAACAGCGGCCAGAGGCGTGCGCTACCACCCGGCGAAGGGGCGCCGTTCGCGGAACCGCAGCTTGTCATGTCGGCGCGTTCCAGGCCTGAAAACACGCTGCTGACAGAAAAGGAGGAAACACCGGCTACGCGCTGCCAAGAAAAAACCGCTTCGCGTCGTGTCAAAAAGCAAGGCGAAACCGAAATCGCTGCGCGTCGTTTCGCGCCGGATGAGCGCCGAGGAATGGAAGGTTCGATGCGATCTTGCCGCCTGCGCTCGGCTGGCCGATCTGTATGGCATGTCGGACATGGCGGGCACGCATGCCGGCCGGGTGCCCGGACCCGAGGATCATTTCCTGGTCAATCCGTTCGGGTTCCTTTTCGACGAAATCACCGCATCGTCACTGATCAAGGTCGACGCCTGCACGGCAAGGTGGTGGACGGCGATCAGGGCCAGCTCAACCCCGCCGCTGCGTCATTCACAGCGCCATTCCGCATGGCGCGGCTTCGAACAAATCTGCGTGATGCATACCGCGAACGCAACAAGCCGATCGCCATGCGAAGGACTGCTGCCCCTGAGCCAAGGAAGGCCCTGCTGATGTGGGACTTCGTGCGCTACCGCGACTATGAAGCGCAGCTTTGAACCTGGACGAGCGCGAGCGAATCGTGCGCGATGCGGGCGAAGAGGGCGGGCCATCGTCCACCGCAACCATGGCGCGCTTACCCATGGCCGCACCGTGGGCGAGGCCTTCTGCTGGATGTATCGCCTGGAAGCGGCTCTATCGCTATCAGGTGGGGCGGCCTGGCGGGCGGACGCGAGCTTAGCGGATGTCGGACGAGACCTGCAGTACACCGCCGGCCAAGGGCGCAAGCTGCTGGGTCCGGGCGGCGTTGCCGATGCGGCACCTTGAGATGGCCGGGGCTGATCCGCAGAAGCGGGCCAGGACACAGGCGCAACCTATGCTGATCTGGTTGCTCCGCCGGGATGGGACGATCCTGGCTGTTCGCCTGCATCCAGTCCGCCAGGCGACCGAGAAGAGAGCCGCGCAGGCCTCGACCTGCCCGATCTCGTCGATGTATTCGTTCGGTGACCAGGCCTGGTCGATGCTGCCCGGACCGCGGGCGACGGCAGGAAGTCCCGCCTCCTGGAACAGCCCAGCCTCGGTGGCGAAAGCGACCGCCCCGCGGCGTTGAGACCAGGTCAGATGGCGGACCAGGGTTTCAGCCGGCATTCGGCGCCTGGCCACGGGGAGCGGCGGCCTGATCGGCGGTTTCGATCCCGGCATCGGGCGCCACCTGGCGCAGCGCGGGCAGGACCGCCTCGTTCGCGAAACGATTGAATCGCGCCAGGATGTCTTCGGCATCGGCGGTCGGCAGGGGCCGAAATTCCCAGTGGAAGCTGCATTGGCGCGGGACGATGTTGACCGCCGTCCCGCCGCGCACAAGCCCGACATTGACCGTTGTGTGGGGCGGATCAAAGGTCGGATCAAAAGGGCCGCGCTGGCGGAGATCGTCACCAAGCCGGTCCAGGAATGCGATCAATTTCGCGGCGGCAAAGACCGCGCTGGCGGCACGACCCGGCGCCGAGGAATGTCCCTCCAGGCCTGTGACCGTGGTCGCAAAGCCGTAAACGCCCTTGTGGGCATTGGCGATCTTCATCTCGGTCGGCTCGCCGACGATGACCAGCCTGGGTCGCGGCAGTTCGCGCATCAGGCGATGGATCAGGGATGGCACCCCTGGCAGCCCAGTTCCTCGTCGAACGACAGGGCGAAGTGAAGCGGTGTACCCAGTGGCCGCAGCCAGGAACCGCGGCACCATCGCCAGCGCCGTTCCGATGAAGCCTTTCATGTCGGCGGTGCCGCATCGCCATGTACCCATGCGCGTTCAGCTTCGCCGAAGGGATCGCCGTCCCAGGGCTGGCCCGCCACCGGCGACATCGACCGTATCCCGACGCTGGTACCTTGGCCCATCCAGCGACCAGGCCTGGCGCAGAAGATGGCCTTGTCGCCGGCCGGGTTGCGATCCAGCACCATGCGCGCGCCGAAGCGCGCCGGTGTTCTGAGCGAATTCCTCGATCAGTGCCGGGTTGGAATTGGCAGACGTCGTATCGAACGCGACCTGATCGCTGATCATCGATTGAGGCGTGTCGCTCACGCTTTGGCCCTGCCCGCGACTTTGCCCTGCCTACAGCTTTGCCTTGTCTACAACTCTGCCCCGGCCGCGACGACCCGGCTTCCACTGATCAGACGTTCTGCAGCGTGCCGCCCGAAAGATTGCCGAGCATCGCCAGCAATTCGCGCCGCGTCGCCTGATCATCGCGGAAGGCGCCCAGCATGCGGCTGGTCACCATGGTGACGCCCGGCCGATGCACGCCGCGGGTGGTCATGCACTGGTGTGCGGCCTCGATGACGACGCCGACCCCTTTCGGCTGCAGCACCTGATCGACCACGTTGGCGATCTGTGCCGTCATCTTTTCCTGGATCTGCAGGCGCTTTGCAAAGATATCGACGACCCGGGCCAGCTTGCTGATGCCGACGACACGGCTGCGCGGCAGATAGGCGACATGCGCCTTGCCGATGATCGGGGCGAAGTGATGCTGCAGTGGTCAGCCAGGATGTCACGCAGCAGGACGATCTCGTCGTAGCCGTCCACTTCCTCGAAGGTTCGCTGCAGGATCTCGATCGGGTCTTCGCGATAGCCGGCAAAATATTCGTCATAGGATCGGGCCTTGATCGGGCGTTGCGCGCAGGCCCTCGCGGTCCGGATCATCGCCGGCATAGCGGATCGGGGTGCACCGCCTTCAACGCCTCGTCGCGGCTTGGCCGTCCGCCATCGCGCGGGGCCGAAGCGCCACGCATGATCTTCATGTCCCGCTGGTCGGCGCTCATCGCTCAGATCCTGCCTGCCCAGGTCTGCGCAGCGGCCCCTCAATGCACGCGCCTTGGCACGTGCGGGCAATCGGAAAACGCCTTGTACGCGGACGGAACTGCTCGCCGCTCGCGCTGTGCATCTCGTGGAATCCCTCCATGATCCCCGATGGCGACTTGTGACGGCGTTCCGCTTGAATAGCGGAAGGATTCCCCGGCCGCAGGACCGGCTGCTCGCCCACCACGCCGTCGCCCCGCACTTCCTGGACATGCCCCTGGCTGTCGGTGATCCGCCAGTAGCGGCGGCGAAGCTGCTGTCCTCATCGCCTCGTTCCGGATCGCCTTCAATGTGATAGGCCCAGACGAAGTAGTTTGTCGGCTGGCGCCGACTGGTCGGTCAGGTATTCCGGCTCGACCGATACCCGGATCGCCCGTGTCGTTTCCGAATACGACATGTTCGCGTTCTTGCTGCCCATCGCCTGCCTCGACTTTCGCTGGGAAAGAAACCAACCTTGGGCGCAAACCGGCACTGCCGCCGCACGTGACCATGATAGTCGGGGAACCGGTGTTGTCCAGGCTCTCGATCCACGCGTCACGGGCCGAGGGCCCCGTCCAGGTCGGCGAGGATGTCGTTCACGTCCTCGAGGCCGATCGACAGCCTGACGGTCCCATCCGTGATGCCCATGCCGGCTCGTTCCGCGGGCGTCAGGCGCTGATGGGTCGTGGTGGCGGGATGGGTGGCCAGGCTTTTTGCATCGCCCAGGTTGTTGGAAATGTCGACCAGCGTCAGGCGATCGAGAAAACGGAACGCCGCGTCCTTGCCGCCCGCGAAGTCAAGCACGACGATGTTCGCGAAGTCCCGCATCTGTGCCTTGGCAAGCGCGTGTTGGGGGTGGCTGGCAAGACCGGGATAAAGAACCCGCGCCAGCCCCGGTCGCCCATCGAGGAACGTGGCGACGCGGCGCGCATTCTCGCAATGGCGGGCCATGCGCAATGACAGGGTCTCCAGGCCCTTGAGCAGGACCCAGGCGTTGAACGGGCTCATCGCCGGGCCGGTATGGCGCAGGAACGGGGTGAGCTCGTCATCGACATATTTGGCCGTGCCCAGCACCGCGCCGCCCAGCACCCGCCCCTGGCCGTCGATGTGCTTGGTTGCTGAATAGACAACGATGTCGGCACCCAGTTCGAGTGGCTTCTGCAGCATGGGCGAGGCGAACACGTTGTCGACCACGACCCGCGCGCCGGCCGCGTGGGCCAGATCGGCAACCGCCCTGAGATCGATGATCTCGAGAGTCGGATTGGACGGCGTTTCCAGAAACACGGCCTTGGTCGGCCGCGACAGGGCCTGGGCCCAGGCGGAACGGTTGGTGCCATCGACAAAGACGGTCTCGATCCCCCAGCGCGGAAGGATTTCGCCGATGATGAACTGGCACGACCCGAACAGCGCGCGCGCCGCAACGACCCGGTCGCCGGCCCGCAGCTGGCAGGCAAGGCTGGTGAATACCGCCGCCATGCCGCTTGCGGTTGCCCGGCAGGCTTCGGCGCCTTCAAGCAGGGCAAGCCGATCCTCGAACATGCGCACGGTGGGATTGGAGAAGCGCGAATAGACGAAGCCGGGCTCCTGATTCTTGAAACAGGCCTCGGCCTGCTCGGCCGAGTCATAGACGAACCCCGACGTCAGGAAGAGCCCTTCGCTGGTCTCGCGGAACTGGCTGCGCACGGTACCGCCGCGAACCAGCTTGGTCTCGGGGTTCCAGGTCTTCGGATCTGCTGGTGGCTTTGTCATCACATCGTCCTCACCGCCGACCGGGCCGCGACGCGCCAACAAAAAACCCGCCCACTCACTGTCGGAGCGGCCGGGCGCTACGACCTTTTAGCGGGTTGTTTAACGTGGCCGCAAGCCGGTCGGCTCAAATCACCACGGTGCCGCTCTCATAGGACGCAGCGCCATGGCCGTCAAGCTGCACCCCATCACGAACAGCGCCCCCCGCCCAGCACGCAGAACTTCGCGCAATGCGGATGGTTGAGCTTGACCGGTGTCGCCGCTTCGGCAAGCGTCGCTCCCATTTCGAAGCGCGCGTCATAGGGAAGCAGCGTGCAGGCCACGACGGCGGGCCGCTTGGCGCCGATGCGTTTCACGACCATGCGCGAACTGGCGCACATCATCTCGTCTGGCGAGCGGTTCAGGATGCCCCAGCAGGCCGTCGTGATCTCGGGGACATCGGCGGTCTGCTCCATCTCGGGAAACAGCACCAGGGACTGCGGATTGGAGGCCTGGATCGGCCACCCTTCGCGCGCGAACAGGCGGCCAAAACCGGCCCGCAGCGATTCGGCCGGTTCGTTCCAGGGCGGTTCGTTCCAGATGGTCCGTGCGGCAATGGCGACCCGGAACCCGCTGGCAACAAGCCAGCGTACCCCGTCCAGGGTGCGGGCATAGCTGCCATCGCCGCGTTCATGGTCATGGCGTTCGGCCTCGTAGTGATCGAGGGACACCCGAATCAGGAGACGGTCCTGGAACCGGTTCTTCAGATCAAGCAGCCTGGCCCGGTGGCGTTCCATCGGCCGCATGGCATTGGTCAGCACCAAGACGCGAAAGCCGCGGGCCAGGGCAAGATCCAGGATCGGCATGATCTCGGGGTTCATGAAGGGCTCGCCACCGGTCAGGCCGACTTCCGCCACCGGCAGCCGGTCGCGCGCAATCTCGTCGAGGTAAGCCTGGACCTCGGCGCACGAAATATAGGTAAGGCGGTCGTTGCGCGGGCTCGATTCGATATAGCAGCCGCGACAGGCGATATTGCACAACGTGCCGGTGTTGATCCAAAGCGTTTCCAGGGCGCGAAGCGCAACGCTGGCCCTGGTCTCGCCCGTCAAGGTCTTGTCAGGGTCCTGGAATTTCAAAGGATTCAAGGTTGGACGAAGATCAACTGAAACGTTCATGAAACCACGCCCGGCAGCCAGCGGCTTGATCCGACTCATTTGGTGAAGCATACCCCCAAGGCAAGCCCCTTCCTAGCGTGGCTTCATCATCATGGCGGCGCTTGAGGGGCGTCGGCACTTGATCTAAGAATCGGGGCCGGGGCGCGGGTGTAGTTCAATGGTAGAACATCAGCTTCCCAAGCTGAGAACGTGGGTTCGATTCCCATCACCCGCTCCAATCCGGCTGCGGTCGAACGACATTCGCCGCCGACCCAGCCTGCCCATGCCATCTTTGGCACCGCCGTCCGGGCCGGCGGCACCGCCGTCCGAGCCGGCGAATGAGCCTTGCACAAGGGGGATTGCATGCATTATCGCCGGCTTGGCCGCAGCGGAATCAGGGTTTCACCGCTCTGCCTGGGCGCCATGATGTTTGGCGGTCCCACCGACGCGCCGACCTCGGCCCGGATCATCGCCAAGGCGCGTGACGCGGGGATCAACTTTCTCGACACGGCCAACGCCTATAGCATGGGGGCGTCCGAGGAGATCGTCGGCCGCAGCATCGCCACGGACCGCGACGCCTGGGTCCTGGCCACCAAGGTGGCCCAGCCCATGGGCAAGGGCATCCATGATCGCGGCCTGTCGCGGAAGCATATCTGGCAATCGGTCGATGCCAGCCTGCGACGGCTGGGGACCGACTATATCGATATTCTCTATCTGCACCGCGAAGACATCGGAACGCCGCTCGAAGAAACTGTCATGGCGCTTGGCGACCTGACGCGGCAGGGCAAGATCCGCTATGTCGGCCTATCCAATTTTCGCGCTTGGCGGATGGCAGAAATCTGCGCCATCAGCGACCGCCTTGGCGTCGGCCGGCCAGTGGTGTGTCAGCCCTATTACAACCTGCTCAACCGCCAGCCCGAGGTCGAGGTCCTGCCCTGCTGCCACCATTTCGGCCTGGGGGTCGCACCCTACAGCCCGTTTGCGCGCGGCGTCCTGAGCGGAAAATACCGGCCCGGAGCCGAGCCGGCCACCGGGTCGCGCGCCGGGCGCAAGGACAAGCGCATCCTGGAAACCGAGATGCGGACCGAATCTTTTACGATCGCCGAGACGATCATTGCCCATTGCCGGCAGCGCGGCCTGACGCCGGTCCAGTTCGCGATCAACTGGGTGCTGAACAACGCGTTGATCACGGCCCCCATCGTCGGGCCCCGCACCGAAGAGCAAATGGACGATTACCTGTTGGTGCTCGACGCCCCCTTCACGGCCGAAGACGAGGCCCTGGTCGACCGCCTGGTCACGACCGGGCACGCCTCGACGCCTGGCTACAACGACCCGCTTTACCCCATCGAGGGCCGCGTGCCGCGAACCGGGCCGGGTGCCTGACCCGCGGCACGGCCGACCGCAATCCGCCGAAAAAAGGACAAGACAACCACAGCACGGACTCTGGGAGGTCAGCATGGACTTTGCGCGTATCCTGAAGGACTTCACCGCCGCCGCCGAAGTCGGCGACGGCCGCAGCTTTGCCGCCCTGTTCACCGAGGACGGCATTTATGAAGATGCCTTCTACGGCACGTTCCAGGGCCGTGACGCCATTGCGTCGATGATCAAGGATTCCTTTCATCGCGATGCCGACAATTATCGCTGGCAGATGATCGACCCGGTCTGCGACGGCCGCACCGGCTATGTGCGCTGGCTGTTCAGCTATACAAGCAAGATGCCGCACAGCGCCGGCCAGCGCGTGGTGATGGATGGTGTCGGCTGCTTCCAGCTGCGCGACGGCCTGATCGAACGTTACGAAGACGTCGCGCGGATTGGCGAGGCCCTGGTCCAGCTTGGGCTGCCCGCCGACAAGCTGCACGGCGTGTTCCGCCGCAAGAGCGACGAGATGCTGGCCCTGCCGCATGTTATCCAGCACCTGAAGGGCTGACCCGATCAGGACTTCGGCAGGACCTTTGCCCGAGCGGCGGCCGACCACCCGCGATACCGTCATCGCGGTTGCCATCATGCCGGGCGTGACCATGATGGTCCCGGGCATGCAACCGATCGTCCGGTGAGGGGAGAACATCACCATGGCTCTGCCACCACGCATCGACTGGTCGACACCGCTTTGGCTGGCCTGCGGCAAGCGCACCCCCTTCGCGCGGGTCGATGGCCCGTTGAAGGCCTATGACGCCATTGCCCTGTCCGTGCCGGTCGTGCGCGCAATGACCGCAGGCCTGCGTTCGGGAGAATCACCCGATCTTGCGATCTGGGGCACGGTCGCACCCAATCTTGCCTACAGCAACATCGCCCGCGAGGTGTGGCTGGATGCCGGCCTTGATCCGCGCGTGCCGGCGTTCTCGACGGTGATGGCCTGTGCAACCAGCATGGCCGCCGCCTTTGCCGCGGCGGGGATGCTGGCGCAGGGCGCCGGAAGCCTGGCGCTGGTCGGCGGCGTCGAGACCATGAGCCGGGTCCAGGCGGGACTGGGCCAGAACCTGTCCGATGGGCTGCGCCGCGCCGCCCAGGCGCGCGGCTGGGGCGGGCGCATCAATGCCCTGCGCGCACTGCGGCTGGCCGATATCCGTCTCCAGGTCCAAAGCGTCAAGAACCGGACCACCGGCCTCAGCATGGGCGAGCATTGCGAGGAGATGGCCAAGACCTGGTCCATTCCGCGCGACGCGCAGGACGACATCGCGCTGGCCAGCCATCGCCATGCCATCGCAGCCCAGGAGCGCGGCTTCTTCGACGATCTGATCGTCGCGGTCGAGACGGTCGATCGGGACCCGCTGCCGCGGCGCGACACAAGCCGCGAGCGGCTGGCTGCCCTGAAGCCGGTTTTCGACCGCACCAGCGGCAAGGGCACGATCACGGCTGGCAACGCCTCGCCGCTCACCGACGGCGCCGCCGGGCTATGGGTCGCGACCGAGAGCGGTCTTGCGCGTCTTCCCGATTCCATTCCCCGGGTCCGGCTGCTGGATTGGGAGTTTGCCGCCGTCGACCTGAAGAACGAGGGGTTGCTGATGGCGCCGGCCTATGCCATCCCGCGCCTGCTGAATCGCCATGGCCTGGGCCATGGCGATATCGCGTTGTGGGAAATCCACGAAGCCTTTGCGGCCCAGGTGCTTTGCAATCTGCGGGCGATCGAAAGCCCCGAATTCCTGCGCGATCGGGCCGGGGTCCTGGCGACACCCGCCGAGGTCCCGCGCGAGCGGATCAACCCCAATGGCGGCAGTATCGCCCTTGGGCATCCGTTCGGCGCAACGGGGGCGCGCATTCTAAGCCAGGCGGTTCAAGCCCTGGCAACGATGCCATCCGGAAGCCGGGCCATCGTCAGCGTCTGCGCGGATGGCGGTCTGGGTGCCGTCGCCCTGCTGGTGCGACCGTGATCGAAACGCGCGTCAGCCGATTCGGAAAATTTCGATCGGGCTGCCGCGCCCGCGCAGCATGAACGTTCCAAGCGAAATCTCGTCGGTGTCCCGGCCGGCCGCCGTCACCACGCTTCGGGATGCGAGAATGATCCAGTCCTCGCCGTCGCGATGGAAGTTCTTCGCCAGATCTTCGATCCGCTGCGCCGCATTCACCGTATCGCCAACCACCGTGTAATTGAGCCGCGTTGGCGCGCCGATGTTGCCGACCACGGCCGGCCCCGAATGCAGGCCGATGCGGACGCGAATGGGGGCCAGGCCATCACGCCGCCGGCGCCGATTGGCCTCGCCCAGCCTGGCGGTGATCGCAAGCGCCGCGCGCACGGCGCGTTCGCCATGATCGACCAGGGGTTCAGGCGCCCCCCAGAAGGCCAGCATCGCATCGCCGATGTACTTGTCGACGGTTCCGCCTTCGGCCTCGACGCAGTCCGCCAGCATGGCGAAATGCTCGTTCAGCAGATCGACCAGATGCCCGGCCGGAAGGTGTTCGGCCATCTTGGTGAAGCCGGTGATGTCGACGAACATGACGGTGATTTCGCGCGTTTCGGTATGCACGTTCTCGATCGCGCCCCGGCGGACCAGGGTTGCGACCAGGCTGCTTGGCAGATAGCGCATTGCCCCGCGCAGGAAGCCGAGCATGGTGTTGAAATCGTGGACGGCCGCATCGATTTCGACCACCCCGCTTGCCCGCACCGGCCGGACGCGATCAAGGTCGAGCCGGCGGACCCGGCGGGCGGCCACCGCGAAGCGCCGAAAGGGCCGCGCCAATCGGCGGCTGATCATCAGCGTCAGCAGCATGGCGAAACCGATCAGGATCCCGCCAACCAGCGCGATCAGGCGAATGCGATCGGTCTGGCGTTCGATCTGCGCATAGGGCGCGAAGACCTGGATCGTCCACGCTTCGGGTCCGAAACTCCTGACTTGGCGCTCGCCGATGAAATAGTCCATGCCGTCGGCGCGGGTGGAGCGGGAGCGGAACTCCTCACCACCCTCGGCGAAGTCGGGCTGGTCCGCGGCAAGGGCAAGGCTGGTCAGGACCGGATCGTTGACCTCCCAGGATCGCGCCAGCGGCTTCTGATCGCTTAGCGCTGGCGGCGCAGCAAGAGCCCAGGACTGGGCAACCACTTCGTCGCGGTCACGAACGATGACCGCACGCCAGCCAGTCGACGCAAGCTCGCGCTCGAGATACTCGCTCAGGTCGGCGATCGACAGAACCGAGACCAGGGTGCCGAAATTCTGGCCGTTGCGACCAAGCGGCGTATGGATCGTGAGAAAGGTTCTTTGGACCGATTCGGCAAAGAAGAAATTGCCCCATTGCGGACCGTCACGCCCGGCCACTTCGGCCGCAATCCGTCGCAGGTTTGAATCCTGTGACCAGTCCGAGCGCCAGATGGCCCCGCTGCTGCGCTGGGCGCGCAGGGCCTTGCCGTTCCAGTCGACGAAGGCAAGCTGCCGGACCTGCGGTGCGGCTGCCAGCGCCGCGATCAGGGCCGGCCCGAAGACCTGATCCCGGCGCGGATCAAGATCGCCCCGCTTGACCAGGTCGGCAACATAGGCGGCCTGCACCATGGCGGGATTGAAATGCGAGTGGATCTTGCGCTCGATCTCGTCGACCAGTTGCGAAGCCTCTTCATGGAAGAGTTCGCTGGTGTTCCGTTCCGCCACCGCAATGCCAAGCGCAAGCGCAAGCGCGCTTGGGGCGACGATCAGGGCGGCGATCCCAAGGACCAGGTGCCGCAACGACAAGGCCGGCAGCGGCCGCAGGCGCAGGCGGGGCGTATCAAGGTGGGGCGTCGTTACGCCACTGGCGACGGAGACGGATGCCGTCAGCCCGGCCGCATTGTCGACCATTGATCGCCTCGAACAACGCCCCGGCCGTCGAGATGGCGGCCAATCGGGTCGGGCAGGCAGACTAGACCAGGAGCCGTGAACCCGAGGTTAACGGAGGTTAATTGTCACAGCCCCTTCGACCCGGCAAATGATCCAATGGACAGGCCATCTTATAGACAGGCCTATCACAAGATTGGCCCATCACAAGATCGGCCCGCCATCAGTACGACTTCGGCAGCCCCAGGATCCGCTCGGCGATATAGGACAGCAGAAGCGGCGGCGTCACCGGGCCAATGCGCTGGATCCAGATCTCGCGATAATAACGCTCGACGTGGAACTCCTTGGCATAGCCCATACCCCCATAGGCAAAGATCGCCCGCTTGCAGGCCCTGAGACCCGCCTCGGCGCCCAGGAACTTGGCGGCATTGGCTTCGGCGCCGCAGGGCTTGCCCTGGTCGAACAGGCTGGCGGCCTTGAAGGTCATCAGGTTGGCGGCTTCAAGCTCGCACCAGCTTTCCGCCAATGGATGCTGGACCGCCTGATTCTTGCCGATCGGCCGGCCGAACACGATCCGCTCGTTCGCATAGGCCGAGATCTTGCGCAGCGCCGCACGGCCGATGCCAATCGTCTCGGCCCCGACAATGATGCGTTCCGGGTTGATGCTGTCGAAGATGTAGCGGAGGCCCTTGCCTTCCTCGCCGATCAGGTCCTCTTTCGGAACCGGCATGCCATCGAAGAAGACCTGATTCGTGTCGACGGCTTCGCGGCCCATTTTCGGGATCACGCGGGCCTCGGCGTAGCGGCGATCGAAGTCCGTATAGAACAGGCTGAGACCGTCAGCCGGCCGTTTGCACTTGTCAATTGGCGTGGTGCGGGCCAGCAGAACGATCTTGTTCGCTTCCTGGGCAGTGGTGGTCCAGATCTTCTGGCCGCTTACCACATAGTTCTTCCCGTTCCATTCCGCCCGGCACTGGGCCCGGGTGGTATCGACGCCGGCATTGGGTTCCGTCACCCCGAAACAGGCCCGATCCTTGAGGGTAATGAGCCGATTGACCCAGCGTTCGCGCTGGTCTTCGCTGCCATGCAGGATGACGGCCTGCGGGCCGAAAATGTTGATGTGAACGGCCGAGCAGCCCGAAAGGCAGGCGCCGGTCTCGGCGATCGTCTGCATCATCAAGGCACCCTCGACGAAGCCAAGGCCCGAGCCGCCGTATCTTTCCGGCACCACGATGCCAAGCCAGCCCGCATCGGCCAGGGCCTGGCAGAAATCCACCGGAAAACGGGCATCGCGATCGACGGCCAGCCAATAGGCATCGTCGAAACGCTCGATGGTCTTCAAGACACCGTCGCGGATCGCCAATTGCTCGTCTGTAAACTCGAAATCCATGACCCTTCCCATCCTTTGGCGCGCCGGGCCTTTGGGCCGGGCAAAGATTGCTCATACGCCGGATACCGCCCAGTGAAAAGGGGGAGGCCGACGTTGTGCGGCCCCCGAAGCCGGCTAGAATGGCAACCCTTTTTACATTGGAGTCAATCCAGGAGACAGCATGAGCGGGCCCCTTTCCGGTATCCGGGTTATCGATACGTGTTCCGTGTTCTATGGCCCGTTTGCAGCCCAGATCCTGGGCGATCTGGGCGCCGATGTGATCAAGGTCGAACCCCTGACCGGCGACACCTCGCGCCGGCTGGGGCGCGCCCATCACGACGACATGTCGGCCCATTTCCTGAATTTCAACCGCAACAAGCGGGCCGTGGCCCTGGACCTGACCCAGGCCGAGGGACGCGCGGTGCTGGCCAGGCTGGTCGAGAAAGCCGACGTCTTCATGCTCAATCTCCGGCGCAAGCCGGCCGCGAAGCTTGGCATCGGCTATGCCGATATCGCCCGGGTCAACCCCAGGATCGTTTACTGTGCCTGCATCGGCTATGGCCATCGGGGTCGCTACCGGGACCGCCCGGCCTATGACGATCTGATCCAGGGGGTGACCGGCATCGCCGCCCAGCTGGGTCGCCATCTGGGGACCGACCCGCGCTACGTTCCGACCCCGATTGCCGACAAGACCTCGGCGGTCTATGCGGCGCTTGCGGTTTCCAGCGCGCTGGTGCATCGCGCCAAGACGGGCGAGGGCCAGGAAATCGAAGTCCCGATGTTCGAGACCCTGACCGCCTATACCATGATCGATTACATCTATGGCCTGACCTTTGTGCCGCCAATCGGCGGGGCCGGCTACGAGCGCACCATGTCGCCCTACCGGCGGCCCTACAAGACCAAGGATGGCCATATCTGCGCGCTTTGCTACACCGACCGCCACTGGCAGCGATTCTTCGTTGGCGTCGAGCGGCCCGATCTGGCCGCCGATTCACGCTTCAAGACGCTCGATCAGCGCACCGCCCATATCGACGAGCTGTATTCGACCTTCGAAAAAATCCTGGTCGCCCGCACCACCGCTGAATGGTTCGACTTCTTCGAAAAGGCGGACATCCCGGTGGCGCCGCTGCTGCGTGGCGAGGACCTGTTCGACGATCCGCATGTCAAGGATGTCGGCCTCTTCAGCCAGGTCGATCACCCGACCGAGGGCCGTGTCTGGCAGATCAACGTGCCGCTCGATTTCGCCAAAACCCCGGCCGGCGTCCGGCGGCAGGCGCCGAACTTCGCCGAGCACAGCGTCGAGGTGCTGCGCGAACACGGCTTCGGCGAGGCCGAAATCAACCGCCTGATCGAGGCGGGCGTGGTGGCGGCAAGGCGCTGACGACCCCGCTGATCAGACGGCTTGATCCCAGAAACGCTTTGATCCCAAAACCGGCAGGGAGCGGCATCAGGCCGCCCCCTGCCTGTCGGTCCGTTGCGGCCGGCTACTTGCGGAAACGGCGGAAATTGGGCTTCCGCTTCTGCATGAAGGCGGACGCGCCTTCGGTCATTTCTTCACCGCCGGCCAGGCGCAACAGCACCTGCTTGGCGTGCTCCATGGCCGGCGCAAGGCTGTCCCACCAGACATTCGAGCTGATCTTGGAAAGCTCGATATAGGCCGGGCTCTTGTCGAGGATTTCCTCAGCCCAGGCTTCGACCTCGTCAAACAGCTTCTTGTGCGGGACCACCTTGTTGATCCAGCCCATGTCGAGGGCTTCCTGGGCGGTATAGAGCCGGCAGAGATAGACGACCTCGCGCGCCTTTTTCTCGCCCACCGTCAGGGAGAAGAGATTGGTGGCGCCATAGACCGGCGACGAGCCGATGCGCGGGCCGGTCTGGCCGAACTTCGCGTGCTCGGACGCGATGGCAAGATCGGAGCAGATGACAAGCTCGTTGCCGCCGCCGACTGCGAAGCCGTTCACCGCCGCGATGATCGGCTGCGGGATGTGACGCATGAGGTTAAGCGTATAGGACGAGCCGCCGAACAGCTTGCGTCCCATGCTGACGTCGAAATCGGCGAGATCGGCAAGATAGCCGCCCGCCGAAAAGGCCTTGTCGCCGGCGCCGGTCAGGACCACGACGCCGATCTTGCCATCATTGCCGGCATCGGCAAGCGCGTCGCCCAGCTCGGTGATCGTTTCGCCGTCGAACGCGTTATGTCGTTCCGGATGATTGATGGTGATCCGGGCGATGTGCCCCTTCTTCTTGTAGATGATGTGCTTGAATTTCTGCATCACAGACGCTCCTTGTTGTTCTTGCGATCTCGGTCGCCCAGGTTGCCGCACACCCTAAAGTGTACGGGAAATGATCTCTTTCATGATCTCGGATGTACCGCCGGCGATGCGGCCCTGGCGCACATCGACGAAGGCGCGGCCGATCGGATATTCCCACATGAAGCCGGCGCCGCCGTGAAGCTGCAGGCAATCGTCGATCTTGTCGTTCGCCGTGTCTGCGCTCCAGTACTTGATCATCGCGGCATCGACCGAATCGAGCTTGCCCTGCATCAGCAGCTCGGTGCAGCGGTCAAGCATGATCCGTGCCAGGATGCAATGCGTCTTGACCTCGGCCAGCTTGAACCGGGTGTTCTGGAACTCGAAGATCGGCCGACCAAAGGCCGTGCGGCCCTTGGTGAACTCGACCGTCCATTCGAGCGCCGCCTCCATCAGCGCGACGTTGCGGGCCGCCGCGATGATGCGTTCGCGGGTCAACTGTTCCATCAGATAGGTGAAGCCGCGCCCTTCCTCGCCCAGCAGGTTCGAGACCGGAACACGCACGTCCTGGAAGAACAGCTCCGAGGTGTCCTGGGCCTTGAAGCCGATCTTCTCGAGATTGCGGCCGCGGACGAACCCCTTGCGGGTCGCTTCGACGACAACCAGGCTGACGCCCTTGCCTTTCGCGGTGGGGTCGGTCTTGCAGGCGACGATGATGATGTCGGCGCTCTGGCCGTTCGAAATGTAGATCTTCTGCCCGTTGACGACATAGTGGTCGCCATCGCGGATCGCGCGGGTGGTGATGTTCTGAAGATCGCTGCCGACCGAAGGCTCGGTCATCGCGATGGCGCCGATATATTCGCCGCTTGCCATCTTTGGCAGCCACGCCTTCTTCTGGGCTTCGCTTCCATAATGCAGCAGATAGGGCGCGACGATATCTGAATGAAGCGCAAAGCCCGGACCGGTGGCACCGACCCGCGTCAGTTCCTCGATCACGATCATGCTGTGGGCGACATCGCCCCCGAGCCCGCCATATTCTTCCGGGATCGAGCAAAGCAGCATGCCGGTCGCGCCGGCCTTGAGCCACACGTCGCGGGGAACAACGCCCGACTTTTCCCATTTCGCGTGATGCGGGACCACCTCTTGCTCGACGAAGCGGCGGACGGTCTGGCGAAAGATCTCGTGTTCCTCGCTGAACAACGTGCGCGGAATCATCCTGTTCTCCTGGCTGGGGCTGACGGGTGGGATCGGAAAGCGATCTTAGATCGCAGCGCCAAGCCTTGTCACCCGGCCTGCCCCGCCAAGCCGCGGTTCAGTCGCCAAGCGCCCCGGCGACAAAGCCGTCGACCAGGCGGGCAAAGGCGGTGGGGGCCTGATAGGGAATGAAATGCGCTGCCTTTTCCACCACCACGAACGAGGCGTTGGGCAGGGCCTCGAACACCGCCCGGCACGGGCCCGGCCCCCAGCCCCGATCCAAGCGGCCCGCCAGCACCAGGGTCGGGCAGCCGATGTCTTGCACCAGGGTTGAAATATCGTGATCGATCGACCCCAGCAGAATATTGGCATAGCTCTGGGGATCGTTCTCGGCCACGGCGGCCAGGAAGGCCCGGTAGCGATCGTCAAGCGGCAGGCCATTGAACGCGACCTCGACCGCCGCCGGCAGAACCGGACCGAGACTCGCCGCCTTGAGGACAAGGCCGGCCCGCTTGCGGATGACGTCCCCCACCCTGCCATCGGCGACCCGAAGCCCACAGGTGGACAGCACCAGGGCCGGCACGCGGCCCGGATGACGGGCGGCAAACGTCGCGGCGACCATGGTCCCCATGGCGCAGCCGACCGGGACGACCTCGGTCACCCCGGCCGCGTCCAGAACCGCTTCGAGATCGGCCAGCTCGCGCTCGAGCGTCTGCGGCTCGGTCGCCCGGGGCGAACGCCCGGCGCCGCGGCGATCATAGACAACGATGCGGTAGCGTTCGCCCAGCAGCGCCACGGCATCGCGCCACATGCGGCCATCGCTGCCAAGACCGTGCAGAAGGACCAGGGTCCGCCCCCGTGCATTGCCGAGAATCTGATAATGAAGATCGGTCGTCATGGCTCGACCAGAGTGGACCATGCCAGCAGTGGAACATGAAGGACGGCCATGCTAGGAGATTCTCCCATGCAAGCGAAGCCCAATGTCCTTGTGGTCGTGAAGCCGCCCGACAATGTCGTCGCCCGGCTCGAGCGTGATTTCACCCTGCTCAAGCTGTGGGAGCTGGGCAGCGACGAAACCGCCGCGCTGCGCCGCGTGGCCGATCGGGTCCAGGTGCTGTTCACCTTCAATCGCTATCTCACACCGGACTTTCTTGATCCCTTGCCGAATCTCAAGCTGATCTGCTGCTTCGGGGCCGGCTTCGATCGAGTGCCGATGGACTATTGCCGTCAGCGCGGCATCCGGGCGACGAATGGTCCCGACACCAACGCCGGCTGCGTTGCCGACGCGGCGATGGGACTTTTGCTTGCGACCCAGCGGCGGATTGCCGCCGGCGACCGCTTCCTGCGCCGCGGCGGCTGGCTCAAGCAGCGGCTCTATGACACGACCTCGCGCTTCTACGGGCGGCGCCTGGGCCTTTTGGGTTTCGGTTACATCAATGCCGCGGTGGCCAAGCGGGCCCGGGGCTTCGATCTCGAAATCGCCTACTGTACCCGCAACCGCCGCCCTGACGTTGCCTATCGCTGGGAGCCCGATCTTATCGCCCTGGCCAGGTGGGCCGATTACCTGGTCGCTGCCATCCCGCTTGACGCGACGACCCGACACATCATCAATCGTCCAGTAATCGAGGCGCTGGGCCCGAAGGGCATGTTCGTCAACGTTTCGCGCGGGCCGATTGTCGATCAGCCGGAATCATCGGCGGCCCTGCAGGACGGGCGCCGAGCAGCGCGGGGCTCGACGTGTTCGACGGCGAACTCCCATGTGCCGGCCGAGCTGATGGCGCTCGACAACGTGGTGCTGACCCCGCATGTGGGCGGCATGACCCATGAAAGCTTTGCCGACGGGGCCGAACTGCTGGCCCGCAACATCACGGCTTTCTATGCCGGTCGGCCGCTGATCACGCCGCTGCTGTGATCAGCCGTCCTTGGGGCCAAGCTCGACGCCATTGAGCTTGCCCAACGCCTTGGCCAGCGATGCGGCCAGGTCATTGCCATAGCCCATCGAATCCGCCAGCGCATAGGCCTGGTGGATCGCCTGCGCCATGAACACCGGCGCCGTGATGCTTTCCGCCATGCGCGTGTAGCACCGAATGTCCTTTTTCGCGAGGGCAAGCTGGAAGATCTGCTGGCTTGGGCCCTTGCCAGTGATCCACGGCATGATGCGATCGAAGGTTGAACTCTGGGCGCCGCCCTGGGGAATGATCTTGTGGACCATATCGAGGTCGATGCCGGCCTTGGCCGCCACCGCCATCGTTTCACAGACCAGCGCGCCGATCCCGAGGGCAAGGAAGTTATTCACCATCTTGAACCGATGCGCCGTCCCCACCGCGCCGATATGGAAAATCGTTTCGGTGAAGGTCGAAAGAACAGGCGTGATGCGCTTCAGCATTGCCGCGTCGGTGCCGACAAAGATGTTGAGCGTGCCGGCCTCGGCATGGGTCGGGTTGCGCTGCAGGGGGGCATCGACATAGTGGATGCCGCGCGCCTTCAGCGCCTCGATGGTCCGGCCGATCTCGTTTGGATCGACGGTGGTCGAATCGATGACGATCAGGCCGGGCTTCGCCCCCTCGACGATGCCGCCCGGGCCCAGGCAATGACGCTCGACCTCGACCTGCGACGGCAGGCACAGGAAGACGATGTCGGATTGGCCGGCGATCTCGGCCGCCGATCGGCCCTCGGTCGCCCCCCGGGACACAAGATCGTCGATCGGCTTCCTGTTGCGGTGTCCCATGACCATCAGGGGATAGCCCTTCATGACGATGTTCTTCGCCATGCCGTGCCCCATCAGCCCGGCCCCCAAGAATCCAATCCGTTCCTTCGCCATGGTCGCTTCCTTTTGTCCTTTTATAGGCCTTGAACAATGCGCATGAATTCTTCGGTATCGGCGCCCAGATCGGGCGGGGCCCGGGTGATGCCGGGACGCGTGCCGTTGAAGCTGAGCGGATTCAGAATGACCTCGAGATCGGGCCGGCCGGGGACCTTGGCCGAAACCTCGCTCGCCGCCAGTTCCGGATGGGTGCAGATTTCGCGCACGTCGTGCAGCGGCCCGGCCGGCACACCCGCCGCTTCGATCCTGGCGACCCAGTTGTCGCACGTATCGGTCTTGAACACCGCTTCGATCAGCGGCAGCAGCAGGTGCTTGTTCTCGATCCGCAGGCCGGTATTGCAGAAGCGCGGATCGTCGGCCCATTCCAGATGGCCCAGAGCCTCGGCGAATTTGCGGAACAGCCGGTCGTTCCCGGGCGCCACCACGATCAGACGGTCCTGGGTGGGAAAGGCCTGATAGGGCACGACGATGCCCGTACCCGAGCCCCAGCGACCCGGCTCCTCGCCCGAGGTGCGGTATTGGCCGATCGGGAAATTCATCAGGTTCATCGCCACCTCGAACAGCGAGGTTTCAATGTGGCAGCCCTGGCCGGTGCGATCACGCTCGCGCAAGGCCTGCAGGACGCCGATCAGGATCCACTGCGCGGTGGCGAAATCGATCAGGGCAATGCCCACCCGCGAGGGCGGCCGGTCCGGCTCGCCGGTGATCGCCATGATCCCCGAGAAGCCTTCCATCAGAAAGTCGTAGCCGGGCTTGGTGGCGTTGGCGCCCTTCTTGCTGAAGGCGCGCACCGAAGCGCAGATCAGGCCGGGCTTCTCGCGCCGCAGATCATCGGGGTCGAGGCCAAGCTTGCCCACCGTCCCCGGCCGCAGGTTCTGGATGAACACGTCGGCCTTTTTCAAGAGGAACGTGCGCAGCAGTTTCGATTGGGCCGGGTCCTTGAGATCCAGAACGACCGAGCGCTTGTTGCGATTGACGGCGTGGAACGGCGCCGCCGATCCATAGGGCCGGGGATTGCCCATGCGGCGTGTGCTGTCGCCACCATCCGGGTTTTCAACCTTGTAGACCGTGGCGCCAAAGTCGCCGAGCGTCTGCGCCGAAAAGGGGCCGGCAATGGCCTCGCCCATTTCGACGACCGTGATTCCCGATAGCGGCATTCCTGCTTGTTCCCCTTTCCTCCGGATCGTTGTCACGGGTCCGTCGCGCCGACGCTTCAGCCGTTCTCTCTGGCTCGTCAGGTGCGAACGCCGATCTTGCTTCGCCAGCGGCGCATGCCGGCAAGCCAGCGGTCGTAATCAGCCAGCTTGCGCCGCGCCATGTCGAGCACTTCGGGATGGGGAAGGATCAGGAACTTTTCCGCCTCGATCCCCGCCATCACCGAATCCGCCACCGCCGCGGGTTCGATTATGGCCTTGTCGGCGCCGCTCAGAAAGCTTTGATTGGCCGCCACCATCGGCGTGCGCACGGTCTGCGAGGCGATCACGGAAACCCGCACGCCCTGATCGCCATAGGCAATGGCAAGATATTCGGCAAAGGCGATGGCCGCGCGCTTGGTCACCATGTAGGCCGCCGCGTGGACCTGCGCCAAAAGGCCGGCCGCTGACGTGCTCAGGATGAAATAGCCGTCGCGCCGCGCCGCCATCAGCGGCATCACGGCCCGCGCCGCGTAAACATGCGCCATGACATGAAGGTTCCAGTTGAGCGTCCATTCGGCATCCGGCGCCGCCTCGGTGCCGGGCTGCAGAATGCCGACATTGGACACATAAAGGCCGATCGGTCCCGCCGCTTCGGCGCGGGCGACCAGGGCCTTCACGTCCTCTTCGCGACTGACGTCGCACGGCACGGCAATGCCCCCGATCCGCGCCGCCACCGCATCAAGATCGCTTCGGGTGCGCGCCGCCAGGAATACTTCCTTCGCCCCTTCGGCCTTGAACCGCTCGGCCAGTGCAAGCCCGATGCCCGACGTCGCACCGGTCACCACCACCACCTTGCCTGCGATCTTCATGCCACGTCCCTCTGCCTGGCCGCCGCGGCCGGCTCAGTCCTTCATCAGGCGGCGAAAATCGGCGGTCCCTTCGCCATAATCGGGCGGCACCAGCTTGACCGGGCAAATCTGGCCGTCAAAGTGAAGCGGGTTGCGCATGACCCGGACATCCGGGCGGCCCGGCAGCGGGACCGAGATGCCGCTGGCCTGGAATTCCCCCGATCCGACCACATCGGCAATGCTGTTCACCGGCCCGGCCGGAACGCCCGCGGCCGTGAAGCGGCGCACCCATTCATCGCAGACGTCGGACTTCAAGGCGCCGACGATCAGCTCGTAGAGAATCTTGCGATGGTCCCAGCGCGACTGCATCGTGGTGAAGCGCTGATCATCCGCCCATTCGGCATGGCCCAGCACGGTGCAGAACGCCCGGAACAGGCGCTCGTTCCCGGGCGCCACCGCGACGGGGCGGTCGGCGGTGGGAAACGCCTGATAGGGGAAGAAATAGGCGATGCCCGATCCCCACCGACCTGGCTCGCGGCCCGAGGTCTGATAATTGCCGACCGGAACGCCCAGCAGGTTCATCATCACCTCGAACAGTGACGTCTCGATGTGGCAGCCGCACCCGCTGTGGTCGCGGTCGCGCAGCGCTTTCAACACGCCGATGACCAGCCACTGCGCGGTCGAGTAGTCGGAAATCGCCATGCCCACCCGGCAGGGCTCGCCGTCGTTCGGGCCGGTAACCGCCAACATGCCGGCGTAAGCCTGCATCATGAAATCATAGCCGGGTTTGTCGCGATTCTCGCCCTCCTTGCTGAAGGCCCGCACCGAACAGCAGATCAGGCGCGGGTTCTCGCGCCGAAGCGCGTCCGGATCGAGGCCGTACTTCGCCAGCGTGCCCGGGCGCATGTTCTGGATGAATACATCGGCCTTTTCGAGAATGAAACGCCGCAGCAACGCTGCGTCCTCGGGCTTGGTAAAATCCAGAACCACCGAGCGCTTGTTGCGGTTCACGGCATGAAACGTGAAGGCCGATCCATAGGGCTGGCCGCCGCCCAGATGGCGGGTGGAATCGCCGCCACGCGGATTTTCGATCTTGTAGACGGTCGCCCCGAAATCGCCAAGGACCATGGCGGAAAACGGTCCGGCGATGTTCTCGCCGATCTCGACGACGGTGATCCCGGCGAGCGGCATGCAGGTCTCCCGACTTATCTGGATGCGATCTTATCGAACTCGGCGTTGAATTCGCCAAGCTCGGGCGCGCCCCGCGTGACGCCAGGGCGTTTGCCGTCGAAGCTGAGCGGCGACAGGATCAATTCGAGATCCGGGCGCCCCGGTGCGGTGCCGATAATGCCGCTGGCCTTGGTCTCGGGATCGACCGCGACCTCGGCCAGATCATGCACAGGGCCGCACGGGATCCCGGCCTTGTCGAGGGCATCGACCCAATGCTTGCACGTCCTGGTGCGCAGAACCCCTTCGATCAAGTCTTGCAGGGCATCGGCGTTACGGTCGCGGTCGGCCGGTTCGGCGAAGCGCGGATCGCGCGCCCATTCCGGATGGCCCAGCGCATCCGCCAGCTTGGTAAACAGCCGGTTGTTCGCGCAGGCAATGACAACCAGGCCGTCGCTGGCCGCAAAGGGCTGCAAGGGAACGGTTCCCGGCAGACGCCCGCCGGCCCGCTTGGCAAGCTCGCCAGTCGACCGATACTGCCCGTATGGATTGGCAATCATCGACATCGCCACTTCGTAAAGCGACGTATTGATCGTTGCGCCCTGGCCGGTGCGCGTGCGCTCGTAAAGCGCCGACACGATCCCGATCGCGCTAAACACCCCGGTCATGGTGTCGATCGCGGACACACCAATCCTGGACGGCGGCCGATCCGATTCGCCGGTCAAGCTCAGCAGGCCGCAATAACCCTGCATCAGGATGTCATAGCCGCCCTTGTGTTCATTCGGCCCGCCCTTGGTGAAGGCGCCAAGCGAGCAATGAACGAGTGACGGCTTCAAGGCCCGAAGCCCCGCCGCGCCAAGGCCCAGGCGGTCAATCACGCCGGTGCGCAGGTTCTGTACCAGCACATCGGCCCGCTCGACGATAAATGTCTTCAACCGCGCCACCTGGGCCGGATCCTTGAGATCGATGGCGAGCGAGCGCTTGTTCCGGTTTTGCATGTGGAACATCGAACTGGCGCCGTATTGTCGCGGTCCGCCGATGCGCCGCGTGCTGTCGCCGCCAGCGGCGGGGTTTTCGATCTTGATCACGGTGGCGCCAAGATCAGCCAGGATCTGGCCGCATTGCGGCCCGGCGATGTTCTCGGTGATTTCGATGACGGTGATGCCGGTCAATTGCATGGGTTCTGCTCGATCCGTTCAGGCCTTGGGACGACTGCCAAGCGTGGCGAAAAATTCGGCATTGAATTCGCCCAGGTCGGGCGGATTGTGCCGGATTGGCGGACGATCGCCGTTGAAGCTGAGCGGAAAGCCAACCACTTCAATGTCGTCGCGTCCCGGCAGCTTCTTGAAGATTTGGCTGTACTCGACCTCGGGATTGCTGGTCGCCTGCGCCAGGTCATGGACCGGCCCACAGGGGACGTCGAACGCGTCGAGCACCGATTGCCAGTGGGCGCGCGTGTTGCTGGACAGAACCTCCTGGATGGCCCCCACCACCAGGTCCTTGTTCTCGAAGCGCGCGTTCAGGGTGGCGAAACGCGGATCGGTCTTCCATTCCGGCTTGCCCAGCGCATCGGCCACCCGCCGGAAAAGACCGTCGTTGGCCGTGGCGATGACAAGCTGACCGTCCTTGGTATCGAAGGGCTGCAGCGGCACAAAGCCCGGAAGCTGCGCGCCGGCGCGAACCGGGATCTTGCCCGAGAATTTGTACTGGGCCAGCGACGCGCCCATCATGAACATCGACGTCTCGAACAGGGAATTGTCGACCGTCGCGCCTTCGCCCGTCACCGATCGCTTGGCCAGCGCCGCCAGGATCCCGATCGCGTTCCACAGCGACGCGGTGATATCGATTGACGATATGCCGATCCTGACCGGCGGCCGGTCGGGATAGCCGGTCAGGCTGAGAAGCCCCGAATACGCCTGGAGGATCAGGTCATAGCCGCCCTTGTGGGCGTTCGGGCCACCCTTGGTGAAGGCGCCCACGTTGCAGTAGACCAGACTGGGTTTTACCGCCCGCAGGCTGGCGGCATCGAGGCCGATCTTTTCGACCGTGCCGGGCCGCAGGTTTTGCAGAACGACATCGGCCCGTTCGACAATGAAGCGCTTCAGAAGCGCGACATTGGCCGGATCCTTGAGGTCGAGGGCCAGCGAGCGCTTGTTGCGATTGTTGGCGTGGAACATGGCGGCCGAGCCATGACGCTTCGGCGCCCCCATGTGCCGCGACGCATCGCCACCGCTCGGATTCTCGACCTTGATCACGGTCATGCCAAGATCTGCGAGAACCTGGCCAGACAACGGGCCGGCGACGTTCTCGCCGATCTCGACCAGGGTCATCTTGCTGAGGTCCACGCCTTTGTCTCCTCGCTTGGTTTTGGCGATGCGCCCGGCCTAATCCGATTCTGGCCTAATCCGATTTCGGCCCAACCCGATTCTGGCCTAATACGATTTCGGCAGCCCGAGAACCCGCTCGGCAATGTAGGAGAGGACCATCGGCCCCGTGATCGGCGCGATGCGATAGATCTGCATCTCGCGAAAATAGCGCTCGACGTGGAATTCCTTGGCATAGCCCATGCCACCCATCGAGAAGATCGCGCGTTTGCAGGCCTCGAACCCGGCTTCGGCCGCGTAGAACCGGGCCGCATTGGCCTCTGGCCCGCATTCCTTGCCCTTGTCGTAGTACGAACAGGCCCGATAGGTCAGCAGATCGGCCGCCTCAAGCTTGCACCAGCTTTCCGCCAGCGGATGCTGAATCGCCTGGTTCTTGCCGATCGGGCGGTCGAAGACGATCCGCTCCTTGGCGTATTCCGTGGCCCGCTTAAGCGCCATGCGGCCCATCGAGACGCTCTCGGCCGCCACCAGCAGGCGATCGGGGATGAGGCCGTCGAGCAGGTACTTGAAGCCCTTGCCTTCCTCACCAATCCGGTCTTCCTCGGGAATGGGCAGGCCATCGTAGAAGACCTGGTTCGAATCGAGCGCGTGACGGCCCATCTTCTCGATTTCGCGCACCTCGACATAGCGGCGATCGAAATCGGTGAAGAACAAGGTCAGACCGTCGATCGGACGCTTGGTCTTTTCGATCGGCGTGGTCCGGGTCAGCAGCAGGACCTTGGTCGCGACCTGGGCGGTCGATGTCCAGATCTTCTGGCCATGGACGATGTAGGCCTTTCTTTTCGGATCGTATTCGGCCCGGGTCTGGATGCGGGTCGTGTCGAGGCCGGCATTGGGTTCGGTGATGCCGAAGCACGGCTTCACATCGCCCTTGATGATGGGGGTCAGCATCCGCTGCCGCTGTTCCGGCGTGCCATGCTTGACCACCGGATGCGGCCCGAAGACATTGATGTGGATTGCCGTGCACGCCGAAAGGCCGCCACCCGATTCGGCAATCGCCTGCATCATCAGGCAGCCTTCGGTGATGCCAAGCCCCGCGCCGCCCAGGTCGGGCGGCATCATGATCCCGATCCAGCCCGCATCGGCAATGGCACGATGAAAATCGTGCGGGAAGCCGCCTTCCTGATCCTTTTTCAGCCAATAGGCGTCGTCGTATGGCGCGCAGACCTTGGCCACGGCCTCGCGGATGGCAAGCTGATCCTCGGTAAATGAATGATCCATCGTCTGATCCGGTAGGGGGTGACTGACTTAGTATGACTTTCTTAGTATGACTTGGGCAGGCCAAGCGCACGTTCGGCGATGTAGGACAGCACCAGCGGCGGCGGGATCGGCCCGATGCGCAGGACCTGCACCTCGCGGAAATAGCGCTCGACGTGGAATTCCTTGGCATAGCCCATGCCGCCCATCGAGAAGATCGCCTTTTGGCAGGCATCGAAGCCCGCTTCGGCGCCCAGCCACTTGGCAGCGTTCGATTCCGGCCCGCAGGGCTTGCCCTGGTCGTAAAGGGTGGCGGCCTTGTAGACCATCAATTCCGCCGCTTCGAGCTTGCACCACGCCTCGGCCAGGGGATGCTGCACCGCCTGGTTCTTGCCGATCGGGCGGTCGAACACGATCCGCTCCTTGGCATACTGGGCGGCGCGTTTCAGGGCGGCGCGCCCCATGCCCACCGATTCGGCCCCCACCATGAACCGTTCCGGATTCATGCTGTCCAGGATGTAATAGAAGCCCCGGCCTTCTTCGCCGATCAGGTCGTCCTTCGAAACCGGCATCCCGTCATAGAAGACCTGATTGGAATCGACCGCGTGGCGGCCCATTTTCGGGATTTCCCGCACCTCGGCGTAGTCCCGGTTCAGATCCGTGTAGAACAGGCTGATGCCGTCCTGGGGACGCTTGGTCTTGTCGACCGGCGTGGTGCGGGCCAGCAGCATGACCTTGTTTGCCTGCTGGCCGGTCGAGGTCCAGATCTTCTGGCCCGAGACGATGTATTTCTGGCGGGCCGGGTCCCATTCCGCCTTGCAGGTCAGCCGGGTGGTATCGATCCCGGCGCCGGGCTCGGTCACCCCGAAACAGGCCCGGTCCTTGAGGGTAATAAGCCGGTTCACCCACCGCTCGCGCTGCTCTTCCGAGCCGTGCTTCACCATCGCCATCGGCCCGAACATGTTCATGTGGATGGCTGAACAGGCGGCCAGGCAACCGCCCGACTGGGCGATGGTCTGCATCACCAGGGTGCCCTCGACCCAGCCCAGGCCGGCGCCGCCGTATTTCTCGGGCATGACCACCCCAAGCCAGCCGGCATCCGCCATGGCGCGCGCGAAATCGTGGGGGAATTCGTGCTTGTTGTCCTTGTCCAACCAGTAGGCGTCGTCAAACTTCTCGCAGACCTTGTTGATCGCATCCCGGATCGCAAGCTGTTCGTCGCTGAACTCGAAATCCATCCCCTGCTCCACCGATTGGGACCGCTGGACCGAACCTCGGCCTCGGGGTGGCACTGTAGCGTTCGCAGGCGCCGACCGGCAAGCCGCGCCGGCCGGATGGCGAGTGTTTCCAAATACCGGAGCAATGTTCTAGGCTTGCCGCAATGCGCCGTGGCGGACCACACCGGGTCCGCCGCTTCCCGACAGTCCTGGATCCCACCGACCCAACCGCATCGAGGCCCGCATGGTTACGCAGAAGGACAAAACCGGCCTGCTTTCAGGCCTCCGCATCATCGAGCTTGGCCACGCGGTGGCGGTCCCCTTCGGGACCAGCCTTCTTTCCGATTTCGGGGCCGAAATCATCAAGATCGAGGACCCGACCCAGGGCGACATGTGCCGTGATTTCGGTCCGAAGAAGAATGGGGTCGGCCTGTGGTGGAAGGTGACCGGCCGCAACAAGAAATGCGTGACGCTCAACCTGAAGGACCCGCGCGGGGTCGATCTTTGCAAGCGCCTGATCGCCACCGCCGATGCCGTGGTCGAGAATTTCCGCCCCGGAGTTCTGAAACGGCTGGGCCTTGGCAACGACGTGCTCCGGTCGATCAAGCCCGATCTCGTCATCACCAGCGTCTCGGGCTATGGCCAGACTGGGCCCTTTTCGGATCGGCCGGGGTTCGGCAAGGTGGGCGAAGCCATGGGCGGCGTCATGAACCTGACCGGCGAGGTGAATGGCGCCCCCCTGGCGCCGGGCTTTTCCTTCGCCGATTGCTGCTCGGGCATGTTCTCGGCCCTCAGCACCATGATGGCCCTCTACCACCGGGACGCCATGAAAGGCGTGGCGGCCACCCTGGATATCGGCCTGTTCGAGCCGATCCAGCGCATGATCGAGTGGCAGGTGATCGTCGCCGATCAGCTTGGCATCGTTGCCAAGCGTTCAGGCGCCCGCTTTCCCCTGGAAGGATCGGGCTTTTCGAACTGCTTTCCCTGCCGGGACGGCAAATGGGTCATGATCTCGGCTGCATCGGCCACCGTGGTGCGCCGGGTCCTGAACGCCATCGACACGGCAGGCGCGCTGGCCAAGGACCCCCGCTTCGCCACTGATGACGCCCTTCTCAAGAACCTGGATGGACTTGATTCAGAGGCCAGAACATGGATCGCGGCGCGCGACCGCGACCCGGTCATCACGCGCTTCACCGAGGTGGGCGCCGTCTGCGGGCCGATCTACGATGCCGCCGACATCATGGCCGACCCCCAGGTCCTGGCCCGCGAGGATGTGATCGAGATCGACGACCCCGATCTTGGCAAGACCCGCATGGTCGGCGTGGTTCCCAAGGTCCCGGAAGCGCCCGGCCGTGTCCGCTGGGCCGGCCCCGCCCTGGGGGCCCACAATCACGAGGTTTTCGCCTCGATCCTCGGGCTCAAGGCCGCCGAGATCGATCAGTTGCGCGCCGCGGGAATCGTCTGAGCCGAAAATCGGGGGCCAAAAATCGGGGCCAAAAATCGAGGGCCGAAAAACAGGAGATCAGGCGCGCGGCCAAGGCGGCATCCGAGGCTGACCATGGTTGCGCCCATCGCGGCCGCCCCCTATCCTTGCCCGCCAAGCTTGCTTGCGCTGCAAAACCAACAACCCGAAGGCGCCGGCATGGACTGACCCTGGCATGGTGGCAGGAGGACATAATGGCCATTAGCAAGACGGCGTTTGTTTCTGGAGCACTGATCGGCGGCTTGGTTCTGGGCCTGGCAGGCGGCGCGAATGCCGCGCAGGTCAACGGACCCAAGGTGCAGTGGAATTTTTCCATGTGGGGGACGCCGCGCGCCGCCACCGTGGGGTTCGAGCATCTTGCCAAGCTCGTATCCGAGGCGACCGACGGCAACTTCACGATCAAGATCCATTACGGTGGCGCCCTTTCGGAGCCGAAGGAAAACCTCGATGGCGTCGCCATCGGCGCGTTCGAGATGTCGCTGGTGGCAACCGGGTTCGTTCCCGGCAAGCTGCCGGTGGCGGATGGCTGCGCGCTTCCCATGCTACCGACACCGACCGTCCATCACACCCGGGTCGTGCGCGAGACGTTCTACAAGCACCCCGACCCAAACCGCGAACTGACCGGCTGGCAATCGGTTCTCATCATGCCGATGCCGTTCGGCGCCAACGAATTCGCGGGCAAGGGCGAGCCACCGCTGACGCTGGACGGCTGGAAGGGCAAGCGGGTGCGCGCGCTGAGCGGCGATGCCAAGGCGATGAAGGCGCTGGGCGCGGTTCCCCAGAACCTGCCAACCCCGGAAGCCTATGGCGCGCTGGAGCGCGGCCTGCTCGATGCCGCATCCAGCGGCTACTATTCGATCCAGGCCTTCCGCTGGCACGAGCTGACCGATTGGTACACGACCAACATGGCGCTTTCCTCGGCCATGTCGGTCGTTCCCGCCACCAAGAAGGCCTATGACGCCCTGCCCCCACAGTACAAGAAACTGCTGATGGACAAGGTTCCAGCCTCGCTCGACGCGTGGGAAAAAGCCTATACCGATGCCGACCTTGCGGCGCTTGAGGTCTTCAAGAAGAAGGGCATGCGAGGGATCACCTATTCGCCGGCCGACCTTGCCAAGCTGGATGCCGCCGCCCGGCCGATCTGGAACGAGTGGGTCGCCGACGTGACCAAGAAAGGCTACAAGGGCAAGGAATTGCTTGACCTGATGCTGGCCACGGCCAAGACCGTCAAGACCTCTTAGGGCAAGACATCATAGCGCCCGGGCCATTGCAGCAACGGCCGATCCATTGACCGGCACAAACAAGGCGGCGCCAGCGGTGCCGCCTTGTCCCTTTGTCCAGACTGCATTGCTGGCACTGCATTGCTGGCGCTGCATTGCCGGTCGTTGAGAAACTGAGTATCCTGCAGTGTTGTCGGCTTTCGTGGTCGGCAAGCACGCAACATCCTGGAAACCCTGGAAACTAAGGATCCCAAGACGATGCCGATGATTCGATCGATCACCCGCCTTGGCGCGGTGGGCGCGTGTGCGCTGGGCCTGACCGCCCTGGCCGCGGCTGCCGGCGTTCCAGCCTTGGCCGCCACCGTGGATGGGCCGAAAGTGAACTGGAACTTCAACATGTACGGCCCGAAGCGCGCCGTGACGGCCGGGCCCGAGGAGCTTGCGCGGCTGGTCTCCGAGGCGACGGGCGGCAATTTCAACATCCAGATCCACTATGCCGAAATTCTCGGCCCGCCGCGCGAGGCGCTCGACGCCATCAGCATCGGCGCCTACGAGATTACGCTTGTTGTCAGCGCTTTCACGCCCGGCAAGCTGCCGGTCGTCGAAGGCCTGGGGCTGCCGATGCTGCCGACCCCCACCATCCATCACGGTCGCGCCATGCGGGAAGGGTTCTTCACCCATCCGGTGCCGAATGCGGATGTGGCGCGGTGGAAGGCAAAGCTGATCACGCCGATGCCCATTCCGTCGAACGAATTCGTCGGCAAGGGCAAGCCGCCCGCCACCCTGGCAGATTGGAAGGGGCTGCGTTTTCGCGCCCTGGGCGGTGATGCAAAGACGGTCCAGCTTCTGGGCAGCACGGCGCAGAACTTCCCACCCCCGGAAATCTATGGCGCCATGGAACGTGGCCTGCTGGACGGGACCTCGTCGACCCTGAACTCGCACGGCGCGTTCAAGATCTATGAAATCGGCAACTGGTACACCACCAACATGGCCATTTCCTCGGCGCCGTCCATCATCATCGCGGGAATGGGCGCCATCAATGCCTTGCCGCCCCAATACCAGAAGCTGCTCTATAATTCGGTCGAGGCAACGAACGACTACTGGCTCAAGACCCTGCTGGCCGATGACCTGAAGGCGATCGAGGCGTTCAAGGCGAAAGGCCTGACCCCGGTCACGTTCAGCGATGCCGATCTTGCCCGCATTCGGGAACTGGTCTCGCCGGTCTGGAACGAATGGGTCGCCGACATGGACAAGCGCGGCTATCCCGGCAAGGAGCTGCTGCAACTTATGATCGATAGCGCCAAAAAGGCGAAGGTAAGCTGAGAAAGTAAGCTGATCGGGGGCCGGGCCGGCTGCGACCGGCTGGCCCTGTTCGAGCCCGATGACGGCGGCCGGATCGATAGCAGATCGATCCGGCCGCCGTTTTTCTTTTGTCCCCCTGGTTTTGTCTCCCCAGAACCCTGGCCAGAACCCTGGGATCTGGCCTTGCCATGCCAGGGCTTGATCGGCAGGGTTTGCGGGAAAAGGGCGCGGCACGGTAGATTGTTGCCAGCCGCGACCGTGGACCGCCCGCGGGGATCAAGGCGGTATAATAGCGGGCGCAGAAGCCGCCCGCCGATTCAACAGAGGAGGTTTACGCATGATGACGCCGCTGCGTCTGATGACCATGCCGCTGACCGCAGGCATGCTGGCTGTCGGGCTTGCCATGCCGGCCCCAGCCCAGACCGTTCAGGGACCGAAGGTCGAGTGGAACTTCGGCATGTACGGCAACAAGCGCGCCGCCACGGCCGGGTTCGAAGAACTGTCGCGCCTGGTCGGCGAAGCGACGAACGGCAATTTCAACATCAAGATCCATTATGGCGAAGCGCTTGGCCCGTCGAAAGAAGCGCTCGATGCGATCAAGATCGGCGCCTATGAGATGACGCTGGCCGTCAGCGGCTTCACGCCTGGAAAGCTGCCGGTGGTCGAAGGTCTTGGCCTGCCGTTCCTGCCCACACCAACCATCCACCACGTCCGCGCCATGCGCGAAGGCTTCATGCAGCACCCGACGCCGAAGGCCGAAGTTTCCGGCTGGGGTGCGGTGACCATCACGCCAATGCCGATCGGCTCGAACGAGTTCCTTGGCAAGGGCAAGCCGCCGGTCATGCTTGCGGACTGGAAGGGCTTGCGGGTCCGCGCGCTGAGCGGCGACGCCAAGGCCATGCGCCTGATCGGGGCCGTGCCGCAGAACGTGCCGACGCCGGAAACCTATGGCGCCATCGAGCGCGGCCTGCTCGATGCCGCCTCGACACTTTACTACGCCCACGCCGCTTTCCGCACCCACGAGGTGACGAACTGGTACACCACCAACATGTCGCTCTCGTCGGCACCGTCGCTGGTTCTGGCCGGGGCCAAGGCATTCGACGCATTGCCGCCCCAATACAAGAAACTGGTGATGGATTCGGTCAAACCGTCCAACGATTTCTGGGTCAAGGTGCTGATCGAGGACGATGCCAAGGCGCTTGAGCTGTTCAAGCAGAAGGGGCTGGTGGCGGTGACCATCCCGGAATCCGAATTGGCGAAGCTGCGCGAGCTGGTGAAGCCGATGTACCAGGAATGGATCGACGACATGAACAAGCGCGGCCACAATGGCCAGGAGCTGTTCGATCTGATGATCAAGAGCGCCCAGGCCTACAAGGGCGCCTGATCACGGGTGCGGCGTTCGCCACACTGATGGTCCGAATGGGGCGGCGGGGAAACCCGCCGCCCTTTTCCATTCCGGACCGGCGTGACGACAGCCCGCCGGTCAGAGCGCGAGACGCGCCTTCAATTCGTCGATCGCTTCGGGATTGACCAGCGACGACGTGTCGCCCGCCGGTTCGCCCAGGATCACGGACCGCACCATCCGCCGCATGATCTTGAGATTGCGGGTCTTCGGCAGATCGGAAACGAAGATCACCTGCTTCGGCCGATAGGATGTTCCCATCTTGGCGACGACGGCGTTGGAAAGCTCGGCCCGCAGGCTCTCGCTTTCCGGAACACCCGGCATCGGCACGCAGACGCAGCCGACCGCATTGCCCTTGATGTCGTCGGGCAGGCCGATCACCGCCGCCTCGACGATCTTGCCGGTCGCCATCAGCACACCTTCGATCTCGGCGGGTCCGGTGCGCTTGCCCGAGATCTTGAGCGTATCGTCGGACCGGCCAAGCAGGTACCACAGGCCGTCGTCGTCCCTGATGGCCCAGTCGCCATGGCGCCAGACGTTCTCGTACATCGACCAGTAGGTTTCGAGGTAGCGATCGTCGTCCTTCCACAGGCTGCGGGTCAGGCCGATGCTGGGCAGCGTCATCACCAGTTCGCCCACCTGGCCCGGACCGACCGGCTTGCCGTTGTCGTCGAAGATGCGGGCGCCGGTTCCCGGCATGGGACCCGTGAACGAGCATGGCTTCATCGGGTGGATCACGGTCGAGCCGACAATGCCGCCCCCCACCTCGGTGCCGCCGGTATAGTTGAGGATGGGGACCCGCTTCTGCCCCACTCTCTCGAACAGCCACACCCAGGCATCGTGCGTCCAGGGTTCGCCCGAGCCCATGATGATGCGCAGGGCCGAGAAATCATAACGATCGACTTCGTTGCCATAACGCATCAGCGAGCGCACCGTGGTGGGCGCGATGCCCTGATAGGTGATGCGCTGCTCCTGCATCAGGCGCCAATGGCGGCCGGTATCCGGATAATCGGGCGTGCCTTCGGCGACGATCAGGCTGGCACCGTTCACGGTCGTGCCGACCGCGGTCATCGGCCCGACCAGCCAGCCCATGTCAGAGATCCACATCATGCGATCGGATTCGCGCATGTCGAAGATCAGGCCGTAATCCATGGCCAGCCGCACGGTGAAGCCGGCATGGGACAGCTTGGTGCCCTTGGGCTTTCCCGTGGTCCCCGACGTAAAGACCAGAAGCGCCACGTCATCCGAGGCCATCGGCTCGGTCGCGGCCTCGGGCTTCTGCTTGGCGACCGATTCGTGCCACCACAGGTCGCGGCCTTTCTGCATGGGACAGACAACCTTGTCGCCCAGGTTGTGGACCACAAAGACGCGCCGCACCGTCGGGCAGGATTGCAGGGCCTCGTCCAGGGTCTGCTTCATCGCGATCTCGCGGCCACGCCGCCAGGTGCCATCGGCGGTGACCACTGCTTTTGCTTCGCCTTCTTTCAGGCGCACGATGATCGGTTCGGTTCCGTAACCCGAAAAGAGCGGCAGCGCGATGGCCCCGATCTTGATGATCGCGAACAGGGCCACATAGGCTTCGGGCAGCCCAGGCATATAGAGACTGATAACATCGTTCTTGCCCAGGCCTTCGGCGCGGAACGCATTCGCAAGCCGGCAGACTTCGGCATCGAATTCGGCATAGGTGAAGCTCTTCTGCTTGTCGTCCTCGGTGATGCCGACCATGTAGGTGCGGTTCCAGAGCGCGGTGTTCCGATGCCGATCGATGCAGTTGAGGACGATGTTGGTCTTGCCGCCCACGCACCAGCGCGTCCAAGGTGCTCCTTTCGAGGTGTCCATCACCTTGGAGTAGGGTTCAAAGAAGCGGATATCGAGATACCGGATCAGCGCATTCCAATACCATTCGGGGTCGGCTTCGGAGCGGGCATTGAGGTCTTCATAGCTCTTGGCGCCGACCGCATCGATGAAGGCCTGGATACGGCTTTGAGCGATGGTCTCTGGGCTGGGGCGCCAGGCGACGTCGCTTTTCTTGATCATCTCCATCGGTCCGGTCTCCTTTGCTGTCCTGGCGACGCGGCGCTCGCCACCACCCATGATGTCATTATATTCATGGTTGGCTCAACCACCCGCTATAATGGCCAGCCCGCCGGTCAGTTGTGCCTTGCGCTGGCCGGTGGCAGTGCTGTGTAATCCATCAGCAGAACGGAGGCTAGGCCATGTACGCCATCCTTCGCATCGTCGGTCGGATCGTCGCCGTGACCGGCCTGCTGGCCGGCTTGGCCGCGGGATATGGATCGGGTGCGCGCGCCGGAACGGCCGTCGATCTTGCTCTTGTCATGGCGATCGACGTGTCAGGCAGCGTCGATGAGACCGAGGCCCGCCTTCAGCGCCAGGGCTATGTGGCGGCCTTTTCCCATCCCGAGGTCATCGCCGCCATCCGGTCCGGCACGCTGGGCCGCATCGCCGTGCTCTACTTCGAATGGTCGGATTACTCGCATCAGTCACTGGTGGTCGATTGGACGGTCATCGACAGCGACACCGCCGCCCGCGCCTTTTCAACCCTGCTAGCCGAAACACCCATCAGCCGCGGGCGACGCACCTCGATCTCGGGCGCCATCGATTTCGGCGTCGCCCAGTTCAGTCGCAGCCCGTTCGACGGCACCCGGAAAGTGATCGATATTTCGGGTGATGGTCCGAACAACAGCGGCCCCACCGTCACCAGCCCGCGCGACGGCGCGCTGGCGCAGGGCATCACCATCAACGGGCTGCCGGTGGTGAATGACCGTATGGACCCCTACGGCGCGCCGCAGATGCCCGATCTGGACCGCTACTACCTGGCCTGCGTGATCGGCGGCCCCGGATCGTTCATCGTCGTGGCCAAGGATTTCCACGATTTCGCCAATGCGGTACGGCGCAAGCTGGTCCTTGAGATCGCGGGCGGCGAGCCCGACGCGCGACACGCCAGCAACCAATCCGTTCCCGCCCAACTGCGCATTGCCCAGGCTGCGCCGGCGCCGCTGCCGCAATACGGCCGCAGCCCACAGGCCATTTTCCCGCCGGGTTGCGATGCCGGCGAGCGCTACATGCGGCAGCGATTCCTGGATTTCAATTCGGGCGGCGGCTTCCGCTGACCGGCTTCCGCTGACGCCCGGCAGAACCGGGCGTCAGACGATTCGCGTCTTGTGGCCTTCCCAGTAGCGGGCCTTGATCCGATGCTTGGCAAGCTTGCCGCTGGGAAGGCGGGGCAATTCAACTTCGAAATCGACCGAGCGCGGGCACTTGATGTGGGACAGATGCGCCCGGCAAAAACTGATCAGTTCGGCCGCGGTTTCGGGTGACGCCGAGGCCGGATCGACAAGCTGCACGACCGCCTTCACCTCTTCGCCAAATTCGGCATTGGGAACACCGATCACCGCCACGTCCGTCACCTTGGGGTGGGTGACAAGCAGGTTTTCCGCTTCCTGCGGATAGATGTTCACGCCGCCGGAAATGATCATGTGGGCCTTGCGGTCGGTCAGGTAGAGATAGCCGTCCCGGTCGAGATACCCCACGTCGAACAGGGTCGACCAGCCCTGGGCATTATGGGCACTGGCCGTTTTTGCGGGATCATTGTGATAGGCAAAGGCCGGACCGCCCTCGAAATAGATCACGCCTTCTTCGCCGGCGGCGCATTCCTGGCCGTCATCGCCGACGATCCGCACACGGCCGATCACGGCCTGGCCGACCGAGCCCTTGTGGGCAAGCCAGGTCGGGGAATCGATGCTGGTCAGGCCGTTGCGTTCCGAGCCTGCGTAGTATTCCCACAGGATCGGCCCCCACCAGCCAATCATCGTCTCCTTGACCGGAATCGGGCATGGCGCCGCCGCATGCACGGCGCAGCGGTGACTGGAAAGATCAAACCCGCGCCGCACCGCCTGGGGCAGCTTCAGCATGCGGATGAAATGCGTGGGCACCCATTGGCTGTGCGTGATGTGATGTTTTTCGATCAGTTGAAGCGCAAGGAGGGCGTCAAACTTTTCCATCACCACGACGGTCGCGCCAAGCCGCTGGAAGCGCATGGTGAAGTTGAGCGGCGCCGCGTGATAGAGCGGGCCGGGCGATAGATAGACGGCATCGCCGCTGCCGCCGTAAAGCCCGATGATCAGGGTCTGGACGGTCGAATCCTGGCCCATCGGCCCCGCCGGCGGCTTTCGGTAAACGCCCTTGGGCCGGCCCGTGGTACCCGATGAATAGAGCAGGGCCGAGCCTTCGCTTTCATCCGGAAGCGGATCGGGCGATTCGCCCGCGATCGCCGCCTCGAAGGACGCGAAGCCCGGCTCGACGCCATCGATCATCAGCCAATGCGCAACCCCTGGAACCAGGGCGGGAAGCGCCCCCGCCACCGCCGCGCCGGCCTTGCTGCTGACAACCGCCCTGGCACCGGAATCGGCCACGATATAGGCGGCCTCGTCCGGCGTCAGGTGGGTACTGATCGGCGCGAAGAACAAGCCCGAACGCTGCGCCGCCCATGCGACGACGAAGAGCTGAGCCTGATTTTCGATCATGAAGGCGATGGCATCGCCCGCCTTGAGACCGAGCCTTCGGAACAGCCGCGCGCAGCGGTTGGACTGCGCGTCAAGCTCGCCATAGGTAAGCCGCGCCCCGCCCGGCTCGACAATGACCGCAGGCTTGTCGGGCCAAGCCTGCGCATGGACTCCTGGCCACATGGGCGATCCTATCGGGTTGCCGGGTGCATCGGCCTACCGCTTGCGGGCCTCGGATTTGGCGCGGTCGCGCTTGATCTCCTCGGCCAGGCGATAGCCCGCCTTGACGCGATCCCAGGTCTTGTCGGTAAAGGCGACCGCCCGCAGCTTCGCCTTCTGCACCTTCTCGGTCGGCGTCTTCGGCAGAACGTCATAGAATTCGATATAGCGCGGCACGACGAAATAGGGCATGCGCTTGTCGCACCAGGCGGTCAATTCCTCGGCCGTCAGCTTGGCGCCTGGTTTCAGAACCACGCAGGCCTTCACCTCGTCCTCGCCCGCCTCCATGTCGGCCGGCACCCCGACCACCGCGCAATCATCCACCGCCGGGTGGGCCAGGATCGGCGCCTCGACCTCGTAGGAGGAAATATTCTCGCCGCGGCGACGCAGCGCGTCCTTGATCCGGTCAAGGAAGTAGTACCACCCCTTGGCGTCACGCTTCACGGCGTCGCCGGTGTGGAACCAGAGATTGCGATAGGCCTCGAGGGTTTTCTCGGGCATGCCGAAATAGCCGGCATTGAGGGTCCAGGGTTCCTTGTGGCGGACAATGAATTCGCCCACCTCGCCGATGCCGACCTCTTCGTCGGTGTCGGGATTGACGACCCGGATGTCAAACCAGTCCGACACCGCAACGCCGCAGGCCCCGGCCGGGCGCTTGTGGCCGGTTGGCGTAAGAATCGGAATCGCGATCTCGGTCATGCCGTAGCATTCGAGGAATTCCTTGATGCCGAAGCGCTTCTGGAAGTCCGCCATGATCTTGAAGGCGGTCGGCGCCGCGAAGATGCGGGTCAGCTTGTGGCCCTTGTCGCGCGGCGTCGGCGGTTGCTCGTAAACAAAGGTCATGGCAACGCCCAAGAAGTTGGTGACCGTGCAGCGCGATTCATACAGCCGGTCGACGAAGGCGCTGGGGCTGAACCGCTCGTAGCACACGCAGCGCGCGCCGGCGATCAGGCTGGGATAGATCGTCAGAAGCTGGGCGTTGGCATGGAAGAACGGAAAGCCGGTCATGTAGGTATCGCGGCTCGTGAGCGAGACCAGGTGCCGGCATTCCTCGCTGAAGAAGTAGTTGTGGGCATGGGGCATCATCACGCCCTTCGAGGGCCCCGTGGTGCCCGAGGTGAACATGATTGACGCCAGGTCGCGCGACGTGACCTGGACTTTCGGGTTCGACGTGTCGCGCGTGAGGATGTCGTGGAAATCACGCGTCTTGACGCGCGTGAACGCGGGTTCCTGTCCCTTGTCGACGCCGCGTGGCGACCACAGGATGACCTGTTCGAGATGCGGCATGTTGGCTTCGCTCTCGACCACCGCGGGCGCCAGCTCGCGATCCAGAATCATCAGCCGCGCCTTGCTCAGATTCGCCTGATGTTCAAGGAAGCTGCCCTTGTAGGCCGTGTTGATCGGGCACTCGATCGCACCCAGCTTGTTGAGCGCAAACCACGAATAGAGGTAATCGAGGCTGTTGCGCGCGAACAGAACGACCGTATCGCCCTTGGTGACGCCAAGGGCGGCCAAGCCGTGCGCCAGGCGGTTGACGGTCCGGTTCACGTCCGAGAAGCTGTGCGGCTTTTCGCTGCCCCACTGCAGGAAGGGCTTGTCGCCGATCGTCTTCGCCTGATGCTCAAGCACCTTGCCAAGCACCCATTCCTCTTTCTTGAACTTCGGCTTTATCTTTGGATAGGTGAGAACTGGCATTCCTTCGTCTCCCTGTCAGGTGTTGCGTGCTTGTGGCAATGGACGGCCGGCGGCGGCCGCAACCCGCGTCCCAACGCCGTTCCTGCCCGCCATCCGTGGCATTCCCTCTCGATCGCCCTTATAACCCGGGGGCCGGCGGCTGGAAACGGCCGACGCAAAGCAACCGCCTGGAGAGACAAGATGAAAGCCTGGGTTATCGACCGCCACGGGGATCCGACCGTTTTCGCCGAGACCGAGGTCGCACCCCCCGAGGTCAAGGCCGGCCACGTCCTGATCGAGGTGGCGGCCACCAGCGTCAACCCCATCGATACCAAGCTGCGCCAGAACCCGGCGCCCTTTGCGCCGGCCTTGCCGGCCATCCTGCACGGCGACGTGGCGGGCACCGTGGCGGCCGTGGGCAGCGGCGTCGCCGGCTTCAAGCCCGGCGACGCGGTCTATGGCTGCGCAGGCGGCGTCCGCGGGCAAGGCGGCGCACTGGCGGATTTCATGCTGGCCGACGCCCGGCTGCTTGCGCCCAAGCCGCAAAGCCTGTCCATGGCCGAGGCGGCCGCGCTGCCGCTGGTCGCCCTGACCGCCTGGGAAGGGCTGATGGACATGGCCAGGCTGCGGGCCGGGCAGAGCGTTCTCATTCACGGCGCCGGGGGCGGCGTCGGCCATGTAGCGGCCCAGATCGCCAAGGCGGCGGGCGCCGCCGTTGTCGGCACCGGCTCGCGCCCCGAGACGCTGGCCCTGATCCGCAGCCTTGGGGTCACCGCCGCCGACTACAAGTCACAGGGCGGCGCCGATCTGGTGAAGACGTATACCGGCGGGCGGGGGTTCGACGTGGTGTTCGACATGACCGGGGCCGATGCGCTGGCCGCAACTGCGGAAACGGTGCGAACCCGGGGCCAGGTTGTGTCCATCGCCGGTTTCGGGCGGGTGAACATGACCAGCCTCTTCATGAAAGGCGTCTCGATCCACTTCGTGTTCATGATCATCCCCATGCTGACCGGCGAGGGGCGCGAACGCCATGGCGAGATCCTGCGGTCGGTCGCGCGACTGGCCGACCAGGGACGTTTGAAGCCCCATCTCGATTCGGAGCATTTCACATTTGCCCAGGTGGCCGATGCCCACCGCCGGCTTGAATCCGGCAAGGCAGTCGGGAAGGTCGTCCTGACCCGCTAACAGGCTGGCCCGTTGGCAGGCGACCTGAGCGCAAGCATCGCTGTCGGCGGATTTTGCATCGGCCGGGATCGCCGCCCGGCCTCGCTCGCCCCGACAAATATCATTTTATTTCAACAGCTTGATTGACAACCGGCGGGTGGCACGACGGGCCGGCAAGGTTCGGTGCGGCATTTTTCCCTGTCGAGAATCTTTACACTTGCCGGCGCCGGACCTCGCCCTATCCCAGCAAGCCGCTGGAAAACAACAATTAACCATGTTTGGCACGGCTCTTGCATGGTTAACGGCAGGTCGTGAACCGCGCCGGGTGCCAGACCGGCGCATGGGGCCGAAAACCAGAGCCACTATCCAGGAGGACACAATGAAGAACCTAGCGATCGGACTGAGCGCTGCGCTCGCCCTTGCCATCGGCGGCACATGGCTTGGCGACGCAAAGGCTGCGACCATTTCGGTTGAGAGCGGTGGCATCACCCTCAACTCGTTCGACACCACGAAAGCGGGCACCCTGGCAGATCCCTGGCTGATCGACGAGACGATGACCGCGCATGGCCATCTCAAGTTCTCGGGCGATGACGAACCGGGCGGCTCGAGCCCCCTTGGCGGTGCCAATCCGACGGGTAGCGGTCACGACGAGGGTCGCTGGATCTCGAAGACGGTGCTGAACGATACCGGCATCACCTGGACGTCGTTCGAGCTTGAACTGCAGGTCCTTCTTGGCACGCCATCGGGTCAAGGCGACGGTCTCAGCTTCGCGGATGGCAGCAGCCTGACGACGCTCTTCACGTCGGACAAGTTCTCGTCCTACACGCGGTTCGACGTCGATCGCGACTACCTGAACTTCAGCGGCGGCGAGGTCCTGGATGGCCAGTCGGTCACCTTCCTGTTCGTGATCACCGACAACCTGGCGAACGACCCGTTCTTCCTGCTGCAGACGCCGAACATCCGTGACGTGCCAGTGCCGGAACCGGCGACGCTGGGGCTGGTGGGCCTGGGCCTGGCCGGACTTGCGGCTTTGCGCCGGCGCAAGGCATCCTGATCGCGCAGGATCGATCTGCGGAAACGGCGGCCCCTGGGGCCGCCGTTTTCTTTTCAGCCGGCCTTCTCTGACCCCGGCCTTCTCTGACCAGCGCAATCGGGCCAGGCTAGGGCAGGACCGGGCGATAATGCCGCGCGCGATCTCCTCGCCATCGGCCACAACCACATCCGCGCCGAAAGATTTGAGATAGGCTTGCTGCTCGCCCTTCGGGGCGTGCCCCGCGATGCGGATCCCGGTGTTTGCGGCCCGCCGGCCGCGGGGCCATTCAAGACCTGGCCCTGGTCATGCAGCCAGACTGATTTGAATTATAATAAATCAATACCGTCGCTGTTGACCACCGCGTTGACTTCAGTCAAAGACGACCCCAGCAATTCACCGAGAATGGCCGCGATGTCGAGTTTCGCCCCCGCCCCGGAAGGGGCACCCTGCCTGCCGCCCCTGGCCGGCCGTCTGCTGGCGCCGTTGCCGCTGGGGCCGATCGCCCTGGTTGCCGGGCGCCTGTTGGGGCGGATCGCGCGCCACCATCCCGAGATGTTCGACCGCCTGGGCGAAAGCGCGACGAAAACCTTTCTGATCGACGCGACCGACCTGCCATTCGTTTTTGTGCTGCGGCCCGATCCACTGCGCCCACGGATCGCCGTCACAAGACGGGGCCGTATCCCCGCATTCGATGCGCGAATCGCGGGCCCGCTGGCGGCTTTGCTGGGCCTTGTCCAGGGAACCTATGACGGCGATGCCCTGTTCTTTTCGCGCGACCTGATGATCGAAGGCGACGTGGAAGCGGTGCTGGCGCTGCGCAACGCCATCGACGATGCCGAGCTTGACCTGCTGAGCGAAGCCACCGGCCTGTTAGGGCCGCTTCGCCGGCCGGCCGAAGCCCTGTCGCGCGACGTGTTGCCGGTCATTCATTGGCTGGCGCGGGCATTGCCGCCCCAGCCCCTGGGTCGCCGCGCCCCATGACCCCCCGGCACCTGGAACTGGTCTGCCCGGCTGGAACGCCGGCAGCCCTGCGCACCGCGGTCGATGCCGGGGCGCACGCCATTTATTGCGGCTTCAATGACGAAACCAACGCCCGCAATTTCCCCGGCCTGAATTTTTCGCGCCAGGACATGGCCAGGGGCATTGCCTATGCCCACGGCAAGGGTGCCAAGGTGCTGGTCGCCATCAACACCTTTCCACGCGCCGGCGCCGAGACGCTTTGGCACCGGGCCGTCGCCGACGCCGATGCAGCGGGGGCAGACGCGATCATCCTGGCCGATATCGGCCTCTTGGCCTTTGCGCGCGACCACCACCCGCGGCCACGCCGCCATGTGTCGGTGCAGGCGGCGGCCGCCAATCCCCAGGCCATCGCGTTCTACACCGGCGAATTCGGCGTCAAGCGTGTGGTGTTGCCGCGTGTCCTGTCGGTTGCCGAGATTGCCGCCATCAACCGCCAGATCGACTGCGAGACCGAGGTCTTCGTCTTCGGCGGTCTGTGCGTCATGGCAGAGGGGCGTTGTTCCCTGTCGTCCTATGTCACGGGAAAGTCGCCCAACATGAATGGCGTCTGCTCGCCCGCCAGCGACGTCAGCTACCAGACGATCGGAACATCGGTCGTCTCCCGCCTCGGCGGATTCACCATCGACCAGGCCTCGCGCGACGAGCCGACCCCTTATCCGACCCTGTGCAAGGGATGCTTCAAGTCCGGTGCCTATACCGGCCATGTCTTTGCGGAACCGGCAAGCCTTGACGCGGCCGAACTGATCCCCGCCCTGGCCGAGGCCGGCGTTTCGGCGCTCAAGCTTGAAGGCCGGCAGCGGAGCCGCGCCTATGTCGGCAATGTCGTAAGCACGTTTCGCCGCGCGGTCGATGCCTATGCGGCGGGAAAGCCCATTCCAGCCGGGCAGTTGCAGGCGATGAGCGAAGGGCAAAGCACGACGGCCGGGGCCTATGTCAAGACCTGGCGATAGGACGGCGCCATGACCGCCATGCCACCCGGGCGAATGGGTCTCACGCTGGGGCCGGTGCTGTTCCATTGGAATGGCACGCAGCTTTCCGATTTCTATGTCCGGATCGCGGACGAAGCGCCGGTCGAGCGGGTCTGCATCGGCGAGGTAGTCTGTTCGAAGCGCTTGCCAAGCGTCATCGACAGCCTGGCCCGGGCCATCGAACGCCTGGAACGGGGCGGCAAGGAGGTCATTCTTTCGACCCTTTCCCTCGTCACCCTGGAGAACGAAAGAAACCGGGTCACGGATCTGGTTCGCGACGCCGCCATGCCCGTCGAAGTGAACGATATTTCGTCCGTTCCGGCGGTTCAGGGACGCGCCTTCACGGTCGGCCCGTTCGTCAACATCTACAATGAAAGCACGCTCGGCTATTTTGCGCGCCATGGCGCGACGCGCATCTGCCTGCCGCCCGAACTGCCGCTGTCGTCCATCGCGGTCCTGGCCCGGACCGGCGCGCCGCTTGGCGTTGCCTGCGAGGTTTTCGGCTTCGGGCGTGTGCCGCTTGCCATGTCAGGCCGCTGCTATCACGCCCGCCTGCACGGGACGCGCAAGGATGCCTGCCAGTTCGTGTGCGAAAAGGACGCCGACGGGCGGCCCGTCGATACGCTGGACGGGCAGCCGTTCCTGGCGGTGAACGGCGTCATGACCATGTCGCAGAGCTGCGTCAACCTGATCGAGGATGTCCGCGACATCGCGGGCGCCGGGATCGATTCGATCCGCCTGTCGCCCCAGACCTGCGACATGGTCCGGGTCGCGAAGATTTTCCGCGCCGCCATCGATGGCGAGCGGGACCCGGCCGCCGCGCGCCAGGACCTGGCCGCGCTCATTCCCTTCGCGCCCTTTTCGAACGGGTTCCTGCACGGGACGCGCGGCGTCGCCTATGTCGGTCCCGCAGAGGCCGGCTGAAACGCCCTATTCCGCCGCCTTCTGGCGGAACTTCGAGAGCGAGCCCGAATGCATGATCTTGCCGTTGAGATTACGGCCGATCATGCCTTCCACCATCTGCGCGCAACCGATCAGCTTGTCGAGATCGATGCCGGTCTCGATGCCAAGCTCGGCGCACAGGAACACCATGTCCTCGGTGCAGATGTTGCCGGCCGCGCCCTTGTGGCCGGCGAAGGGACAGCCGCCGAGCTCACCCTCAGCATCCCATCAACCCAGGAGCACAATAACCCCAGACTCTACTTGTGAATACGATCAAAGCCAGGAGCACTTCAGCGTCACAGAATGAGAATTCTGTGGAAGCACACTTTTTACGCTTCTTCGCTCCGTTTTTTCGTTGTTGCAACCCACCGCCGTGACGCGCCTCCTGCCTTGCCTCGCTTTTTCTTCCCTCCCAGATTCACAGCCCCCTTACACTTCGGGTAGTCAGCGCATCCATAGAATGGGCCGAAACGTCCGTTGCGAAGCTTAGTAGGCCCACCGCATTCAGGGCATGGAGGCCCATCCTTCTGCAGTGACGGATCGGACGGGGAGCTTTTTCGTCCAGACGTGCCCCGCGCACTGTCGTGCCAGCCGCAGCCTTCCTCATCCTCGCATGTAAAGTACGGGCCGTAGCGGCCCTCCGCATAATATGTTCGCGAGTTGCAGTTCGGGCATCGCGGATTTTCTGCCTCGGCTACCGTCGAAGCTGCCTCCGCTCGCGCGATCCCAATCCTCTTCGAGACGAATGCAGCAACCTGTTCTGCGAACCCTTCGCTTTCGGCCCTGGTCATGAACTCATCTGTTCGAGACGTATGTGACAAGGGATTGAGAGAGCCCGACCAGATGACGCGATTATCAATCAAGACGATCTTCTCATGAATGTCGCGCCGGCAATCGACGACCACCCCAATTCCTTCCAAAGCATCCAAGGCTTGTTTCCCAAGCTCCTCGGGAATTGAGCCGTTGAACCGGGGTGGCCTCGTTACACACCGAATTGCGACTCCGTCGCCGATTTTTGTTCTGAACAGGTCTCCATAGGACGCTACACGCTCCGGCGTTATGAAGCCGGAATACATGACAATCGACCGCTCCGCCCGGTTCATATCCACCAGACAAGCGTCGGCGAATGTTTTGGAGTGAAACAGCCCGAGCTTCTCTGCATCCAGATCAAGCTCAACAATGCCCATGAGGTCTTTCAGATCGCGTTCAATCGGACGCAACGCCATCACTTCGGAAGCGTCGATCACACGACCATGTTCCTGCGCAGTGTGCAGGATACCTCTAAGCAACGCGGTGCTGGGCAGATGCATATCGAGATAGGTCAGATTGGCCAGCACCAAGAGGTGCTCTTGAGCCCGGCTGACGGCGACGTTCATGAGTCGGGCACCGACGTGCTTAGGAGGGATACCCTGCACAAACAACCCAATCCTCCGACTTGGCCCAATGCTTTCAGGGATATCGAGGATCATCATGCGCTTTTCGTCGCCTTGATAACGATGGACTGTACCGGTCGCGGCGAGTTGGGCCACTGGCTCCATATCCCCAATAAGCTTCTGCAACAGTTTGGCTTGTGCTGCATAGGGCGTGCATACACCGAGCGCGCTTGAGCTATCCAGAAATCCGTTTGATGCTAAATAGCCGACAAGATTTCGGATGAGAAGCGCATTCAGAAGGTTGAATCGGGATTTAAAGATGTTTCGGCTTTCGAACGGCCATAGTCTGGACGTATCGATGATGGTAAGCGCCCCGTCATATGGCGCAGGCGGTCGTGGGCCGTTGGGCCGATGGCGTTCTTTGGCCGTTGTAAGCCTTCCTTGATACATGTCTGTCGCGATGAGGCCGCATATCTCGTCCGTCATGCGATACTGAGTATCGAGCAGCGCATATCTGGGATCTTCGCTCTTTCCGTCGATGCCCGCCGACTCAAAGACATCCTGCCCAATGAGATCGTGGATTGCCTGTTGGCGGCTCGGCAAGATCGGCGGGAGCTGTCGGAAATCACCAGAAACGATCACCCGTTCCGTTGACAGGCCCGCAGCGAAATAAAGCGCGGGCAGAAGCACCATCGACGCTTCGTCAATCACGACAACATCAAACCGGCCTATGTCACGTGCCTGGAGGTACGACTTTGCAACAGTTGTCCCGATCACGCGCGCCTCACGCATGATCGACGCTTCCATTTCCGCTAACCGCCGCGCAATTTCCTGAAGTTCGGCCACAAGCGGCTGACGTTCACCATCAATCGCCTGTCTGTCCCTTTCAAGCTGTTGCCGGTCTTGTACAGAGAGCTGGGATGCCAAGGATTCAGCCGAAGATCGCACTTCGTTACGTTTGTTCTCTAATGTCTTGGCTTCGGCCGTCCCGTTTCGAACAATTGCTTCCTGACGCGCTATTTCCGATTCGGCACGTCGATAGTCGCTTATGATTATCTCATCGGAACGAAGAAAAACGCGACGCAACACGCCTGCGCTTTTCCGCTGTTGCAGCTCAGCTTTGCAGTCCTGAATTTGTTGCTGCGCCTTTTCATAGGATGCGGCAGCAGTCTTTATGGCGTTAAGGCATGTGTTCAGTTGCTGATTGAGGGATGTCAGCTTGCTTTCGGTCCTATCAAGCCGCGCAAAGAGCTGAAGCTTTTCGTTTATAGATGTCGCTTTGGCGTCGAACAGCGCCACTTGTTCTTCCAGCTCGTGTTGTCGCTCCCTGAGTCCCTTCGACAACCGTTCGATAATACCGTCTGTCGTCACATAGGATGCGTACTCGTTCTTAAGCTCCGGAAGGACAATGTTGCCGATGCGAACAACTTTGCCTTCTTCAAACGCGGCATGTTTGAGATGCTCCAGATGACGGCAAAGCTTATAGATAAGCTGATCAACAGCCTGGTTCGTGTTGGAGCAGACGAGGATACGCTTTCCAGCGTCAAATGCGGCTTGAATGCCGACGGACAGTGTTTGCGTTTTTCCCGTCCCCGGAGGTCCCCACAGGTATGAAATGCTGTGCTCCAGCATCAAGTGCAGTGCAGCGTTCTGGCTATCATTCAGATCGTGAGGCGGCACGCCGATTGGCGACACTTCGGAGTTGTGGATTTCCTTGGATACGACGCTATCCGCCACTGATGCAGATAGATTCAGTTCGCCCTTGCCCACCTGATCAAGGCGGTCTTTCAGTGCTTCGATCAGAGCCGTGTTGTCGATGAGAAGTATGCAACGTCGGATTGATGGTCCCAGGTTGCCATCCAGCGAAATAAGTATGGTCCCTTCCGATATTGATACGATTTGCCCTCTGCTACGTCGGCCATCGACTTCAATTTCTATTCGCGCTTCCTCGAAAATCTCCGCTTCTTCAGAGAACGGGAATACATAGATAGGTTGGCCCGCCTGCGTGTCTACGACTTTGCCGCGCTCCAGTTCATAACGGCGACTGCCGCTACCTTCTCTTCGCATTTCGCTTATCAGGGCGTCGAGCGCGAGAACATAGCGCTGTATGTTTGTGGAATCCTGCGGCAGATCGATAACCAGATCGGTGTCCAGAGCCGGTTGGTAGGCATCAGGCTTTCCCCTAACCCCTGGAGCAGCGATCCCGGTGAAATGTTGCGGTATCCTCCTGTCATCAGGTTGCTCGTCCGGGATAGACGGAGTTGATACTTCAGCAGGCCTTTGGCTCGCCGAAGCGAATGATGCCGCTGGGTCTGAAGATGTACGGGAAGGTACGGGCCGGTTCTCCGGGCGCACGCCAACAGGCTGCCCCTCAAACAAGTGGCCGGTTGGCGCAGGGCCTTCCCTTGATTGGTTCTCTATTGCTGTGAGGCGTTCTTCAACTCGGCTACGAAGCCTCTTTGCCCGGTCGGTCTTCCGGTGTTCAAGCTCATCGAGAAGGCTCCGCATCGTGGCCCGCTCTTCGCCTTTTTCGGCGAAAAGCTTCTCAAGCTGGACTATTCCATGCTGGATGAAGGTCCGCTTCATTCTTGGTCGCCTGCCTCAAGCGCCGTTCCTTTGCTCCCAGGAAAACGTATGCCACTTCGGATGGTAAGAATTTCTCAAGACCATAGTGTTGCCCCCTAGAATAGTGCCGACGGCGAGGTAACGCTTCTTGAACGGGTTCCTGCACGGACGCATGGCGTCGCCTATGTCGGTCCCGCAGAGGCCGGCTGAAATCGCCCTATTCCGCCGCCTTCTGGCGGAACTTCGAGAGCGAGCTCCGAATGCATGATCTTGCCGTTGAGATTACGGCCGATCATGCCTTCCACCATCTGCGCGCAACCGATCAGCTTGTCGAGATCGATGCCGGTCTCGATGCCAAGCTCGGCGCACAGGAACACCATGTCCTCGGTGCAGATGTTGCCGGCCGCGCCCTTGTGGCCGGCGAAGGGACAGCGCGAGCGCGGCGAGCGAACTGTCGAACAGATCGACGCCCATTTCGAGCGCCGCGTAGAAATTCGCCGGGCCAAGGCCGCGAGTATCGTGCAGATGGAGGCCGATCCGCACCTCGGGCCAGATCTCGCGCACGATGCCGATGCGGCGCTTGATCGCTTCCGGATTGGCCCAGCCGACCGTGTCGGCAAGATAGAGGGCCGGGATCTTGTAATCATGCTCGGCGGTCACCGCTTTGATCAGCCGCACGTTTGTGGCGATCTGGGTCTCGGGGATCTCGCCTTCCATGTTGCAGCCGAAGGCGGTCGCGATATAGGCGGCCGAGGGCGCGACACGATGCTGCTTGTAGAGCTCGATCCATTCGTGCTGATCCTTGCGGTACTGCTCGATGCTGCGGTTGTTGTTCTGGGTGCAGAAGGCCTCGCTGGTGGAATAATAGATGACGCCTTCAAGGGTTACGTTCCTGAGATCGAGGGCCCGCAGGAAGCCCTGCTTGTTGAGCCAGGTCGCCGTATATTTCACGCCCGGCCGCGGATGGATGGCGGCGAAGAATTCGGGCGTGTCGGCCATCGGCGGCACCCGTTTCGGGTTGACGAGCGAGGCGACGTTGATGTGCTTCAGACCGGTATCGCTCAGGGCATCGATCAGGGCCACCCGCTGTTCCAAGGGATAGATGGTTTTTTCGATCTGGAAGCCCTCGCGCGGGCCTTCCTCGCGGAATTCGACGAAACGGGGCAGCGTCGCCATGGCCGATTCTCCTGTTGCCGGTCGCTCCTGGTGCGGAAATGCGAAGGCCTGAAAAAGTAAGGACTTCGTCTGAGGATCGATGTTAGCGCAATCGGCGGGGCGCGCAATCATGACCGCCGGCCTTGCCGGCCAGCCGGTTTCAGCCCAAGATCGTGCCCCGTTCGTACCAGACAGCAACAGTGACAGTCGGAGGAGCATGTGAGCGAGCGACCAGCGATTGTCAGCGCCTTTGAGCACCCGTTGCGAAAAGGCCCCGACTACAGCGCCCTGCGATTCATCGGCGAAAGTGCGGCAGGCGCGCTGGCCGATGCCGGGCTGAAGCCCGGCGATATCGACGGGCTGGCAACCGCCGGCGAAACGATGGCGGTCAACTATATTGCGGAATACCTGAACCTGAAGCCGCGCTGGTTCGATTCGACGTCGATCGGCGGATCGTCGTTCCTGTCGCACATCATGCACGCGTCGGATGCGATCCGTCAGGGCAAGGCGCGCGCGGTGCTGCTGTGCTATGGTAGCACGGCGCGATCGTCGGCGGCGGCGCTGGGCGGCAGCGCCCGCACCCTGGTCATCGACGCCCAGGGCGTCGGCGATTCCGACTATTACTACACACCCTATGGCGTCAACCTGGTATCGCAATACGCGCTGGTGGCCAGGCGCCACATGCACGAATACGGCACCACCCGCGAGCAGCTGGCCGAGATTGCCGTCACCTGCCGCACCCATGCGGCGCTCAACCCGCTGGCCCGCTTTCGCGACCCGATCACGGTCGCCGATGTCGTGAAGTCGCGCCCGGTCGCCGAACCTCTGCACCTGCTGGATTGCTGCGTGATCACCGATGGCGGCGGCGCGGTCATCGTCGCCGCGCCCGAGGTCGCCCGCAACTGCAAGAAGAAGCCGATCCGGGTGCTGGGCGGATCGGAAGCCGCCGCCCACCGCGAGGGCGGGCACCATCGCCTGCTTGACGTGGCGGCCAGGCAATCGGGCCCGGCCGCCTTTGCCGCGACCGGATTGAAGCCATCGGATGTCGATTTCTGCATGATCTATGACAGCTTCACCATCACGGTGATGACGACGCTCGAGGGGCTTGGCTTCTGCAAGCCGGGCGAAGGCGGCGCCTTTGTGCAGGGCGGGCGCATCAGGCTAGGTGGCGCGCTTCCCATCAATCCCGATGGCGGTGCGCTTTCCAATCACCACCCGGGACGGCGCGGCATCTTCCTGGCCATCGAGGCAGTGCGCCAGTTGCGTGGCGAAGGCGGGCCCCGGCAGGTCAAGGATGCCAGGATCGCCCTCTGTCACGGAACCGGCGGCTACCTTTCTGACCGCCACAGCGGTGTCACTTTGCTGTTGGGAGCTGACTGATGGACAAGGCAACGAAACATCCCGCCCCGCCGATGACCCCGGAGTCGGCGCCCTATTGGAAGGCGGCGAGCAAGGGCGAGCTGCTGATCGGCTGGTGCGAGGACTGCAAGAAGCCGCACCACGCGCCCCAGGGGGTGTGCCCGTTCTGCTGGTCGTCGAAGACCCGCGCCAAGCCGGCCAGTGGACGCGGCAAGGTGAATTCCTTCACGGTGATCCACCAGACCGCAATGCCCGATTTTGTCGGCCTGGTGCCCTTTGTGGTTGCCTATGTCGAGCTTGAAGAGGGCGTGTCGCTGGTCAGCAACATCGTCGAGTGCGAATGGAGCAAGGTCAGGATCGACATGCCGGTAGTCGCAACCTTCGAGACGGTAGCCGAGAACGTCGGCATCCCGCTGTTCAAGCCGGCCTGAGCGCGACGAAGCGACGAAACCGGGATGGACGAAAATGGGGCGGCCGCCTGGGGCCGCCCCGCCCTTTTCGTCAGCTTGCGCCTTTCTTGGCCTCGCTCAGAACGAAGTCGAGCATCTGCTGGGCGGGATAGCCCTTCGGCGTCATCTCCTTCACCCATTCGTCCCAGACGGGTTGCCCCCCGACACGGGCGAATTCCTCGCGCATGGCGGGCGGGATCACCACCGTCCTAACACCCCGTTTCTTGAAGGCATCCTCGGCCTTGTCTTCTTCGGCCTGCAGGGCGTCGCTCTGGGCTTTGTGGGCCGCGGGGGTGACATCGAGAATCACCTTCTTGTACTGGGGCGGCAGCTTGTTGAAGGCATCGCGATTGAAATCGACATTCGAGATCGACACGCCGAGCGCCAGGCCCTTCGTGTACCACTTGCTGATCTCGTGAAGCTTGTAGACCTCGAAGGCGTAATAGGCGAAACCGGCGGCGTCGATCACGCCGCGCTCCAGGCTGCCATAGACCTCGGGGCTGGTGACCGAGGTGGCCACGGCGCCAAGCTTGGCCATCGCCGCGCCCTGACCGCCGATCGCGCGCACCCGCAGGCCTTTCCAGTCGGAAAGCTTTTCCGGCGCCTTGCCGGTGCCCATGAACTCGTAGGACGGAATGACATTCGACAGGCCGTAATTGACGTTCCAGACATCGAAATCCCGCTTCACGAACGCATGCCGATGGAAGATATCCGAGACGCGTGTCTGGGTTCTCAGGTCATCGAGCGGAAGGAAGGGCAGGCTCAGCACCGCAAGGCCGGGCTGCTTGCCCGGCGCGAAGGCGGGCACCACCCATCCCGCTTCATAGGCCCCGAGCTTGAGGCCGTCCAGGACTTCCTTTTCAGGGGACAGGGTCGCGCCATAGACGACCTCGATCCTGAAATTGCCGTTCGTCTCGGCGGCGACAAGTTCCGAGAACTTGTCCATCGAGATCGAAACGGCGCGTGGCTTGCCATAGGCGGCCAGCCGCCAGTGGACCTTGGGCCCGTCGACGGCGGCCTGGGCCGCCGCCGCAGAGCCGAAAACAAGCGCCGCCCCAAGCGTGATCGCCGCGACGGTCATACCAAAACGATAATGCAAGAACATGGCAGATTTTCCTCCGTGCGCCTTTGATCTGATTGTTGTGATTTGCAGAGCACGTTGCCGGTTGTCCGGCAGAGCCGATCCCGACATTGCATCCATGATTGCCCAAATGCTGGAAAAGTCGAGGGGAAATGCGCGGCCCTCAATTCATGCAATTCGGTCGCACATGCAAGATGGCGACTGGAAATGGAAAAAGCCCGCCACGGGTCAGCGCGGCGGCATGAACGGCCGAACATTCGCCGTCGCCTTCATCGAAGGACTGCCAAAACCGCAACCAGAAAAGGAGGAGAAGCAATCCGAAATACGAGACACCAACAAAGTCGCCTGACGCCCCCGCTCACCGCGGCACTGTCAGCCGATTACCCTCTCCGTACATGTTTTGCCTACCGCGCCCCTGAAAGCTGCAAGAGTCCGGACCAAGCGTTCACGATAACGACAAACATTCCGCAAAGTATGACAATAAACAAACCGGTCGTTACGGGCCAATCATACCAAAAACTGACGCGATCACGGTTTACTTCGCCGTAGACCTCTCGCGCATCTTTCTCAAATCTACCGTATAGGCGATTCAACCTCTCTCTTTTCTCTTTCATTGAATCCGTCGCGTAGACGATCACCATCAACCACATCTCCGCCACACCGATAGCGGCAATCGTAAGAATGGTCTTCCCCCAGCACGTCAGAGCGAACGGTGTCCGTGTCAAAAAGTACAGAGCGGCAAAGAGCAGCAGGGCATAATTCGTGATCTTCCAAGTCCTATCCTTCATGGCCGCGATATGTGCGATGGCGTCGCGGTGAATCATGTCGTACGCCCGCTGCGTTTCGACCTGTTCGGGTTGCTTTTCCTCCATGGCCGACTCCTTCAAATGTATCACCTTGAATAGGCTACCGAGGATTAAGCCGTGTTTGGAAAAATTCCAGCGCGCCAATGTTGCAAAGGCGAGAGGCCCACATGCCCGAGAGCGCCAATAAAAAAGCCCGCCACGGGTCAGCGCGGCGGGCTTTTGTCTTTCGTCTGTCAGCCGATCAACGGGGCCGCTTCAGCATCATGCCGGCGCGCTTCGTGCTCATCACGCACTGGTTGTGCTGGTTGAAGCCCTCGTGCAGGCATTCGACCACGCCGCGATCGGGTCGCGTCTTGCTTTCCCGCTTGCCGATGATCGTGGTCTGGCCACGCAGCGTGTCGCCCGGGAAGACCGGGTTCGGGAACTTTGTGTCCGCAAAGTACAGATTGCCAAGCGTCGTGCCGAGGGTCAGCTCGGTCACCTGCAGGGCGGTGACGAACGACATCACATAGAGCGGGTTGATCTCGACCCGCTTGAACCGCGCATGCTGGGCCGCCCACTCTTCGTCCATGTAAGTGGGTTCGGTTTCCATGCACATGCATGTGTACCAGATGCTGTCCGGCAGGGTCATCGTCCGCGTCACCTCGTGGCGATAGACCTTGCCGACCTCAAACTCCTCGAAATAGAGACCTGCCATGTGATGTCCTTCCCGTTCCCTTCCTATTTCCAAGCCCGTTGCCTGGCCCGTTCCTCGGCGTGTTCCCTGGCGCGGGCCGGCCTTCAATATGATTTTGGCAGCCCGAGCACCCGTTCGGCAATATACGACAGAATGAGCGGCGGTGGAATTGGTCCGATGCGGAGCACCTGGACCTCGCGCAGATAGCGCTCGACATGGAACTCCTTGGCATAGCCCATGCCGCCATGGGTCATGATCGCCTGCTCGCAGGCCTCGAACCCGGCCTCGGCCGCCAACCACTTGGCGGCATTGGATTCAGGGCCGCAGGGCTCGCCCTGGTCGTAGAGCGTGGCGGCCTTGAAGGCCATCAGGTTGGCGGCCTCGAGCTTGCACCAGGCCTCGGCCAGCGGGTGCTGGATGGCCTGGTTCTGGCCGATGGGGCGGCCAAAGACGACGCGATCACGCGCATACTGGGTGGCCCGCCGCAGGCCGGCCCGGCCCATGCCCACACATTCCACCGCCACCAGGATGCGTTCCGGGTTCAGGCTGTCCAGGAGGTAGTAAAAGCCTTTGCCCTCCTCGCCGATCAGGTCTTCCTTGGGGACCGGCATGCCGTCATAGAACACCTGGTTCGAATCGACCGCGTGGCGGCCCATCTTCTGGATTTCCCGCACCTCGGCGTATTTCTTGTTGAGGTCGGTATAGAAAAGGCTCAGGCCATCGATCGGGCGCTTGGTCTTCTCGATCGGCGTGGTGCGCGCGATCAGCATCACCTTGTTGGCAACCTGGGCGGTCGAGGTCCAGATCTTCTGGCCCGAGATGATGTAGCGCTGGCTCTTGGCATCCCACTCGGCCTTGGTGGTGAGATGGGTGGTGTCGATGCCGGCCCCGGGCTCGGTAACGCCGAAGGCCGAGCGGTCCTTCAGGGTGATGAGCCGATTGACCCAGCGGCGCTTCTGTTCGTCGGTGCCGTATTTCACGATGGCACCGGGCCCGAAGATGTTGACGTGCACCGCCGAACAGGCGGCAAGACAGCCGCCTGATTCGGCGATCGTCTGCATCATCAGCGCCGCTTCGGTATAGCCCAGGCCCGAGCCGCCGTATTCCTCGGGCATGATGATGCCAAGATAGCCGGCCTCCGCCATGGCCTTGGCAAAATCGTGCGGGAATTCGTGCTTGGTGTCGCGCTCGAGCCAGTAGGAATCGCTGAAGCCTTCGCAAATCTTGGCAACGCCGTCCCGGATTGACAGTTGTTCCGGGGTAAACTTGAAATCCATCGTTCTGCCTCCTCAAAGACCAGGTCGGGCAGCGCTGATCCCCGATCGCGCTCTTGTGCCTTGTGCTGACCCAGTCTAGCGCCCCACAATGCCCGTGCAACAACTCCCGCTTGGCCGAGTTCGCCACTGGGTGAAGCAGGCGGCGGAACGGTCCGTGTTGGGAGGGATTCCATGAGCGGCCCCTTGAGCGGCTATCGCATCCTGGATGCGAGCACGGTCTTTCTTGGCCCCTATGCCACGTCGCTGCTGGGCGACATGGGGGCCGACGTGGTCAGGATCGAGGCGCCGGGCGGCGACAACATGCGCCATGTCGGCCCGGCCCGCCACCCCGGCATGGCCGCCATGTTCCTCAACATCAACCGGAACAAGCGCTCGGCCGTGCTGGACCTGGCCAGACCCGAAGGCCTGGCCGCCCTGAAACGCCTGGCCGAAACCGCCGATGTGCTGCTGCACAACCTGCGCCCGAAGCCGGCGGCGAAGCTTGGCCTCACCTATGCGGCCTTTGCCGCCGTCAATCCGCGCCTAGTCTTCTGCAACGCGGTGGGCTTCGGGCGGAACGGCCCCTATTGCGACCGGCCGGCCTATGACGACATCATCCAATCGATGTCGGGGGTCGCATCGCTGATGGCGAGGTCGCTTCAGGGCGCGCCGCGCTATGTGCCGATGGCGATGGCCGACAAGACCTCGGGCCTGATGGCGCTGTCCGCCATCCTTGCCGCGCTGATCCACCGCGACCGCACCGGCGAGGGGCAGGAAGTGGAACTGCCGATGTTCGAGACGGTGGCGTCCTTCGCGCTGATGGACCACATGAGCGGCACCGCGTTCGAGCCGCCGCTGGGACCGACCGGCTATGGCCGCCAGCTGTCGCCCTATCGCCGCCCGTTCAAGACCCGGGACGGCCATATCTGCGTGCTGCCCTACACCGACAAGAACTGGCGCGATTTCTTCCGGGTCGCCGGCCGGCCGGATCTGGCCGCCGACCCGCGCTTCGCGACGCTGTCCTCGCGCACCGAGCACACCGAAGAGCTTTACCGGCTGCTGGACGAGATCATGACGACCCGCGGCTCGGCCGAATGGATGCAGGCGCTGCTTGGGGCCGACATCCCGGCCGCGCCGGTGAACAGCCAGGACGACCTGCTTGACGATCCGCATCTGAAGCAGGTCGGATTTTTCGAGATCTTCGATCATCCGAGCGAGGGCAAGCTGCGCTATGCCCGCGCGCCGATGACGTTCTCGCGCACGCCGACGGCAATCCGGCGCGGCTCGCCCCGCCTGGGCGAGCACACCGAAGAAATCCTGGCCGAAGCGGGCTATGACCGGGGCGAGATCGAGGCCCTGCTTGCGTCCGGCGCGGCCGGGCTTCCCCCTGGAACGGAGACCCCATGACCAATCACGCCCCTCGCGGCGCCCTTTCGGGCCTGCGCGTTCTCGATTTCAGCCGCGTCATCGCCGGCCCCTTCTGCACCATGCAGCTGGCCGACATGGGCGCCGAGATCATCAAGGTCGAGCACCCGCAGACCGGCGACGACACCCGCGCCTGGAAGCCGCCCGAGGCCGGCGGCGAAAGCTATTTCTATCTGGCCCTGAACCGCACCAAGCGCGGCATCGCGCTTGACATCGCATCGGACGAAGGCCGCGCCATCGCCCGCGACATGGCGATGAAAAGCGACGTGGTGATCGAGAATTTTCGCCCCGGCGTGATGGGGCGCCTGGGCCTTGATTATGACCAGCTCAAGGCGCTGAACCCGCGCCTGATCTATTGTTCGGTCTCGGCCTATGGGCAGGCGGGGCCGATGGCCGACCGGCCGGGTTTCGACCCGGTGCTACAGGCCGAACTCGGCTGGATGGCGATGAACGGCGAACCCGGGGCCGAAGCGCTGCGCCTGCCGGTCGCGGTGATCGACACCTTCACGGCCCTTTATGCAGCGTCATCGATCCTGGCCGCCGTGATCGCGCGGGGGGCGACCGGCCATGGCCAGCGGATCGAGCTGTCGCTGATGGGGGTGGGGCTTGCGACCCTTGCCGCCCAGGCCCAGTACGCGCTGATTGCCGGCCAGACCATGCCGCGCACCGGCAACAATCACCCGATCGCGGTGCCGGTCGGGCTGTTCCCGACCCGGGGCGGCCCGATCTATGCCGCGCCCGCCAACGACAAGCTGTTCGAGGCGTTCTGCCGCGAGGTGCTGCGCGAGCCCGAGCTGGTCGCCGACCCGCGCTTCCGCGACAACGCGGCGCGGATGCAGAACGCCAAGGCGATCTACGATCATGTCACAGGCTCGCTGGCGCGGCTCGATCGTGACGAGGTGCTGGCCCGCGCCCGCAAGGCCGGCCTGCCGGTGGGCGCGGTGCGCGACCTGACCGAAGCGCTGGAAGCGCCGGAAATCAAGGCGGCCGGGCTGGTGGCGACCGTCGATCACCCGACCGCCGGCGCCTTGCGCATGGTGGGATCGCCGATCGGAATGTCCGAAACGCCGGTCAGGCAACCGACCCCCCCGCCCCGCCTGGGCGAGCATACGGATCAGGTTCTGACCGACCTGCTGATCTGATCGGGCGCGCCTTGACGCGTTGCGCAAGGGCGGCGTGATCCGCTGATCCCGCCGCCGCGTCGAGTGCGGTTTGGCCTAGCGTCCCTTCCACACCGGCTTGCGCTTTTCGGCGAAGGCGCGTGGTCCTTCGATCGCGTCCTCGCTCTGATAGGCCTTTTCGTGGATCTGGGTCGCTTCCTTGATGGCGTGCCCGGTGACGATGTCCATCGCCGCGCGGGCCGAAAGCTTCGCGGCCTCGACCGAGAGCGGCGCGCCCTCGGCGATCCGCGACGCCAGGGCGCGGGCCCGTTCCAGCACCTTGGCGGCGGTGGGCTCGATGTAGTTGACGAAGCCCACCTGGTGGAAGCGCTCGACCGGCATGAAATCGCCGACCAGGGTCAGTTCCAGCAGCAGCGGCGCCGGCATCGCCCACATCGCCGGCATCGCCCAGGCCGAGCCACGGCCGCGATGCACCTCGGTGATGCCGAGCGTCGAGCCGGCAAGCCCGATCCGCAGATCGCAATTGATCGTCAGCATCATGCCGCCTGCCGGCGCATGGCCGTTCATGGCGGCGATGATCGGCTTCTTCACATCGCGCATGATGGGGCAGGACGGATCGCCGATCAGCTCAAGGATGTCGATGCCCTGCTTGGCGCGGATCTCGGCCGTTTCCTTGAGATCCATGCCGGCGCAGAACGTGCCGCAGTCGCTGCCGGTCAGAATGGCGACGCGCACTTTCGGATTCTTGTTGATGTCCTTCCAGATCTCTTCCAGCCGCTTGAATGCCGCGACGTTGAGAGCATTGCGGCGATCCGGACGGTTGAGCGTCACCGTCGCCACGTAGTTGGAGATTTCGTAGAGAACAACATCCTTATCGCTCATAGGGCTCCCTTCCCACGCATTTGCATTCCAGAGCGGCTTCGGGCGCGCCTCACGCGGGCTTTGCCAGCCGGTCCTGTGGCTTGATAGCATGGGCCGGCCATTTCTAACAGTTGTCAGGCTTGGCCGCTGTTCGCGCGCTGCCGCCCGATTTCAGCCGACAGGCCCAATTTCAGCAGAAAGGATCATCCATGTTCCAGCTCGACCGCCAGGGGGCCGTTTTCGTTCTCACCATGGATCGGGGCGAGAACCGCTTCGATCTTGACGTCTATGCCGCCCTCGATCGCCATCTCGACACGGTCGAGCGCACCACCGGCGCCCGGGCGCTGGTGACGACGGGCATGGACAAGTTCTATTCGAACGGCCTCAACATCGACGTCATCCTGGCCCGCGGCGGGCGCAAGGCGCTGGACGAGGTGGTGACCGTCACGACCCGCTTCTGCCAGCGCCTTTCCACCTTCCCGCACCCGACCGTGGCGGCCATCAATGGCCACGCCTATGCCGCCGGGGCGGTGGTGGCGCTGGCCCATGATTACCGCATCATGCGCGAGGATCGCGGTTACTTCTGCCTGCCCGAGATCGATCTCAAGGTGGCGCTGCCGTCCGGCCTGCTCGAGATGTTCCGCGACCGCATGACGCCCCAGGCGCTGCGCGATTGCGTGCTGTTCGGCCGCCGCTATACCAGCACCGAGGCCCTGGCCGCCGCGCTGGTCGACCGGCTTGTTCCGGCCGCCGATGTTCTGGCGCAGTCGATGGCGCTTGCCACATCCCTGGCCGACAAGGACCCGCCCACTCTGGCCGAGATGAAACGCGGCCTTTACGGCCGGGGCGGCGCGGCCATGCCGTAAGCGGAGGGCGGATCACTTTCCGCCTTGACCGCCGCGGGCGATTCGAACAATTGTTAGACAGGCGCTGCGGCATCCCGCCCGCCCCTGCAAGCCAGCCCCGAAAGCGAGACCCAATCCCATGTTCCAGAAAGACCTGCTCCAGGACAAACGGATCCTGATTACCGGCGGCGGCTCGGGCCTGGGGCGTGCCATGGCCAAGCGCTTCGCCGAGCTTGGCGCCCATGTGATCGTCGCGGCGCGGCGCGAAGAGCTGCTCCGGGAAACGGTGGCCGAGATCCAGGCGGCCGGCGGCCGGGCCAGCTGGCATCCGCTCGATATCCGGGTTGCATCGCTGTGCGAAGAGGTGGTCGAGCGCATCTGGTCCGAGGGTCCGCTTGATGTGCTGGTCAACAATTCGGCCGGCAATTTTGCCGCCCGGACCGAAACCCTGTCGGCCCGGGCACTCGATTCGGTCCTCAACCCGACCCTGCACGGAACGCTTTACATGACTGTCGAATGCGGCAAGCGCTGGATCCGCGACCGCCGCAAGGGCAACGTCATCAGCATGGTGTTTTCCGGCGCTTCGGTCGGCTCGGCGTTCACGGTGCCGTCGGCGATGTCAAAGGCGGGCATGGTGGCGATGACCCGCAGCCTGGCGGTTGAATGGGGCCCGAAGGGCATCCGCCTGAACGCCATTTCGCCCGGCGCCTTTCCGACCAAGGGCGCCTGGGACCGGCTGCTGCCGCGCCCCGAACTGGCGCACGAGTTCGAGACCAACAACCCGCTCGGCCGTCCCGGCCGCTACGACGAAGTTGTCCATCTTGCCGCGTTCCTGGCCGCCGACGGGTCCGAATACATCAATGGCGATGTCATCACCATCGACGGCGGCCAATGGCTGCAAGGGGCCGGGACCTTCAACTTCCTGCGCAAGCTGACCGACGCCGAGTGGGACAGCATGAAGCCGCCCAAGCGCTGAGAGCCGCGTGCAGGACGGTCGGGCGCGGGAAAGCCGGAGGTCCCGGAATGCCGAGGCGCGTTTCAGCCGCCCGCCGGCGGCCGCTTGCGAAGCAGGAAGCGCAGGGTCGCCTCGAGGCACGGCTCGCCCCTTTGATTGACGAGCGATGCCGCAAGCACCACGACACCGGTGGTGCGCCCCGGATCAAGCGCCGCAACCTTGAGCATCGGCTGCACGGTATCGTTCCGGAAGACGGGCTTCAGGAACTTGACCGTCATGTCGAGCAGGAACATCAGCGATTGATCGAGACCGAGCGCAAAGCTTCCCGACCCCGGCGACAGCAGGTTCACAAGCTGGAAGCCGCTGGCCAGCTGATCGGGGAAGCCGCGGGCCCGGCAGTATTCCCGGTCGTAATGGGTCTTGTTCCCGTCGCCGCTGACGACAAGCTGGGCCGCGAAATGGCCATCATCGACGGTGCGCGACGGCATATAAAAGGTATCACCAACGGTGAAATCCTCGAAAAAGCGTGCCGGGGGTGTGGCGGGAATGGTGCTCATCGGGTCCTCGTCCAGTCAAACGATGCGGCTCGACCTTCGAATGTCGCATGGCGCCTGTCAAGGCACGATTGCCGAACCGCTTGCTGGCCCCATCGACTGAGCCCTAAAGTCGCGCGTGCATTCCGGATCGAGGCCCCATGAGCATCATCAAGTCCACCGTTCATACCGCCAGCGAGGAATTCCGGCTGAATGCCGAGGCCTATCGCGCCGAAATCGCGCGCCTGCACGCGCTCAGGCGCGAGGCGCGCCGCGGCGGTCCTGACGAGGCGCGCAGGCGCCATACCGAAGAGCGCGGCCAGATCCTGCCACGCGACCGGGTGCGCGCGCTGATCGATCCGGGCTCGCCGTTTCTCGAGTTCGGCGAGCTGGCCGGTCTCAACCTGTACGAGGGCGTGCCACCCGGTGGCAGCATCATCACCGGCGTCGGCCGCATCGAGGGCCGGCACTGCATGATCATCGCCAATGACGCGACCGTGAAGGGCGGCACCTGGTATCCGATCACCTGCCGCAAGCATGTGCGCGCCCAGGAATACGCCCACACCCATCGCCTGCCCTGCATCACCCTGGTGCAGAGCGGCGGCGCCAACCTGCCGACCCATGCCGGCATCTTTCCCGACAAGGGTATGTGCGGCTCGATCTTCCAGAACCAGATCCGCATGTCCGGCGACAAGATTCCGCAGATTGCCGTGGTGTTCGGCCCGTCAACCGCCGGCGGTGCCTATGTTCCCGCGCTGTGCGACGAATCGGTGATCGTGCGCAACAAGGGATTCATGTATCTGGGCGGCCCCGAACTGACCCGCGCCGCGACCGGCGAAGTGGTGGACCAGGAAAGCCTGGGCGGCGCCGAGATGCACAGCCGCATTTCGGGTGTGACCGACCACATCGCCGAGGATGACCGCCACGCGCTGGCCATCACCCGCAAGATCGTCGCCAACATGGGCAATCTGCCGAAGCAGCGCTGGGACGTGGCGCCGCCCCGCCCGCCCCGCTACGACCCGACCGAGATCTACGGCATCATCAGCCGCGACCCCAAGCTGCCGCACGAAACCCGCGAGATCGTCGCCCGCCTGGTGGATGACAGCGAATTGCAGGAATTCAAGGCGCTGTTTGGCGATACGCTGATCTGCGGTTTTGCCCGCATCAAGGGCTTCGAGGTCGGCATCCTGTGCAATCGCGGCGTGCTGTTCGCCGAAAGCGCGGTCAAGGGCGCGCATTTCATCGAGCTTTGCACGCGGCGCGATATCCCGCTTCTGTTCCTGCCCGACGTGTCGGGCTTCATGGTGGGCAAGGTCGCCGAGCAGGGCGGCATCGCCAAGGCGGGCGCACGGCTGATGACGGCGATGGCATCTGCCAACGTGCCGAAATACACGGTCTACATCGGCGCGGCCTATGGCGCCGGTTATATGGCGATGGCGGCCCGCCCCTTCGAGCCGACCGCGACCTTCTTCTGGCCCAATGGCCGCGCCGACCTGATGGGCCCCGATCAGGCCGCCAACACCCTGTGGGATGTCCGCGTCGCCGGATTGCGCCGCCAGAACAAGACCTGGACGCCCGCGGACGAACGAAGCTTCAAGGAACCGATGCTGGCCGATTTCAACGCCTTCTCGAATGCCTACAACTTTGCCGCCAATCTGTGGACAGATGGCGTGATCGACCCGGTCGAGACCCGCGACGTGCTGGCCCTGATGCTTGATGTTGCCGGCCGCACGCCACCGGTCGAGACCCGATACGGCATTTTCCGGCATTAACCCGCGCGCAAGGCCACCATGCCCCTGTTCCGCAAAATTCTGATCGCCAACCGCGGCGAGATCGCCTGCCGGATTGCCCGAACCTGCCATCGCCTGGGCATTCCCGTGGTTGGCATCCATTCCATTCCCGATCGCGATTCGCTGGCGGTGCGCATGATCGGCGAATCGATCGAGATCGGCGGCGCCACCCCGACCGAAAGCTATCTCAACATCGAGGCCGTGCTTGGCGCGGCAAAGCGCGCCGGCGCGGATGCGATCCATCCTGGTTTCGGATTCCTGTCCGAGAATGCGGCCTTCGCCCGGGCCGTCGAAGCGGCCGGCATCACCTTTATCGGACCGAGCGCGCGCATCCTTGAACGATTCGGCGACAAGGCCGCGGCCAAGCAGGAAGCCCGCGCCGCCGGTGTGCCGGTCGTTCCAGGCAGCGTCGATCCAAGCCGCGACCCGAACGAGATCCAGCGCCTGGCGCAGGAAATCGGGCTACCCGTCATGTTGAAGGCGGCGGCCGGCGGCGGCGGGCGCGGCATGCGCATCGTCAACGACGCGGCGCACCTCGGGCACGAGGTCGAGGCTGCCATGCGCGAGGCCAAGGGCGCCTTCGGCGATGACCGCCTGATCGTCGAGAAGCTGGTGACCTATGGCCGCCACATCGAGGTCCAGATCGCCGGCGACGGCAATGGCAACGTGATCCATCTCTACGAACGGGAATGCACACTGCAACGGCGCCACCAGAAGGTGATCGAGGAAGCGCCGGCGCCCAACCTGCCGGTCGCCTTGCGGGCCCGGATTCTGGACGATGCCTGCCGCCTGGCGGCGCGCGACCGGTTCCGGGGCCTGGGCACGGTCGAGTTCATTCTGACCGGCGATCAATACTACTTCCTCGAGGTGAACCCGCGCCTGCAGGTCGAACATCCGGTAACCGAATCGGTGACCGGCCTTGATCTGATCGAGATCCAGCTGCGCGCGGTGGCGGGCCACGGTCTTGCCGTCGCGCAAGAATCGGTCCGGATCGACGGCCATGCCGTCGAGGCGCGCGTCTATGCCGAGGATCCCGCCCAGGGCTTCATGCCATCCACGGGCCGCCTGGCGGGCGTGCATTTCCCGCCCGACATCCGGGTCGAGACCGGCGTCGACAGCGGCAGCGAGATCACCCCCTATTACGATGCCATGATCGCCAAGCTGATCACCCATGCGCCAAGCCGTGACGAGGCGCTGGATCGCATGGACCACGCCCTGGCCGAGACCGCCATCTTCGGCATCACCACCAATATCGGCTTTCTGCGCACCTTGGTTGCCCTGCCGGAAACCCGCTCGGCGCGCTTCCACACGACCCTGATCGATGAAGGTTTGAGCCGCTGGGCGACGACATCGGCCGACAGCGCCGAGACCCGGGCCATCGCCGCCTATCTCTGGCTGCGCAGCCAGCGCGCCAGCACCGAAACCGACCCCTGGGGCGCGTGGAACGGGATGACAGGCTGGCAGGTCGGAATCGGCGAACAGGTGGTCGATGGCGTGCCAACCCTGATCCTGCGCGGCGAATCCGAAACGGCCGAGATTCGATTGTCGCAGATCGGCGCCGATGGCGCGCTCCGCATCGGGCTTGGGCCAGCGATCGTCACGGTCCGGGCCAGACCGCTGGCGGATGGCCGCGATCTTGTCACGGTCGATGCGCGCCAGCTTGCCATACGCGCCGCGATCGGTGCGGGCCGCATTCACCTGCATGGCGAATTCGGCACGGTAAGCTATGGCGTCGAGAGCTATCTGCAGGGGGTCGCCGCCGAGGCCATGGCGGAAGGCCGCCTGCTTTCGCCGATGATGGGAACCCTGCTGCGCGTCAACGTGAACGAAGGCGATTCGGTCAAGAGCGGCGATATCGTTGCGGTGCTCGAATCCATGAAGCTGGAAATGCGCATCGTTTCTCCGATCGACGGCATTGTGACCAGCATCGCCTGCAAGGCGGGTGACAAGCTCGAACGCGGCCAGGTCGTGGCGGTCATCGACCCCCCCGCCAGCTGAAAAAGACCAGCCAAGAAAATGAGCCCCCCGGCTAGAAAGGGGGCGCGATGTCCAGTCCGCGCGATGGGCGGATCTCGTCAACCATCCTGGCCGGCAGCCCATCCGCGTGCGGTTCAAGCCCCGCGAACAGCGTGTCGATCATGGCCTGGATCAGCGCGTCGACGCTTCCCCAATCGACGTCATACCATTCGACCGCCCGGGTCAGGGCCCCCAGAATGAACGGGCACAGGAATTCGACATCGATTTCCGGCCTGATCTCGTTGCGCGCCTGGGCCTCGCGGAGCAGCGCCTTCCAGATGGCAAGATATTCCTGCCGGACCGGCCGCTTGCGATCCTTGATGGCAACCGGCAGGTGGACATACATGCGGACATAGGCGGTCGATTCGTCGCCGCGATCGAACAGGGCGTGCAGATGCGCCCGGACCGCCGCTTCGATCCGCGCGCGCACCGGCGATCCCGGCGGCACCAGGGCGATGGCGTGCCGGACGCTGGCGGTCAGTGCGCTGATTCCGCGGTCCAGGACCTCGTTCAGAATCACTTCCTTGGAGGGGAAATAATAATAGAGGCTGCCGGACTTGATCCTGGCCTCGCGGGCGATCTCGCGCAGCGAGGTTGCGGAATAGCCCTTGTCGCGGAACAGCCGGGCGGCGGCGCCCAGGATCCGCCCCCCCGGATCATCGCTGCCAGGCGGTGCGGGGGCGAGGCTTGCCGATCGCTCGACACGCCCCGGTCGGCCCCGGCCACCCAGGCTCACGCCATTCTTGCCCATGGGCGATCCCTGAATACGCTGCCGTTCACCAAACGGTCGTTTGATCGTTTTTTAGCCCAAAGTCCTGGGAACGCCATGCGGCTGGCCCTGCATCATCGGACGACCGGCTTGGTCGCTGTTTGATACTAGCCGCATTCCAAGGCGCGGGTCGACGCCTGTCCGTGGCGGCCCGGTCAGAGTTTGAAGCAGGCCCGAAAGGCACCCAAGACCTGCCCGACGGGCGGACAGGGTTCCGCCCGGACCATACCCGTGGCATCCATGCGGAAGACAAGATCCTGGCGCGCGAACCAAGTCCGAATGAGAAGCGCGGACAACACCCCGACCAAGGCCCCCGCGATCACGTCGCTGGGGCGATGCTCGTTCAAGACCACCCGGCTTGCAGCAATCAGCGCGGCAAGGGGCCACATGACAACGCGCAGGCGGGGCCAGATCACACTGATGGCTACCGCCGCGGCAAACGCCGTCGTGCTGTGACCGGATGGCAGGCTTGCATATTTTGCGTTCCATCCAAAGGCATGGAACACCCATTCGTTTGTGCCCCAGACCTTGGGCCGCGCCCGCCCGATGAGCCGTTTGCCGATGTCCACCGCGGTTCCCGGCAAGGCAACCGAGAGAAACACATAGCCAAGCCTGGCGACAAGCATAGCGCAGAGCCCCTTGGCTTTGACCGGGGCATCGCACCGCCAGAACAGTGCGATGACCAGCAGCGCCACGCCCGACGGGACAAGGATCCAGCCCGACAAGCCAAGATCGGTGATGACGTGCCAGGTGCGATCCGCCAAAGGTGAGAGCGTCGGTGCGATGGAATGCCACCAGGGATCGAGCCAGATCATGGCAAGCAAGGTGATGATCGCAACCAACAGCACCGCTGCCGCTGCCCGGCGCCAGCCGGGCCATGGCGGAAGGGCACGGGAGGTCACGGCGCCGTCGCGCGGCGCCGGGGGGCCGATCAGGGCCAGTCCGCCCGCCCGCAGGTTCTCGATCAGTCGCAAAGGTATTGCCTCGGCACAGAGCCCGGTCCCAACGCCAAGCCCAAACTGTAACCGAAGCTGGGTGTGGCAAGGGCGCAAAATCGTGTCAAGGTCGGCGCAACCTGCCTGCCGGCCTCATCCGTTCACCCGCCGATAAAGGGTCAGGATCACCGTCCGCCCGTTGCTGAGGTTGATGCCCTCGACCCGGCCGAGGGTGGCCACGGTCAGGCCAAGCGCTGCGGCACGCTCGGCAAACGGCCTCTCCTGGCGCGATTCGACAAGGGCAAGGCGGCATCCCTCGCCGCCCAGGAAATCGGCCGCGCCGGCACCGCCGGTCAGCTTTGTCGCCGTTGTGGTGTTGAACACCAGGCTTGGTTCGGAAAATCCCGCCGAGACAAGCTTCGGGGCGTCACAGGAAACGCTGCGAACCAGCGCGGCCGCCGCCCGGCTTGGAAACAGCCGTTCCTGGGCCGGCAAGACAACGCCGAATACTGTCGCCGTCACAGCGATCGACGCGGCCATGGCAAGAAGCATTGCCCCTTCGGGGTCGGCGCGGTGGGCATGGCTTGGCGACAGGCGGCGCGCCGCCAGGGCGCCGCAGCCCACGGCCAGCGCAACCAGGGGGATTGCGAACAGGACCACCGGCGTTCCCAGGATCAGCCCACCCACCAATCCACCCGCCGCAAGAAGGGCGGCAAGGCCCGGCCACAGGAACCGCGCAAGCGCCAGAATTCCGGACGTCACAAGGCTGCGGCGCTCGACGGTAAGCGCGGCCAGGATGGCCAATGCCGGATAAAGCGGCAGCACATAATGCGGCAGTTTGGTCGCCACGAGCTCGAAGAACAGCCAGCCCGGCAGAACCCAGGCCAGAAGAAAGCGCAAGGCCGGCTGGCGGCGCGACACCCACAGGCCGCGCAGCGCCATGAGGATGACGACGGACGATGGCCAGAACGTGAACCAGACGAGAAGCGTGTAGTAGCCGGGCGGCGCGCCATGGGATTCCTGCGCCCCGAACACCTTTGCCAGCATGTCTTTCTGGACCGATTCGGCAAGAAACGCGTCGCCCGCCTTGCTAAGAATGGCAATGAACCAGGGCAGGATAAGAAGCGCGAACCAGAGAAGGCCGGGACCGGGCTTCAGGGCTCGCAGCCAGCCCGCCTTCCGGTCGATCCCGACCAAGACCAGCATCGTCAGCGCCACCAGGATCGGCACCACAGGGCCTTTCACCAGGACGCTTGCCGCAAGGGCGGTCCAGAACACCGCCGGAACGATCCAGGGCAACGCATGACCGGTTGGCTGCGCAGCCTTTGTCACCGGTGACGGCATGCCAGCGTCTGGCACCCTGACGGCACGAAGATAGGCCCGCGCCAGCGCCCCGAAACAGGCCACAGCGGTCATCAGCAAGACCGCATCGGTCTTGGCCAATCTGGCCTCGACGCCGATCAGGATGGTGGTGGCAAGGCCAAGCCCTGCAAGCAAGGCCCTGCCGCGACAGAAAGGCCAGCGCTGTCCAATAGGTCAGGAGAACCGCCCCGACGGCGCCAGCCAGCGACGGCAAGCGGTAAACAGAGATCCGCGGGGGATCGTCAGGAACCCCGACAAGGGCGGCCACCCTGACCGCCGCGACTTGCAGCCAATAGATCCCGACGGGCTTCTTGTAGCGGACCTCGTCTTGCAGCCGGATATCAATATAGTCGCCGGTTTCGACCATCTGGCGGCTGGCTTGGGCAAATCGCGCCTCGTCGCGATCCGTGACTGGAACCTGGAAGTACCCGGGCAGGAAGGCCAGCAGCGAAATGACGATCAGCCACGCGACCGCCCGGCCATGCGAGCGTGCGCCCTGATCAAGCAAGCGGACCAGCACGGGAGCCGCCCTCAGACTGTCCGGATCGGTGTTCAGCGCCACCGGGTCCCTGCCCCCTGGTCAATGGCATTCTCGGATCGCTACTTTTTGGGGGCCAACCCGCCGCCCCGGCCGGCCACCGGTGTTAAGTGATCTTTAGGCATCTTGAACTCAATCTGCCAACCGAAACATTTGCCTTCCCGCGTGGCGACGCTTGGCCGGCCAGCCGATGGACGTCAGGCAGGGGACGAAGGCATTCTTCGGAAGGCATTCTTCCAAGGCGCATAGACCCGACGATGAGCCCCTGTCTTCGCCGACTGCCGCGTTCCCAGCCATTGCTGGTATGGTTCCGGTCATGAACGAGCCGGCATCCGCCGCACGGGTCATGCCCGAGACCCGCGCAGCCGACAATCAGCGGAGCTTTTCGGTCGTCGCGCTGGTGCTTGCCGCCATTCTGCCAGTCAGCATCGCCCTTGCTTTCGTGATCTATCTCCTGAACGAGGAATATCGCGCCAACACCGAGGAAGATCTTACAAAGATCGTTTCCGAGATCTCGGCCGCCACGGACCGTGATCTTGCCGAGGCGCTCAGGCTGGCCTCGTCGCTTGCGGTGTCGGATTTCATCCGCAGCGCCGACTATGACCGCTTCAATGCCGAAACACGACGGTTGATGACCGTCTGGCCGCACGTCGCATCGATCACGCTGACCGATCTTGCGACCAACACCTATCTTAGCCACACCTCGCTGCCCGCCAACCGCGGCCAGCCGGCAGGCTCGGCGACAGCAAACCAATCGCAGGTCGTCGCCGCCGAACGAAAGCCGATGATCTTTCCGGTGCGTGTTTCGGGCCCCACCGTCAAGGAAAGCCTGATCCCGATTCGTGTTCCGATCTTCGATCAGGCGGGCCAGGTCACGCAGGTGCTGAGCGTCACCCTGTCGGCCGCGGGCCTGAACCAGCAGTTCGGACGGCATGGGATCAAGCCGGAATGGACGGGCGCCCTGATCGGGCCCGATTTCACGATCGCGGCCCGCAACCGTTCGCCAACGCAGTTTGTCGGCCAGCGCGTGACGCCAAGCCTGGAACAGGGGCTGATCGCCAAACCGCATGGCCTGTTCAAGGCCACAAACCAGGAAGGCCAGCCGGTCTATACCGCCTTTTTGCGATCGCCGGAATCCGGCTGGACGGTCGTGGTTGGAATTCCGGCTGCGGACATCGAATCCCGACGCTCGCAGGCCATGATCCTGGTGATTGCCATCGGCTGTATCGCCGCACTGACCGGGCTTGTGGCCGCGCTTCATGTCGGCCGGCGGATCCATCGCGCCCGTATGCTCGAGCGCAACCTGACCCGGCATCTTGAAGACGAAGTGGCGAAGCGCACGGCGGAACTGCAACGAAACGAACAGTTGCTGCATCAGGCCCAGAAGATGGAAGCGGTCGGCAAGCTGACCAGCGGGATCGCCCACGACTTCAACAATCTTCTTGGCGTGGTGATCGGAAACCTGGATCTGATCCTGGAAGGACTGAGCGACCGGCCGAAGCTGGTCCCGCGGGTCACCCAGTCGATCGAAGCCGCCGAACGCGGCGCGGCGCTGGTTCAGCAGCTGCTTGCCTTTTCCCGCAAGCAGACCTTGCAGCCCCAGGCGATCGAGCTTGCCAGCCTGATCCGGCGAACGGCCGAGATGCTGCGGCACACGCTTGGCGAACAGATCAAGCTGGTCGTCGATTGCGACCGGCCGCTGCGGCCCTGTTTTGCCGATCCGGGCCAAGTCGAATCGGCCATCATCAACCTGGCCATCAACGCGCGCGACGCCATGCCGAAAGGCGGGACTTTGACCATCTCGGCGCGGAATGTCGAACTCGACACGGACGATCTGGCCCGGCGGCGTAATGTCGCCAAGGGCGCTTATGTCATGCTGGCCGTCACCGATACCGGCACCGGCATGGCACCCGATGTTCTGGCACGGGCGGTCGAACCGTTCTTCACCACCAAGGATACCGGCAAGGGCAGCGGTCTTGGCCTGAGCATGGTGTATGGCCTTGCGACCCAGTCGCGAGGCTTCTTCGATCTGCGCTCCGAGCCTGGCCACGGCACGACAGTCGAAATCGGGTTCCCCGTCGCAGCGTCCGGTGCCCCGGCATGGCCGGCGCAAGCCCCGCCTGCGTCCACCCCTGCGCCTGCACCCAGGGGCGGAAGCGGCCCGGTCCTTCTGGTCGAGGACAACCCCAGATTGCGCGCAACGACGGCGGCCATGCTGCGGCAGATCGGCTACGAACCCCTGGAGGCCGGCAGCGCCGATGAAGCGTTGGCGGTTCTCGCCCGCCATCCCGAGGTCGACCTGATGGTGAGCGATGTCATTCTTCCCGGCCACCGCAACGGGTTCGAGCTTGCCGCCGAGGCGATCCGCCTGCGGCCGCAGTTGCGGGCGCTTCATGTCTCGGGCTTCGCGAATGTCGATACCCTGGCCGGCGAGACCAGCCGGGGCGCCATTCACCTGTTGAACAAGCCGTTCCGGACCGAGGACCTGGCCAGAGCGATCGCCGCGATCGAATTGCGCCGCACTGCCTAGCTGGGCCGATCTCTAGCCAGACCGGGTTCTAGCTGGGCCGGGTTCTAGCTGGGCAGGCCTGGCGCAAGCCGCGCATGCACCTCGATGGTGACATGGGCCAGCTCGTGCAGATGGCCAAGGCGCTCTTTATAATAGCCGGGATCCCGCGGCGTGTCGGCCAAGATCGACAAGATGGCCGCATGGCGCGCTGGCCCAACCTTCCAGACATGCAGGTCGGTCACCCGATGGCCGGGCTCGCCTTCAATGGCGGCGCGAACCGCGTGTTCCAGGGCGGGATCGCCGCTCCAATCCAGAAGAACGGCGCCGCTCTCGCGGAGCAGGCCCGCGGCCCAATAGCCGATGACGATCGCCCCCAGGGCGCCGGCCGCAAGATCCATCCACCACCAGCCCAGATACGCGCCAAGCAGCAACGCGACGATCGCCAGAACCGAGGTCAGCGCGTCGGCCAGCACATGGAAATAGGCCGCCCTGAGATTGTGATCATGCCGGAGGTGGTGGCCCGGCGGGGGCGGTTCTTGATCACGGGCATGACTGTAGGGGTGGGTGTCAGCGTGGGCGTGGGAAGCCCCGTGGCCATGACCCGGCGCAGTCCGCCCGAGCATCCACGCGCTGGCCGCATTCACAAGCAGCCCGAGAACGGCAACGGCGATCGCTTCGTTGAATGCGATGGATGGCGGATCGGCAAGCCGCGATGCCGATTCCCAGATGATCAAGGCAGCCACCACGCCCAGCAGGACCGCGCTGGTGAAGGCGGCCAGTGCCCCGATCTTGCCGGTGCCGAACGTGAAGCGGGGGTTGTTCGCATGGCGGCGCGCGACCGTATAGGCCAGGACCGCAATGCCAAGCGCCCCGGCATGGGTGGCCATGTGCCAGCCGTCGGCCAACAGCGCCATGGATTGAAAGACGGTGCCGGCGACGATCTCGGCCACCATCATGACAAAGGTAAGCCCCATAACGACGCGGGTCTGCCGCTCGCCATGGGCCTCGTGGCCCGATTCAAACCGATGATCAAATTCCCACGGCGCGAGATCGTCGGGCGGAAGATTGTCCCCCGGCATTCAGACCTCAGGCCGCTTTGATATCGGCCGGCACCAGGCCACCGCGATCCTATTCAACTTCATAGGCGCCGATGTCGATCGCCCCCCTCACGCGGCGCGGCGCGCCCGAGCGGGGATGGACATACTGTTCCTTGGGCAGGATGTTGGCGTTCTCGCTGGACAGATCGACACCCCGATCGACCGCCGGCGAATTCGGCTGCAGGCGATAATCGAACGCCTTCGGATCACGCAGACCCGCGATATCGGCGGTCCAGTTGCCGATCAGGGCGCCGGTCGCGGCGGTCGCGGCGGTCGAGCCGACGATCGAGCCAAGAAGACCGGGTTCCGCCTGGGGCGCAATCAGATTGCCGACCACGCGCCCGGGCCCCGCCAGCGGTGCGCCGCGGCCGACCAGGATGTTGTTCGCGACAAGGGCGGGCTCGGTCGAGCGGTTCTGGACAAACTGGCCGGATTGAAGATCGACAACGATGGTGTTGTTGACAACATAAAGCCGATCATTGGCGCTGCGCCTGGCCGACGCGAAATTGATGGCGGAAATGTTGTCGGCGTGCACGCTTTTGTGAATGACATTGCCGACGATATACGCCGTCCCGCCCGCTTCCAGATCGATCTGATAGCTGGCCGAGCCGTCGCGCTCGTCCATGATCCGGTTATTCAGGATGTGATTGGTGGCGGCACGGCTCTTGACGTTGTGGCCGATCTGGGCGTGATGGATGTAGCTGCGCTTCAGGACGAAGCTGCGCACATCGCCGACATAGATGTTATGACCCAGCAGCTTGACCTTCGCGTAGTCGGTCGTGTTGGCATAGAATTCGGATTCCTCGATGACGACATCGCTGTCCGCATGCGGGCTGATGAGGACGCCCATCTGGTTGTCGTGGAATCTCGAGCGCCGGATCGTGAGGCTCGAGCCTTCGCCGCGGATCCCGGCCCCGTTCTGATCGGCAACCTGAACGCCGCTGAAGTCGATGTTCTCGACGGTGACCTTGTTACCCTTCAGCACCCAGATCGCCTTGTCCTCGGCGGCCGCACCCGCGAGCGAAGCTCGACCATCCCGCCGACGCCCCGCAGGGTCAGGTTGCTTTGCGGCCAGACCGCGACGTCACCCTCGTAGACCCCGGCATCGATCTCGACGGTATCGCCGGACCTGGCAACCCGCGCGGCATCCGACGGAACCCGGAAGGCCTTGCCCGACCCGACCCGATGCACGGATGCGGCCTGGGATGGCGGGCTTGGGCGGCTTGGCTCGGCGGACGGCGATGGTGTGTCTTGGTGTGGTGTAGCCTGGCTCGGCGGGGCCCCGCGCTCTGCAGCGGGCGCGCCGTCACGCCCGCGCGGATCCCGTTCGATCGTGGCCCGCATCCGTTCGATGGCAGCGGCGGCGGCTTCGGCCCGGGTCCGGGCCGCTTCAGCCGCGCGCTGCGCCTCTTCCGCGGCCTCGGCGGCACGCTGAGCGCGCGCCCGGCTCTCGTCAGAGGTGTCGGACTGAGCCCGTGTCCGTTCCTCGGCATCGCGCCGCTGGCGGGCGGCACGGGAAATCGCGGAGTCATTGTCAACCTGGGCGGGAACGACGGTCCGCGGCTCGCCGCCGGCAACCGGCGTCACCGTCACGTCGTCGATCTGGGCGGAATCGAACGGGATCGTGACCGCGCGACCGTCCTTCAGCCGGACGATGACATCGGCCAGGCTGCCGGTCCCCGACACGAGCACGGCCGCCGCCAGGGCCAGCCCGCCCCCCAGCATGCCGAATCCGTTACGCATAAACGGCATGAGCCCCGCCTCCTGCGGATCAGCGCCGCGGCCCGGCACGTCCCCCGGCCGTAGGCATCGGCGTTCATCAACGATTCTTCTAGCAGAATATACTAGCCTTGTCGGATGTTGATGAGATGTTAACGCGCGGCCCGCGGCCATCGGCCGGCGGGAACAAGGGGATTCATGGGCGCTTTTCTTCTGGTCCGGCGCGGCGAAAACGGCAACGCCGCCCACCGTCTTGCGCTGGCCAGACGTTCGCTGGAACGCCAGGGCTTTGTGTCCGCGCGGCACGTGCGGATGCCAAGTTGCGATCTGTTCGTCTATCCGAAGCTTGACGCTCCGGCCACGAACCTGCACCAGGCAGACGACGGAACGTTTCTCGCCGCAACGGGCACCCTGATCTACCGGGAAAAGTCGGGGGTGACCGCCTTGCGGCTTCTGGCGGCCGACCTGGGCGCCGATGCCATCGACTGGAGCGCCCTGTATGGGCACTACTGCATCCTTGCGTCGGCGGGCGATGGCGTGCGCCTGTTCACCGATTCGCTTGGCGTCTATCACGTGTTCCACGACCGCGGCCTGGACGTGATTTCAAGCTCGTTTCTGGCCGTGCTCGAATCGCTGCCACGCGCCACCCTGGCGCCCCAGTCGGTCTATGAATACGTCTTTCAGGAGGCCACCTACGGCGGGGCCACCCTCGTTGATGAAATCGCGCTGTTCGACTGCCGCGATGAAGCCATCCTTGGATCCACCTGCACCCGTCGCGCCGTCCGCGGCCGGCCCGACCCGGCCCTGCCTGGGGTGATCGACCGGCAGCCGCCAACGCTTGACGACCTGCTCGCCCACAATCTTGCCAATCTGCGCCGCTCGTACCAAGCCATCGCCCGTGCGTTCGGCGATCGGATCGATACCGCGCTTTCCGGCGGCTACGATTCGCGCCTGGTACTGGCCTTGCTGCGCGAGCAGGGCGTGAAGCCGCGCGTGCATGTCTATGGCCGCGACACCGATCCCGACGTCCAGATCGCCAAGCGGATCGCCGCCGGCGAAGGGTTCCCGCTGGTCCACAGCGACAAAAGCCGGCGGATCGAACCGCCGACGGCCGACGCCGTGGCCGAGCTGGTGCGCCGCAATCTGGATGCCTTTCACGGCGCCCCGGCCGATGGCGTCTTCGACGATGGCTCTGATCTCGCGACCCGCAGGGACCGCTGCGCCAGCGGCGAATTGATGCTGAACGGGGGCGGCGGCGAGATCTTCCGCAATTTCTTCTATCTGCCGGACCGATCGTTCCAGGCCCGCGACATCGTCTTCGCCTTCTACAGTCAGTTCGATCCGCGGGCGATGCGCGGCCGATATCGGGCCAGCGATTATCAGGCCGGGGTCGAGGCAAAGCTTCTGACCACCCTGGGCCGCACCACGCGCGCGCTGTCGCGGTCCGATGTCGAGCGGATCTATCCGACCTTCCGCTGCCGGTTCTGGATGGGACGCAACAACAGCATCAACAACCGCCTGGGCGCGGCCCTGACCCCGTTCATCGACCCGAACATCGTTCCGGGCGCGCTGTCCATTCCGATCGCCCTCAAGAACGCCGGCCGGTTCGAGGCCGCCCTGATCCAGGCCGTGGATCCCCGCCTGGCGGCCTATCCATCCGCCTATGGCCATGATTTTGCCCATCCACCGCCGTTCCGACGGCTGCTGGCCGAGCGCGTCACGATGCTGCGGCCCTGCTGGGTGCGGCGCCATACGTTCCGCCTGAAATGGCGCCAGCCGGCCCAGCGCCCCCTGATGTTGAGCGATGCCATCCTGGGCCAGGCGATTGATCCGGCCTTCCCGGTGATGTCGGCCTTTTTCGATCCGGCCCGGATCTACGAAAACGGCCAATACAATCGGCTCTGCACCCTTGAACTGCTGAGCAAGACCTTCGGCCTTCGCGTCGCTTGATCCATCCCTGGCGCGGAATTGCTCGCGCCACCGTCGCGCGCATGGCAGAGAAGGCCAGCGTTTCCGGCCTCGATCGGACGGCGCGATCAAAAATCTTGCGGAAAACCGCCGATTTTCGTGTATCAGACATGGACAGTACGGCGCGTAAGAGTCTAGATATGCGCCGTTATCGGAACGTTCGGGGGAAAGAGGGGGGTCTAGCGTTCCGCCCCTGCCTCATGCCGCGATTGGTTTTCTCTCGTTCGGCAAGCTGTCCTAGGCAATCGATCAGAGAGGGTTGAAATGGCCGCAAACACAAGCAAATCTGCCAAGGTTACGACGGTGTCCCTGAAGCAGCTGGCGGCTGAACTGGCCGACCAGAACGATATGACGAAGAAGCAGGGCGAAGCCTTCCTGAACGGCTTCGTCACCCTGGTCGTCAAGCATCTGAAAAAGGGCAACCGCCTGCGCATGAGCGGCTTGGGCATTCTGCAAGTGCGCAAGCGCGCTGCACGGATGGGCCGCAATCCCGCCACCGGCGAGGCCATCAAGATCAAGGCCAGCAAAAAGGTTGCGTTCCGCGCCGCCAAGGATCTGAAGGAAGCCATCTAACGGGTTGCATGCCATCCTTGCTGGCAGCGCCACAGTCGTGGCCCGCCGCCCGCGCCGGTAACCCTGGCGCGGGCGGTTGCATTTTGTCACCGTCGCATGTTCGAACCTGACACCCCCACAGGGCCGAGCCGACCATGACATCCATGATTCGCCCGCCACTTCGAGAGGCCCTGGCGATCGCGATCGGCGGGCTGGCTGTCGCCGCCGCCATCCGCTATCTGGCGATCGAATCCGATACTGTCGCCCGGATCTGCACCGCCATGGGCGAACAGCCCTGGTGGTGCACGGTCCATCGCGGAACGGTCATCACGTTCCAGAGCGGAATCTTGGGCATTGCCAGCCTGGCCAGCGGCGTCATCAGCATTCTGGGCGGCCGCATTCTGGGCGGCCGCCGGTTTTTTGTCCTAGCGGCGACCGGCCTTGGCGCCGCCGGGCTGGTTCTCTATAGCGCCGGACCGGCAGCCGTCGCCCTGGTGCTTGGCCTGCTCCGTGCGGTTCGCCGCTAGATGCGACGGCGGAGATAAAGGCCGCCGCGCAGGCTTGCCGCGACCACAAGCATCGTCGCCCCAAAGGCCAGCGCCTGCCAGTTCTCAAGCCCCTCCTTGACGACCACGACCAACGCCCCGACTGCGATCAGGGTCGCGAGCAGGCGCTCCTCGCCGGGTTCGGGCCCGCGCGGACGAACGCGCCAGGCAAGAGCCGCGAACGCCAGGGCCGGCACGACATAGATCGGGGTCGGAAAATCGCGATAGCGGGGATCGAAGATGAAGCAGAGGACCGTCGCGGCGGCGGCGATCGCAACCAACAGCCGCAAGAGGCCAAGCGCGCCCGGCAGCCGGGCAAGCTCGGCCGAGGCGCGGCGGCGCAGGCAGTCGATCACGCCATGGGCCGACAGCACGGGCGGTTCGCGGCCATCGGCCGGAGCCTTGATCAGGCCGACAAGGCCGACCATCCCGCACGCAACGGCAAGGCCGAGCAACCCCAGCTCGACGATCCACTCGAGGGTGGACACGCTGGCAAGCACCGCGTGGCGGGCCTGCCACACCAGAGCAGACGCGCCGATCTCGATCGCAAACGCCAGCCCGAACCAGCGCCCAATGGCCAGCCTGGCGCCCATCGTCCGCACGAACACAAGCGTGCCAAGCGCGATCACGACGCTGGCCAAGGCATACCAGGGCCAGGCCCCGTTCTCGATCACCGGCCCCGTCAAAGGATATTTCGGCTTGCGATCCGTGGTGAACACGCCCCAGTGACCGCCGACCGTTCCCTCGGAGGCGCGCTTCCAGGCCTGGTCATAGGCTTCGATGACGTTGATATCGATGTTCTCGCGCGTTGCGATCGACACTGTCTCGCGCACGAAGCGCGCCTGGTTGACGATGCTTGGCAGGGCGCCTTCACGCATTCTGCCTTCGCTCGGCCAGCCCGCTTCACCAACCATGATCCGCTTGCCCGGAAAAGCCGCGGCAATCCTGCGCCACGTCGCTGCGACATGCTCGATCGCGCCGCCGATTTCAATCGGGTCGTCTTCCCAGTAGGGCAGGATATGGATGGTGATGAAATCCGCCGCCGTGCCGACCACCGGATTCTTGAGCCAGAATTCCCACACATCCGCATAAGTGACCGGCATCGGCACCGCCTGCTTGACCTCGCGGATAAGCCGGGCAAGATCCTCGGCCGGCAATTCGCGCCGCAGCAGGACCTCGTTGCCGACGATCACCGCCCGGACGGAATCCGGATAGGCCCTGGCCAGTTCGATCAGCCGGGCGATCTCGATCGCGTTCTTCTTGTGGTCGCGGCCGATCCAGGCGCCGAGCAGAACCTTCATCCCCAGTTCACGCGCGACTCGTGGCACCTCCTTCAGTCCCTGGTCGACCGAATAGGTCCGGACACAGTTCGTGTAGGTCTGCAGCAATCGCAGATCTTCCTCGATCTGCCAGACCGGGACGACAAAGGATTCGACGAACGGCGACTGGCCGTCCCGGAAGGGGGCATAGGAAACGCAGGGCAGCCGGCCGGTTTCGATATCGACCATCGCCACCGGCGCCCCAAGCCGCGACCAGGCCAGAAGGGCAAGGCCGGATGCCAGGATCCAGATCCCGAGCACCACGCTAAGCGAAGCAGGCTTGCTGACGGTCTTCACGGCAGAACCAGAGTCTTTTGCATGACATTACACTTTGCGTGATCACAACCGACTGGCGGGCATCGATGAAACCCGTCGACCATTGTACAGCAAGTTGATTTTCATGTATTTTTTCGAAAACGTCACTCTGTTGCAAAAACGCCACATAAGGGTGGGATTTATTCAATCCCATGTTGAATCCGTTTACCATGCACGCGTACATTGCTGGCGGTGCTCGCATATTGCGAGCGGCGATCTTTCAGGGGGTCAAGTTATGAACCTTAAGCCGATTGTGGCAGGCGCCGCGCTTGCCGTCACGGGCATGTTCTCTGCTGCCGCCATGGCCCAAGACGGGTTCTATGTCAGCGGCAAGGCCGGCGCCAACTGGCTTCAGGATGCCGACGTCTTCACGGGCCCGACCCGCGAGGCCGATTTCGACCTGGGCTACGGCGTGTTGGGCGCGGTCGGCTATCGTTTCGGCCAGATCCGGGTTGAAGGCGAGCTCGGGTTTCGTGACAACAACATCGATCAAATCAGCGGTGGCAATGGATCGGGCGATATGACGTCGCTGTCTGCCATGTTGAACGCGATCTACGATCTTGGCGACTTCGCGGGCGTGCGGCCCTATATCGGCGCCGGCATTGGTTGGGCGCGGGTCAAGCTTGATAACGCCGCCCTTGCGGGCACGACGCTGACGAACGACAGCGACAGCCAGTTTGCCTATCAGGGCATGATCGGCTTCCAGGTCCCGTTGGATACCGCCCTCAGCCTTGATGTCGGCTATCGCTACTTCGCGACCCTCGACCCCGATTTCCGGACGGTTGGCGGCGCCAAGTTCGACAGCGACTATCGCTCGCACATGGTGATGGTTGGCTTGACCTACTCGTTTGGCGCTCCGGCCCCGCGTCCGGCCGCCGCCGCGGCGCCTGCCCCGGCCCCGGCGCCGGCTCCAGCCGCCCCGCAGGCCGCCGCTCCGGCCCGCCCGGCGCTGCCGCAGACGTTCATCGTGTTCTTCGATCACGACAAGTCCGACATCACGAACGAAGCCGCCTCGATCTCGCCGCGCGGCCGAGGTGGCCAAGGCCGGCCAGAACGTCCGCATCGAAGCGACCGGCCAGCGCGACTGCTCGGGCTCGATGCCTATAACCAGCGCCTGTCCGAGCGTCGGGCCAGCCGTCAAGTCGTTCCTGGTCCGCGAGGGTGTTGCGGGCCCGTCGATCGACACGTCCGGCAAGGGCGAAAGCGCCCCGCTGGTTCCGACTCGCGATGGCGTGCGCGAGCCGCAGAACCGCCGCGTCGAAGTCCTGGTCCGGCAGCGCTAGCCGGCCGGCGACCAACCCGCGTCGCAAGAACAGCGGCGCGGCCCCCGACCGGGGTCCGCGCCGTTTTTGCGCCACAGCCTCGCCGCGCACGGCAGCAAGCGTGGTTCCATGAAACGGGCTCTAGCGGGCCTCGGCCAGGGCGGTCACGGCATTCAGTGCCGATCGATCGGCGACGAAATTGACCAGGCCCTTGGCATCGAGGGCCAGCGCCTCGCGCAGGCGGGCAGAGGACGTCATGCAGTAGTTCGCATCGTCATGGGCCCGCTGGGATGCCTCGTTGGCAAGCCGCGTGACAAGGCCGTCCATACGGCCGGTGTCCCGCGGGCCATAGGTGCGCTTGAAATAGGCCTGCAGGATGCGCGCGTTCTCGGCCATCAGGCCGCGGTGCTGCATCACGAAATTGTTGTAGAGCGCGTAGACGTCACCTTCGGCAGCGGTCCGGCATTTCAGCGCCGCCACCATCATCTCGGTCTGAAAGGCGCGGAAATGAAACGCCTTCACTTCGGTCGAATTCGGCCCGGCCGACGCCGCGCCAGATGGACCGGCCATGAGGAGAAAGGTCCCGCCAACCAGGGCGGCGCAAATTTTCCGCTTCACATCGACCCCCTCTGCTGTCGCTGGCAGGTTGCCTGCCCACCCCTTAACGCATCCCTAACCTAACCGCAGACAGCGGCAAAGGGAACCTCCTCGCCGCCACCCCTTCTGGGCACCCCCGCTGGGTGCCCCATTGGGTGCCCAGGGCCAGCCCCTGCCGCGCCGACGGAAAGCGCCTGGACCGCCGCCCCACAGCCCGCCACAATGGCCCGCCCCCAGGCGCGTGGTTCCGGCTGGTCATGACCATGCCGCCCCGGCTGCGGGCGAGTTGTGTTCAGACCAAGACCCGATTCATTCCGTGATTTATTCCCCGAAAGGACAAGACCGATGAGCGACCGCTACGCTGCCTATAAACGGCTGAAAATCGATTGGCCTGCCGAGCGCATCCTGCGCATCACCTTTGATCGCCCCGAGCGGTTGAATGCGGTCGACACCCTTGGCCATACCGAACTGGTCAAGATATGGCGCGATATCGACGAAGACCATGGCGTCAGCGCCGTGATTCTGACCGGTGCCGGCAAGGCGTTTTCGGCCGGCGGCGATTTCGAGATGATCGAAGGCAATTACACATCATGGGACCACCTGACCAATACGTGGAAGGAAGCCCGTGACCTGGTCTACAACTGCATCAACTGCTCAAAGCCGATCGTGTCGGCCATGCGGGGCCCCGCCGTGGGCGCCGGGCTGACCTGCGGCCTGCTGGCCGATGTCTCCATCGGCGGCAAGAGCCTGCGCATCATCGACGGCCACACCCGCCTAGGCGTTGCGGCCGGCGATCATGCCTGCATCATCTGGCCGCTTCTGTGTGGCATGGCCAAGGCCAAGTACTATCTCCTGACCTGCGACCAAGTCGGCGGCGAGGAAGCCGAACGGATCGGCCTGATTTCCATGTGCGTCGAGGACGATCAGCTTCAGGACAAGGCGCTGGACGTCGCGAAGAAGCTGGCCGCCGGCGCGCCAAGCGCGGTGCGCTGGACCAAGTATTCCCTGAACAACTGGTTCCGCATGGCGGGCCCCACCTTCGACACCTCGACCGCGCTCGAGATGCTCGGCATGATGGGCCCCGAAGTGCGCGAGGGTCTGGCTTCGCTCAAGGAAAAGCGGACGCCGAAGTTCAATCCATCCTGCAAGGTCTGATCGACCGCCCTTCGTCACGATGCGCCGTGACGGAAGGACCGACAACGAGAACGGCGGCCAACCGGCCGCCGTTCCTGCTTTCAGCGCGATCGATGAAACGGGACGTCAGAGCGGCAGGCGCACGCGGACACGCAGACCGCCGGTCGGTGCATCCTCCAGGGTCACGTCGCCGCCATGGCTGCGGACAATGTCGCGGGCGATGGTCAGACCAAGACCGACCCCCCCGGTGCTGGGATTGCGCGACCCTTCGACCCGATGGAACGGCTTGAACACATCCTCGCGCCGATCCATGGGAATGCCGGGGCCATCATCGTCGATCAGGACCTCGACGGCATCGCCCTTCACGCCGGCGCGAACCCAGACATGCTCGCCGTAGCGGGACGCGTTGCCGATCAGATTGGCAAAGGACCGCCGGATCGCATTGGGTCGAAGCGGCAGCACCAGGGGGCCGCCGCAATGCAGATCAATCGCCGCGTTCTGGCGTCGTGCGGCCGCCACCACATCGTCCAGGATGGCGGCCAGATCGGCGACATCGATCTTCTCGGTGCCTTCGCCGCGGACGAAATCGAGATAGCCCGCCACCATCGTTTCCATCTCGGCAACGTCGGCGCGCAGGTTTTCGACCTCGGGGCTTTCGCCCAGCATGGCGATCTGCAGCTTCATCCGGGTAAGCGGTGTGCGCAAATCATGGGAAACGCCGGCCAGCATTTCCGTGCGCTGGCTGATCTGACGCTGGATGCGCTGGCGCATCAGGTTGAAGGCCTCGGCGGCGCGGCGAACCTCGGTGGCACCGGCCGGCTTGAAATCCGGCACGTCGCGCCCCTTGCCGAAGCTGCTGGCGGCGGCTGCCAGCCTGCGGATCGGCCGCACCTGGTTGCGCATGAAGATGCTGGCGACGGCAAACAGCACCAGCGACGTTCCCACCATCCAAAGCACAAAGATATACGTCGTTGGGCTGGAAAGCCGGCCGCGCGACACGGTGGCGATCAGTACCGCTTCCGGCAGTTGGACATCGATCTCGACCACCTCGGGTTGCGATTCGGTATCGATGCGAAAGGGCCGGCGCACCCGTTCCTCCAGCGCCTGGCTCAACAGGTTTGCCGTATAGCTTGGCGCTGCCGCCGTCCCGACATTGGGCAAAATGGCGCCCGGTCTGATCTCGACCCGGACGTCCATGTGACGATACGCCGCGTCGATGACGGCCTCGCGGTCGCTGTCGCTTTGGGCCCGGCGCAGCCCTTCGATCGTCGCGGCGATATCACCCGCCACTGCATGGGTCAGGCGGCGCATGATGTGGTGCCAGTGGCGATCGTAGAAGACAAAGGCCGAAACGACCTGCAGCAGGACAAGCGGCGCGACGATGATCAGCAGCGAGCGGCCGAACAATGTTCTGGGAAGAAAGCGCTTGATCACGGACATGCCTGCAACGCTGGTCAATCCGGGATCAGGACGTAACCTTCGCCCCGCACCGTCCGCAGATAGCGCGGCTGTTCGCTGTCGGGCTCGATCTTGCGCCTGAGCCTGGTCACCTGCACGTCGATGGTGCGCAGATTGCCGCTGATGCCGATCGCCTGAAGCAGCGCTTCGCGGCCCAGGGGCTGAGCCGGCTGGCGCGCCAGCGCCGTCAGCAGCCGGCGTTCGGCCGCCGTAAGCGGCACCAGGGTCTCGCCCTGCCACAGGTCTTCGCGCGCCACGTCATAGCGGAACCCGCCCAGCCGGACCTGGGCCGGCGGCGCTGCGGCCGGAGCCGGAGCGCTGCGACGCAGGATGAGCCCGATTCTGAGCAACAGTTCACGCGGTTCGAACGGCTTGGCAAGATAGTCATCGGCGCCACGCTCAAGCCCGGCGATCCGGTGCTCGGTCTCGCTGAGCGCGGTCAGCATCAGCACCGGGACATCGTTTGTCTTGCGCAGTGTTTCGACAAATCGAAGGCCGGTCTCACCCGGCATCATGACGTCGAGAACGATCAGGTCAAACGTGAAGCTTTGCAGACGCTGGCGGGCCTCGGCCGCGCTTTGTGCGGTGGTGACGTGATAGCCGTTGTCGCTGAGGTAGCGCTGCAACAGATTGCGCAGGCGGGCATCATCATCGACGACCAGGATATGATGTCGCTCCTCTGCCGCCGGCAGCGGCGACCCGACGCGGGAACTCGCTTGTTCAGTACTCATCGATGGACCGGATTGTGCCCGCCGGCAGCCGATCGATCAACCTATCGATCAACCGGGGATGTCGCGCCGGGCAAACCACGCCCTCATGCCGCTGTCGAGCAGGGCCTGGGCCACCTTGCCGAACTCGCCGACCGCCGGCGCGCCGCAGGTGGCAAAAGCGCGGGCCATGCGCTGGCGCTGCCGTTCGGTGAGCCGCGCCTCCAGCGCCTGGCCGGCCGGGGTCAGGTGCAGATGCCGACGCCGCCGGTCGGTGATGCCGGTCACCTGGGTCACGTGCTGGCGCGCGATCAGATCCGCAAGAACCCGGGACAGGCTCTGCTTGGTGACGTCGAGAAGGCTCAGCAAGTCGGAAACGGTCAGCCCCGGATGGCGCCCGATCAGGTAGAGGGCGCGCAGATGGGCATGGCCCATTCCCTCGCGGGCCAGATCGCGATCGGCGTCGGCGACCAGTGCGCTGGTCGCCAGGAACAGCATCTCGATCGCGTCACGCACGGCTTCGTCGTCCAGGTCCGAGGTCTCTTGTAGCGAGATCGGTTCGGCCATATTGACTTGCCTTCAACCCGGGTGTTACCTGACTCGGCTACACTATTGAAATATATTAACCCAAACTCAGGCAGAACAGTTATGGAATTGCAGCCATTCGACGATCGCGACGGGGTCATCTGGTCCGACGGCGCCCTAATTCCTTGGCGGGATTGCAAGATTCACGTCCTGACACATGGGCTGCATTACGCGAGCTGCGTGTTCGAGGGCGAACGCGTCTATGATGGCCGCATTTTCAAGCTGCGCGACCATACGGAACGGCTGATCAGTTCCGGCCGCATTCTCGGCTTCGAGATCCCCTACAGCGCAACCGAGATCGACCAGGCCTGTCGCGATCTGGTTGCCGCCATGGGCATCAAGGACGGCTATCTGCGCCCGGTCGCCTGGCGCGGCAGTGAAATGATGGGCGTTTCCGCCCAGCAGACCAAGATCCACCTGGCCATCGCCACCTGGGTATGGCCAACCTATTTCACCCTCGAGGCGCGGATGCGCGGCCTGAAGCTGCGCATTTCCGAATGGCGCCGGCCGGCCCCCGATACGGCGCCAACCCAAAGCAAGGCCGCCGGCCTTTACATGATCGCCACCATGAGCAAGCACAAAGCCGAATCGCAGGGCTTCGAGGATGCCTTGCTGCTTGACTGGCGCGGCTATATTGCCGAATCGACCGGCGCCAATTTCTTCATGGTCAAGAAGGGTGAACTGCACACGCCGATCCCGGAATGCTTCCTCGACGGCATCACCCGCCGGACGGTGATGGATCTCGCCCGCCAGCGGGGCATCGCCATTCACGAACGCCACATAAAGCCCGAGGAACTGGCAAGCGCCGACGAGGTGTTCATCACCGGCACGGCAGCGGAAGTAACCCCCGTGAGCCAGATCGACGACTACAAGATTGGCGTCGGGCCGGTGTGCCGGCTGCTGGCCGAGGACTACGAGCGCCTGGTGCGCTCGGCCCAGACCAAGGCTTCGGCCGCCTGACCCTGGAGGCGCCTGACCCGATTCGGTTCAGGATCGGCCAGTTCAGGATCGGCCAGTTCAGGATTAGCCAGTTCAGGATTGGATGGCCGCAGCCCCCCACCGGGTTGCGGCCGTTTCGTCTTCGGCCCGCGCTTCGACCCAGCGCCCCCCGGCCGGCGTTTCCTCGTATTTCCAGAACGGCGCCCGGGTCTTCAGCCAGTCCACCAGGAATTGGCAGGCGGCAAAAGCCGCTTCCCGATGCGCAGATGCGGTGGCCACCAGAACGATCCGCTCGCCCGGCAGCAGACGGCCATAGCGATGGATGATCAGGCTGGCCGCAAGGGGCCAGCGCGAATTGGCCTCGGCCTCGATCCCGGCCAGCGCCTTTTCGGTCATGCCGGGATAATGCTCGAGGGTCATCGCGGTCACGCCCCCCGCATCGCCCCCTGTGCCCGTCCCGCCCCGCACCAGCCCGAGAAACGAAGCAACACCGCCAATTTCGCCGCTGCCGGAAACCAGGGCCGCCAGCTCGGCGCCAACATCGAAGTCCTCGCTCTGGACGCGAATCATCATCAGCCCCCCGTCAGGGGCGGGAAGAACGCAACCTCGTCGCCGGGCCCGATCGCGTCGCCAGGCCGGGCCAGGCGCTGGTTGACGGCGGCGCGGATCGCCGCGCCATTGCCGAAGGCAACCGCATAAGCGGGGTCGCGCGCCTTCAACCATTCCATCAGCGCGGCGACGGTGGTCACCTCGGCCGGAACCGGCAGGGTCTCGCTGCTTTTGCCGATCCTGGTGCGCAGCCAGGCGAAATAGAGAATTCTCACGCCCGTTCCTCCTTTCCCTCTTCGCGCAGATGCGCGCGGCTTGCCCGGCAATAGTCATAGCCGGTGATCAGGGTCAGCGCGGCGGCAACCCACAACGCGATCTCGCCGATCGTCGTGACCGGCAGCCAGGCGATCTGGGATTCGCCGGCCGGGCCACCCAGCATGATCCCGATCGCCACCATCTGGACGGTGGTCTTCCACTTGGCAAGGCGGCTCACGGGCATACCCACCTTGATCTGGGCCAGGAACTCGCGCAGGCCGGAAACCAGGAATTCGCGCGCCAGGATGACCAGGGCCGGCAGGACGGTCCATTCCGAGACCCACTGGTGCGCAACCAGCATCATCAAGGCCGCCGCGACCAGGATCTTGTCGGCGATGGGGTCAAGGAACTGGCCGAACCGTGACTGCTGCTGCCAGGCCCGGGCCAGGTATCCGTCCAGGTAATCAGTCACGCTGGCCAAGACGAACAGCCCACAAACGACCCAGGAATCGGTCGGCTTCGAAAGATAGAAGGCCGCCACCAGCAACGGAATGACGACGATCCGTGAGAGGGTCAGGATGTTCGGGATGTTCGGGATGTTCAGCACGATCCGATCCTTGCCATGGGGCACCGATGCGATGCAAGACCAGTCGCACTCGGCAACGGCCAGTCTAGTCGTCGCCATGGAAGTGATCATAAATCTTTTTCGCGACCGCATGACTGATGCCCTGGACCGCCGCCAGATCGGCAAGCCCCGCTTCGGCAACCTGCCGCGCCGAACCGAAATGGAGAAGCAGCGCCTTCTTGCGGGTTGGGCCGATGCCCTCGACCTCGTCGAGAAGCGAGCGGCCAACGGCCTCGCTCCGCTTCGTCCGGTGAGCGCCGATCACGAACCGGTGGGCCTCGTCGCGCAGGCGCTGGAGGAAATAGAGAACCGGATCATTGGGCGGCAGCGTAAAGACGCCGCGCCCCCGCATGGTGAAATGCTCGCGGCCGGCATCGCGATCCGGCCCCTTGGCGATTCCCACAACGGTGATGTCGTCGATGCCAAGATCATCCAGCGCCGCATGGACCGCGTTGAGATGTCCGGTGCCGCCATCGATGAGCAGAAGGTCGGGCCACAGCCCCAGGCTGCGGTCCGGATCTTCCTTGACGGCGCGGGCGAAGCGGCGGCCGATCACCTCGCGCATCATCGCGTAATCGTCGCTGGTCTCGGGCGGGTGGCCTTGGCGGATTGCGGCTTCGTTGCGGATCGTGAACTTGCGATACGCGTTCTTCACGAACCCATCGGGGCCAGCAACGACTCATGGCGCCGGTCGCATGGGTCCCGTGCAGGTGGCTGTTGTCATAGACCTCGATGCGGGCGGGCGGGGCGTCCATCGCGAAGGCGGCGGCAACACCTTCCAGCAGCGATCTTTGGGTCGCGCTCTCGGCAAGCCGGCGGGCAAGCGCCGTGCGGGCATTGCCAAGCGCCTGGTCCACCAGGGCGCGCTTGGCCCCGCGCTGCGGCGCATGGATGCGGATCCGGTGCCTGGCATGAAACGAAAGGGCCTGTTCGACCAGCGCCTGGCTTGGCAGGGGATGGCTGACGATGATCTCGCGCGGCACCGGCTTGTTCACATAGAACTGGCCGATAAAGGCCGCCAGGACATCGGGCGTTTCATCCGCGTCGGCATGGCGCGGGAAATAGGGCCGATTGCCGAAGTTCTGGCCAGCGCGGAAGAAGAAGACCTGAACACAGATGGCATCGGCTTCGCGATGGGCGGCAAAGACATCCGCCTCGCCCAGGCCCTCGATGTTGACGGATTGATGGGCCTGGATCTGGGTCAGGGCGCGGATGCGGTCCCGATACTGGGCGGCCGCCTCGAAATCGAGACGGTCCGAGGCGGCCTGCATGCGCAAGGCAAGCCTGGCCTGGATCTCGCGGCTGCGGCCGGACAGGAACGCGCGGGCTTCATCGACGATAGCGCCATAGGCCTCTGGCGCGATCTTGCCGACACAAGGCCCGGAGCAGCGCTTGATCTGGTATTGCAGGCAGGGCCTGGTCCGGCTGGCAAAGACCGTGTCGGCACAGGAGCGGAGCGGAAAGGCCCGCTCAAGGACGGCAAGCGTCTGATTGACGGCACCAGCGGACGCGAAGGGGCCGAAATATTCGCCAGGCAGGTTGCGGGCGCCCCGGTGCTTGGTGATGCGCGGCCAGGCATCACCGCCGGTGACCAGGATGTACGGAAACGACTTGTCGTCGCGCAGCAGCACATTGTAGCGCGGCTTCAGGCGCTTGATCAGATTGCTTTCAAGAAGCAGCGCCTCGACCTCGGTGTGGGTGGTCGTCACCTCAAGGGCGGATGTCGCGGCGATCATGCGCTGAATCCGAAGCGGCAGCCGTTCGGGGCTGACATAGGCCGAGACGCGCTTGCGCAGGCTTTTCGCCTTGCCGACATAGAGAAGCACGCCAGATCCGTCGCTGAAGCGATAGACGCCGGGCCCAGGGGGCAAGGCATCGAGCTGGGCGCGAATGAAATCGGCGCCGCGCTGCGGCGGGGCGGGATGGGCGGGCGGCACGGCCATGGGCGGTATTTTGGCCGGCCCTGCCCTGCGGTCAATGGGCCGCCCGCCCGGTCGGTGTGATCGTGACGGGGCGATGGGGGCCGATCGGCCAAAAGAAAGCGCTTCGCATATGCAACCCGGCTTGCTTGAAATCGACCTCAAGGATCGACGGTTTTGCAGCGTGTCCGCGTTGACACATCATATATGTGTGGATTTTCCCTGTCGGCGCGCTGTCCGTGGCATGACAGGGGCCCCGCTGCCGCCGCCGGGCGCAAGCCCATTCAAACGTGGAGACTGCCATGACCAAGCGCCATCGCCGGCTTGTCTTTGCCGGTGTCGTAATCGCGGCGGCCGCGATTGGCGTGTTCGCGTTCACCCAGTTGCGGCCCGTTTCGGTCACGGTGGCGCGCCCCGAGCAGAATGTCACGATCCGCGTTTTCGGGCTTGGCACCGTCGAGGCCCGCATCACGTCCAGGATCGGCTTCGCGGTCGGGGCAACCCTGACCGACCTGTATGCCGATCATGGCGATCGGGTGCGCCAGGGTGATGTCCTGGCGCGCCTGGACGCGACCGAGCAGGGGGCCAGGGTCGCCAAGGCCGAAGCCCTGGTGCTGGCCGCCCGGGTCGGCGCCCGCAAGGCCGAGGCCAATATCGAAAAGGCGCGCGCGGTCCTGGCGCAGCGGCAGGTGGCCAATCGCCGCACCCAGGCCTTGGCCAAGCGCAACGTCGCATCCGAGCAGTCCGCCGAGGAAGCCAAGCGGGACGAGGACGTGGCCGCCGCCGAGCTGGCCGTCGCCCGCAGCGAGGTCGAGGTTGCCAAGGCCCAGCTGGCCGACGCCCAGGCCGGGCTGGACTATGAGCGGACGCTGCTCGATCACCATGCCCTGACCGCACCCTATGACGCCGTGATCGTCGAGCGCCATAAAGAGGCCGGCACCGTGATCAGAACCGGCGATCCGATCTTCACCCTGCTGGCGCCGGAAACTGTCTGGGTCCTGGCCCATATCGATGAATCGCGCGCCGGACCGATCCGGGAAGGCCAAGCGGCCGAGATCCGCCTGCGATCCCTGCCCCAGGACGCGTTCGATGGCCGTGTCGCCCGGATCGGCATCGAGAGCGACCGGGTCAGCGAGGAGCGCCGGGTCTGGGTCACCTGCACCAATTGCCCGCCGCACATGCATCTGGGCGAACAGGCCGAGGTCCGTGTCACAGTCGCAGAGCTGGAGCAGGCCCTGCTGCTGCCCGAGCAGATGGTCAGCGATTTCGACGGTCGCGCCGGGACCGCCTGGATCGTGCACAATGGCCGCCTGGACCGTGCGCGCCTAGCGTTTCGCCACCGGAGCGAAGATGCGCGGCTTGAAGTGATAGGCGGGCTTGCGGACGGTTCGGCGGTCGTGAACGCCATGGTCCCCGGCCTGCGCACGGGACGGGCCGCCCGGATCGTCGAAAGCCGGGCGCCATGAACCTTGCGTACCGGGATGTCCGGCACAACCTGTTCCGGTTCCTGCTTACCTGCGTCGGCCTGAGCCTGCTGATGGCGGTCGTGCTGTCGATGGTCGGGATCTACAACGGCCTGGTCATCGACGCTCTGACCATTGCGCGGGCCCCGGCCATCGACCTGTGGGTCGTCGAATCGGGCAGCCGCGGGCCGTTCGCCGAAGCGTCACGCATCCCGGGCGACAGCCGCGAGGCAATCGCCCGCCTGTATGGCGTGGTGGCGACCGGAAGCGTGACCTATCAGACGATCGAGGCCGAACACGCGAACCGGAAGCTGCGGCTTTACGTGGTCGGCTTCGAACCCGAGCGGCCGGGCGGGCCCGCCAATCTGCTGGCCGGCCGGCCGATCACTCGCAGCCACCATGAAATGATCGCCGATTCGCGGGCGGGGCTGGCACTGAATGATCGGATCACGCTGGGGCGCGAAACGTTTACCGTCGTCGGCCATGTGAAGGACCATGTCAACTCGGGCGGCGACCCGGCCGTCTATATCACGCTGCTCGATGCCCAGAAGCTGCAATTCGAGCTTGCCCCCGCGGCGTCGCGCGTGCAGCGCGCCCGGGGCGCAGCCGCCCAGGGCACCGACACCGTGAATGCGGTCGTCGCGCGTGTGCATCCCAACATGGCGGCCGACGTCGTGGCCGATGCGGCCCGGCGCTGGAAGCATCTTGCCGCCATGACCCAGGCCGAGCAGGAAGCCATTCTGACCGGTTCCGTGGTCGACCGCGCCCGCCGCCAGATCGGCCTGTTCATGACGATCCTGCTGACGGTCTCGGCGGTCCTGATCGCGCTTATCATCTATACGATGACGATGGAAAAGCTGAAGCAGATCGCGACACTGAAGCTGATCGGTGCGCCGGATCGAACCATCATCGGCCTGATCGTGCAGCAGGCCCTGGCGCTGGGCGGCGTCGGCTGGAGCTTCGGCCTCGCCATCGTGCTTGCGGTTAAGGATCATTTCCCGCGCCGCGTGGTGCTCGAGCCCGAGAACGCGCTGGCGCTGGGCGGAATCATCGTCCTGGTCTGCCTGATCGCAAGCGGGGCCGGCGTGCGCGCCGCGCTCAGGGTCGACCCGGCAACGGCACTCGGAGGCTGAGGTGAGAAGCGCCACCACCGGGCCGCTGATCGAGCTGCGCCAGATCTCGAAGCATTACGGCGAGGGACCGGCGCGCGTCGATGCCGTGCGGTCGGTCTCGCTTGCGATCCACCCCGGCCAGGTGGTGGCGCTTCTTGGCCCGTCCGGATCGGGAAAGACCACCCTGCTCAACATCATCGGCTGCATCCTGGAACCCGCCAGCGGCTGGATGCGCCTTGATGGCGATGTCGTCTATGACAACCGATGGCTGAAGGGCGACCTGCGCCGCCTGCGGCTGGAGAAGATCGGCTTCATCTTCCAGTTCCACAATCTGTTGCCGTTTCTCGATGCCACCGACAACGTGGCGATCGTGCGCGAGCTGGCCGGCGCATCGCCCGCCGCGGCGCGCCAGGCGGCACAGGACCTGCTCGATTACCTGGATGTCGGCCATCGCAAGAACGCGATGCCGGCGCAGCTTTCGGGTGGCGAGGCGCAGCGGGTCGCCATCGCCCGGGCGCTGGCCAACCAGCCGCGCATCATCCTGGCCGACGAGCCCACCGCGGCCCTCGATTCGAAGCGGGCGGGCATCGTCATGGACCTGCTGCGCAAGCTTGCGATCGAACGGCAGGCCGCCATCATCGCCGTCACCCATGACGAAAAGATCTTCGACCGGTTCGACCGCATCTTCCATCTGCGGGACGGCCGGCTTGACCATCAGCAAGGAGAACACCATGAATCCCAGGATTAATCGCATCGCGGTCATGATTGTCGCCGCTATCGCCGTTCTGTTCGGATTGGCCACAATCGTATCCGGCGGGCGGGCCTTGTTCGGCGGGCCCGAGGCGCGCGCCGCGGTCGGCGCGGCGGTCGGCTTTGTGCTCTGGTTCAATTTTGTTGCCGGTTTCGCCTATGTGCTGGCCGGAATCGGCCTTTTCATGCGCCAACGCTGGGCCGCACGACTGGCCATGCTGATCGCGGCATCAACCCTGGCGGTGTTCGCCGCATTTGGCGTGCATGTCGCGCTGGGTGGCGCCTTCGAGATGCGGACCGTTGCGGCCATGACGCTGCGCTCGGCGCTGTGGGTCGCGATCGCGGTTCTGGCCTGGCCGCAGGGCCGGCATCACCTGCCGGCCTGACCGGCGGCAGCGCCGGGCCGGGGACCGCGGCTTCCCAACCCTCTTTTCAGGATCCTCTTCTCAGGATTCTCTTCTCAGGCCGTGGCGCGACGCTTATCCTGGCCGGAAACCTTGCCAGGGAGCGCGCCCATGGGCCTGCCTGCCACGCTTCAGCCGGGGGTCGTGATCGAGAGCCCCTCGAAGACCCTGACGGACGCGCATTTCCTGTTCTTCTCGGGCCTGACCGGCGATTCCCATCCGATCCATTACGATGTCGAATATGCGCACCGCACCGGGATGGGAAAGCCGGTGGCCCATGGGCTGCTGCTGGCCGCGATGACGGCCTTCGGTGCCACCGCCGCATCGCAAAGCAGCCATGGGCTGATCTTTGTCGAACAGGGCTCGCGGTTCCTGAAGCTTGTGGCGGTGGGCGACACGATCCGCCCGCGCCTGACGGTGGACCGCATCTGGCAGGATGGGCACCGCCGCTTCATCCGCTTTGCCACCACGATCCTGAACCAGCGCGACGAAGTGGTTCTGGACGGATTCCACGTCTATCTGCTGCGCGAGCCGCGCCCCGCCCGGCCATCCGAGACCACAGCATGAGCGATGATCGCGGCCCCGTCTATGCCAACCGGCCATGGCCCGAGCGCTACACATTTGTGCCGGCCATGCGGGTCGGCCGCATGGTGTGGATATCGGGCACCACCGCAACCGACGATGACGGGCGGATCGTCGCGCCCGGCGACATCGCGGGGCAGACACGCCAGATATTCCGGAAGTTTGAGAAATTGCTGCAATCGCTGGGCGGCAGCTGCGACGACATCGTCGAGACCACCGATTATTACATCACGACCGACAACTACAAGGCGACCGCCGACGTGCGGCGCGAATTCTTCCGCCAGGCGCGGCCGGCCTCGACCGGCGTGCAGGTGGCGGGCCTGCTGCGGGATGGCGCCCTGATCGAGATCAAGGCGGTCGCGGTGCTGAAGGCGGAGCCGGTATAAAGCCCCGCCCGTCGGGCGAACACCTACTCTATCTGAACGCCCGCTCTATTTGGGCGCCCGACATACCGCGGGCCTAGAGTGGTCGAGAGGACGCCGTGTCCGGGGTATGGGCGCGCAAGCCGCGCTTGACCAGGCTGGTCCAGATGTCCTCGCAGGTGTCGGCGTAATCGAACAGGTCAAGATCGGCAGCCTCGATCATGCCTTCCTCGACCATGAAGTCGAAGTTGATCAGCGTCGACCAGTAGGAGCGATCGAACAGAACGATGGGCAGCGACGTGACCTTGCCTGTCTGGCGCAGGGTCAGCAGCTCGAACAATTCGTCGAGCGTGCCGAACCCGCCCGGAAAGACGACCAGCGCATTGGCCCGCATGGCAAGGTGCATCTTGCGCATGGCGAAGTAGTGGAAATTGAAGGTGAGATCGGGTGTCACGAAGCGGTTGAGTTCCTGTTCGTGCGGAATGCGGATGTTGAAGCCGATTGCCGGCGCGCCGGCCTCCCAGGCGCCCAGGCTGGCCGCTTCCATGATGCCGCCACCGCCGCCGGTGGCAATGACATTGTCCCGCTGGCCGTTGTTGTGATGAAGCGCACCGCCACGTTCCGATGCGATACGGCCGAAGCGGCGCGCCTCGTCGTACCAGCGGGTACGGCGGCCGTTGGCGACCGGGCGATGCATATCGTCGCCATTGCGTCCCTGCCTGACACGGGCACTGCCGAAAACGACGATGGTCGATCGCACACCCCAGGCCCGCAGGTGTTCTTCCGCCTTGGCATATTCCAGCAGGAAGCGAACCCCGCGCATGCTGTCGCCAAGCAGGAAATCCTGGTCAAGGGCCGCAAGCCGATAGGCCGCCGAGCGTTGAGGGGGCTGGCTGGTGGGGTCTTGCATCGGTTCCTTTCAGCCCTTCAGGGCTTTTCACGGGCCAGGGCGCGGCGGGCGGCCGCCAGTTGCCTGCGCTGGGCGGGATCGGATTCGGGGTACCGGAGATCGAGGCTTCGCAGCATGTCGCGAATGATCCCCGAAACAATCAGCCGTGTGTTGCGCTTGTCGTCGGCCGGAACGATGAACCAGGGCGCCTCGGTGGTGCTGGTGGCCTTGAGACAGGCTTCATAGGCCGCCATGTAACGATCCCAGGCCTTGCGCTGTTCAAGATCGGCGGTCGTGAATTTCCAGTTCTTGTCCGGATCGTCGATGCGGGCCAGCAGACGCTGGCGCTGTTCGTCCTTCGAGATGTGCAGGAAAAACTTGACGATGCGGGTACCGTTGCGATGGAGATGTTGCTCCATGTCGACGATCGAGCGATAGCGGCCATCCCAGAATTTCGTCTTGCTGGACGGAAGACCTGCCAGCTGCTGGGCCTGCAGGATTTCAGGCCGCACCCGGACGATCAGGACCTCTTCATAATACGAGCGGTTGAAGATGCCGATCCGCCCCCGCTCGGGCAGGGCCCGATTGGTGCGCCACAGGAAATCGTGATCGAGTTCCTCGGCGCTTGGATGCTTGAAGCTGAAGACCTGGCAGCCCTGCGGGTTGACGCCCGACATGACATGCTGGATGGCGCCATCCTTGCCCGCCGCGTCCATCGCTTGAAAGATCAGCAGCAAGGCATAGCGGTCATGGGCATAGAGCTTACGCTGCAGGTCGCTCAGTTCCGCCGTGCCTTCGGCCAGGATCTTTTCGTATGAATCGTTCGATTCATAGATCGGCTTCGTCCGCGTCGGCCAGCGGTCGAGCGAGATCCTGGCGCCGGGCTTGACCCGGTAATCGGCGATATCGATGGCGCGCCCCATGCTGCGGCTCCTGGCCTGCGTATTGATCCGGGTTACGTATTGATCTGGCCGCGATGTTATGGCGCGGGCGTCGGTTCGCCGAGGGCCAAAGCCGCCTTCCGCGCGATGGGCGTCAGGCCATCGCCGCCCGCCGTGACAAGCGCCGCAAGCTGCTGGCGCATGCGGGGGTCCCAGAAATCGCGGATATGGGTGGCCGTCGCCGCGATCGCCTCGGGCTCGGGATAGGCCTTGAAGAATGCGGCGATCTGGTTCGCCATATGGACAAGGCGCTGGGCTTCCATCTGATCCGTGACCCTGCTCAGACGATCCGTTCCGGGTGGGTGTAGAGGTTGAGCCTGGCCCCCCGCGCGAAGGCCGCCACCGTCAGGTTGCTTTGCTCGGCCAGTTCGATGGCCAGCGACGTCGGCGCCGAGATCGCCACCAGAACCGGGCAGCCAAAGGTCGCCGTCTTCTGGACCATTTCCATGCTGCAGCGGCTGGTGACCACCACGAAGCCGCCCGCCGGATCGAGCCCCTGGCGGGCCACCGCGCCGATCACCTTGTCGAGGGCGTTGTGGCGGCCGACATCCTCGCGCACACAAACAAGCCGGCCATCCGGCGCCGCAAAGGCGGCGGCATGCATGGCGCCGGTTTCCCGGTTGAGCGCCTGGGTCTCGGGCAGGGCGGCCAGCGCGGCAATCAGGGTCGCGGCTGGCAATCGTCCGGCCGTGGCGGCAATGGGCAACGGCCGCAGCGCCTGGGCAATATCGGCGATCCCGCAAAGGCCGCAGCCGGTCCGGCCCTCCATGTTGCGGGGACGCGCCGCCAGGGCCCGGGCGCGGGGTTCCGGAATGGTGATCGAGAGGCGGATCCCCGCGCCGCGCGGCGCCGTCTCGACCGACAGGATTTCGTCGCGGCTGGCGACGATGCCTTCGGCAATGGAAAAGCCATAGGCGAAATCAGTCAGATCACGCGGGGATGCCATCATCACGACATGGCTTTGGCAGTTGTAGGCCAGCGCGACCGGCGTCTCGACCGCCACCCGGTCGCCGCAGGTGGCACGGTCCTGGGGCGAAACCCGGGTCACCATGACCGCGGCCAGAGATGGACGATCGGGGGCTGGACGATCGGGCGGCGGATCGGCCCATGCGTGCTCGGGCATCATTCCGCGGCCCCGACCCGGGTGGTCACCTTGCGGAACGCATCGTGCCTGGATTGCCATTCCGACCAGCTGTTGGTTGGCCGCACCTCGACTGCCGTCACCTTGTATTCCGGGCAGTTGGTCGCCCAGTCCGAATATTCGGTCGTTACCACATTGGCGCCGGTTTCGGGGTGGTGGAACGTGGTGTAGACGACGCCGGGCTGGACGCGATCGGTGACGTCGGCCCGCAGCGTCGTTTCGCCCGTCCGGCTCATCAGCGCGACCAGATCGCCATCGCGGATGCCGCGGTTTTCGGCATCATGGGGATGGATCTCGAGCACATCCTGGTCGTGCCACACCGGGTTCTCGGTCCGCCGCGACTGGGCCCCGACATTGTACTGGGTCAGGACCCGGCCGGTGGTGAGCAGGAGCGGGAAACGCGGGCCGGTGCGTTCGTCGGTCGGCACGTATTCGGTGATCATCAGCCGGCCCCTGCCGCGCACGAAGCCATCGACATGCATGATCGGCGTGCCATCCGGAGCCTTGTCGTTGCAGGGCCATTGCACGCTGCACAGACGATCGAGCAGGTCATAGCTGACGCCGGCAAAGGACGGCGTCAGGCGCGCGATCTCGTCCATGATCTCGGCGGGATGGCGGTAATGCATCGAATAGCCAAGCGCCTTGGCCAGCGCCATGGTCGCTTGCCAATCGGCGAGGCCGGCCAGCGGCCGGATCGCCCGGCGGACCCGATTGATGCGCCGTTCCGCATTGGTGAACGTGCCATCCTTTTCCAGGAACGACGCGCCGGGCAGGAAGACGTGGGCAAAAGACGCCGTTTCGTTCAGGAACAGGTCCTGCACCACCACGCATTCCATGGCGGCCAGCGCTGCCGTGACATGTTGGGTGTTGGGATCGGACTGGGCGATGTCCTCGCCTTGGATGTAGATCCCCTTGAACGAGCCATCGAGCGCCGCATCCAGCATGTTGGGGATGCGAAGGCCCGGTTCAGGATCAAGCGCGACGCCCCATTCCTTTTCGAAGCTTGCCCGCACGGCCGGATCGGATACATGCCGGTAGCCCGTGAATTCATGCGGGAACGAGCCCATGTCGCACGCCCCCTGGACATTGTTCTGGCCACGCAGGGGATTGATGCCCACCCCCGGCCGGCCAAGATTGCCGGTAACCATGGCAAGGTTGGCCATGCCCATCACCATGGTCGTCCCCTGGCTGTGCTCGGTCACGCCAAGGCCGTAATAGATCGCAGCGTTGCCGCCACGGGCATAAAGCCTGGCAGCGGCGCGAACCTCGGCGGCGGGCACCCGGGTGATGCGCTCCATCGCTTCCGGTGCATTTTCAGGCCGCAGGATGAAATCGCGCCATCTGGCGTAATCGACCGGATCGCAGCGTTCGGCCACGAACGCGTCGTCGATCATGCCTTCTGCCGCCACCACATGGGCCAGGCTGTTGATCAGCGCGACATTGGTGCCGGGTACAAGCTGCAGGTGATGCGCCGCCTCGATGTGGGGCGAGCGCACCAGGTCGATGCGGCGCGGGTCGATGACGATCAGCCTGGCACCCGCCCGCAAGCGGCGCTTCATCAGCGACGCGAAGACCGGATGGGCATCGGTCGGGTTGGCGCCAATCACGACGATCACATCGGCCTTGAGCACCGAATCGAAATCCTGGGTCCCGGCCGAGGTTCCGAAGGCGGTCTTCAGCCCGTAACCGGTGGGCGAATGGCAGACGCGCGCGCAGGTATCGGTGTTGTTGTTGCCAAACGCGGCACGCACCAGCTTCTGGACCAGGAAGGTTTCTTCGTTCGTGCAGCGCGAACTGGTGATGCCACCAATGGCGCCGCGCCCGTATTTTGCCTGGATCCGCTTGAACTCGGCCGCCGCATGGGCGATCGCCTCGTCCCAGCCCACTTCACGCCAGGGATCGGTGATCGCGGCGCGGATCATCGGTTTCGTGATCCGGTCCTTGTGGGTCGCATAGGCCCAGGCGAAGCGACCCTTGACGCAGGAATGCCCGTGATTGGCCTTACCATCCTTGGCGGGCGTCATCCGCACCACCCGGTCGCCCTGCAGCTCGGCGATGAAGGAACAGCCGACGCCGCAATAGGCACAGGTCGTCGCCACCTGACGGTCGGGCTGGCCCATGCGGATCACGGTTTTTTCCGTGAGCGAAGCGGTGGGGCAAGCCGCCACGCAGGCGCCGCAGGAGACACATTCGGACTCGAGGACCGGTTCATCCATGCCGGCCACGACCTTGGATGCGAAGCCGCGCCCCTCGATGGTCAGCGCGAAGGTACCCTGCTGTTCGTCACAGGCGCGCACACAGCGCGAGCAGACGATACATTTCGCGGGGTCAAAGGTGAAATAGGGGTTCGATTCGTCCTTCTCGCAGCCCAGGTGGTTTGCACCGTCGAACCCGTAACGGACCTCGCGCAAACCGACCGCACCCGCCATATCCTGCAATTCGCAATCGCCATTGGCGGCACAGGTCAGACAATCAAGAGGATGATCGCTGATATAGAGTTCCATCACCCCGCGCCGAATTCTGGCCAGCCGGTCGGTCTGGGTCACCACCCTCATGCCGGTCTCGGCCGGTGTCGTGCAGGAGGCCGGTGTGCCAGAGCGCCCCTCGATCTCGACCAGGCAAAGCCGGCAGGACCCGAAGGGTTCCAGGGTGTCGGTCGCGCAAAGCTTGGGGATGTTGACGCCGGCCAGCGCGGCGGCGCGCATCAGCGACGTACCCTCGGGCACGGTGACCGGAACGCCGTCGATTTCAAGCGAGACGCTTTGCGCACCAGCGCGGGCGGGCGTGCCGAAATCGATATCCTGGCTGGCCATGCGATAGCCCCTCCGGTCCTGCTTGTCCTACTTGTCCTACTTGGGCGCCTGGACCGCGGCGCGGGTGAAGTCCTCGCTAAAATGGGTAATGGCCGTCTCGACTGGCAAGGGGGTAAGGCCGCCCAGGGCGCAGAGTGAGCCGTCGCGCATCACCTCGCACAGGTCGCGGATCAGATCGAGATTTTCGGCCCGCCGCTCGCCACGGGCAATCCTGTCCAGGGTTTCGACGCCGCGGATCGATCCGATCCGGCAGGGTGTGCATTTGCCGCAGGATTCGAGGGCGCAGAATTCCATGGCAAAGCGCGCCTGACGCAGAAGATCGACCGAATCGTCGAACACCACCACGCCGCCATGGCCGATCATGCCGCCCTTGGCCGCGACCGCTTCGTAATCGAATGGCGTATCAAGCAGGCGGGTTGGCCAATAGGCGCCAAGCGGTCCGCCCACCTGCACCGCCCGCACGGGGCGGCCGGTGAACGTACCGCCGCCATAGTCCTCGACGATCTCGCGCAGCGTAAGACCGAAGGGCCGTTCGATCAGTCCCCCCCGCAACACGTTGCCGGCAAGCTGGATCGTTGCGGTGCCGCGCGAGCGGCCAACCCCAAGATCGCGATAGAACGGGGCGCCCTCGGCCAGGATGGTGGGCACCGCCGCCAGCGACAGGACATTGTTGACGACGGTCGGGCGGCCGAACAAGCCGTGATGCACCGGCAAGGGCGGCTTTGCCCGGACCTGGCCGCGCCGACCCTCGAGGCTTTCAAGAAGGGCGGTTTCCTCGCCGCACACATAGGCGCCAGCACCAAGCCGAAGTTCGATGTCGAAAGCCTGACCGCTGCCCAGGACATCGGGGCCAAGCAAGTGGCGAGCATGCGCAATCTTGAGCGCGCGCACCATCTGGCGAAAGGCGTGTGGATATTCGGAACGGATATAGATGAATCCCTTGCTGGCGCCGACCGCGCGGCCCGCGATCACCATGCCTTCGATCAGCAGAAAGGGGTCGCCTTCCATCAGCATGCGGTCCGCAAAGGTGCCGCTATCGCCCTCGTCGGCATTGCAGACGACGTATTTCCGGTCCGCCTGGGCGGCCGCGGCCGTGCGCCACTTGATGCCGGTCGGGAACCCCGCGCCACCCCGGCCGCGCAAACCCGACTGGATCACCTGTTCGACAATCTCGGCCGGTGCCCGTTCAAGGGCCCCGTGCAGGCCCCGCAGCCCGCCATGGGCCGCATAGTCGTCGAACGACAGAGGATCGATCACGCCGCAACGCGCGAATGTCAGGCGCTGCTGGCGTTTCAGATAGGGAATCTCGTCGACCCGGCCGACGCAGAGCGGGTGACCCGGATCGGCAGCAAGGATGGCGCTTGCGTCGCTGGCCTTGGCCGGGCCAAAGCCGATGCGGCCGGCGGGCGTTTCGATCTCGACCAGCGGTTCGAGCCAGAACAGACCGCGCGAGCCGGTGCGCAGGATGACGGCATCGAGACCCCGCGCCGCGATTTCGGCCTGAAGGGCGGCGGCCACGCTTTCTGCCCCCACCGAAAGAGCCGCCGCGTCGCGCGGCACGAAGATGCGAAGCGCCGTTTTCACCCGCGCCGTCATGGCCGGACAAGCCTGGGCCGGACAAGCCTGGCCAGCGTGGCCGCGTCAAGCCGGCCATGAAGCTTTCCATCGACCAGGGCAGAAGGTCCAAGCGCGCAATTGCCAAGGCAATAGACCGGCTCGATGGTCACATCGTCCCCATCAACAGCCGGGGCAGCACCCGGGGCAGCACCCAGGGCTTCCACATCCTGCGCCAGCCGCTCGGCCCCCAGCGCCTGGCAGGCCTCGGCGCGGCAAAGCTTGATCACGTGATGGCGCGGCGGGGCGCGGCGGAAATCGCGATAGAACGTGACGACGCCATACACGTCGGCCCGCGACAGGTTAAGGACATCGGCCACCACTGGAATGGCGGCATCGTCCACATAGCCGAACCGATCGTTGATGGCGTGCAGGATGGGCAGCAGGGGGCCATCCAAGGCCTTCAGATCCTCGGCCATCTCGCGGACCAGCGCCAAGTCGAAGGGCGCGTGCGGCGATGTTCGGTGTTCCGCCTTCATGAATAAACTATCCGCCACCCCAGCCAGGGCTTCAAGCAGCAATGACACGAGCGATAGGCGTGAGGGCAAGCCGTGCGAGCCCGATCGGCAGATCTAGCGTTGGGCGCGGCCCAGCACGTCCAGCAATTCCGCGATCTTGTGCCGCTGTTCATCGCGATCGCCCTTGGTGATCGCTTCTTCGACACAGTGCGAAACATGATCGCGAAGGATTTCTGCCTCGACGCGACGCAACGCCGCCCGCACCGCCGAAAGCTGGGTCACGACATCGATGCAGTAGCGGTCCTCGTCGACCATGCGGGCGATCCCCCGCACCTGCCCTTCGATGCGGTTCAATCGCTTCCGGCAGGATGCCTTGGTGTCGTTCTGCATCCTTGACATATACCCCTACCCGGTATATTGATCAAGCCCCGTTTATACCCGACGGGGGTATTTGACGATTTACCAGGGGAAGGCAGCCATGGACCACAGGCACGCGGACGGCCATCACGGCGGGCACCGCCATGCACAGCATGCCGATCAGGGCTGCTGCCATGGCCACCAAGCCGCCACGGTTGCAGACGCCAGTCCGGCCCCCGGTCACGACGCGTGTTGTGGCGCCCCTCTGGCGACTGTCCCCGCGCCGGCGGCCAGCCATGACGCCTGCTGCCACGGCCATGCGGCGCCAGAAGGGCATGGGGCGCACAGCCCAGGCGCGCACAGCCCAGCGGTCAAAGGCCCAGTGGTCAAGGACCCGGTCTGCGGCATGGATGTCGACCCGCGCATCACACCCCATCATGCCTTTCATGGCAGCCAGCCCTATTCGTTCTGCTCGGCCGGGTGCAAGGCGAAGTTCGTGGCCGATCCCGAGCGCTACCTGAAGCCGGAACCGGCCCCGGCCGCCCCGGTGCCCGCGGGCACCATCTTCACCTGCCCAATGCATCCCGAGATCCGCCAGGTCGGGCCTGGCGCATGCCCCATTTGCGGCATGGCGCTGGAGCCGGAACTGATAACGGCCGAGGCCGCGCCGAACCCGGAGCTGGCCGACATGACCCGGCGGTTCTGGATCGGCCTTGCCCTGGCACTGCCGGTCGCCGCCCTTGAGATGGGCGGCCACCTGACCGGCCTGCACCAGGCGGTTCCCACCTATCTTTCCTATTGGATCCAGGGCGTACTGGCGACGCCCGTGGTCCTGTGGGCCGGCTGGCCGTTCTTCGTGCGTGGCTGGCAATCGCTGCGCACCCGCAATCTGAACATGTTCACGCTGATCGCGATGGGGACCGGCGTCGCCTGGATCTATAGCCTGCTCGCCATCCTGGCACCGGGTCTTTTCCCGGCCGCGTTCCGGGGCCCTGACGGCTCGGTCGCCGTCTATTTCGAGGCGGCGGCCGTCATCACCGTGCTGGTGCTGCTGGGTCAGGTTCTTGAGCTGCGCGCCCGCGAACGCACCAGCGGCGCCATTCGGGCCCTGCTTGACCTAGCGCCCAAGACCGCGCGACGCCTGAACGCCGACGGCTCCGAACACGAGGTCGGTCTCGATTCGATCCAGGTGGGCGACCGCCTGCGGGTACGCCCGGGCGAGAAAGTCCCGGTCGACGGCGTGGTCCTGGAGGGGCATTCGTCGGTTGACGAATCGATGGTCACCGGCGAATCGATGCCGGTCAGCAAGACCAATGGCGACCGCGTCATCGGCGGGACATTGAACCAATCCGGTGCTCTGGTCATGACCGCCGAACGGGTCGGTCACGACACGATGCTGTCCCGCATCGTGCAGATGGTCGCTGCCGCCCAGCGAAGCCGGGCGCCGATCCAGCGCCTGGCGGATCAGGTTTCGGGCTGGTTCGTCCCCACCGTGGTCGCGGTTGCCCTGCTTGCCTTTGGCGCCTGGGCGACCTGGGGGCCCGAGCCGCGCATCGCCTTCGGGCTGGTTGCCGCCGTGACCGTCCTGATCATCGCCTGCCCCTGCGCGCTTGGCCTTGCGACACCAATGTCGATCATGGTTGGCGTCGGCCGGGGGGCCCAAAGCGGCCTGCTGATCAAGAACGCCGAAGCCCTGGAGCGCATGGAAAAGGTTGATACGCTGGTGGTGGACAAAACCGGCACCCTGACCGAGGGCAGGCCGTCGGTCATCGCCATCGTGCCCGCCGCCGGCTTTTCCGATGCCGATCTGCTGCGGCTTGCCGCCAGTGTCGAGCGGGCGAGCGAACATCCGCTGGGGCAAGCCATCGTCAAGGCGGCCGAGCAGCGCAAGCTTTCCTTGTCCGCGGTCTCGGGGTTCGACAGCCCGGCCGGAAAGGGGGCCACGGGAACGGTCGAGGGGCGGCGCGTCATGCTTGGCAATGCGGCGTTCCTGGGGGCGCAGGGGATCGATCCCGCCTTGCTTGGCGCGGCCGCAGACGATCTGCGGCGCGACGGCGCGACAGTCATCTATGTGGCAGTCGATGGCGCGCTGGGCGGTCTCTTCGCCATTGCCGATCCGGTTAAAGCCACCACGCCCGACGCGCTTGCCTTGCTGCGCAGGGCCGGAATCCGTGTCGTGATGCTGACCGGCGACAACCGGACGACGGCGGAAGCGATCGCGCGACGGCTGGGCATCGCGGAGCTTGAGGCCGAGGTCCTGCCCGACCAGAAAGGCGCCGTCGTCGAAAAGCTGAAGCGCGAAGGCCGCGTTGTCGCGATGGCAGGCGATGGCGTCAACGATGCCCCGGCGCTGGCTGCCGCCGATGTCGGGATCGCCATGGGATCGGGCACCGACATCGCCATTGAAAGCGCCGGCGTCACCCTGCTGAAGGGCGACCTGATGGGGATTGTCCGCACCCGTCGCCTGTCCCAGGCGACGATGCGCAACATCCGGCAGAACCTGTTCTTCGCCTTCATCTACAACGCGGCGGGGATTCCGGTCGCGGCCGGCGTCTTGTATCCGATCTTCGGCATCCTGTTGTCGCCGATCGTCGCGGCAACCGCCATGGCGCTGTCGTCCGTGAGCGTCATCACGAACTCGCTGCGGCTGCGGGCAGCCCGCCTAGGCTAGCGACGCTTGACCCGCGCCCGCCGGCAGGCGCGGGTCGAACAGTCAATCCGGAAGGCGGAGGGTCACGGACAGCCCGCCCAGCGCCGAGCGCGCGAATGCCATCTCGCCGCCGCGCAGATCGACCAGGTCCGAAACGATGGAAAGACCAAGCCCCCATCCCGGCGTCTTTTCGTCAAGACGCTTGCCACGGCGTGCGGCTTGATCGCCCAGCTCTGGCGGCATGCCAGGGCCATCATCCTCGATCGAAAGAACAAGCAGCCGATCCGTCTTGCCCGCCTTGACGCAGACCCGACGGCTTGCCCATTTGCAGGCGTTTTCCATCAGGTTGCCGAGCATTTCCTCGAGGTCCTCGCGATGGCCCCGAAAGGCGATGTCGGGCGCGACATCGATATCGATCCGGACCGCCTTGTCAGCATAGACCCGGGCCAGAGCGCCGGCGATACCCAGGGCCACGTCCCGCACAGGGATGGCGACGCCAAGCGCGCGGCCAGCGCCAGCCACGGCCGAAGCGCGGCTCAGGTGATGCTCGATCAATCGGCCCATGACCCGGACCTGTTCGGCCACCACCGTCGCGTCGGACGATCCTTTCGACTCGGCCGCAAGAATGGCCAGCGATGTTTTCAGCCCGTGGGCCAGATTGCCGACATGGGTCCGGGCCCGTTCGATCAGGTCTTCATCCTTGTCGAGAACATCGTTCATGGCCTTGGCAAGGGGCGCCACCTCGCGCGGGTAGCGGCCAGACAGCCTGGACCGTTCGCCCTCGTGCACGGCCCTCAGGTCCTGGGCCATCACCATAAGCGGCCGCAATCCGTAACGGACCTGGATCAGGATGGCACCCGCCATGCCCAATCCCAGCAGCCCGAGCGACACGAAAAGCAGCAGATCAAAGCGCCGGACGCCATCGGTCACCTCGCGCAGATCGCCGGCAACCAGGACATGGACCGGGCCTTGCGCGTCGGGGAACACCAGATCGCGTTCGACCACCAGCAGGGGTTCGCCATTCGGCCCGGTGACATGGCGCATCTGGGGGCCGGGTCCCTGCGCGACCGGAGCGATGACACTGTCCCACAGCGAACGCGAACGCACGTGCCGCCCACTGGGCTCGGTGGCCTGCCAATACCAACCCGAAAAGACCTGCTCGAAGCGAGGATCGCCCAACGAGCGCATGACGGCCACGGTTCCATCCGGCGCGATTTCCGTCGCCGCGATCAGCGCCTTCAGCATGGCGTCGACCCGATGGCTGAACTCCTGCTCGACCGTGTTCCGGAAGGCCTGGGCCAGAACGGCGCCGCCGATCGCCAGCATCACGGCAAGCCAGATCAGGGCTGCCGCGACCAGCCGGACAGACAGGGACGCTGGCGCGCGCCCCGGCTGGCCTGCCGCCGTCATGCTTGCGGTTGCGACGTCAGCATATAGCCCTGGCCGCGCACGGTCTGGATCAATTCCGCCCCGACCTTTCGACGGATCCGGGCGACAAGAACTTCGAGAACGTTCGAATCGCTGTCGAAGTGTCGATCATAGACGTGTTCCATCAATTCGGTGCGGCTGACGATGCGCCCCGCATTGTGAATGAGATACGACAGAATGCGAAACTCCTGGGCCGTAAGCTGGACGGGCGCACCCTCCACGGTGACGCGCCCGGTATTGGTGTCGAGGCGCAGCGGCCCGCAGATCAGTTCCGGCTGCGCATGGCCCGCCGCGCGCCGGATCAGCGCCCGCAACCGATAGACGACTTCATCCATCTCGAAGGGTTTGGTGACGTAATCATCGGCCCCGGCGTTGAAGCCCGACATCTTTTCCGACCATTTGCCGCGCGCCGTCAGGATGAGAACCGGTGTCGACACGCCCACCTCGCGCCAATGGCGCAGGACCGATAGGCCATCCAGGACAGGCAACCCCAGGTCCAGGACAATTGCATCATAGGGTTCGGTTTCACCCATGTGGCGGCCGTCCTCGCCATCATAGGCGACATCGACGACGAACCCGGCCGCCACCAGGGCTTTCTGCAAGCGCAGATTGAGGGACGGCTCGTCCTCGACGACAAGAATTCTCATCGCTTGTCGGGCCGCCCGCGGGCTTTCAGCAGATCGCCCTTCTGGGCATCGAACAGCAGCTTCATGACGCGGCCGTCACTGGACAGGATCTTGATTTCATAGATGAAGCGGCCGTCCTCGTCCTCTAGCTCGGCCTCGACGACCTGGCCAGGATAGCTCTGCTGCGCCTTCGCCAGGATATCCCGGAGCGGCAGAATTCGCCCCTCCTCGACGGCCCGGCGGGCGCGTTCGTGGTCGGCCCCGGCAACGGCCCCGCCGCTGGCCAGCATCAAGACAGTCAAGACCGCGATCCACGCCTTCATACGATCAGCCTAAGCGGGTCAACCTGAACCGCAGATGAACGACCGAGTCAGGCCCGGTTCAGCCGACGGCCGCTATGGTCGCCGACATCGATACCCATGGAGGGGCAAGATGCTCGGCAAAATGATCATCCACGGCGCCATCGCGGCAATTCTGATCGCCGGGGCGGCCGCCGTCTATGCACAAGTAAAGGACAGCGAGGCCCCGGTCGCCCCGCCAGTTCAGGCTACCTCGCCGGCTCAGGCCACATCGCCCGCGCCGGGGGGCAACGGCTATCTGCAGCCGACCGATGGGCGGCGCGGCAAGCACAGGGATGGCCGCAAGCAGGCCGAAACATCCGAACCGACCCGCAATTGGTTTGACCGCGATACCCGTCGCAACCGGCTTCGCGACCACGACGACTAGGTGGAGAATGCCATGACCGAACGCACGTCGATAGTGTCCCCGCTCACGCTGCTCAAGGCGTGGCATGCCTGGCTGGCCGGCGCCTTCCTGGTCGCCTACCTGACCGCGAGCGATGAAACCTATGTGATGCACCAGTTCGCCGGCTATGCGGTGCTGGCCGCGATCCTGACACGGATCGTGGCCGGTCTTTTCGCGACGGGCCGCAACCCCTGGCGCCTGCCCCGGCCCAGCCTGCGCGCCAGTCGTGAATGGCTCGCGGCCCGCAAGGGTCGCAATCCGCTGTTCGTGTGGTTTGCCGCCGCGCTGTTGATCGTGATCGGCCTGGCGGCCGGCACGGGTGCGATCGCCGACGGTGCGACCTGGATGGAGCACCCCCACGAAGCCATAGCCGAGGCGTCGCTGTGGGTGATCGCCGGCCATGTCGCCTTCGTTGCCTACATGTATGGCGGCCGCAAGTGGATAAGCCGCATCGCCGCCGGAATGGACGGCTTGCGCCCGTCGATAACTCCAAAGTCGATAACTCCGAAGGAGACCCTGCCATGATTCGCCGTGCGCGGGTGGCCCATGCGCTGATAGCCGGCGCCATCGCCCTGTCGCCTGTCGTCGCCACCGCTGCGGATGCCCGCCGCGACGCGATCCTGGCCGATTATGCCGCAAAGGCGCGCGCGGCCGATCCCGGCTTCACGGCGTTTTCGGCGCAGCGGGGCGAAACGCTGTTCCGGACCACGTGGACCGGCGGCGATGCGCGGACATCGTCCTGCACGGCCTGCCATACCGACGATCCACGCCGGCCCGGGCGGAACGCCAAGACCGGGCGGGCGATCGACCCGGTTGCCGTTTCTGTCAATCCGATCCGGTTCACCGACAAGGCCGAGGTGGAAAAGCAGTTCACCCGCGACTGCAAAAGCGTTCTGGGCCGCGAATGCACGCCGACCGAGAAAGGCGATTACGTCACGTTCATGGCTGGCCAATGACCCCGCGCCCGCTCGGCCTCGCTTTCGTCGCGCTTCTCGGCGCATATCTTCTGGGCACGCATCAGGCGCCGGCCGGCGACGACTGGATGCCGCCGGTCACCAATCCGGTCGTGCGAAAGGAATGTGGCACCTGCCACATGGCCTTCCAGCCCGGCTTCCTGCCGGCCCGGTCATGGAACCGCATGATGGATGAGCTTGCCGATCATTTTGGCGAGGACGCCAGCCTGCCCGAGGACACGCGGTCGATCATTCGCGACTATCTTGCCACCCATGCCGGCGATGTTGTCGGCACGGGGCGGGCCCGCAAATACATGCAATGGGTGGCGCCCGGAGGTGCCCCGCAGCGCATAACCGAGAATCCGGACTTCCTGCGCAAGCATCGTTTTCCCGATTCGGCCTGGAGGGATCCGAAGGTCGTCACCAAGTCCAACTGCCCGGCCTGTCATGTCGGCGCCGAGCAGGGATCCTACGACTAGGCCGTTCTCTGCCTTTACCATCGCCGCGACGGCGGAAATTTCCGCTCCGCCAGCGTCCGCTCTGGTAGTCTGCGCGCGGCAATCACGCGGAGGCACACGATGGCGAAAAGGATCCGGCTGGGACTTGTTGGGGCAAGCGTCGAAAGCGCCTGGTCGGCCCGCGCGCATTTCCCGGCCCTGGCCTGCAGCCCTGATTTCGAGCTGACTGCGGTCTGCACCACCAAGCCCGAGAGCGCCGAAGCCATGCGCCAGAGATACGGCGCAAGGCTTGCCTTTCATGATTTCCGGGCCATGGCGGCTTCGCCAGAGATCGACGCGGTGGCGGTGGTCGTCAGGGTGCCGTCCCACTTCGAGCCGACCAAGGCGGCCCTGGAGGCGGGCAAACATGTCCTGACCGAATGGCCCCTGGGCCGGACCACCCGGGAAGCAGAAGACCTGACAGCGCTGGCGAAAGCCAGGGGTGTTCAGACGGCGGTGGGCCTGCAGGCCCATCTCAGCCCGCCGCTCATGTACATGAAGGACCTGATCGAGACCGGGCATATCGGCGAGGTGATGGCCTGCCATGTCAGCCTGTTCCGTGACGGCGTCCTGGAACGCCAGTCGAACCGCGCCTGGATGTGGGACGCCGAGCTGGGGGCAACGACGCTGACCATCGCCACGGGGCACACCATCGACGCCCTGCGCTTTGTCGCGGGCGATTTCGCCAGGCTGACCAGCATTGTCGCAACCCAGGCGCGGCAATGGTTCCTGACCGATACCAGACAGACCGTCGATGTCACCGCCCCCGACAATGTCCTGGTCAGCGGCCGGCTGGCGAACGGCGCTGTCGCATCGCTTCATGTCGCCAGCATTCCCTGGGCCGGAAGCGGCTATCGGATGGAAATCTATGGCCGGCAGGGCACGCTGGTCGCATCGGGCCTGGATTCGCCGCAGTTGAGCGAGGTTCGGCTGCACGGGGCCCGGGGCGGGGCGAAGCTGACCGAGATGGAGCCGCCAGCCCGTTTCATCCATGTCGACCCTGCCATGCCAAGGGGGGCGCCCTACAACATCGGCCAGCTTTACGCGATGTTCGCCCAGTCGATCCGGGCCAACCAGTCGATCCGGACCAACCGGGCGCAGCATCCGACATTTGACACCGCTGTCGACCTGCACCATTTCGTCGATACGATCAAGCGGGCCTCGGACCGGGGGTGTGAGGAGGGGGCATGAGATGAGCAGACGATCGGATGACGAGCCCCTCGATCCTGGGGCCGGCCGGGATGCGGCGCGGCCCATGACAAATTCCCTGATGACCAAAATTTCCTGACAGGGCCCAACATGCTTGCTGCCAGCGTCGCACCCTTTCTGACCCGGCATGGCATCCACTACGGGTGGGTGATGGTCGCGCTGACCTTCATGACCGCCCTTTTCTCGGCGGGCGCCATCAGCCTGCCGGGGGTCTTGATCCTGCCGCTGATGAACGAGTTCGGCTGGTCACGCAGCGAGATTTCCGGCGCCATGGCGCTGATGTTCATCCTGTTCGGTGGCATGGCCCCCTTCGCAGGCGCGCTTATGCTGCGCTATGGGCTGCGCCGCGTCGTCGCCGCCGCCGCGACGCTTGTCGTCCTTGCCCTTGGTGGCGCGGCGCTGATGACCGAGAAATGGCATCTTTGGCTGACCCTTGGCCTGCTGCTTGGCATGGCGGCCGGGACCACGGCCATGGTGCTGTCGGCAACGGTTGCCAACCGCTGGTTCGTCCGGCGCCGTGGCCTGGTGGTCGGCATCCTGGCCGCCGCGACGGCGACCGGGCAGCTCATCTTCCTGCCCACCGCCGCCTGGCTGGTCGCCGAGTTCGGGTGGCGCTTCGCGGTGCTGCCCGGCATTGCCGGCTGCAGCATGTGCGCCCTGCTCTATGTTCTTTTCGCCCGTGACTGGCCAGCCGATCTTGGGCTTGCCCCCTTTGGCGAGACCCGCGTCGAGCCGCCCGCCGCCGCCTCGGCCGGCAATGCCATCAGCCTCAGTTTCGCCGTCCTGCGCGAGGCGGTCCCGACCCGCACCTTCTGGATTCTGGCCGGGACATTCTTCATCTGCGGCCTGTCCAGCAGCGGCATCGTCCAGCAGCACTTCATCCCGCTTTGCGCCGACAATGGCCTTGATGGCGTGCGCGCCGCATCCTTTCTTGCGATGATGGGCATGTTCAACTTTGTCGGCACCATCATTTCGGGTTTTCTGTCGGACCGTTACGACAACCGTGTCCTGCTCGCGACCTATTACGGGCTGCGCGGCCTTTCGCTGATGTGGCTGCCCTTCAGTGATTTCGACATCATCTCGCTGACGGCCTTCGCCGTCTTCTTCGGCCTGGATTTCATCGCGACCGTGCCGCCAACGGTCAAGCTGGCCGGCCAGCATTTCGGACCGCAAAAGGCGGCGATCGTCTTTGGCTGGGCCTTTACAAGCCATCAGGTGGGCAGCGCGGTCGCTGCGCTCGGCGCCGGCGTGTCACGCGATGCGCTTGCGACCTATATGCCGGCCTTCTTCACGGCCGGCCTTGCCTGCCTGTTTGCCACCATCGCGATCTTTGGCCTGCGCCGATTGCGGGCGGCGGGGCAGGCCGCGTAAAGCCGCCACAGCCGGGGCCCGGATGGGGCCCGGGGGCCGCGACGGATGCGATCCGATCCGTGGGATGGCACGGATCACATCCATCGCGACCGGCCCGGGCAAGCGTCAATGCGATGCCATGCGGTTCAGCGCGCTGACCACGGCAAGGAACGATGCCGTGTTGGTGTTCGGATGCATGCCGACACCGTAGGCGCGCTTGCCTTCGGTATGGATCTCGAGACGGATGAAGCACACGGCTTCCGCGCCCGAGCCCATGGTCAGCGCATCCTGGTGATAGTCGAGCACGTTGGGCTTCTTGCCAAGCGCCTTGCCGACACCGTCGACGAAAGCGGCGATCGGCCCGTTGCCTTGGCCGGTGAAGTCCTTTTCCACACCCGCAACCCGCAGCTTGCCCTGGCATTGCACGGCATCGCTCGTCCGCGCGGCGCTGTTGAGCCGATAGTCGATCAGCGCGCAGGGGGCCGCGAGATTGAGATACTCGCGCTCGAAATTCTCCCAGATCTCCTTCGGCTTGATCTCCTTGCCGGTCTCGTCGGTGATCTTCTGGATCACCTTCGAGAATTCGACCTGCATGTCGCGCGGCAGATCGATCCCGTATTCGGACTGCAGAAGATAGGCGACGCCACCTTTCCCTGACTGGCTATTGACGCGGATGATCTCCTCGTAGGTGCGGCCGATATCCTTGGGATCGATCGGCAGATAGGGAACCTCCCACAGGCGGGCATTGCTCTTGGACTGGGCCGTCATGCCCTTTTTGATCGCGTCCTGATGGCTGCCCGAGAAGGCGGTATGGACAAGCCGGCCGGCATAGGGGTGCCGCTCGTGCACCGGCAGCTGGTTGCAATAGGTCGCCACCTCGACCGAGGCGTCGATATCCGAGAAATCGATGCCGGGATCGACGCCTTGTGTGAAGAGGTTGAGGCAGAGCGTCACCAGATCGACATTGCCGGTCCGCTCGCCATTGCCGAACAAGGTGCCTTCGACGCGCTCGGCACCGGCCATGACGCCAAGCTCGGTCGCTGCCACCGCGGTGCCGCGATCATTGTGCGGATGAAGGCTCAGGATCACCCGATCACGCTGGCGAAAGTGACGATGCATCCATTCGATCTGGTCGGCATAATAGTTGGGGCTTGCCATCTCGACCGTCGCCGGCAGGTTGATTATGACAGGCTTCTTCTTGCTTGCCTGCCAGATGTCGAGGACCGCCTCGCAGACATCCATGGCATAGTCGAGCTCGGTGCCGGTAAAGCTTTCCGGGCTGTATTCGTATCGGACATTGGTGCCGGTCGCTTCGAGCCTGGGCGTCAGGTCCTTGACGATCTTGGCCCCGTCGGTCGCGATCTGCTTCACCCCTTCCCTGTCCTGCATGAAAACGACCCGCCGCTGCAGGGTCGAGGTCGAATTGTAGAGATGGATGATGGCGTTCTTCGAGCCGGCCACGCTTTCAAAGGTGCGCTCGATCAGCTCGGGCCGCGCCTGAGTCAGCACCTGGATGTGCACATCATCGGGAATCAGGTTGTTCTCGATGATGTAGCGGACGAAGTCGAAATCGGTGTCCGAGGCGGCGGGAAATCCGACTTCGATCTCCTTGAAGCCCAGCTCGATCAGATGGGCGAAGAACTTGAGCTTGCGGTGGCGGCCCATCGGCTCGATCAGGGCCTGATTGCCGTCGCGGAGGTCGACCGAACACCAGACCGGCGCCTTGGTGATCTGGCGCGTCGGCCACTGTCGGTTGGGCAGGTCGATGGGCGGGAAGGCCCGGTACTTGTCAGTCGGCATGGTGGTCATGGCAGAAAGCTCCTGGCGGCGGCCCCAGGGGGCCTGCCGCGAAAGGGTCGTCAAGGGATTGCGCGCTGCACCCCGAATGCGCTGGCCGGCCCCGGTCGAAGCAGGAGGCTGGAAGCGATCGGCGCTTCGGGATTAGCGAATTCGAAAGGCATGCAACGCGGTCTCCGCGGAGATAGGCGCAAGGCGCACAGCTTCGGCCCGGCTCTGGCATAGAGCCGGGTCAATAAGTCGAAGCAGCGCAAGGGCGCACAAACGTTGCATGAATTGAAATTAGCCGGGATTCCGCCCGCCCGTCAACACTGCCCGATCGAGACGGGGTGATTCCGGGGGCGATCCCGGGGGCAATCCAGGCGGGCCACGCATGGCTCGGCGCCCGGCGATGGGCTAGCATGCATCTGGCAGCCGACCCAGGCGGAGGATCCAATGCGAGCAATTGTGACGGGCGCAAGCATCGACGGGATTGGTGGCGAGATTTGCCGCAAGCTTGCCAAGGATGCGGTGGCGCGGGGCGAGCGTGCCAGGATCGCCGCCTGCACGACGGGCACCAGGCCCACCGCCCCAGAGTTGATCGCCGAATTGCGCGACCTTGGCGCCGAAGCCATAGCGCTGGCAGGCGATCTGCGCGACCCGGATGTCCCGGCGCGGCTGGTTCGCGAAGCAGTCCAATTCTGCGATGGCTTGGATGCCCTGGTCGCGAATGCGGCGTTGCGGCGGGCGAAGCCGCTGGTCGCACTTGATGTCCAGGACTGGGACGACGTGTTCGCGGTCAACGCGCGGGCCACGTGGCTTCTTGCCAAGGCCGCGCATCCGGCACTCAAGGCCGCACGCGGCAGTGTCGTCGCGATTGCGTCGATCGCCGGGACCAACCCGAACATCGATACCGGCGCCTATACGCCTTCAAAGGCGGCCGAGATCAGCCTATGCCAGATCCTGGCGGTCGAGTGGGCCCCGGACGGAATCCGGGTCAACGCGGTTTCGCCCGGACTGATCCGCACACGCCACGCCGGCGCGGTCTATTCCGACCCCACCTTGGCGGCCCAGCGCAACGCCATCGTGCCGATGACCCGGGTCGGCACCCCGGCCGACGTTGCCGGTGCAGTTGCGATGCTGCTGGGCCCGGACGCGGCCTATATCACGGGCCAGAACATCATCGTTGACGGCGGCCTTGGCCTTACGGTCATGAAACGCGTTCCCGGCCGGCCATTGCCGGCCAAAAGCTGATCGAAAGCCTGGGCGCATCACGCCAGCCGACCCCACGGGCAGAACGCAGCCGTGCCAGAGGTTGAAAAAGCATGACTGGTCAGGCGCTGGATGGCCTTCGCGTTCTGGATTTCAGCCGCATCATGGCTGGCCCCCATGCGAGCGTCGTGCTTTCTGATTTCGGGGCCGATGTCATCAAGATCGAATCGCTGCCCCATGGCGACCTGTCGCGCCATCTGGGAACGGAATATGAAGATACCGAAAGCGCGTTCTATCTGATGTGGAATCGGGGCAAGCGCAGCATTGCCCTGGATTTGCGAAAGCCCGAGGCGATCGCCATCATCCATCGACTGGCCCGAGACGCCGACATCGTCATCGAGAATTACAGGCCAGGTGTCGCCGACAAGATCGGCATCGGCTACGAGGACCTGTCGCGAATCAATCCGCGAATCGTCTATTGCTCGGTCAGCGGCTTCGGCCAGACGGGCCCGCTTGCCGGAGATCCGGCGACCGATACGGTGGTCCAGGGCATGGCCGGGATCATGACGACCACCGGCGAGCGCGGCGGCGCACCTGTCCTGGTCGGAGTTCCGGTTATCGACTATTCGGGTGCGTCACTTGCTGTTCAGGGGATCATGTTTGCGCTGCACGCGCGGCACAAGACCGGGCATGGGCAGAAAGTCGATATTTCGCTGATGTTCAGCATCATGCCGGCGCTATCGACCCGACTGGCTACGTTCTGGGCGAGCGGGAAGGAGCCCGAGCGGTTCGGCAGTACCCACCCGAGCGTGCTGCCCTACCAAGCCTTCAAGACGGCCGATGGCTGGGTCATGGCGGGAATCTCGCGCGACGAAGACTGGCCAAGGTTCTGTGCCGCCATCGAGCGCGACGATCTGGCCGCGGATCCACGGTATGCGACAAATCGTGATCGGCTGGAGCGGCGCGACGAGTTGATCGCCAAGATCGATGCCGCGTTTCCCCGCCGCACGACGGCCGAATGGGCCGAGCGATTCCGCAAGGCCGGCACCCTGTTCGGTCCGATCCTTACCTTTACCGAACTGTTCAATCACCCCCATGTTCAGTCTTCGGGGATCGTCCAGGATGTCCCGCATCCCACGCTTGGAACGGTCAAGCAATTGGGGCCGGTGATCCAGATGTCGAAAACGCCTGGACGGATTCAAGCTGCGCCACCGCTTCTTGGCCAGCACACGGCCGAGGTTCTGAGGCAGGCCGGATATAGCGACACTGAGATCGCCGCGTTTGCGGCAAGCGGAGCGATTGCCCTGCCTGATGCCAGAGAAGCCTGATGCCAGAGAAGCCTGACGCCAGAGAGGCCTGGCGCGAGAGAAGGGCTTCGGGATCGCTGGCAGCCAAGCTCTCCCTTGGCGGCTGTGGTTGTTGGGGTACCGCCGATCGCGCCGGTGCCTGTCGCTGATCCCTGGCCGAGCGCCGGCCAGTCCGTAAGCGCCTTGGCTGCGGCCCTCTATTGACCCCCATCCACTGACGGCAGACAATTTCGCCCGTGGATCAAGCCTGTCAGATCACGCTACTGCCAAGAATATCAAAAGAGGAGGACTGAATGGCCGATCTGTCATGTTCTCGACTGTCATGCTTCCGATTGGTCGCCATCGCCATCATCACGGCTGCGGTTTCAGTATCCCCTGTCAAAGCCGAAACGCAGATCCGCTTTTCCGCCGGCGTTGCGCCAAAGCATGTCATCAACGCCAACGGCATCGAACCCTGGATCAAGGCCGTCGAGACGGCATCCAATGGCCAGATCAAGGTCCGCAATTTTACCGGTGGCCAGCTGCTGTCGGTGCAAGGGGCCCTGGCCGGGGTCAAGAGCGGGCTGGCCGATGGTTCGGTCTATCCGTTTCCATTCTACCCGGCCGAGTATCCGATCGAAAAGCTGATCTCGGACATCATTCTTGGTTATAGCGATACGGTCGTGCTGGCCTCCGCGATGACGGAATTCGCCCTGCTCGGCTGCCCCGACTGCCAAAAGGCGTTCGCCGATCAAAACATGGTTCTCCTGTCGCGCTATGCGACAACGCCCTATGTCTTGATAACCCGCGCTCCGATCCGGACGGTCGAAGACATTCGTTCCAAGAAAATCCGGACCGCCGGGGCATCCCTGAACAAGGTCTTCGGCGCGATGGGCGCCCAAGGCGTTTCGGTCGATGGCGGCGACATGTATCAGGCGCTTTCAAGCGGCGTCCTGGATGGCGTGATGCAGGCGGTCGGCGCGTTCCGCAGCTACAGCTTGTGGGATACCGCCAAGCACTACACCGATATGCCGGTCGGGCCGGCGCATGCATCGCCGGCGGCGTTCAATTCGACATTCTGGAAAGAGCTGTCGCCCGCCCACCGCAAGATCATCGTCGAGACCATATCCATCACCGGATTGGGCGGCACATTGGGCTATATCCAAGGCGATCGCGAGGTCGAGGCCGAGGCGAAATCCAAGGGTGTCACGGTCCACAAACCATCGCCCGACCTGCAGCGGCGGGTTGGCGAGCTGATCACGGCCGAGGTGGATGCAGCGATCCAACAGGCGGCGGGTGCGGGCGTCCGTGACGCGGCCGGCAAAGCCAAGACCCTGCAGGCCCTGGTCGACAAGTGGGGCAAGCTGGTGGCAGGCCGGCATGACATCAACGATCTCGACGAACTGGTCGCGATCTGGAACCGTGAGATCATGTCGAAACTGCCGCTGAACAGTTACGGGCTATAGAGGATCGCCGGTTGCGGCGAACGAGCGGGGCATGGCGGCTTGGATGCCATGGCCCGCTTTTCTTGTGTCGTCGCCATCAACAGGAACGCATAGGCCTGAACCGGGGGGCCTGACCGGCATGGACCTGTTTAGCCGACCGGTCAGCTGGCGCCCTTGCGGCCCTCGGCCAGCAGGAAATCGAGCAGCGTGCGAGCCGGCAGGCCTTTCTCGGTCATTTCCTTCACCCAGTCATCCCAGACCGGCGTTCCACCGACGCGGATCATCTCCTGGCGCATCTCGGCTGAAATGTTGATCATCTTCAGTCCGCGCTTCTGGAAATCGGCTTCGGCCTTGTCTTCCTCGGCCTGCACGCTTTCTGCCTGCGCCTGCGTCGCGATCGGCACCGCATTCTTGATCAGCGCCTGATACTGGGGCGGCAGCTTGGCGTGGGCGCTCTTGTTGCCGACCACCGCGGTGACGATGTAGTTGAGCGCGAACCCCTTCGTGTACCAATGGGCGATTTCCGGGATCTTGTAGGTCGCGAAGGATCCATAGGTTATCGCGGCCGCATCGACAATGCCGCGGTCCATGGCACCATAGACCTCGGGTGACGTCACGGTGGTCGGCACCGCGCCCAGCCGGGCCATGGCGGTGCCGCCACCGCCCAGCGCGCGGACCCGCAGGCCTTTCCAGGCGGCGATCGAATCGGGCGCCTTGCCGCACCCCATGAATTCGTAGGGCGGGTTGAAGACGACCATGATGTGGTCGACGTTCCAGACGTCGTGCTCGCGGGCCACCACGGGGTGTCGATAATAGGCGTCGGCGGCCCGGGTTGCGTTCATCAGGTCGCCCAGCGGCAGGAACGGAAGGCCAAGGGCGGTCAGGCTCGGCAGCTTGCCGGGGGCATAGGTCGGCACCCACCAGCCAAGCTCGAACGCGCCGATGCTCGTGCCATCCAGGATTTCCTTAGCCGGCGCCAGGGCTTCGCTGTATTGCACCTTGATGGCGAAGTTGCCACTGGTCTCGGCCTTGACGACATCGGACAGCCGATCAAGCGCAAGCGTAGCGGGGCGCGGCGGTCCATAGGCGGCCAGATTCCAGCCGAGCTTCGGGCCATCGACCGCGGCCTGCGCGGCGGTGGAGCCGATGGTTACGGCGATCGCGGCGGCGATCGAGAGTGTGCGGTAGTAGGGTTCACGAGCCATTCGTTTCCTCCATTTGCCGATCCCTGACTTGCCGTACTTGCGCCTGGTCCCGGCCAGCATTGCTCGATCTTGTCGCGTCATGGCCGTGCCGATGGGGCTTGCGTGCCGTCACACCCCGATCAGGTCATAGACAACGTCGATGGCGGCGCGCCCGATCGGCTTGGTGAAATCGCCTGAAATTTCGCTGGCAAAGGACGCGACCGACGTCATGACCGCGCCGGCCGCCTCGAACCGGCGGAAAGCCGCCTCTTCCGAGCGGACACTAAGCCCCCCACAAGCGTCGGCGACGACATAGACCCGATAGCCATTTGCAAGTCCGGAAAGGACAAGCCAATGGACAGCGATCTCGGTCGCGATGCCGCACACGACCAGCGTATTGCGGCCGCTGTCCGCGATCGCCTTTCGGATTGCGGCGTTTTCAAAAGAATCCGGGGCGGTCCGTTCAAGATGCTTGTATTTGCTGCGGGTCTCGGTGATCTCGGGAATGATGACGGCGCGCCCGCCGCCGCGCTTGGGAATGGACAGGGTCAGGGTCGGGATGTCGAATATCTCTCCCAGTCTGGCCAATCCCTTTGCCGCTCGCACGAGATCCTTCGCCGAGTTTGCAAGCGGCAAGTCGACAATGCCGACCTGGAGATCCGCAAATACCAGGAACGCGTCATCGGGAGAGAGCTTTGGATTGGCGACCTTTTCCTTCTTGCTGCGGGTGCCTGATTTCTGTCCCCGTTTGCTGACCATGTCGTTTTCCCTTCCCGCTGATGACCCGGCCCCGATGGAGCGCATGGGCAGTCGGATTTCGGATGCCTGGGCGATGGAAAGTCTATTGCATGGGGGGCGGCCGATCCAGGGGACGGGCAGGTTCCGCACAACGGGTTTGCGCGACAGGTCTTATCCGAGTGCAGTGTGCGGCCATTTCCCGCCTTGTCCGCGCCGACATGCAATCGCGATCGGCGCCGCGCCGGCCATCACCGGCCGCCCCCGGCAGCCTTCGCCAGGATCTTGTCGAACTCGGCATTGTGCTCGCCCAGCCGTGGCGCGCGGGACATGGGGCGGGGCCGCTCGCCCTGGAACGACAGGGGAAGGGTGACGAGCGGCAGCGGGTCATCCGGCGGCGCCGACAAGAGCCCCAGCGCCTTGGTCTGCGGGTCGTGCGTGACCTCGTCGACGGTCTGGATCGGCGAGCAAGGAACGCCGGCTTCATCAAGCAGCGTGCGCCATTCCCCGCGGCTGCGGGGCCGCAGCCGCTCAACGATCAGCGCATCGAGCGCCGCTCGATGGGCCACCCGGTCGGCATTGGTGCGAAACCTCGGATCATCCGACCATTGGGGCGCGCCAAGTGCCGCGCACAGCTTTGCAAACAGCCGGTCATTGGCGCAGGCGACGATCAGATAGCCATCCGCCGTTGGATAGGCCCGGTAGGGCGCGATAAAAGCGATCCCGGATCCCATCGGCATCTGCGGTTGTTTCGATACCTGATAGGTGGCTATGCCGGCGCTCATCCAGCCGATCGCCGTCTCGAACAAGGAACTGTCGACGATGGTGCCGGCACCCATTGCCTGGCGGGTGTAAAGCGCGGTCATGATGCCGAACGCAGCCCAAAGGCCAGTCCCGAAATCGACCAATGACACGCCGGCTCGCACTGGCGCCTGGCCTTGTTCGCCGGTGACACTCATGATTCCCGAATAGGCCTGCATCAAGGGGTCGAAGCCCGGCAGGCGATTCATCGGGCCACGGGCACCGAACGCGCCGACTGTGCAATAGACGAGAGAGGGCTTCCGGCCAGTCAACGCGGTTTCGTCAAGGCCGAACCGGCCGGCTGTGCCAGGCCGCAGATTATGAAAGAAAACATCTGCTCGCGTGTCGATGAAAGAGCTGAGCCGTTCCAGCTCGGCGGCATTCTTGAGGTCGATGACGACCGATTTCTTCCCGCGGTTCAGCGCATGGAAGATGGCGCCCGCGTTCTGCCCGGCGTTCTGCCACGAATCCGACGGCCCGCCCCACGACCGCGAGGGATCGCCCGACCCCGGGCGCTCGACCTTCCAGACCTCGGCGCCAAGACAGGCAAGAATATGGCCCGTAAACGGTGCCGCCGCGCTGTCGCCAAGCTCGACCACGACAATCCCCGAAAGCGGATGATCGGATTTCGGTTGTGGCTGATCCATTGACTGATGTCCTCCATCCGTTACGCAGGGTCTTTGGGCCTTTGACATGCTGTTACGCGATCGGGGTCGTTACGCGACCGGGTGGCGTCCCCGCGTTTCCGAACCAGGCCGAATGGGATGACATAGCCCAGAACACTTTACGCGATGCCGGATGTCAATGTCAGGGGCCGCGACCTGCCCCCCTGTTTGCCCCCGTTTATGAGGCCCCATTTATGAGGAAAGCCCGTTCGGGTTTCGCCCCTGGCCGGGGACGTGCGCGCCGGTGCGGGCCGGCCGTTCACGGTGGCCGTGACCGCCTTGCACGCAGATATCATCTTCGGCACAATGCATAATCTCGCTCAAATCAGCAGACACAACAGAATCAGACCAGGGCAATGCGCATCTGTGTGTTCGGCGCCGGCGCGATCGGCTCCTATATCGGTGCGAGGCTGGCGAACGCGGCTCACACGGTGACGCTGGTGGCGCGGGGCCCGCATCTTGCGGCCCTTCGTGACCAGGGCGTGCGCCTCATCGAGTCTGGCGGCAGTAGCCTTACGGTGCGGACATCCGTCGCCGCGGCCGATGATATCCTGCCTGCCCAGGATGCGGTCCTGGTCACGCTCAAGGGCCACGAGGTGCCGGCCGCTGTCGAGCCCCTGGCACGGTTGGCACAGGGCGGCGCGACCCTGGTCTTTATCCAGAATGGCCTACCCTGGTGGTACTTTTACGGTCTTCCCGGGCCCTTGGGGGGCAAGCCTTTCACCTGCGTCGACCCGGACGCGGTGCTCTGGCGCGCCCTTGATCCGGCATCAGCGGTCGGCGCGATCGTAAAGATCGGTGCCGAAATCATCGCCCCGGGCATCGTCAAGCACGATGGAGATGGATCTGCGACCCGCCAGCTTGTGCTGGGCGAGCTGGACGGGCGGCCGAGCAATCGGATTCATGCCATCGCGGCCGCGGCCGACGCTGCCGGCCTTGCGACCGAGATTACGCCCCGCATCCGCACCGAGATTTGGGCCAAGCTGCTGATCAATCTCTTTGCCAGCTCGCTTGGCACCCTGACCGAAGCGACATCCGATATTGTCGCCTCGGATCCTGGCCTGCACCCCATCGTCACCGGTCTTGCGACCGAGGGATACCGTGTCGGTCAGGCGGTCGGCGCCGAACTAACGCCCGAGCATTTGGACATGATCGTCCACCGCTGGCGCGCGCCTCGGCACAGGACATCGATGTTGCAGGATCTGCTGGCCGGCCGAACACTTGAAATCGACCCGATCGTGCGGGCCGTCGCCGAACTTGGCGATCTGGTCGGAATCGATACGCCGCTCGTTGATACGGTCCTGGCCCTGGTCATCTTCAAAGCCAGGGCTGCCGGCCTTTATCCCCGCGATCGCTAGATGTGAGCCTTTCACGGCCAGGGGCGTTTGGGCTTAGCGTTTGCCTTTCACGCCAAGGGTGCGGGCCAATCGTTCGATCTGTTCGAGGTATTCTTCAGCCGGCGCTTGCGGCATGATGATCAAATCCTGCGCCCCGGCCTCGCGATACTCGCGCACACGTTTGGCCACATGCTCTGGTGATCCGATCGCACAGACCGGCCCCAACAGGCGGTCGAAGTCCTGGGCATAGCGCTTGCCAAGCACCCGGCCCGCCATCGTCTTCGCGTGTGCTTCATCATCGTCGACATAGGCAAACAGGTCATAAGCAACGGCGTAACCCGTCGGCAGGCTGCCGCCCATCAATTTCGAGATCTGCGCGATGCCTTCGCGCACTTGCCGGGGCGACATGGCATAGGGGAACCATCCCTGATGGCACGCCGCGCGCCTGTACGACGCTTCGCCACGGCCGCCGACCCAGATGGGTGGCCCGCCGGATTGCACGGGCGCCGGTGTGCCGCGCACCCCCGTGACCGAGCGAAAGCGCCCCTGATATTCGACCATTTCACCCGACCACAGCTTTTTCATGATGGCGAGATATTCATCGGTCCGCGGGCCGCGCGCCTCGCGCGGGACCTGCATCGCGGTCCACTCCTGCTCGATTTCACCCCCCACGCCAACGCCAAGAACAAACCGTCCGTCCGATAGATAATCCATCGTCGCAATCTGCTTGGCGACAACCGCCGGATCGCGCAATGCGGGCAGCAGCACACCGGTGCCAAGGACCAGCCGCTTCGTACAGGTCGCCATGTGCGTCAGCGCAATCAGCGAATCCGGGGTCGGGTTGTACGGAAACAGGTGATCGCCGTGAAACAGGAAATCGAAGCCCAGGTCTTCCACCTGCTGGGCAAGGTCGCGATAAAAGCCACCCGCGGCCGGCATGCCAAGCGGCCATGATCCAACCAGAATGCCGGTACGCGGGGCGGGCTTCGACATGTTCATGGCAAGTCCCTCGTTGAAGGTCGAATACGGGCTGGTTTCGCTATAGGCCAAGATCCTTGGCGATCGAGGTCTTGAGGATCTCGGTGGCGCCGCCCCCAATGCGGCCGAGACGGGAATCGCGGTAATGGCGCTCCATCGGGAAATCCGGCGTCATCGAATAGCCGCCCAGGATCTGCATGCCGTCATCGGCCACGCGGTGGTAAACCTCGGTAGTGTAGATCTTGGTGACCGATGCCTCCGTGCGGCAGGGAATGCCGGCCACCAGACGCCGCGCCAGATCATAGGTCGCCACGCGCCCGAGATGCACCTGCATCTGCATCTCGGCGAGCTTGTGCTGGATCGCCTGGAACGCGCCAATCGGCTTGCCAAACTGAACGCGGTCCTTGGCATACTGGATCGCGCAGTCCAGGGCATGCTGGGCGCAGCCGATGGTCATGGCGGCGGCCGAGAAGCGTTCCTTTTCGAGATTCGTCATGAGATGGTTCCAGCCATTGTTAAGCTGGCCCAGAAGCTCGTCCTTGTGAACGCGGACATCCTCGTAGGTGACCCGGAACGTTCCGACCGAGCGGAAACAGAGCGTATCCAGGCGTTCATAGCTGACGCCCGGCGATTTGGGATCGACGAAAAGAAGGCT
>JAXMDU010000004.1:162500-253165 GCA_046348645.1 Alphaproteobacteria bacterium
CCGGCATCGACCGCGACGTGATCGTAAGCCGGACGGCCGAGGGCTTCGTTGCCCGCGAAGAGGAACGCGCGCTGACCCGCGCGCTGACCCGCGCGGCGGGCAGCATCGAGGACAGCCTTTATGCCTCGGCCGTGAAGGCGGGTGTCCCGCCGCCGGTTCTGGTCGAGATGATTCGCGCCTTCAGCTACGACGTCGACTTCCAGCGCGACATCCATTCCGGCGACCGGTTCGAGGTGATGTTCGAAAGCGTCTACCAGGAGGACGGGACGGCCATCGCGTTCGGGCCACCGCTCTATGCCGCCGTATCGACGGGCGGCGATCTTCTTCAGCTTTACCGCTATACGCCGAAAAGCGGGACCACCGATTACTTCAACGGCAAGGGCGAGGGCGTGAAGAAGGCCCTGCTCAAGACGCCGGTTGACGGCGCGCGGCTGACGTCAAGCTTCGGGCCGCGCCGCCATCCCGTTCTTGGCTACACCCGCATGCATCGCGGTGTCGATTTCGGCGCCGCTGCAGGCACGCCGATCTATGCCGCCGGCGACGGCGTGATCGCCCATGCCGGACCGAAGGGCCATTACGGCAATTACGTCGAGATCCGCCACACCAGCGAATATTCGACCGCCTATGGCCACCTGTCGCGGTTCGCCAACGGCCTTCGCTCGCGCGCGCGGGTCCGCCAGGGCCAGATCATCGGCTATGTGGGTTCGACCGGCCTGTCGACCGGGCCGCACCTTCATTACGAGGTCCATCGCAACAACGAGCAGGTGAACCCGGTCAACGTCAAGTTCCCGGCCGGCGAAAAGCTGATCGGTCCCGAGCTCAACCGTTTCCAGATCGCCCGGGCGAATTTCGAGCATCAGTTCGCACGCGTCGCGACCGAAACCAAGATCGCTCAGCAGCTGAAGGACTAGCCTTCACCTGCGCCGCCCACAAAGCGGAACGGTATCAACCAGAACCGCTTCTATCTGACCGTGGGAAACTCTAGGCCGCCACGGCCACCTCTTCCCCGTTGATCACCAGGCGGCCGCTTTCGGCCGAGACCGACACCGAATCGCCGTCGCGGACCTTGCCGCCCAGGATCAGCGTCGCCAGCGGATTCTGCAGATTGCGCTGGATCACCCGCTTCAGCGGACGGGCGCCATAGACGGGATCCCAGCCGGTTTCCGCAAGCCAGCTGCGCGCCCGATCGTCAAGCTGCAAACTGATCTTGCGCGCATCGAGAATTTTCTGCAGGCGCGTGATCTGAATATCGACGATCCGCCCCATGTGATCGCGCGACAGGCGTCCGAACAGCAAGATCTCGTCCAGGCGATTGAGAAACTCTGGCCGAAAGGCCCGCCTGACGATTTCCATCACCTGATCGCGCACCGCCCCCACCGCTTCGCCGGCCGGCTGGCTGGCCAGGATATCGCCGCCCAGGTTCGAGGTGAGGATAATAAGCGTGTTGCGGAAATCCACGGTGCGCCCCTGCCCATCGGTCAGACGGCCGTCATCAAGAACCTGCAACAGCACGTTGAAGACATCGGGGTGCGCCTTCTCGACCTCATCGAACAGGATCACCTGGTACGGCCGGCGGCGGACCGCCTCGGTCAACGCGCCCCCCTCCTCGTAGCCGACATAGCCGGGCGGCGCGCCGATCAGCCGCGCCACCGTGTGCTTTTCCATGTATTCCGACATGTCGATGCGGACCATGGCGGCCTCGTCGTCGAACAGGTATTCGGCCAGGGCCTTGGTCAGCTCGGTCTTGCCAACCCCCGTCGGCCCAAGGAACAGGAACGAGCCGATCGGCCGATTGGGGTCCTGAAGGCCGGCGCGCGCCCGGCGAACCGCCGTGGACACCGCACTGACCGCTTCCTCCTGGCCCACCACGCGCTCGCGCAGCTTGTCTTCCATATGGAGAAGCTTCTCGCGTTCGCCGGCCATCAGCTTGTCGACCGGAATACCCGTCCACCGCGCGACGACCGAGGCAATATCCTCGTCGGTGACCGACTCGTTCACCATGTGCTGCGCGTCGTCACCGCCCGTTTCGATTTCAGCCAGCCGCCGTTCGAGGTCGGGCAATACGCTGTATTTCAGCTCGCCGGCGCGGGTCAGGTTGCCGTCCCGCTGCGCGGCTTCCAGCTTTGCGCGGGCCTGCTCAAGCTCTTCTTTGAGCTTGTGGGCGGCGGCCAGCTTTTCCTTGTCGCCGCGCCAGATCGCAGTCAGGTCCGCTGACCGGGATTCAAGATCGGCCAGCTCCGTCTCAAGGCGCCCAAGCCGGTCCTTCGATGCCGGGTCGGTCTCTTTTCGCAGGGCTTCCCGCTCGATCTTCATCTGAATGATGCGTCGATCAAGCTCGTCGATCTCCTCGGGCTTGGAATCGACCTCCATCCGCAGCCGACTGGCCGCCTCGTCCACCAGGTCGATCGCCTTGTCCGGCAGGAACCGATCGGTGATGTAGCGATTCGAGAGCGTCGCCGCCGCGACAATCGCGCCATCGGTAATGCGGACCCGATGGTGCAGTTCGTATTTCTCCTTGAGACCGCGAAGGATCGAGATCGTGTCCTCGACTGTCGGTTCGGTCACGAAGACCGGCTGGAAGCGCCGCGCCAGCGCCGCGTCCTTCTCGATATGCTTGCGATATTCGTCAAGCGTCGTCGCGCCGATACAGTGCAGCTCGCCGCGCGCCAGCGCCGGCTTCAGCATGTTGGACGCATCCATGGCGCCTTCGGCCTTGCCAGCGCCCACCAGCGTGTGCAGCTCGTCGATGAACAGAACGATTTCGCCGGCCGCCGCCGTGATCTCGCTCAAGACGGCCTTCAGCCGTTCCTCGAACTCGCCGCGAAACTTGGCGCCGGCAACCAGGGCGCCAAGGTCAAGCGCCATGAGGCGCTTGTTGTCGAGCCCCTCGGGAACGTCGCCATTGGCGATGCGCAGCGCCAGCCCTTCAACGATTGCCGTCTTGCCAACGCCAGGTTCGCCGATCAGAACCGGATTGTTCTTCGTCCGGCGCGCCAGGACCTGGATGGTGCGGCGGATTTCCTCGTCGCGGCCGATCACCGGATCAAGCTTGCCTTCGCGCGCCCGGGCGGTCATGTCGATCGCGTATTTCTTCAGCGCGTCATAGCCCTCTTCGGCCGTCGCCGATCCCGCCGTGCGCCCTTTTCGAATGTCGTTGATGGCGCGGTTCAACCCCTGCGGCGTCACGCCGCCCTGGGTCAGCGCCCGCTCGGCAGTGCTGCCGCTTGCCGTGCCGAGCGCCTGCAACAGGCGTTCGACCGTAACGAAACTGTCGCCCGCCTTTTCGGCCAGTTTTTCAGCCGCCTCGAAGACCCGGGCCAGCTCGGGCGACAAATGAATCTGGCCGGCGCCGGGGCCTTCGACCTTCGGCAGCTTGCCAAGCTCGCGCTCGATGTCGCGGCGCACCCGGCCCGCGTCGCCACCGGCCGCCGCAATCAGGTTGGCGGCCAGGCCTTCGGTGTCATCAAGCAGAACCTTGAGCAGGTGGGCCGCCGCAAGCTGCGGATGGCCACTGCGCAATGCCAGTGTCTGTGCCGCCTGAAGGAAGCCGCGCGCGCGTTCGGTATAGTGTTCGATGTTCATGGAAATCGCATCTCCTGTTGGGCCCCCTTGACGGCAGGCAGAGACGTGGACCCGTTATCGGCATCCGCGATCTAGATGGGTGCGATTTTTCATCCGCGCAAGAGGCGCGCTGCCGGCCCTGCGGCGTCGATGCGGGCCGATCCGTTATCGCGGATGGCCGAATGATCGTCTATGCGTCCATGCCCCGGCCGTGGGGTCAAGCCGTGTGATCAGGCCGGCATGGCCGAAACGGGGTCAGGCGGGCTGGCGGTTGCCGAAGCTCTCGTCGACCTGTGGCTCGGCTTCGGATTGAACCGCCACGTATCCGTTGGTGCCCTGACCCGGCTCGAGTTCCGCCGAGACAACATTGGGCTGCATGTCCCCCGGCGCCTGGCGCGGTGCGCCATCCATCCCGGGGCGCCGATCACCACCGTTGGGTCCGCCATTCGCATTCAGGACCCGGTAATAGTGCTCGGCGTGTTGATAGTAATTCTCGGCTGCAATCCGATCGCCGCCCGCCGTCGCCTCGCGGGCGAGGGTGAGGTATTTTTCCAGTATCTGCTGAAGGTTTCCGCGCACGCGGATTTCCTGGTGGCCACCGTCCTTCACCGATACCCGGCTCGTGGCAGCCTGTGGACGGCGATTGCCACGCCCCCGCCCACGCTTGAAATTTGGCCCTGGCTTCATGTCTCACACGATATCCGGTTGTTGATCGCTCTGGAGCCCCAATGCGGCCGCGGCGGTTTGCTCCTTGACCGCCGCCGTACCGGCGCCCGACGCGGCGCAACATTGCTTTGGATTGGTTAGGGCGTTCAGGCCGGACGACATTTCGTCCGTGACCATGGCTCCCAAGCGGGCCTTACACTAGTCGGGCCGCCTTCCAAATCCAACAGCTTTTTTTGTGTTTCGTGCGATCAGACAGCGCTCGATTCCCGCCAGATCCAACCGCCTGCCAACAGTTTCGAGGTTTGCGCTTAAGATATCACTAACCGCCGTCGCCTGTCCGAAGCCGATCTCGATGAACGCAAGACCATCGGGCGCCAGACATCGGGCAATTTCATCCCCGATCCGTCGATAGGCATCAAGCCCATCGGCACCGCCCGACAAGGCCGAGCGCGGATCGTAGAGCGCAACCTCGGGTGCGAGCGCGGCAATCGCGCCATCTTCGATGTAGGGCGGATTGCACAGGATGATATCGAACCGGCCTGCAATCGGTTCGGCCCAGTCGGCGCACAGGAACCGGGCGCGGTCGCCAAGCCCCAACGCCCATGCATTGCGTCGCGCCATACGGCAGGCTGCGGCATTCCTGTCGACACCGATGCCGATCGCCTGCGGGCGTTCAGACAGCACGGCCAGCAGCAGGCAACCTGATCCGGTCCCCAGATCAAGACCCCGCAAGGCACGGTCGCGGTCGGGAAACGCCGCAAGCGCAGCGGCAACCAGAATCTCGCTGTCGGGCCGCGGGTCGAGGGTCGCGGCGTCGATCGCAAATGTCAGCCCCCAGAATTCACGCCGCCCAAGGATGCGGGACAGCGGCTCACCGGCCTGCCGCCGCCGCAGATAGCCATCGAGCCGCGCCTCTGCCACCGGCGTCAGGTCGCGCTCGGGATAGCCGAACACCGTTTCGATCTCGCATTCCGCCGCCGCTGCCAGCAATGCTCGCGCTTCGCTGCGTGGATTGGCGATGCCGGCTTGCGCCAGACGCTCGGCCACCGATGCCAAAGCAGCGCCAAACTGCCCGACCATCATGTCAGTTCGGCAAGCCTTGCCGCCTGGTCCTCGGCGATCAAGGGCTCGATCAGCTCGTCCAAGGCGTCGCCGGACAGGACCCGCTCGAGCTTGTGCAGCGTGATATTGATCCGGTGATCCGTGACCCGGCTTTGCGGAAAATTGTAGGTGCGAATCCGTTCCGACCGATCGCCGGTGCCAACCTGGCTGCGGCGATTCGCGGCGCGTTCCGCCTCGCGCGTCTGACGCTCCAGATCGTAGAGCCGGGCGCGCAGGACCTTAAGCGCCTTGGCCTTGTTCTTGTGCTGCGACTTCTCGTCCTGCTGCTGCACCACGATCCCTGTCGGCAGGTGCGTGACACGCACGGCGCTATCGGTGGTATTGACCGACTGGCCACCCGGGCCGCTGGACCGGAACACATCGATCCGCAGGTCCTTTTCGTCGATATGGATATCGACCTCTTCGGCCTCGGGCAGGACCGCCACAGTCGCCGTCGAGGTATGGATGCGCCCGCCACCTTCCGTCGTCGGCACCCGCTGGACGCGGTGGACCCCCGATTCGAACTTGAGACGCGCAAAGACGCCGCGGCCCAGGATCGACGCAATCCCTTCCTTCAGGCCGCCAAGTCCGGTATCGGACAGATGCATGATCTCGAATTTCCAGCGCCGCAAGTCGGAATAGCGCTGATACATGCGGAACAGTTCGGCCGCGAACAGCGCCGCCTCGTCGCCACCGGCACCGGCCCGGACTTCGAGAATCGCGCTGCGCTCGTCGGCTTCGTCCTTGGGAAGCAGTTGGACAAGAATCGCGCGTTCCAGCTGCGGCAGATTGGCCCGCAGGCGCTGCCCTTCGTCTTCGGCCAGGCTTCGCATCTCGGCGTCCGAGCCAGGATCCACCGCCATTTCGTCAAGAGACGCAAGCTCGGCGCGCGCGTCGTCAAGCTCCCTGATGCTCGCCACCACGGGGTCAAGCTCGGCATATTCGCGCGACAGCTTCGCGTACCGATCGCCCGCGATGTCGGCGGCGGCAAGCGCCGCGCCCAGCTCGGCATGGCGGGCGACGACACTTTTCAATTTATCATCGATCGACATTGATCATTCCGTCCGGCCGATGCCGGATCCAGGCAGCCGGTCTAGGTGGGTCCCGTCGTTCTGCGGACAGGACCAAGTCTCATGGCCCAAGGCGCCCGATCAGGGCATCGAGGGAAACCTCTTCCTGGGCGCCCTGGTCGAGATCGCGCAGCATCGCCGAGCCACGGCCAAGTTCGTCATCGCCGAATATCACCGCATAGCGTGCGTTGACCCGGTTCGCCCGTTTCATCCGCCGGGCAAGATTGCCCCGGTAGGCCAGATCGACCGACAGGCCGGCGCGCCGCAGGGTTTCCGTCAATACCATCGCGCGCCGCTCGGCTGCCTCGCCAATCGGCACCACGGCAATCGGGCGCGGCGCCGGCGGCGCATCCCCGGCCAGCAAGGCCAGGCGTTCGATGCCAGCAGCCCAGCCTACGCCGGGCGTGGCGGCGCCCCCCATCATCTCGACCAGGCCATCGTAACGGCCGCCCGCCAGGACTGTCCCCTGGGCACCCAGCGCCAAGGTCGTGAATTCAAAGGCGGTATGGCAATAATAATCAAGCCCGCGCACAAGGCGTTCGTTGCAGGTAAAGGCAATGCCAAGCGCCGCCAATCCGTCGCAGACCGCGTTGAAGAACGCCTTCGAACCATCGTTGAGAAAAGCGGAAAAGGGCGGCGCATCGGCAATGATGGTACGATCGCCAGCATCCTTCGAATCGAGAATGCGCAGCGGATTGCGCTGGAGCCTGGCCTTGCTGTCCTCTGACAGGCGCGGGGCATGCGCCGAGAGATAATCGACCAGTGCCTGCCGATAGGCGGCGCGGCTTGGCGCATCGCCCAGGGAATTGATCTCGAGGGTCGTCTTGTCGAGGACACCCAGCTCGGCCAGGATTCGCGCACCGAGCGTGATGGTCTCGACATCGCCCTCCGGCTCCGGCACGCCCAGAAGCTCGACCCCGATCTGGTGGAACTGCCGCTGGCGCCCCTTCTGGGGCCGCTCGTAGCGGAACATCGGGCCGGAATAATAGAGCTTGAGCGGCAAGTTCTGCTGCAGGCCACCCGATATGACCGCGCGGGCTATGCCTGCCGTTCCTTCCGGGCGCAGGGTGATCTCATCGCCGCCCTTGTCGACGAAGGTGTACATCTCCTTCGACACGATATCCGAAGCTTCGCCCAGGGTACGCTTGAAGACGTCAGAGAATTCGAAGATCGGCGTGGCCATTTCGGCATAGCCGTACCGCTCGGCGATCCGGCGGCCGAGATCGACGACATGCCGATGCCGTCGATAGTCGTCAGGAAGAAGGTCGTGCGTGCCACGCACCGGCTGCAATCGGGACAATCTGCTCTCCGGAACGCTAGGACGCGGTCGCCGGCGCTGCCGCCACAGGTGGCGCGCCATCCGCCAGGGCCCGTTCGGCCTCGATCTGCGCGACCCGTTCTTCGACCAGCGAAACGATGTGGTCAACGATCTTGTCGTCGACCACCTTGTGGTCGGGAACACCCTTCACATAGACGAGATGCGATCCCTGCCCACCCCCCGTCAGGCCGATTTCGGTCTGGCGCGCCTCGCCGGGGCCGTTCACGACGCAGCCGATGATCGAGAGGGTGAGCGGCGTCGTGATGTGCTGAAGCCGTTCCTCGAGCTTCTGGACGGTCTCGATCACGGGGAACCGCTGGCGCGCGCACGAGGGGCAGGAAACGATGTTGACGCCCCGATGACGCACGCCGAGCGATTTCAAGATCTCGAAACCGACTTTGACCTCCTCGACCGGATCGGCCGATAACGAGACGCGGATCGTATCGCCGATCCCCGCCCACAGCAGCGAACCAATGCCGATCGCCGACTTGACCGAGCCACCGACGAAGCCCCCCGCCTCGGTGATGCCAAGATGGAGCGGATAGTCGCACGCATCGGCCAGGGCCTGGTAGGACGCGACCGCAAGGAACACGTCGGACGCCTTGACGCTGATCTTGAACTCGCGGAAGTCGTGATCCTCGAGAACGCGGGCGTGATCGAGCGCGCTTTCGACCAGGGCTTCCGGGCAGGGCTCGCCGTATTTCTCGAGAAGATCGCGCTCGAGCGAACCGGCATTGACCCCGATCCGCATCGAGCAGCCGTGATCCTTGGCCGCCTTCACCACGTCGCGCACCCGATCGGCGGACCCGATATTGCCGGGGTTGATCCGCAGGCAGGCCGCCCCTGCCTTGGCAGCCTCGATGGCTCGCCGATAATGGAAATGAATATCGGCAACAATGGGAACCCGGGCCGCGCGCACAATTTCGCGCAGGGCCCTGGTCGAATCTTCGTCGGGGCAGGATACGCGGACGATGTCCGCGCCCGCCCGCTCGGCCGCCTGAACCTGGGCGATGGTCGCCCGGGCATCGGCGGTCGGCGTGTTGGTCATGGTCTGAACCGTAATCGGCGAATCGCCGCCGACCGGAACCTTGCCGACCTGGATCAGCCGCGACCGCCGCCTTTGGATCTGTCGGTAGGGCCGGGTCGCACTGGTCATGTTTGCCAACTCATCGTCTGGGATCGCATTGTCTGGAATCGCATTCGGTCCGGCCACAGCCCTGGCGTGGCGCCCCCGCTGCCCCCGCCATCCCCAGGTCTGGCCATGCCCAGGTCTGGCATGCCCAGGTTTGGCCGCCGCGTCAGGCGGCCGCCCATCAGGGCGCGGCGCTCAGCAGTTTGTCGCGATCCAGGGAAATTTCCCGCGACGTGCTCCTCGGCGCCCAATGGCGGCAATGTACGACCGTCGAGGACAATTTCAAACTCGCCGGCGTTGCCTGTCATCAGAGTAAGCCCCGAACGATTAGGACCCGGCAGGTTTCTCCGGCCCGCAGCACATTCGAGGTCAGCATCGTGCCCGCATCGTCCCGGACCTGGATCCAGCTATCACGCTTGGCAAGAATCACGATGCCGCTTGCCCCGCTGTCCTGGGCCGGGCTGGTGCTGCCCCCTGGGGTGGCGCCTCCCCGTAGTTGCGCCCCCCGGGGTGGCGCCCTGTGGTTACGCCCCGCGCGGCCGGTGCGGTGGCCAGGGGCGCGGATCCGGGCGCCGTGCCGCCGGCCGGGCCTGTCGACGAGCCGTCGGCCCTGGACGGCGATGACGCCCCGGACGGAGCCGGAACCGCCCGCTGGCGAAGATCGGTCAGGCGACTTGTCCGTTGCCGGCGCCGTTTCATGCGGCGCCACCGGCGAAGCCAGCCCGCCCGGCGTTTCCACCCGGCCGGGGAGCGCGCATCAATCCCGCCGGAACCAGCCTGGTGGTCGGAACAGACCAGTACCATCCCGGCGACCGCGGCCCCAAGGACCAGGCCAAGACCAGCAAGGCGCCGAATGACCCGCGGCCTTCGGCCAGCGGCGCGACGGAAACGCCAGGCGCCCTGGGAACGGCCGCGCTCTTCGCCTGGTTGCCCACCTCGTCCTTTGAACCGGCGCACCATCTCGCGACCGTCAAGGCCCAGATAATCCGCATAGGACCGAACGAAGCCAAGGGGCATAGGTGGGGCCGGGCATCTGGTCAAAGCGCCCGTCCTCGATGGCGACGAGATAGGATCTGCGAATGCGAAGGGTCTTCGGCAAGAAACGGACGGTCAGCCTCCGGTCCGCACCCGGCGCATTTCCGCCCCGATATGCTCGACCCTGACCTCGCCCTCGGCATCAAGATTGCCGTCATCGAGGACTTTGAATCTGCTGCGTTTCGTATTGTTCATGCAAGAGTCCGCCCATTCGCGCCCGGCCGGTGCCCCGTCACATCGGTCCGCCCCGTGACGAGGACTTCGACATTTATTTCAGGACGGGTCTTCATACCAGGACTTCCAAGCGCGCACCAATGGGTCAAATCGCGATCCGGTGGTCGACCGCGAAGTCCCGGAGACTGCTGCGAAGGCTGGCTTCCGTTTTTGCGATCCGGGCGGTGACGAATTCCGCCGCGTGGCGAAGATCGGTGGTCCGGATCATGGCCTTGACCGGGCCAAGCGATGGCGGCGCCATGGATAGCCGTCTGTATCCCAGGGCCAGAAGCGCCAGGGCCTCGAGCGGCTGGCCGGCGATTTCGCCACACACCGTCAGCGGAATATTCGCCCTACCGCAGCGCCGCGCGAGTTCGGCCAGAAACCGCAGGGGCGGCGGTGACAGGACGTCATAGCGTTCTGTCATCTGTGGATTGCTGCGGTCCGACGCAAAAAAGAACTGGAAGAAATCATTGGTGCCAAGCGAAAGGAAATCGGCCCTCTCGAACAGCGCGTCAAGCTGCCAGGCCAGCGCCGGAACCTCGACCATCGCGCCAACCCGGATCTGCTCGGGCGTCTGCTCGCCACGTCTCTGGGCCGCCCGGATCTCGCGATCGAGCAGCGACCGGGCCCGATCCAGCTCGGACACTTCGGCAACCATCGGGAACATCACTTGCAGCGGCCGTCCCTTGGCCGCCATCACCAACGCTCTCAGCTGCTGGCGCAGCAGGGCCGGACGATCGAGCGCGATGCGAATGGCGCGCCAGCCCATGGCCGGGTTCTCTTCGCGCGCCGGCGACCAATAAGGCAACAGCTTGTCGCCACCGATGTCGAGGGTGCGGAAGATGACGGGCTTGTCCCCCGCCTGATCGAAGATCCTGCCATAAAGGCTGGCCTGGGCGGCAACATCGGGATATTCCGAGCGCACCATGAAGGGCACCTCGGTGCGGTAGAGGCCGACACCGTCGGCCCCCCAATCATGGAGATGCTGAAGGTCGATCAGCAGCCCCGCATTGACGTTGAGCGATATCTCCACCCCGTCACGGGTCACCGCCGGCAGGTGGCGCATGGCGACATAGACCACCTGTCGCTCGGCGCGCGCCTGCACGCTGGCGGCGAAATCCTGCTGGATATCCTCGCCCGGGCGAATCATCACCTGCGCGTTGTCGCCGTCGATGATGACCGGGTCACCCGGCAGGACCCGCGTCAACGACCCTTCCACCCGCCCCACCACCGGCACGTCAAGCGCCCGTGCGACAATGACCACATGGGCATTGGCCGAGCCTTCCTCGAGCACCAGCCCCTTGAGCTTGGCGCGGGGAAAATCAAGCAGTTCGGCCGGGCCCAGGTTGCGCGCGAACAGAATGACGTCGTTCGGGATCGATTCGTCGTCCCGCCAGGACCGGCTTCCGCTCAGGTGCAGGAAAAGCCGGTTCGTCAGGTCATCGAGATCGGCCAGCCGCTCGCGCAGATACGGATCGGTGATCTGCGCCATGCGCGCCCGCGTGTCATCCTGAACCATCTTGATCGCGGCTTCGGCGGTCAGGCCGCTCAGGATCGCCTCGTTCAGATTGCGGACCCAGCCGCGGTCCTCGGCAAACATGCGATAGGTTTCAAGAACGTCGCGATGCTCGCCGGCGCCGACATCATGTTCGGCAATCAACGTGTCGATTGCGCTTTGCATGCCGGTCAGGGCATCGCGCAATCGCGCCAGCTCGGCCTGGGGATCGTCGGCAACCAGCTTGTCGATGTGGATCTGCGGCTGATAGAGAAGCGCCCGGCCGATCGCAAGACCGGCATTCAGGCGCACCCCCTCGAGGCGGAGCGGCAGGGTCGCGTTGCCGTCGACCGGCAGGATCTCGTCACGGCTGACCAGTTCCCCGCCCGCGACCAGCTCGGCAAGGACCATGGCGATGATCTCAAGGGCCTCGACCTCTTCGTCGGTGTAGTGGCGGCTGGTGCGGTTCTGAATGACCAGAACGCCGGCCACCCGGCCCGCATGCAGGATGGGCACGCCCATCAGCGACCGGTAGATTTCCTCGCCCGTTTCCGGCCGATAGACGAATTTGGGATGGCTCTGGGCATCCGCCAGGTTGAGGGCCCGGGCCGATGCGGCGACGGTGCCGACCAGGCCTTCGCCCACCCGCAGGCGGGTATGATGGACCGCGTCCTTGCGCAGGCCTTCGGTCGCAAACAGTTCCAGCACTTCGCCGGCGCGCAGCAGGTAGATCGAGCACACCTCGGCGACCATCTCGAGCGCGATCAGGGTGGCAACCCGGTCGAGACGCGCCTGCGCCGTCCCCGGCGCGGCCATGACCTCGATCAGGCGCCGAAGGACGCGGCGGGGGCTGCTGACACCCGGCCCCGTCGGCATCAGGCGGTTGCTCCGATGCACTCCCTGGTGGCAAGGGCCGCGGCCGCCTGGTCGACGATCTCGCGAAGGATCTCGGCCGCCGGCTGCTCGCGCGTCACCATGCCGACGCTCTGGCCCGCCATCAGGGAACCGTTTTCGACGTCGCCGTCGATGACCGCCCGCCGCAGAGCCCCGGCCCAGAAATGCTCGATCGCAAGCTGGGCTGTCTTCAGATCGATCTCGTTGGCACGAAAGCGCGCGATCACATCGCGTTGGGTCTCCATGAAGCGGCGCGTCGCCATGTTGGCCAAGGCCCGCACCGGGATCACCGGGAACTGGGCATCAAGCTGCACCGACGCCACCGCATCGCGCGCTGACGCCCGAATGAACGCCTTCTTGAATTCAGGATGGGCAATCGATTCGGTCGCACAGACGAATCGGGTCCCAAGCTGACACCCGACGGCGCCCATCTCGAGAAAACCGGCCAGCGCCTCGCCGCGGCCGATGCCGCCGGCAACGAAAACACATTGATCCCTGAGGACCGGCAGGATCTCCTGGGCCAGCACACCGGTGGAAACCGGCCCGATATGGCCGCCGGCCTCCGACCCCTCGATGATGATGGCGTCGGCGCCGGACCGGATCAGTTTTTTTGCGATGACCAGGGCAGGCGCGAAACACATCAGCCGCGCCCCCGATTTCTTCACCTGGGCAATCATGGCGCCGCTTGGCATGCCCCCCGCAAGCACGATGTGGCTGACAGACTGTTCGCCGCAGACCGCGATCAGGCGTTCGATATCGGGGTGCATCACGATCAGATTGACGCCGAAGGGGCGTTGGGTCAGAGCCTTGGTCGCGGCGATCTCGTCTGCAAGCAGGGCCGGCGTCATGGCGCCGCAGGCAATCACGCCGAACCCGCCACCATTCGAAATGGCCGATACCAGATGGCGCTCCGACACCCAGGTCATCGCGCCGCCCAGAATGGCGAATTCCGTGCCAAGAAAGGCGCAGCCGCGGCGCCACAGGCGGTCTAGCCGGGCGCGACCGGCCGCCAGCCGGCCCCCATCAGGCGACGTCGAGTCCATAGGCGGTGTGCAGGGCCCGCAGCGCCAACTCGGTGTACTCCTCGGCGATCAGGACACTGACCTTGATCTCGGACGTCGAGATAACCTGGATATTGATACCTTTCGCCGCCAGCGTCTGGAACATGCGCTGCGCCACGCCGGCATGGGACCGCATGCCGACCCCGACCACCGACACCTTGCAGACATTGTCATCATGGAGAAGGCGCTCGTAGCCAAGGTCCACGCGACGGGCCTCGATCAGCGCCACGGCGCGCGCGTGATCGGCCTTGCTGACGGTGAAGGTCAGGTCGGTCGTCCGGCCATCCTCGGATACGTTCTGGACGATCATGTCGACATTGATGCTTGCCTCGGACAGCGGTCCGAAGATCGACGCGGCAACACCGGGCCGGTCGGCAACCCGGATCAGGGTAAGCTTTGCCTCGTCCCGGCTATAGGCGATCCCGCTGACGACTTCTTTCTCCACGATCTCGTCCTCGTCCACGACCAGCGTGCCGCCGCCATCGCCGAAGCTTGACAGGACGCGCACGCGCACATGATGGTTCATCGCAAGCTCGACCGACCGGGTCTGGAGAACCTTGGCGCCGACCGAAGCAAGCTCCAGCATTTCCTCGTAGGTGATCTTGTCCAGCCGCCGCGCCTTGGTAACGATGCGCGGATCGGCCGTATAGACCCCGTCCACATCCGTATAAATATCACATCGATCGGCCCCAAGCGCGGCCGCGATGGCAACCGCCGTCGTGTCCGATCCGCCGCGGCCGAGCGTCGTCACCCGCCCGTCCGGCGAAACGCCCTGGAACCCCGCCACGACCGGGACTTCGCCCCGCTTCAGGGAATCTTCCAGATTGGCCGCCGGGATCTCGTGGATCCGGGCCTTGCCGTGCTGCTGATCGGTCCGGATCGGCACTTGCCAGCCCAGGAAGGAACGGGACGGCGTGCCCAGTTCCTGCAAGACAAGGGCCGCCAGGCCGCAGGTCACCTGCTCGCCGGTGGCGACCACCTGATCGTATTCCTTGGGATCGTGAAGAGGGCTCGCCTGCCTCACCCAGTCGACCAGCTGGTTGGTGGCGCCGGCCATGGCCGATACGACGACCACAACCTCATCGCCGGCGTCGCGCGCCGCCTTGGCCTTGGCCGCCACCTGGCGGATGCGCGCCAAATCGGCGACCGACGTGCCGCCGAATTTCTGAACAATTCGTGCCATCCGCCAAGACTCCGGACCCAAGGCCCCTGCCAGCCCCCACTTCAGCCCCACTTGGGTCAGGCGACTGCGTCTTCATCTGTTGCCGCTGGGTGCGGGTGTTCTTACTCTAGGTGTCCAAGGCCCGGCAAGCCCGGGCGCAAGCGCAAGGACCGGGAATGCAACCAGAGCGGGCCGCCAGTAACGCTGCCAGTAACGCTGCCAGTATCGACGAAGCCGAAGTGGCCAAGTTTTCAGCCCTCGCCGACCGCTGGTGGGACGCGCGCGGCCCGTTCCGGCCGCTGCACAAGCTGACGCCGGTCCGGATGCGCTATATCCGCGACCGGCTTGCGGCCCATTTCGGTCGCGATCCCAACACCCCCCGGCCGCTGGCCGGCCTTGCGGTGCTGGATGTCGGCTGCGGCGGCGGGCTGGTCTCCGAGCCTTTGGCCCGCCTGGGCGCCACGGTGACGGCCATCGACGCCAGCCATTCCAACATCGAAGCGGCCCGCCTGCATGCGGCCGATCTGGGACTTGCGATTGATTATCGACATGCCGCCGCCGAGGACCTGGCCAAGACCAAAGAGCGGTATGACGCGGTCCTGGCCCTTGAAATCATCGAGCATGTCGCCGACCCGGACGCATTCCTGACCGCCATGGCCAGCCTTGTGCGGCCGGGTGGCGCGGCCTTGATGGCAACCTTGAACCGCACCTCGCGGTCGTACCTGCTTGCCATCGTCGGGGCCGAGTATGTCCTGGGCTGGCTGCCGCGCGGCACCCATGACTGGAACCGCTTCATGAAGCCCGCGGAACTGGCCGCCGGCCTGGACCGGGCCGGGCTCGCCACGACCGACCAGACAGGCGTATGCTATGCGCCGCTCGCCGACGAATGGCGATTGTGCGACGACCTCGGCGTCAATTATATGGTCGTCGCGGTCAGGCCAGGTCAGGGCTAGCGGGCATTTGGTCAGTCAAGGCCGCCCCAGGGACGGGGACACGGCCGGTATTCGGGAATGGAGGTTGTCGATGGATCTGTTCTTCACGCCAGAGCAGGAAGCAATCCGGGATGCGATTGCCAGGATCTGCGCGGATTTCGATGCCGACTACTGGCGGAAGATCGACAAGGAAGAGCGCTTCCCCGAGGAATTTGCCCAGGCCATCGCCAAGGCGGGCTGGCTGGGCATCGCGATGCCGCCCGAATTCGGTGGCGCCGGGCTTGGGATCACCGAAACCGCCATCATGGCCGAGACGATTGGCGCCTCGGGCGCCTGCGCCAGCGGCTTTTCGGCGGTGATGCCCAACGTCTTCGGCCTTCATCCGGTGGTGATCGCCGGCACCAAGGAGCAGCAACAGCGCATGCTGCCACCCCTGATCCAGCGCAAGGATGTCGCCTGTTTTGGTGTGACCGAACCCAATACCGGCCTCGACACGACCCGCTTGAAGACCCGCGCCGAGCTTGACAAGGAAGGCAAGGTCTACATCGTCAACGGCCAGAAGATCTGGACGACGACGGCGCAGGAATCGAACAAGATCCTGCTCATCGCGCGCACCAAGCCGATCGAGGAAACCAAGCGGCCGATCGATGGGCTGACCCTGTTCTATACGAATCTCGACCGCAAATATTGCGAGGTGCGCCGCATCCCGAAAATGGGACGCGCCGCGGTCGATTCGAACATGATCTTCTTCGAAAACCTGCCGGTTCCCGTCACCGATCGGATCGGCGCCGAGGGCGAGGGCTTCAAGCTGCTTCTGCACGGGCTGAACCCCGAGCGCATCCAGATCGCCGCCGGGGTCTGTGGTTCGGCCCGCGCCGCCCTGAACCGGGCCGTCAAATACGCGAACGAGCGCGTCGTCTTCAACCGTCCGATCGGCATGAACCAGGCGATCCAGCACCCGCTGGCCGACAGCTGGTGCAAGCTCGAGGCGGCACGCCTCATGACCTACAAGGCCGCCATGCTCTATGACCGCAAGCTGCCCTGCGGTCCCGAGGCGAGCGCCGCGAAATATCTGGCGGCTGAATGCAACTTTGAAACGGCCGAACGCGCCGTGCTGACCCATGGTGGCATGGGCTACGCGAAGGAATTCCACGTCGAGCGGTACCTGCGCGAGAGCTTCATCCACAAGCTCGGGCCGGTCAGCCACGAACTCATTCTGTGCTACATCGCCGAAAAGGTGCTGGGACTGCCGAAGTCCTACTGATCGGTCGCTTGCTGCCGCAAGCCTGCAAAACAAGGGGCGGCGCCTGACGTCAGGCGTCGCCCTTTGGCACCCAGGGGATGCGTTCGACCGGGATCCCCTCGTCCTTCAGCGCATCGGTCTCGTCCGGGGTCGCATCGCCGTAGATGTTGCGGGTTTCTTTCTCGCCGTAATGCATCTTCCGCGCTTCGTCTGCAAAGCGCTCGCCAACATTCTCGAAGTTCGCTTCGACCTGGCGCCGGAACTCGCGCAGGGCCTTCAGCGCCTCGCCCATGGCAACCGTCTCGCTGGCGCCGCGATCGGACGCGCCCTTTTCTTTCGGCCTGTTGATGCGTGGCGCCATCGGCGCCTTGACGATCTTGCGATCGTTGCAGACCGGGCACGCGATCTGGCGCGCCGCCACCTGCTCATCGAAGGCAGCGCTGTCCTTGAACCACACCTCGAAGAGGTGGGATTTCCGGCAGCGAAGATCGTAGAGAATCATGGCACGAGTTTCCGAAGCCAATCGCTACAAATCGGTTAATTCACTCTCACGCCCCACCAACAGCGCGATCCGGGCTGACCACATCATAGGCCCGATCGTGGCCGAGGGAGGGGACCTTGCGCCTTGCGTCAGCCACCCGGCCCTGGTCGATCTCGGCCATGACAAGCCCCGGCTCTTCGCCGCCGTCGGCCAGCACCTCGCCCCAGGGCGCGACGACCAGGGAATGGCCATAGGTCTGGCGACCAAGGACATGGTCGCCGCACTGGGCCGCTGCAACGACATAGCACAGGTTTTCGATGGCGCGCGCCCGCAGCAGGATATGCCAATGCGCCCGGCCGGTCTGGCGGGTGAAGGCGGCCGGCACCAGAATCACGGTCGCGCCCGCCTTGCTCAGGCTGCGGTAGAGATAGGGAAAGCGCACGTCATAGCAGATGGAAAGACCAAGCCGCGCCCAGGGCGTATCGGCCACAACCGCTTGCCGGCCAGGCTGATAAAGCGCCGATTCGCGATAGCTTTCGCCGCCGTCGAGATCGACATCGAACATGTGGATCTTGTCGTAGCGGGCCTTGATGGCACCATCGGGGGCAATCAGGAACGAGCGATTGGCCAGCATCGATGGCCCGACCTTGACAGCCAGCGACCCGATGGCAAGCCAGGCGCCGGTCTCGCGCGCCAGATCGCGGAACGCCGCCAGGGCCGGATGGGCCGATTCCTCGGCCACCTTGGGCCATGTGCGTTCGCGCCCGAATTCCATCAGGCTCACATTCTCGGGCATGCAGATCAGATCGGCGCCGGCATCCCGCGCCTTGCGCGCCTGGGCCGAGGCCCAGGCGACATTAGGCGCGATCTCGGGACCGGCGTTGATTTGAATGCAGGCGACCTTGAACCGGCCGCTCATGCCGGCGCCCGCAGAAGCGGATCAAGCCGGCCATCCCGGTCAAGGGCGATCAGGTCGTCACAGCCCCCGATGTGGACATCGTCGATGAAAATCTGCGGGACCGTGCGGCGGCCGCCGGCGCGCTTGATCATCTCGTCCCGCCGATTGGGCTCGGCCTCGAGACTGATTTCCGTGAACGAGACGCCCTTCTGCTTCAAGAGCGCCTTGGCGCGATCGCAGTAGGCGCAAAAGACAGACGCATAGACTTCGATCTTGGGCATTCCAAACTCCGCCGCTGGAACCCGCCAACCCGCTCGGGGCGACATTGGCTTGCGGCTTCTGTCTATATGGGCTTGCCCCGGTCCAGGCAACAGCGTGCCCGAACGCCGATCAAAGCACTCGGGCAAGCGTGATGACGACAACCTGGCTGGCGCCGGCCGCCTTGAGGGCGCGGGCACATTCTTCGGCGGTGGCGCCGGTCGTCAGCACATCGTCAACCAGCGCGATGCGTCGGCCGGCAATCGCGGCCCTGGCAGTGGCAGCGACCCGAAAGGCCGCCCGCACGTTGCGCGCCCGTTCGGCCCGCCCCAGCCCACCCTGGGATCGGGTCCGGCGGCGGCGAAACAGGACATCCGGCCGGTAGGACAGACCCGTCTCGCGGGCCAGGGCCAGGGCCAGCAGGGCCGACTGGTTGTAGCGACGATGCCACAGGCGGAAGCGGTGCAGCGGAACGGGCAGGACAAGCTCGCAGCCCCGCAAGACGTCACGCCCGGCCCGTGCCATCCAGGCCGCATAGGCGCGGGTGGCATGGATCCGATCCGCGTGCTTGAAACCCAGCACCAAGGGGCGGCTGGCATCATCATAGAGAAGGGCGCTGCGGGCCCGGTCAAAGGCTGGCCGGCGCTCGAGACAAGAGCCGCACTGGCTTCCCTCGGGCATCGGATGGGGGAACGGAATGCCGCAGCGATCGCAGCAGGGCGAACCCAGAAAGGTGATGGCGTTCCAGCAGCCGGCGCACAGGGCCCGCGGCTCCTCGACCACGGTCCCGCACCGCAGGCAAAGGGGGGGCAGGACCAGATCGAGGACAAGACGTCCGACGCGATGGGCAAGGGGAACGGCGCGCGCGACGATGCTCATGGCGGTCCATTGGCTCTTGCCCGCCGGCCGCCGTCAAGGGGCTCCTTTCCGCCCCGTGATCGGGATGCGATAGTCGCGGCGTGACCACCGGACCTTACATCTTTGACCGCGCCGTTCTGCGGCGCCATCGGGAACGCGCCGCCCGGACGCCGGGCAGCGATGATGCCCTGTTCACCGAAATCGCCACGCGCCTGGCCGAACGGCTGGACGACGTGCGCCGCAGCTTCCCGCTTGCCCTTGATCTTGGCTGCCGGCACGGCGCCCTGACCCGGCGGCTTGCCGCCCACCGTCCGTCGGCCGGATCATCGCCTGCGACCTGGCGCCCGGCTTCGCGCGGGAAGCCGCATGCCCGTCCCTTGCCGCTGACGAAGAATTCCTGCCCTTCGCCGACGGCACATTCGACCTTGTCGTCTCGAACCTGGTGCTGCACTGGACCAATGACCTGCCCGGCGCGCTGGTCCAGATCCGCAGGGCTCTCAAGCCCGACGGGCTGTTCCTTGGCGCCCTGCTTGGCGGCGGCACCCTGACCGAACTGCGCCAGGCGCTGATGTCCGCCGAGATTGACCTGGCGGGTGGGGCAAGCCCGCGGGTTTCGCCCTTCGCCGACGTGCGTGATCTTGGCATGCTTCTTGGCCGCACCGGCTTTGCGCTGCCAGTCGTCGACCGCGACGTCATCACCGCCACATACGCAGATGCGCTGGCCCTGATGCGCGACCTGCGCGCCATGGGCGAGACGAACGCCGTCGCATCACGCCGCAAGACCCTGACCGCCCGGGGCCTGCTGGCGGCGACCGCGGCACGCTATGAAAAAGGGGCGGCACGGCCCGACGGCATCGCCGCCACCTTCGAGGTCATTTACCTGACCGGATGGGCCCCCCATGCCAGCCAGCCCAAGGCCCTGGCGCCAGGCAGCGCGACGACCCGGCTGGGCACGGCGCTCGGCACGGCCGAGAACCCCGACCCCGATCGCGGTCCCTACCGGTGCCGATAGCGCTGCGCCACCAGCGTTGCGACCCGATCGATCGAGGCCAGCGTTTCCGGCACCAGTTCCCGCGATGCCGAAAGATCGCGGTTCTTGCAGGCGGTTTCAAGCGCGCGTCCAAGGCCGGCCAGCCGGCATGCGCCGAAGCTTGCGGAAAGGCTCTTGAGATCGTGGGCAAGGACCGCCAGTGTCGCCATGTCTTCGCCCTTGGCCGCCTGGCCGATGCGGCGCGCACGGTCGCGAATGTCTTCGGCATAGCGGATGGCAAGATCGTCGATCTGGGGCCCAAGCGCCGCTTCCAGGCTGCCGATCACGTCGGTATCAAATTCAGCATCGCTGGATTCGGGCTGTACCGTGGCGCCTGGCCGATTGGTGTTCGAGGGCATCGGCAGTTCTCCTTTGCGTCGATTGATGGCTTCGGCGACGCCACGCATCAGGGCATCGACATTGATCGGCTTTGCGACATGCGCATCCATGCCGGCGCCAAGGCAGAGGTCGGCATCGCCCGCCATCGCGTTCGCGGTCAGCGCGACAATCGGCACGTTGTTGGCCGGCGCCGGAAGCTTGCGGATGGCGGCCGTGGCGGCGATCCCATCCATCTGCGGCATCTGGACATCCATCAGCACGACGTCGTAGGACCGCGCGATCACGGCCCTTACCGCTTCAAGACCATCGCCCACCGCCTCGACCTGATGCTGTGCCTTTGTCAGAAGCGCGAGAGCCAGCATGCGATTGACGGCATTGTCCTCGGCCAGAAGGATGCGAAGCGGCCGCGCCGGCGCAATGGCCGCGGTGGAACCGGCCTCAGGCCCGGCGATCACCGCCTGCGCATGCGCCAGACCGACCGTGAACCAGAAGCGGCTGCCGCGGCCGGACGCGCTTTCGACCGAGATCTGGCCCCCCATGCGCTCGACCAGCGACTTGACGATGGAAAGCCCAAGGCCGCTGCCGCCATAGCGGCGCACGGTCGAGGCATCGGCCTGTGCGAAGCGGGTGAACAGACGCTTCTGCGTTTCGGCATCGATGCCGATCCCGGTATCGGTGACATCGACCCGGATGTCGTGACCGTCGTCACGTGTGCCGGCCAGCGTGACATCAACGGCAACCACGCCTGTTTCGGTGAACTTGATCGCGTTGGTGACCAGGTTGAGCAGGACCTGGCGAAACCGCCCCGGATCGCCGCGCACCATGCGCGGGACGCGGTCATCAATGAAACAGGCGAGATCGAGGCCTTTCTCGCGGGCCCGGACATGCAGCATGTCGACCACGCCATTGATGGCGCGGGCGAGGTCGAAATCGATGGCTTCGAACTCGAGCTGGCCCGCTTCCATGCGTGAATAGTCGAGAATGTCGTTGATGACGGTGAGCAGGACCTCGCCCGAATCCAACACCGTGCGCAGATAGGACTTCTGCTGGTCGTCGAGGCGCGTCTCGAGCACGAGCCCGGTCAGGCCAAGGATGGCGTTCAGCGGCGTGCGGATTTCGTGGCTCATGGTCGCGACGAATTCCGACTTCGCGCGATTGGCCCGCTCGGCCCGCTCGGCGCGGCGCCGCAGCCCGGCAAAGCCGATGGCGGCAAGGCCGATGCCGACTAGGCCCGCCACCCCCGTCGCTGCGGAAACGCCAGACCGAGGAAGAATTGAAACGGTTTCGAGATCGGCAGCCAGATCAGCAGCCAGATTGACGGCGAGCGCCGTCCCGGACACGGCAAGGCCAGCCTTCAGCAGCCCGGCCGCCGTCACACGAGATTCAATCAGCGCCGGGATCCGCGACAGCCGCGATCCCGACCGCCAGATCGCAGGAATCGCCATCTTTGCGTGCCCTTGCCGGCACAACATACAGACGTATGCCGTGCACCAATCACACGCGATGGTAGTTGCTTGCCGTGAAGGCCCCGTTAATGCGGCGCAAGGCCCAAGATGGCCGGCCGGCGGGTGGTTAAAGCCGGCGGTTTTGGTGGTTAAAGAAGGTCGCGCAGCATCGCGATCAGCGGCACATCGGCAGGCGGCATCGGGATGGCGCCCATGTCGCGCGGGCGCAGCCATTTCAGCGCCTGCCCCTCGCGCGCGGCCAGCGTTCCCTTCCAGCGCCGGCAGACATAGAGCGGCATCAGAAGGTGAAAATCGTCATAGGCATGGGAGGCGAAGGTAAACGGCGCCAAGCAGGCGGCGGTCACGTCGATGGCAAGCTCTTCCTTGAGTTCGCGGATCAAGGCCGCTTCCGGCGTTTCGCCTTCGCCGACCTTGCCGCCCGGGAATTCCCAGAGCCCGGCCATGGGCTTGCCCGCCGGGCGCTGGGCCAGCAGGACGCGGCCGTCGCGATCGACAAGCGCCGCCGCCACGACCAGCACGATCCGCATCCGCCGATCAGCTGCGGTAGGAGGCGTTGATATCGATGTAGCCATGGGTCAGGTCGCAGGTCCAGACGGTTGCCCGCCCGCGCCCGATCCCGATATCGACGCCGATTTCGATCTCGCGCCCCTTGATGTGACGGGCGACCGGGGTTTCGTCATAGCCGGGCTTCACGCCACCGTTCTCGGTGATCTGGACCCCGCCAATGCTGATGGCCAGGCGGTCCCGATCGACCTTCTCGCCGGATTTCCCCACCGCCATGACGATGCGGCCCCAGTTGGCGTCCTCGCCGGCAATGGCGGTTTTCACCAGTGGCGAATTGGCGATGGCAAAAGCGATCCGCCGTGCCGCCCGCCGCGACGCGGCGCCGGCAACGTTCACGGTGATGAACTTCTGGGCGCCTTCGCCGTCCCGCACGATGAGCTGCGCCAGCTCGACCATCAGGGACTGAAGCTTGCGGCGGAAATCGCGCAGGGCCGGGTCGGCCGCGCCGGCCACTGGCTGATTTCGGGCCTGGCCTGTCGCGCAGACGATCACGCTGTCATTGGTCGAGGTATCGCTGTCGACCGTCGTGGCGTTGAACGACACGGCATTGGCCGCCGAAACGATCGCCTGCAGAACCGGGGCCGGGATCGCCGCATCGGTAAAAATGAAACCCAGCATGGTGGCCATGTCGGGCGCGATCATGCCCGAGCCCTTGGTGAATCCGTTGATGCGGACCGTGGTATCGCCAATGTGCGCGGTCCGGGTGGCCGACTTGGGGAAGGTATCGGTCGTCATGATGGCCTGCGCCGCATCGGCCCACATATCTGGTGAAAGCCTGGACTTCAGCTCGGGCAGGATCCGGGCAATCTTGCTGTCGTCCAGCGCTTCGCCGATCACGCCGGTCGAGCAGACGAACACCTCGGCCGGCCGGCAGCCAAGACTGGCCGCGGCCGCCTGGGCCGAGCGTTCCGTCGCGGCCAGGCCGGCCGCCCCCGTAAAGGCGTTGGCGTTGCCCGAATTCACCAGAATGCCCCGCGCCACCCCCTGGCTCAGCTGCTGGCGGCACCAGTCGACGGGCGCCGCCGCGGTAAGCGACCGGGTGAAGACCCCGGCCACGGTCGTGCCGGGCGCCAGTTCAACCAGCAGCAAGTCGGTGCGGCCGCGATAGCGGATCCCCGCCGCCCCGACCGCAAGGCGCACCCCCGCCAGGCTTGGCAGATGGGGAAGCCGTTCTGGGGCTAGGGGCGATGGCGTCGGCATGGGGATCTCCGGTCAGGCTTGGTAAAATTCAGCTTAGGCAAGGTCACCATCGGCACGCCCCCGTCGCGGCGCCGCGCGGATCGATGGAACGCGCCGATGAAGCCCCCGATGAAGCACAGGCGGCGCCGGCCGGCAAGACCCGGATCATCCCCTTGCGTTGACAGCGGCAAGGACGCCTCCTATGTCTCTCGGGTCCAAGGGACCGCTGTCGGGCCCCTGAAATCATCCTAAGGAAGACGCATGCTCGGCGCGATCGCCCGGCGTTTCTTCGGCTCGGCCAACGAACGTCGCCTTAAAGCCTTCAAGCACCAGATCACGGCCATCAACGCCAGCGAGCCCGGGCTCGAGACGCTGTCCGATGACGCGCTCCGCGCGCGGACCGAGGACTTCAAGGCGCGCCTCGCCGACGGCGCCAGCCTTGACGATATCCTGACCGAGGCCTTTGCCACCGTGCGCGAAGCGGCGCGCCGCACGCTGGGCCAGCGCCATTTCGATGTCCAGCTGATGGGCGGTCTTGCCCTGCATCACGGCATGATTGCCGAGATGAAGACCGGCGAAGGCAAGACCCTGGTCGCCACCCTGCCCGTCTACCTGAACGCCCTGACCGGCAAGGGTGTCCATGTCGTCACCGTCAACGACTACCTTGCCCGTCGCGACTCGGAGTGGATGGGAACCATCTACAAGTTCCTTGGCCTCAGTGTCGGCTGCATCGTTCATGGCCTGACCGACGACGAACGGCGCCAGGCCTATTTCGCCGATGTGACCTATGGCACCAACAACGAGTTCGGCTTCGACTATCTGCGCGACAACATGAAGTTCCGGCTCGAGGACATGGTCCAGCGGCCGTTCAACTTCGCGATCGTCGACGAGGTCGACAGCATCCTGATCGACGAGGCCCGCACGCCGCTCATCATCTCGGGCCCGACCGAAGACAATTCCGAGCTTTACCAGCGGGTCAACGCGCTGATCCCGAAGCTTGGGGACGGCGATTTCGAAAAAGACGAGAAGCAGCGCAACGTCACGCTGACCGAGGCCGGTACCCACCGGATCGAGGAGATCTTGAACGAAGCGGGCCTGCTCAAGGGGGGCGCCCTTTACGACCTGCACAATGTCTCGCTGGTCCATCACGTGAACCAGGCGCTGCGCGCCCACAAGCTGTTTGCCCGCGACACCGATTACATCGTCAAGGACAACCGCGTCATCATCATCGACGAGTTTACGGGTCGCATGATGGAAGGGCGCCGCTATTCCGACGGCCTGCACCAGGCGCTGGAGGCCAAGGAAGCCGTCACCATCCAGAACGAGAACCAGACCCTCGCTTCGATCACGTTCCAGAACTATTTCCGGCTCTATCCGAAGCTGGCCGGGATGACCGGTACGGCCATGACCGAAGCGGCCGAGTTTGCCGACATCTACAAGCTTGAGGTGCTCGAGATCCCGACCAATGTCGCGGTCATCCGGGCCGACAAGGACGACGAGGTCTATCGCACCAAGCGGGAAAAGTACGATGCGATCGTCACCCTGGTGCGGGAATGCCGCGAGCGCAAGCAGCCGGTTCTGGTAGGGACCGTCAGCATCGAGAAATCCGAGGAACTGGCCGAACGGTTGCGGAAGGAAAAGATCCCGCACCAGGTCCTGAACGCCCGCTATCACGAGCAGGAAGCCCAGATCATCGCCCAGGCGGGCGTGCCGGGGGCGGTGACCATCGCCACCAACATGGCGGGCCGCGGCACCGACATCCAGCTTGGCGGCAATCCCGACATGCGCGTCCGCACGGAGCTTGCCACCGCCACCGACGAGGCTGACCGCCAGCGCCGGGCCGAGGCGATCCGGGCCGAGGTTGCGGCCGCCAAGGAGGTGGTGAAGACCGCCGGCGGGCTCTACATCGTCGGCACCGAGCGCCACGAAAGCCGCCGCATCGACAACCAGTTGCGCGGCCGCGCCGGCCGCCAGGGCGACCCCGGCAATTCGAAATTCTTCCTTTCCCTCGAAGACGACCTGATGCGCATCTTCGGGTCCGAGCGCATGGACGCCATGCTGCGCCGCCTTGGTCTCGAGGAAGGCGAGGCGATCATCCACCCCTGGATCAACAAGGCGCTTGAGAAGGCTCAGCAGAAGGTCGAGGCGCGCAATTACGAAATCCGCAAAAACCTGCTCAAGTTCGACGACGTGATGAATGACCAGCGCAAGGTCATCTACGAGCAGCGCCGGGAAATCATGGCCGCCGCCGATGTGTCGGAAACCATCGACAGCATGCGCCATGAAGCCGTGAGCGAGATCGTCGCACGCTGCGTGCCGGAAAAGGCGCTGCCCGAGCAGTGGGACACGACGACGCTGCACGAGGAATGCCTGCGGCTGCTGGGTCTCGACCTGCCGATCACGGAATGGGCCGCCGAAGAGGGCATCGCCAACAGCGAGATCGAGACCCGCATCCGCGACGCCGCCGACCGCAAGATGGCGGAAAAAGCCGCCAATTACGGCCCGCAGATCATGCGCATGGCCGAGAAAAGCCTGCTTCTGCAGATCCTCGACCAGTCATGGAAGGATCACCTGCTCACCCTCGATCATCTCCGCCAGGGGATTTCGCTTCGCGCCTATGGACAGCGCGATCCCTTGAACGAATACAAGACCGAAGCCTTCTCGCTGTTCGAGGCCATGCTGAAGACGCTGCGCGATCAGGTCACGTCGGTGCTGTCGCATATCCAGGTCCAGATGCAGGCGCCCGACCCCATTCCCGAGCCGCAATTACCTGAAGCCCACGAATCGCGACAGGACCCGGCCTTTGCCGCCGCCCCAGGCGATGGCGCGGCCGCCCAGGCCGCAATGCCACGACGCACCGCCGCCATCGATCCGAACGACCCCGCGACCTGGGGCAAGGTGCCGCGCAATGCCGCCTGCCCCTGCGGATCGGGTAAAAAATTCAAACACTGCCACGGCCGCCTGCAATAGGCGTCAACGTCGCTCGTCCTTAAGCCGCGCCGCGGTGCGGGCACGGAAGGCCTGCATGTGATGCCGGGCCTGTTCAGGCCCGTAGATGAAATCATGCCCCACCGGACAGGCGCGCCGCGCCCGACAGCCCTGTTCCATGCAATCCGCACCCTCCTGCGTGGCAAGATGGGCGATGCACGCCGGCACGTCATACGCGCCCGGCGTGAAGGCCCCCACCGGACAGGTGGAAAGGCAGGGTTTGTCGATGCAGCCTTCGCACGGGTTGGGCAGCGCATCAAAAGTGGGAACGGCGATCCGGTCGGCAAAGGCCAAGGCGCCGCGATAGCCGTGCCAGAGCCCGTAAACCGGGTGGATCAAGAGCCCGATGGGTGAGCCGAATACCGGCTCGGCCCGCTGCGCCCAGCGCAGGAACGGCAGATAGGGCGGCCCGCCAAAGGGGTGAAGCGGCCAGCCGCCAAGGGTGGCCGCCAGCCGCCCGAACACGGTCCGCGACCACGCGTCGAGGGGAGCGGGACCGTCCGGCGCGCTGGCCTTGAAGGCCGGCCACAGGGCGGGGCCCGCATGCCCGGCCAGCACCAGTGTTGCCGCCGGAAGGCCCGCCGCATCGGGCGGGACCTGATCGTTTGGCCCGGGATGAAACGCGCCCCGCACCAGCAGGCCTTCGGCCTCGATGGCGCCTGCGATCTCTGAATAGGAAACAGGCATGGCCCGGCGTCAGGCCAATGCCCGCTGCCCCATTTCCAGGAATTTCTCGCGGCGCCTGGATTTCAGGATGCCGCGATCGACGCCGCTCAATTCCTTCAAGGCAGCCGCCAGGGCATTGCCGACGGTCCGGAGGGCCTCTTCAGGGTTGCGGTGCGCGGCCCCCAGCGGCTCGGGCAGGACGTGGTCGACCACCCCCAGGGCGTGCAAGTCCTGGGCGGTGAGCTTCAGGGCCTCGGCCGCGTCCTGGACGTGATTGGCGGTGCGCCACAGGATCGAGGCGCAGCCCTCGGGCGAAATCACCGAGTAGACCGCATGTTCCAGCATCAGGACCCGATTGGCGACCGCAAGGGCGACCGCGCCGCCCGAGCCGCCTTCCCCAATCACGACGCTGATCAGCGGAACGCCAAGATCGAGGCAGGTATCGATCGAGCGCGCAATGGCTTCCGCCTGGCCGCGGGCCTCGGCATCGATACCGGGATAGGCGCCGGCGGTGTCAACAAAGGTGATGACCGGCAGGTTGAACCGTTCCGCAAGCCGCATCAGGCGCTGGGCTTTGCGATAACCCTCGGGGCGGGCCATGCCGAAATTATGGGCAATGCGGGTTTCGGTGTCCTCGCCCTTTTCAGTGCCGATGACGACCGCCGAATAGCCCTTCACCCGGCCGATGCCGGCGACAATGGCGCGGTCATCGGCAAAGGCGCGGTCGCCGCGCAGTTCGACAAAATCCTCGACCAGCGCCTCGCGATAGGTGCGAAAGCGCGGCCGGCTTGGGTGTCTTGCCACCTGGACCTTCTGCCAGGGGCTGAGCTTACCATAGATCGACCGAAGCTGCCGCTCGACCTTGGCCTGCAGCTTGCCCACCTCCTCGGCGATGTTCACCTCGCCGGTATCGCTCAGGTGGCGCAGTTCCTCGATCTTGCCTTCAAGCTCGGCAACGGGTTTCTCGAAATCCAGGAAGGTTCGCATCGCGGCAGTCTAGCAGCCTCGCGCGCAAAATGCGCCCTAGCCGCGCGCCTTCAGCGCCTCGGCAGTCCGCACCAGCACATGGGCCTGTTTGATCGACGCCAAGTCGATCAGGCGCCCATCCAGGGCCACTGCGCCCATCCCCTCTTTTTGCGCCTTTTCCATGGCATCGAGAATGCGCTTCGCCTTGGCGATCTCCTTCTCGCTGGGCGAGAACACCTCGTTGGCAAGCGCCACCTGGGATGGATGAATGGCCCACTTGCCTTCGCAGCCCAAGGCGGCCGAGCGCCGCGCCTGGGCCTTGAAGCCCTCGGCATCCGAAAAGTCGCCGAACGGGCCGTCGATGGCACGCAGCCCGTTGGCCCGCGCCGCCACCACCATGCGGGCGGTCGCAAAGTGCCATACGTCACCCCAGTGCACGTCGCGCCGCCCCGATCCGTCGGCATCGGTCAGCATCACATAGTCGGGATTGGCGCCACCGATTGCGGTGGTGCGCGCCTTGATCGAGGCGGCGTAATCCGCGCTGCCGAAATGAAGCGCTTCAAGGCGGCGGCTGGCGGCGGCGATTTCGCCGACGTTCTGCATGCCGAGCGCGCTTTCGATGATCACCTCGATGCCGACCCGCTTCTTGATCCCCTTGGCGGCCTCGATCTGGGTCAGCAGCATGTCGAGGGCATAGACGTCGCTGGCAGTGCCGCATTTCGGCAGCATGATAAGATCAAGCTTGGCGCCCGCCTGCTCGACGATGTCGATCACGTCGCGATACATCCAATAGGTATCGGCGCTGTTGATGCGCACCGACATGGTCTTGCCCTTCCAGTTCACCTCGTTCAGGGCCTGGACCACGTTCTTGCGGGCGCGCTCTTTGTCGTCGGGCGCCACGGCGTCTTCCAGGTCGAGGAAGATGACGTCGGCGGGGCCGGCGGCCGCCTTTTCAAAGAATTTGGGCGAGCTGCCGGGTACGGCGAGCTGACTGCGATTGACGCGCGGCGTCGTCTCTTCGACGATCTTGAAGCTCATGTCATCCTCGAATGATGGGGGTCTTGGCCGTCCACGGCCGGCAACAAGGCAGGGACCGGCCTGAAGGCGGGCGGAGTCTCGCCCGTGGCCCAGGGCTTGTCAACCGGGGGCTTGTCAACCGGGGGCTTGTCAACCGGGGGCTTGTCAACCGGCCGTCTTGGCCCGGGCGCGGGCCAGGGGATGGTGGGTGGCGACCAGCGATTCGAGCCGATCGGCCACCACGTGGGTATAGATCTGGGTGGTTGCGATATCGGCATGTCCCAGCATCTGCTGGATGGCCCGAAGATCGGCGCCATGGGCCAGCAGGTGGGTCGCAAAGGCATGGCGCAGCACATGCGGCGACACGCGCGCGGGATCAAGCCCGGCCTCGACGGCCGTCTCTTTCAAGAGCTGGGCAAAACGCTGGCGGGTCAGGTGGCCGCCATCGCCCCGCGACGGAAAAAGGAACCGGCTTGCGCCATCGGCAGGCACAAAGGATGCGCGCACCGCCAGATAGGCTTCAAGCGCCGCCTTGGCCGGCTCGCCCAGCGGCACCAGCCGCTCCTTGCCGCCCTTGCCGGAGACAACGACGAAGCGCCGGTCCGGCGCCAAGGCCGACAGCGGCAGGCCCACCAGTTCAGAAACCCTGAGGCCGGTCGCATAGAGAATTTCGAGCAGGGCCACCAGCCGCGGCCCCTCGACCCCCGCGCGCCGCGTCGCGGCGCCAAGAAGTTCGGCAATCTCGGTTTCGGTCAGGATTTTGGGCAGGGGCCGCGCCTGCCGCGGGCTGTCGATCGTACGGGTCGGGTCATCGGGCCGCCGGCCTTCCTCGCACAGGAAGCGATGCAGCTGGCGGACCGCCGACAGCTGGCGCGCGACGCTGCTGGCCGCCCGCCCCTGGCGCCGCAGGGTCGCAAGATAGCGCCGCAGGTCATCGGCGGTCGCGGTCAGGGGCGACCGCCCGGCCTGGCCCAGGAATGCCTCGTAAGCGGCAAGGTCGCGGCCATAGGCAAGGCGGGTATTGGCCGCGGCGCCGCGTTCGGCGTCCATCATTTCGAGGAATGCTTCGGCCTGGGACGAAGGCGGCGTGGCGGTCTTCCGCCCGGAATTCCGGGCCCGGGCCGCGCCTGAGCCGCTCATAGGCCCGACACCACCAGCGCCTCGATCGCAAGCTGCCTTGCCTCGCCGTCAAGGCCGACGCCGCGCAGCGCCTCGATCACCTGAAGGGCCGCGGATGGCCCGGCTTCGGCAATGCCCCCCTCGCCCAGCATGACCAGGCCGATCAACAGGGTCTCGCCCGTTCGCCCGGCGGCGGCGGCCGCCTGCAGGGCCTTGGAAAGTGCCAGAGCCGGCACCGAACCGGGGGTGGAATAGGGCGCCTTCAGAAGGCCAGCCCAGGCCGACTCGCTGATCGGATAGCCAAAGGCCTGCAGCAAGCCGTAGACCAGAGCGGTACGCGATTCCACCCGGGCGGGATCGCGGGCGGCCTCGCGGGTCCGCCACGCCGAAAGCCATGCATCTATTTCCGCCGGGCTTGCGACCGTCTCGCCCGTTCCACCCCGGCCGCTGTCGAGCACCGCATAGGGCCAAAGCGCAAGCCTGGCACCGTCGGCGGTCTCGTCCGCTGGCGCCCGGGCCACCAGCGAAAGCCAGCGGCGCGCCGCGTCGAAACGTCGCACGTAAAGAAGCGCCCGGGCAAAATCCGTCGCCGCGTCCAGGAACGTGGGGGTCGCGGGGATCGCCTCGATCGCCGCCAGATTGGCCCGGATCGATGCCAGATAGCCGACCCGATCGCTGCCCTGGGCCAGTGCCGCGCGCAGCAGCTTCACCCGCTCGATCAGGTCGGTCTGGGTATCGACGGCCCGATGCAAAAGGGCGCGGCCCTTGGCCCCGCCCAGTTCCTGGGCCCGCGGCAGGGCACTGGCGATGTCCGCCGGGGTATGGGGAACCGAGACATAGATCTGCGAAAGCGATTCGCCCGCCATCGCACCCAGCGCCACGGCACGCTCGGCGGCGGCCAGCCGGGTCTCCAGGGTTGCGTTGGGGCTGGACACGAGCGCCAGCAGCATTCCGCCATTCTGCGGCTTCGCCATCACATCGCCCGGGATCGGCTGGCGCGCCGCGCGCAACATGGCAAGGCTGAGCGGCGTCGGATCCCTGAGGCTGCCGAGCGGCTGGGCGACATCGCCCCGCAAGGCCCGGACAAGGGTATCAAAGGTTTCATCGGCCGGGCCTGAACCCGTCTCGCGCAGAAGCTGGGCTGCCAGCGCCGCACGTTCGTGCTCGCCGGCGACCGAGCGGCAGAAAACATTGAGCTGCGCCCAGTAGCGATCGTTCTGGTTCGATCCGGCCTCGCGCTCCTGGTTGCAGGCGGCCTGAGGATCGCCGCGCAACAAGGCCTGGTCGGCGCGCAGCCGCGCCAGGGGTTCGGACTTGAGCGACGCACTGGCCTGAAGCAGATCGTCAAGGCCGCGGCGCTCACCCATTGCGGCCAGCCGTTCCAGGCGCGCGATCAGGATGGCGCCGCGTGGCGAAGCCGCGCTGACCGGCTCGGGCGCTTCGGCCGATGACAGAAGCAGGCGGCGAAGCAGATCGCGGCCAGACGGCGAAATCGCCGTGGCCGGCACGGCTGGCACCAGCCGCAAGACCGTCTGGCGCGACGAACCGCGCCACATGTCGATCCCAAGGCCGCCCGCCTGATCGCCCAGCGTGCCAGCGAAATCGACATCCAGTGCTCCGAGGCGGGTCACCGTCACGCCCGCCCCGCCGCCCAGGACCTGTGGCCGGATCTCGGTCATGCCCGATGGGGTTCCTGCAGGCGACGCCACGCTCGAACCGCCCGGCGCCGGACCAAAGGGCCAGCCACGGCCGGATCCGGCCGCATCGGGCCTTGCAAACGGCGCGGCCGACCCGGCCTGAGGCGCTCCGGGGGGCGCTGCCTGGGGCAACACCTGGGGCAACGCCTGGGGCCCTGGCTGAGATGGCGCGGCGCCTGGCGGTTCAAGGCGCAGCGGACCGGTCTGAAGCGGACCGGTCTGAAGCGGGCCAGTTTGGGCCAGCGATGCGGTCGCGACGCCCGCCCAGGCCGCAGCCAGCAGGACGGCCCGGACGGCGCCCCTAGCGCGGGAGTCGGTCATTGGGGATCACGGTTTCAAAGATCTTGCGCGGCGCCGGGATATCGAACGCTGCGAGGTAGCCAAACCCGGCCACCAGCACGATCACGATCGCCGCTCCGAGGATGATATAGAATTTGGCCATGTCCGTGAAACCCACCCGATGCAACCACCCGCCACGCCCAGTCTTGATCTTGCAGTCTTGGTTTTGCGGTCTTGGTCTTGCAGTCTTGGCAATTCTCCGCGCGGCAGCCCCTACCCCTTATCCAAGGTCAGTCGTCTAAGGAACGATGATGGCGGGGTCAAGGCAATGTACTGTTGACTGACCATCACTTCAACGCAACCGGAATGACACGTGTCAGAGCCAAGAGACAACAATTCGACCCTCCAGCCCGAACGTCACGGGCCGCTGCCCAAGCCCGTTGTCATGATCGGGCTGATGGGCGCCGGCAAAACGACGGTCGGCCGCAAGCTGGCGCAGATTCTGGGCGTCGATTTCGTCGATGCCGACCAGGAAATCGAGGCGGCCGCCGGCATCACTATTTCAGAGATCTTCGCCCGGCACGGCGAGACCGCCTTTCGCGAGGGCGAACGGCGCGTGATGTTGCGGCTTCTCGACGGGCCGCCGCGGGTCATCGCAACCGGCGGCGGAGCCTTCATGAATGCCGAGGTGCGCGCCCATATCCGCGCCCATGGAATCGCCATCTGGCTGCGGGCACCGATCGACCTGCTGCTGGCGCGCGTGCAGAAGCGCAGGAACCGGCCGCTGCTTGAACAGGGTGACAAGCGTGCGATCCTGGAAAAACTGATCGCCGAGCGCTATCCCGTCTATGCCGAGGCCGATATCGTGATCGATGCAACCCCCGAACCCGTCGTGACAACGGCAACCCGGGCCGCCGAGGCCCTGGCCCGGCTGCTGGCTGCGGCACCGGCCGGCGAGGCGCGGCCATGACGGCAGCCGAAACGACGACCGTCCGGGTCGAGCTGGGGTCGCGATCCTATGACATCCGGATCGGCCACGGCCTGATCGGTGAAGCGGGGGCCCACCTGCTGCCCGTCCTGCAACAGAAACGGGTGTTCGTGGTCAGCGACAAGACCGTCGCCGGCCTTCACCTTGATTCGCTGATCGCATCCCTGGAACGGGCCGGGATCGCAAGCGAGCGATTCGTTCTGCCGCCTGGCGAGGCAACCAAGTGCTTTGCCGAACTCGAGCGGTTGCTCGATGCCATGCTGGGAAAGCGCATCGAGCGGCGGACCGCCATCCTGGCTCTGGGCGGCGGCGTGATTGGCGACCTGGCCGGGTTCGCCGCCAGCATCATCCTGCGCGGCGTCGATTTCATCCAGGCACCGACCACGCTCCTGGCCCAGATCGACAGCGCCGTCGGCGGCAAGACGGCAATCGATACACGGCACGGCAAGAACCTGGTCGGGACATTCTATCAACCGCGCCTCGTGCTCACCGATACGGCAACGCTCGATACGCTGCCCCTCCGCGAACTGCGCGCCGGCTATGCCGAAATGGTGAAGTACGCCCTTATCAACGATGCACCATTTCTGGGCTGGCTCGAGTCCCATGGCCAGGCGCTTCTGGCCGGCGCCACCGACCGTCGGCGCGACGCCATTGCCCGCTGCTGCGTAGCCAAGGCCGCCATCGTCGGAGCCGATGAGCGGGAAAGCGGCGATCGCGCCCTGCTCAATCTTGGCCATACCTTTGCCCACGCCCTCGAAGCGGAAGCCGGCTTCGGCGCAAGCCTTCTGCATGGCGAAGCGGTTGCGGTGGGCCTGGTGCTTGCTTTCGAGCTTTCAGCCGCGCTTGGGCTTGCGCCCCGCGACGATGCGCGCCGAATCGAGGCCCACCTTGCCGCGTCCGGCCTCAAGACAAGGCCGGCCGACGCGCTTGGACGCGCCATCGATGCCGAGGCGCTGATCCGCCACATGGCAAGCGACAAGAAGGTTCGCGACGGGCGTGTGACCTTTGTTCTTGCCCGCGGCATCGGCCGGTCCTTCGTCGCCGACGATGTACCGGTCGACACGGTGCGGGCCGTGCTTGGAGCGCCGCCCCGATGACGGTCGAGATTGCCGCCATTGCCCTGCTGATCGTTTTCCTGCTGGTGGTATCGGCCCTGTTCTCGGCTTCGGAAACCGCCCTGGCGGCCGCCTCGCGGCTGCGCATCGACCATCTGGCCAGGAAAGGCCACCGCCGCGCCAGGATTGTCGACCGGATGCGGGCCCACAAGGAACGCATGGTGACCTCGCTCCTGCTTGGCAACAATCTGGTCAACATTCTGGCCTCGGCGCTGGCGACCAGCCTGTTTCTCGGCTGGTTCGGGGAAGCGGGAATTGCCTATGCCACCCTGGCGATGACGGCGCTGATCGTCGTGTTCTCGGAAGTGATGCCAAAGACCTATGCCATCAACCACCCGGAGCGCACGGCGCTGGCCGTGGCGCCCACCGTCCGGGCGATCATTGCGCTGCTGGCGCCGGTGGCTGTTGTTCTGACGGCGTTCGTGCAGGGCTGCCTGCGCGGTATGGGCATCCAGGTGGCAAGCGGCTCGCTGCAACGAATCACCGACGAGGAATTGCGCGGCGCGATCGAGCTGCACGCCGAGGGCCCGGCCGGCGGACGCCACAAGCGCGGGATGCTGCGCAGCATTCTCGATCTTGATCATGTCGAGGTCCGCGAGGTAATGACCCATCGCCGCCACGTCGAAACCATCGAGGCCGATCTGCCGCCGGCCACCATCATCGAGCGGGTGCTGGCCAGCCCCTTTACCCGCATCCCGCTGTGGCAGGAAAAACCCGACAACATCATCGGCGTGCTGCATGCCAAGGCGGTGCTGCGGGCCGTTCGCGGCGCCGGCACAGACCTTGGCGCCGTCGACATCAGGGCCATCACCGGGAAACCCTGGTTCACGCCGGAAACGACCAGCCTTCTTCAGCAGCTTCAGGCGTTCCGCGATCGGCGCGAGCATTTCGCCCTGGTCGTCGATGAATATGGCGCCCTGATGGGGGTCATCACCCTTGAGGACATCATCGAAGACATCGTCGGCGAAATACCGGGCGAACACGATGTGCCTGTTTCCGGGGTTCGCGCCCAGCCGGATGGATCATTCATCGTTGCCGGTGCGGTGACGCTGCGCGATCTCAACCGCGAGTTCGACTGGAATCTGCCCGACGACGAGGCATCGACCGTTGCCGGCCTTCTTCTTTACGAGTCGCGGCGCATCCCGCGGGTGGGCCAGATCTTCAACTTCTACGGTTTCCGCTTCGAGGTGCTGCGGCGGATGCGGAACCAGATCACCAGCGTTCTGATCCGCCCGCCAAGCGGCCCGCCCCCGGACCAGACGTCCTGAGCCAAGGTGGCGGGCTTGTGTCAGGCCCCGCGCAGGCGCTCGACGATGAAGACCCGGACCGCCGGCGTCAGGCCACGCCCCAGCCCCGCCGCCACCAGGGCGGTGCAGACATCGCTCGGCGTCTTGCCTTCGCGCCGGCAGATGTCCTCCAGGGCATCCCAGAGGGCGCGTTCAAGACCAATGCTTGTCCGCCGGCGACCAACCCGCACGTTGCGGATGATGCGCCGAGCCGATTCGCGGTTTCTGACCAAGCCGAGTTCTAGGTCCATGGGTCTAAATCTATAGGTGTATTTCTATAGATTTAGTTAATAGGTTGTCAATCCCTCCCTGAACCCCGGCCCCCTGAACCCCGGCAGATCAGCGAGCGGCAGGTCAGCGGGGCGGGTCGCCTGCGGCGACCTCTTCGGGCGTCTCGGCGCGAATGGCCAGGGCGTGAATCCCTTGGGCATGGACCCCTTCGGCCAATTCCGTCGCCAGCGCGCGGTAGACCAGCCGTTGCCGCTCGACCCGCCCCAGCCCGCGGAACGCGCCCGCCACGACATGGACCGCATAGTGGGTTTCGCCGCCCGGACGGCTGCCAGCATGGCCGGCGTGCCTGGCGGACTGGTCCTCGATGTCGATGCGGTCCGGTGCCAGCGCGGCTTCAAGCTTCGCTCGGATGCGATCGGCCATAGTCATGTGTGTTAACGCCTCGTACCGTGGACAGGACCTATCCTCGCAACCCATGGCGCCACGGCTTGCGCCAGGATCAGGCCCTCTCCATACTAAATCAATGTCGAGACGAAATCGCCGCACCATCGAGACTGTATTTGATGGCGATGAGCCGCCGCGACGGCGCTGCGAGCACCCGGGCTGCGCCGAGGACGGCATATTTCCGGCGCCGCGTTCGCGCGATCAGCTGCGTGATTATGTCTGGTTCTGCCTTGATCATGTTCGCGCCTATAACGCCGCCTGGGACTATTACCGTGACTGTTCGACGTCCGAGATTGAAGCGAGCCTGCGCGAAGACACCGTCTGGCAGCGTCCGACCTGGCCGCTTGGCAGCATGGGGGCAACGCCGGGTGGTGCACGGCCTTGGAAATTCCGCCATAATGACAATATCAAGGGTTTCAGCTGGTTCTTCGGCGAGGACGAAGAGCCAGTTGGAATGGGTTCTGCCCAAAGCAAGTTAAGCCATGGAGAGATTGCGGCACTTCGGGAACTTGATCTCAAGCCGCCGGTTACCCTGGTCGCCCTGAAAAACCGCTGGCGAGAGCTCGTCAAGCGCCATCATCCCGACGCCAATGGCGGTGACCCGGCGGCCGAGGAAAGGATCAAGAGAATCAACCACGCCTATTCCACACTCAAGCAGACTCTGGCGAGCCACGCCTCCAGGGCATAACCCCCAGGGCGTAACCCAGGGCATAACCAAGGACCCGCATGTCGATGACCACTTCCACGGCCGCTTCCGTGTTCGATCACCGCGCCGAACATCCAATCGATCGGCCCGATATCAAGGTTTCTGTCCGCCAAGCCTTCGGCATCGACACGGATCTCGAAGTGCCCGCGTTCAGCCAGGCAAGCGAATTCGTCCCGGCCATCGACGACGTCTACCGATTTGATCGCGAAACAACCATGGCGATCCTGGCCGGTTTCGCGTTCAACCGCCGGGTCTTGATCCAGGGCTACCACGGCACCGGCAAATCAACCCATATCGAACAGGTGGCGGCGCGGCTCAACTGGCCTTGCATCCGTGTCAATCTGGACAGCCACATCAGCCGCGTCGACCTGCTGGGCAAGGATGCCATCGTCATCCGTGACGGCAAGCAGGTGACGGAATTCCAGGAAGGCATCCTGCCATGGGCCCTGCAGCGGCCGACCGCGCTGGTGTTCGACGAGTACGATGCGGGCCGCCCGGACGTCATGTTCGTTATCCAGCGCGTGCTTGAAGTCGAAGGCCGCCTGACCCTTCTCGACCGCAACCGGATCATCCGGCCGCACCCGTTCTTCCGCATTTTCGCCACCGCCAACACGGTCGGGCTTGGCGATACGACTGGCCTCTATCACGGCACCCAGCAGCTCAATCAGGGCCAGCTCGATCGCTGGAACGTGATCGCGGTTCTGAACTATCTGCCGGCTGAACAGGAAGTCGAGATCGTGCTGGCCAAAGCCCCCCACTACGCCAGCAAGGAAGGTCGCAAGATCGTCTCCAATATGGTGGCGCTTGCCAATCTGACCCGCGCCGGGTTCATCGCCGGCGATATCTCGACGGTCATGTCGCCGCGCACGGTCATCACCTGGGCCGAGAACGCCGAGGTCTTCAAGGATGCGGGATTCGCATTCCGGGTGACATTCCTGAACCGCTGCGACGAGGTCGAGCGCCCGGTCGTCGCCGAGTACTACCAGCGCTGCTTCAATGCGGACCTGCCGGAATCGCTGGTGAAGCCAGCCAGCCGTTGATGCGATGGCGTCAAGCGAAGATCCCATCGAGGCATTCCAGCGCGTAACCGGCGCCGCCATGCGGGCGATCTCGGGCCGCACCGACCTGACGGTCAGCTTCGGGGTGCGCGAGCCGCAGCTTGCCGCGGCCCACGCGACCCTGCCGTTCCCGTCTCGGGATCTGCCCGCCGACGACGTGGCGCGGCTGCGCGGCCAGGCGGATTCCCTTGCCCTTCGCCTGAAGCACCACGATTCCGCGATCCATGCCAAGTATCGCCCGACGGACGACGCCGCCCGCGCCGTGTTCGACGCGGTCGAGCAGGCCCGCCTTGAAGCGCTGGGCGCCAGGCACATGCAGGGTGTGGCCGCCAATCTTCGTGCCGTCCTGGAAGATCGCTGCCGCAACGAAGGATACAGCGAGGCACAGGTCAAGGAAGACGCCCAGCTAAGCCAGGTCATCGATCTCTTGGCGCGCGAACGGCTGACCGGCGACGCCACGCCCGAAGTGGCCCAGGCGATGGTCGACCTGTGGCGCGGCGATCTGGGCAGCGACGTGACACGCGCGCTTGAGCAGCTTCATGCAACGATGGATAACCAGGAAGCCTTTTCCAAGGTCGTCCGGACCCTGCTCAAGTCCTTCGACTTCGACACCGACACCGAGGGCATGACCGAAGACAGCGCCGGCGAGGAACCGGAAGGATCGGAGAAAGACGCCGAGCCCGAAAGCCAGGGCGATGACCAGGGCGAGGCCGGCCAGGAGAACGAAGCCGAGAGCGCCGGGGCGCCAAGCGACGACGTGACCGAACTGGTGATGGATGACAGCGAATCAAGCAAGGTCGAGGCCGAGACCGCGCCCGGCGACGGCGCCTTCGAGCCCGGCGAAGGGTCGCGACCGCCCTTCTATGGCCCCGGGTCGGATCGGCTGAACGCGCTGGCCTATCGGCCGTTCACCACCGAGTTCGACGAGATCGTCGATGCGGCCGATCTTTGCGACGCCGACGAGCTTGGCCGTCTGCGCCGTCATCTCGATCAACAGCTTTCGAACCTGCAAGCCATCGTGAGCCGCCTGGCCAATCGGCTCCAGCGCAAGCTGCTTGCCAAGCAGACGCGTGCCTGGGAATTCGACCTTGAAGAAGGGATTCTCGATGCGGCGCGACTGGCCCGGGTGGTGGCCAATCCGCTTCAGCCGCTGTCGTTCAAGCGCGAACGGGAAACGACATTCCGCGACACCGTCGTCACACTGCTGATCGACAATTCGGGATCGATGCGCGGCCGCCCGATCACGGTGGCGGCGATGACCGCGGATATTCTGGCCCGCACCCTGGAACGGTGCGGCGTGAAGGTCGAGATCCTGGGCTTTACCACCGTGAACTGGAAAGGCGGGCGATCCCGCGAGACGTGGCTGGCGGCCGGCAAGCCGGCCAATCCTGGTCGGCTTAATGATCTTCGCCACATCGTCTACAAGTCGGCCGACATGCCGTGGCGGCGGGCCAGGCGCAATCTTGGCTTGATGCTGCGGGAAGGCATCCTGAAGGAGAATATCGACGGCGAGGCGCTGCTCTGGGCCCATGAACGGCTGATTGGCCGTACCGAGCAGCGGCGCATCCTGATGGTGATTTCCGACGGCGCACCAGTCGACGATTCGACCCTGTCGGTCAATCCGGGCAATTATCTTGAGCGGCATCTGCGCGAAGTCATCAACTGGATCGAATCGGTCTCTCCGGTCGAACTGGTAGCCATCGGCATCGGCCACGACGTGACGCGCTATTACAGCCGCGCGGTCACCATCGTCGAAGCCGAACAGCTGGGCGGCACCGTCCTTGGCCAATTGACCGACCTGTTCGACGAAGCGCCCGAGGGCGGGCCGCGCCCTGGCACAGGCGTGTCCCGGCGCGCCGCCGGCCTTACGGCGCGAGGTGCAGGCCGCGGACGTCCGCATTGAGGCCGCGCCGGCGGACGGGCCACGCCCGGCTTGTTCGTCACAGCCATGGCATCGGACTGGCCATTGTCGCTGGGATCGCTGCCGCGGCCGGTGTCTTGGCCGCCGAGCCGATCACGCTGGCCATCACCCGCCACCCGCTTGACGGCGAAAAGCCATTTGCAACGCGCGTCGGCGGGCTTGAGCATCGCGGCACGATCGAGATCAAGGCCCGCAATTCCGGTTTCGGCGGCTTCTCGGCGCTGCGGGTCAGCGCCGACGGCGAACGCTTCGTCGCCCTTTCGGACCATGGCCGCTGGTTGAGCGGTTCGTTCGTGGTCGATGCGAACGGCTGGCTGGCCGCCGTTGCCGGGGCCGAGATCGGCACGCTGGCCGGATTAGACGGCCTGCCGCTGGTAAGCAGGCTTGATCGCGATGCCGAGGCCATGGCTACCCTGCCCGATGGAAGCGTGCTGGTCGGGTTTGAAAATCGGCACCGCATCTGGCGCTATCCGCCGGGGGACGAGCCGCTGGCCAACCCGCCCCTGGCCTTTCCCGCGCCGCCGGGGCTGGAACGGGCGCCCGCCAACCAGGGGATCGAGGCGCTGGCCGCGCTGCCCGATGGCCGCCTGCTTGCCCTGACCGAAGGCCTGCGGGTTGGCAACGACGAGATCCAGGGGTGGCTGTGGCAGGATGGCACATGGCAGTCAATTCGCTACCGCAGTACCGGCGACTATCAGCCGACCGACGCGGCCGCTCTGCCCGGTGGCGGCGTGATCGTTGTCGAACGCCGGTTCTCGACATTCACCGGCCTTGCCATCCGCATCGCGCGGATCGCGCCCGACGCGCTGGTGCCCGATACCGTCATCCAGACGTCCGAGATCGCGCGGCTGTTTTCGCCGAACGTGATCGACAATTTCGAAGCGATCGCGGCGCGGCGCGGAACCGACGGCGCAACCCTTCTCTACCTGATCGCCGACGACAATTTCAGCCCATTGCAGCGGACCCTGATCATGCTGTTCGCCCTGGTGGATTAGAGGCTTGCACGGCCTGGCACCAATGAGAAAGGGGCCCGCAGGGCCCCTTTGATCCGGATATCGCTGGCCCGATCAGGCGGCGGCCCGGGATGCTTTTGCCCGTTCGATGCGCCGGCGCAGGCGAAGCAGGTCCTGGTCCAGGTTCTTGGACGACACGCCCTGGATCCAGGCATCGATGCCGCCGTTCTTCTCGATGGTGCGGATGCCGGTCACGGAAAGACGCAGGCGAACCGGCATGCCAAGGGCGTCGCTGAAGAACGACGCAACCTGAAGGTTCGGCAGGAAGCGCCGGCGCGTCTTGTTGTTGGCGTGGCTGACGTTGTTGCCAGTCATAACGCCTTTGCCGGTCACGGCGCAGCGGCGAGACATCGAAGCTTCCCTTTCAGTTCCGTAGCAAAGCAAAACCCGCCGCAGCCAGCCCATGGGCGGCGCGGGGCAGGTGGGTTTTAGGCCGGAACGCCATGGCCGTCAAGCCGCTGGCACACATGGCCCGCCCTGGCCCGCTTGGCCCGCCCCGGCCCGGGTCCTTGAACCAGGCCCTTGAAATCGTTCAATCATCAATTCAACCGATAGCCCAGGGCCAGAGCGGCGGCGGCCAGCCCGCCGGCCACCAGCGGCAAGATCAACGACGCCCCCAGCCGGACCGCCGCGAACCGGAAACCCATCAGCGGAATCTCGTAGCTCAGCGTGCGATGAAAGGCATAGACAGACCAGCCGGTGATAAAGGCGATGATCTGGGGCACGCCGGCGCCAGCATTATAGATGATCAGTGCCGTCGAGAACGACACGATCGGCCCACCCGGCATGAATCCGCCGATCACGCCCGCCAAAACGATGCCGATCCACCCCGATTCCGGGCCAAGACCGTGCGCCACTGTTTCGCGCGGCAGCAGTTCGCCCGTGAAGCCCGCGAACGCCACCGCGATCGGCATGGTGATGGCGATGCGGCCGGCAAGGCGAAATCCCTGCTTCAGCGCCCGCTTCGGCGCGGCCGGATCCTGGCGATAGACCAGCAGCAACAGGACGATGGCCAGAAAGGCAAGGGCGGCAAAGCTGCTCATGGCGGGGGCGGCCCGTCGCCCGGGTCCTGCCGCCGATGGCGGCGGCGCAGCAGCAGCCGGGTCAGAAGGCCGGCAAGGAACGAGAGCGGCAACGACACGACAAAGCGCAGGAATGCGAATTCAGGTCCCATGAACGGGATTTCCCACACCAGAATCCGCTGGAACCCGTTCACGGCCCAGGCCGTGATATAGGCGTTCAGGGTCGAGGTGGCGGCGCCAGCCTGGTTGAGGGCAATCACAAGCGGAAAGGCCGTGAACGGCCCGCCGGGCGTTGCCACTCCGGCACCGGTGGCGATGGCAAGACCCTGCCAGCCCGAGCCCTCGCCAAGCCATTTCGACAGGGGCCAGCGCTGCGACAGTTCCTGAATGCAGCCCGAAATGATCAGTCCCATGGCGATCATGGGCAGAATGGACGCGATCTGAAGAGCATCCTCGCCCAGCACACGCAGCACCACATCCCAGCCCCTGAGCTGCCAGCAGGCGATGCCGGATGTCAGGGCCATCCCAAACAGAATGAGGGTGAATTTGTCGGCAGCCTTGATCGGAAGCTGCGGGCGACCGGCCTGGCCGTTACTCATGGCGGTGGGCTCAAGGCCATCGTGGCAACGCTCCCGCGACGGGCATCCTCATGACACGTCGCGGGCGCCGCTCCCAAGAAAGATCTGGAAAAGCGCCCGCGCCGCCGCGCTTGGCGTAACCCGCCCGGCCGCGACATCGGCCTCGAACGCCGCGATCCTGGCCTTCACACCGGGGTGGGCGCGCAGCGCGGCGAGCAGCTCCTCGCCGATCTCGGCCCACATCCAGGCGCTTGCTTGGGCGGTGCGGCGCGCGGCGATCTCTCCGGATGGGCCAAGACGTTCGCGGTAGTCCGTCACCGCCTTCCATACCGCATCGATGCCACGCCGCTCGATCGCCGAACAGGTCAGAACCTGCGGCTGCCAGTTGGGCGAAGCCGGCCGCATCAAGCGCAGCGCGTTCGCGTAGTCGCGCGCGACGCGACTGGCGTCCGCAGCCAGCGCCCCGTCTGCCTTGTTCACGACGATCAGATCGGCAAGTTCGACGATGCCGCGCTTGATGCCTTGCAGCTCGTCGCCCGAGGCGGGGGCAAGCAGCAGCAGGAACATGTCGACCATGTCGGACACGGCCGTTTCAGACTGGCCCACCCCCACCGTCTCGATCAGCACGATGTCGAACCCGGCCGCCTCGCAGATGAGCGCGGCCTCGCGGGTGCGACGCGCGACACCGCCAAGGGTAAGCCCGGCCGGCGATGGCCGGATGAATGCGGATTCGGTCCGCGCCAGCTCCACCATCCGGGTCTTGTCGGCCAGGATCGAGCCGCCGGAACGGCGCGAGGTGGGATCGACCGCCAGAACCGCCACCCGATGGCCCAATCCGGTCAACAGCAGGCCAAAGGCTTCGACAAAGCTCGACTTGCCGACCCCCGGAACCCCCGTGATGCCAAGCCGGATCGACCGCCCCGTCTCGGGCAGCAGGATGGCCAGCAGCCGATCGGCATCGACCCGATGATCGGCCCGGGTCGATTCGACCAGGGTGATGGCTTGTGCCAGTGCCCGCCGGTCCCGTGCACAGACGCGCCGGGCCAGATCCGCCATCGCATCACCGTTGCGGGCACCGCTTGCAGCGGGAACGGCCATCGCCGCGCCGATCCCTCAGGCCGCTTTGCGCCGCGCGTGAATGAGGGCGATCAAGTCGGCCGCCGCCTTCGGAATGTTGGTGCCGGGCCCGAAGACCCGGCTGACACCCTTCTTGACGAGAAGATCGTAATCCTTGGGCGGAATGACGCCGCCGCACACAACCAGGATGTCGCCGCCACCCAGCCGCTTCAGATGATCGATAAGCTCGGGCACCAGGGTCTTGTGGCCGGCCGCCTGGGACGACACGCCGACGACATGGACGTCGTTCTCGATCGCCTGGCGCGCCGCCTCTTCCGGCGTCTGGAACAAGGGGCCGACATCGACATCGAAGCCAAGATCGGCGAAGGCAGTTGCAATCACCTTGGCGCCACGGTCATGGCCATCCTGGCCGAGCTTGACGACCAGCATGCGTGGCCGGCGGCCTTCCTTGTCGGCGAAGGAGTCGATCTCGCGGCGAATCGCGTTGAAGGATTCGTCATTGGAATAAGCCGCGCCATAGACGCCGCTCACGCTCTTGATCTCGGCCTGATGGCGGCCCCAGATCTTTTCCAGCGCAGCCGTGATTTCCCCCACCGTGGCCCGAAGCCGTGCCGCATCGACGCTCAAGGCCAGCAGGTTGCCGGTCCCGGTTTTCGCGGCATTGGTCAGGGCGGCCAGCGCCGCTTCGACCTTGGTCGCGTCACGGCCGGCTCGCACCTTTTTCAGGCGGGCGATCTGGGCGTCGCGCACCTTCGAGTTATCGATATCCAGAATGTCGATCGCTTCGGGCTTTTCCGGCCGATACCGGTTGACGCCGATGATGACTTCCTCGCCACGGTCGATCCGAGCCTGGCGGCGGGCCGAGGCTTCCTCGATTCTGAGCTTCGGCATGCCGGTGGCGACCGCCTTGGTCATGCCGCCCAGGGCTTCGACCTCCTTGATCAGCTTCGTGGCTTCGGCCGCCACTGCGGCGGTCAGCGCCTCGACGTAGTACGACCCGCCCAGCGGATCAACCACCTTGGGGATGCCGGTTTCCTCGGCCAGGATGAGCTGGGTGTTGCGGGCAATGCGCGCCGAGGCAGGCGTCGGCAGCGCAAGCGCCTCGTCGAATGCGTTGGTGTGCAGGGACTGGGTGCCGCCCAGCACCGCCGCCATTGCCTCGATCGTGGTGCGGATGACGTTGTTATAGGGATCCTGCTCGGTGAGCGAGACGCCCGATGTCTGGCAATGGGTGCGCAGCGCCAGGCTTTCTGTCTTCTTCGGCTTGAATTCCTGCATCATCGTCGCCCACAGATAGCGGCCGGCCCGCATCTTGGCGATTTCCATGAAGAAATTCATGCCGATCGACCAGAAGAACGAGAGGCGGGGCGCGAAATCGTCGATGTCGAGCCCCTTTGAAAGCGCGGCCCGCACATATTCAAGGCCATCAGCCAGCGTGAAGGCCAGCTCTTGAACCGCCGTCGCTCCCGCCTCTTGCATGTGGTAGCCGCTGATCGAGATCGAATTGAAACGCGGCATGTTCTTCGCCGTGTATTCGATGATGTCGGCAACGATCCGCATGCTGGGCTCGGGCGGATAGATATAGGTGTTGCGGACCATGAATTCCTTGAGGATGTCGTTCTGGATGGTGCCCGCAAGCTTGCCCGGCGGCACACCCTGTTCCTCGGCAGCGACGATATAGCTGGCCAGGATCGGCAGCACGGCGCCGTTCATGGTCATCGACACGCTCATTTCGTCGAGCGGAATGCCATCGAACAGGATTTTCATGTCTTCGACGGAATCGATGGCAACCCCCGCCATGCCCACATCGCCCAGCACGCGCGGATGATCGCTGTCATAGCCGCGATGGGTGGCAAGATCGAAGGCCACCGACAGGCCTTTCTGGCCGGCCTTCAGGTTTTCGCGGTAGAACCGATTCGAATCCTCGGCCGTCGAAAAGCCGGCGTATTGACGGATCGTCCAGGGCCGGTTCGCATACATGGTCGCCCGCGGGCCGCGGGTGAATGGGGGCAGGCCCGGCAGGGTGTTCAGGTGCGCAAGCCCATCGAGGTCGTCTGCCGTATAAAGCGCCTTGACCCGGATGCCCTCGGCAGTCTCCCAGTCGAGCGACGAAACATCCTTGCCACGCAGTTCCTTGCGCGCCTCGGCCTGCCAGCCGGCCAATGATGTTTTGCCGAAATCCGTCATTGTTCGCCTCATTCTCTGGGGTTCGGGCGCAATATAAGCGCCGCACAATGGCCAAGTCCATTGCCACCGGGGCCCTATCGATTGGCCGAAAATCCCGGTGTTAACGACAATTTCCAGCCGGCTGCGGCCGCGGCCACAGCCGTGGCTTGCAGCGCCCGCGGATTCCCGCCACATTCTTTGGTCAATTCGTGGATTGAACGCTCCGGCCGTCCTGTCCAGCCGTACTGTGCCCAGTCGCCAATCAAGGCCCAGTCGGCCATCAAGCCCGTCGATGGCGGACGGCTGCGCAAAAACAAAAAACGGCGCAGTTCGGGGCAGGGAGGGTTGCGCATGCGGCCAGCCGAAAAGGTGGCCCGATCGGCTTCAGCGTCCGGGGACCGGCGTCGGGTCGTTGAGGTTTTTTCGCGCCATGCGGGTGGCTTTTGGCGCGGCAAGACCGCCTGGCGGGCTTGGCTGCTGACCCTTGGCCTGGTCGGCGCCGTGCTTCTCAACATCGGCGGCAATGTTGGCATCAGCCTGTGGAACCGCTGGTTCTTCGATGCGCTGGAGACCAAGAACGCCGAGACCGCGAGCTACGCCCTGGCCGCGTTTCTGGGGCTTGCCGGCGCCATCACGGCAGTGAGCGTTTGCATTGTCCTTGCCCGGGAAACGGTGCAGGTCTATTGGCGCCAATGGCTGACCGCCGCTCTCATGGATTCGTGGCTTGCCCGGCAACGCTATTACCGGCTGATCCTGCGCGGCCCCGAAATCACCAACCCCGAATACCGCATCGCCGAAGACGTGCGCTGGGCGACCGAGCCCCTGATCGATTTTCTGATCGGCCTTACGACGGCGGTGGTTTCGATCATTACGTTCGTTGGAATCCTCTGGTCGGTCGGCGGCTCGTTGACGCTGCCCGCATCGGCTGGCGGATTTACGATCCCGGCCTATCTGGTGCTGACTGCGATCCTGCATGGCGTGCTTGTCACCGGCCTGATCCTGCTGGTCGGACGCTCGCTGCCCCAGAGAATGGCTGAACGCAACGAGGCCGAGGCGTATTTCCGCTTCTCGCTGACCCGCCTGCGCGAGAACGCCGAAGACGTTGCCCTGGCCCGGGGTGTTGCCGGCGAGCGGCGCCAGCTTGGGGTCGCTTTCCAATCGGTTGTGGCGCGATGGATGGCGGTCGTGCGCAAAGACGGGCAGATCACCTGGATCCTGACGGGAAATGGCGTGCTGCTGCCGGTGGTGCCCCTGCTGCTGGCGGCGCCCAAATACCTGTCGGGCGATCTTTCGCTGGGCGCGGTCATGCAGCTGGCCACGGCCTACATTCCGGTTCAGGCAGCCATCGCCTGGGGGGTCGAGAACTTCCGCCCCATTGCCAACTGGCACGCCTCGGCGCGCCGGGTGGTCGAGCTGATCGACGCCATCGATGGGGTCGAGCGTGGACCGGCGACCGATCCCGCTTCCGGCATCGCGGCCCGCGCCAGCCACGATGCCGCCATTCGATTCGACAAGCTGGTCATCGCCGATCGTGACGGCCAGCCCCTGATCCGGGCCCCCGGCCTGGTCATCGGCCCCGGCGAGAAGATCCTGATCACCGGCGAAACCGGGGCCGGAAAATCGCTGCTGCTGCGCGCCATGGCCGGGCTGTGGCCATGGGGATCTGGCTCTATCTATCTGCCGGTCGGCACGCGGATCGGTTTCATCGCCCAAAAGGCCTATCTGCCGCTTGGCTCGCTGCGCGAGACCGTCACCTATCCGCCGGCGGATGCACCGGTCCACGACGATGCAATTGCAGCCGCGCTCAATCGGGTCGGGCTTTCGCATCTTGCGGCCGATCTTGATACGGTGCGCCGCTGGGACAAGGTGCTTTCGAATGGCGAGCGCCAGCGTTTGGCCTTTGCGCGGCTCGTGGTGCAGCAGCCGGGGATCGTCCTTCTCGACGAGGCGGTGGCCCCATTGGACGATCTGGGCCAGGCCGCCCTGATGGCCGTGCTAAGGGACGAACTGCCCGATGCGACCGTCATCAGCGTGGTCCCGCGCCCAGGCCTTGAGGCGTTTCACGATCGCAGCCTTGTGCTGCAGCGGGTGAAGGACGGCGCCTTCGTGGTCGGCGCGACCGCACCGCATCCGCGCGCAGATGCGCAAGACAAGCTTAAGGCCCCGCCTGTCGCCATCCCTTCCTGAGTTCCGCCCCCCATCAGACCAAACGGAGTTTGCAGGCCGATGAGTGATCGAACGAACGACGAAAGAATGAACATCTGGGACGAGAGCTGGGATCTGCATGTCCAGGCGTGCCCGTGCGACGTGCATTTCCTTGAACTGCTGGAAAATTACAACGTTCGCGGTGCGTCGATTTTCCATTTCGGCACCGGCAATCACCATGTCGTCGGCATCCGCACCGCCGAGGATGGCCATGGCAATTCGGTCCTGGGCATCACCGCATCCCCCCAGGAATACGAAAGCTATGTCGCGCTGGCGATCGAACGGCCGGCCATCACCCGCACCTACAAGGCCTTCTTCGGTGACATCTACGTTCTGGACCCCAAGCTGCTGCCGGCGTTCGACATCGTCACGCTTTTTCACCTCTGCGAGTTCCGCACCGAAAAGAACGACACCTATGGCGGGCTGACCGATCTTGCCCTGGCCGAGATGATGGTCGACCAGCTTCGGCCCGACGGGCTGATCCTGTTCTATATGGGTTCGATGGCCTTCGACCGGGCCAGGCCCGTGATCGCCCAGCTTGAAAAGACCCGGCCGATCGAGCGGGTCGGCGAATTCAAGACCCTGCTGGTCTATCGCAAAAAGGCCGTACGCACGAAGGCGCCGCGCCCCGCCGCTGGCCACAAGCCCGCCAAGGGCAAGGCCACCAAAGCGAAAGCGGTCCCGCAGAAGGGCAGCAAGGCCAAGCCCCGTGCCACGGCAAAAGCGAAAACCGCAAAGACCAAGACAAAGCGCAGCGTCAGGGGGCAGCGCGCCAAGGCAGGAAGCGCCAGGGCAAGAAGTGCCCGGGCAAGACGGGTCAGCGCGAAACCACGCCGCCGATCCTGACCAGGGGGATCGGCCGATCGAAGCCACGGATCTGCGCGGTCTCGCGGAAGACGGAATGGCCTGCCAACAGGCCGGCCACCGCGTCGTCTTCCGCCATCGCCGCCGAGAGGACAATATCGTCACCGCGGCTTTCGTGCTCGAGACGGGCCGCCAGGTTCACCGCCGATCCGAAATAGTCCAGCCGGCCGTTCAGGGTGACCGCCACACAGGGCCCGTGGTGCAGGCCAAGCCGGATCCGGATCGCATTGGGTGCGATCCGGTCGTTGAAGGCCGAGACATTGCCCTGGATCGAAAGTGCGGCGTGCAGCGCATCGGCAGGGGCCGCGAAGACGGCAAGAACCGCATCGCCGATTGTCTTGACAATGCAACCATCGTTCGCCGTCACCGCCTGTTCGAGAAATTCGAAATGGCGGCGAACGACGCGATACGCTTCGGAATCGCCAAGCCGCTCGTACAGGGTGGTCGATCCGCGCAGATCGGTGAACAGGAACGCCATGCGATCGATGTTGGCATCCTCGCCGACGCTCAGCGTTTCGTCCGGAAAGAGCACGCGAAAGACCTGAAGCGCGGTCGCGGCCTTGGCGGTCAGGGCATCGTCGCGCCATGCGCGGCTCTCGATCACGATGGTTGCCGGCCGCTCGCATTGATTCGAGAAACTGATCTCGCCTGGCTCCGATGGTTGTCCGGTCTTGATCTCGCGGCCGGTCAGAATGACACCCGGGAAGATACCGCCCGCATGGGTGATGGCCAGGTCCGGCCCCGGTTCGCGGGTGCGCAAGCCATAGATGCCGGGCGCAAGCCGCGCCCTGACCGTTCTGGTTTCGCCGGGGGCCAGATGCTGCTGCACAAGCACGTGCGGCGTGCTGCCCGGCCCCATCAGGCAGTATTCGCCGCCCTCGATCAGGCGCAGCCACGGTGCCGGCCGAAAGGTGATTTCCACGTTCTCCGAGAAATTGGCGCCATATTCGACATTGCAGGACGGGCAATGGACCTGGCGCGGCAAGGCCTGCAGATGGGCAGGCCGTGCCTTGGCGCCTCGACAGCGGGGACAGATCACGTCCCACTGCAATTCGAGCAGGCCGAAATGGGTTGCGGCCAGCATCATCTCGATCGAGTCACGCGGGCGCAGATTGGCCAGCCTGGCGAACGCAAGCGGCCGTATCGTCGCCACGTCAAGATCCGAGGCTGAAAGAAGATGGTCAAGCAACACGGTGGCGGACCCATGGCCATAGGGGCTGGATTCGATCCGCGCCACCAGCGCATCGGCGCGTGCCTTGGCAACAGGGCCCAGCGTCCGCCCTGCAACGGCGAAGGCGCGCGGCAGGCCGGCGGCCAGCCGCTTACCCGCCTCCTGCACCCGCAGGGTTGCCTTGCGCCCGAACCCGGTCAGCAGGGCGGGCGCCACCACCCATCGGCCGAACCAGTTGCGGGGTGTGATCGAGACGGTGTAGCGGGCAATCGCGGCGCGGCCATCGTCGGCCGCCTCGATGTCAAGATCGGCCACCAGTTCCACAAGCGGACCATTCAGGAAGCGTCGGACCTGATGGAAGCCTTGGCCGGCTACCCAGTCGACCGGCACTTCATCCCAGGCGATATGAAACGGCCCCTGCCGGATTTCCCCCCGGGCGCGAACGCTGCCATCGTTCTGCGGCGTTTCGCTGACCTGGTATTTCGGCATTTCCATGGCTTCGTTGAAACGCGCGGTATCGGCAAGCGCCCGCCAGGCTGGCTCGGGCGGCACGGGAACCGGCAGGCGCCAAGTGCGCCGGATCGCGTTCTTGGCCATGGGATTCCAACCCTATCACAGGGGGCTGAAAACCGCTTGCCGCGGCGGCGCCGCTCGGCCAATTTCGCAGGCGACCGCCCTGCATCAACGAACCGGAAGCGATTGCCGCCATGCCGCCGAAATTGAACCCGCTCAAGCTCAACGACCTGCAACTCCGCACCCTCACGCTTCTTCAGGCACTGGCCAAGCTTCCTGACCATTCCGAGGCGATGCCCGGCGGCCAATCAGTGCGGGTGTTCAACCTTCCCCATCCGCATGGCAACCACTTCCACCTGGGCGATGCCGTGGTCGCCGCCCGAGATGCGTCGGGGCTGGGCATCGAGGGGGCCTGGCGGGCACTGGAACGCAAGGGCCTGGTGACGAAGACCCTGTTCCCGGATTCGATCGAACTGACCCCGGCGGGTCTTGCCTATGACACGGGCCCGGCACAATTGATCCTGCACCACTCGGATCACTGACCGGACGAATTCGCCGACCAGCGGAATGCGGGAACGGCCGCGGTCGGGCGCTGGCCGAACCGGGCGCAGAGCCGGCCAAGTTCGGCCGGGCCAGGCCGCGCATCGACGCCAAGCCCAAGCTCCTCGCGGTGCATGCCGCCCAGCACGAGCAGCGCGTCGAACCCGAAGGCGCGCGCACCGGCAATGTCCGTGCGCAGTGAATCGCCGACCGCGACAACCTGGCCCCGATCCTTGAGCCCGAGGCGGGCGAAGGCGGCTTCGTAGACGGCGGGATAGGGCTTGCCGAAGTAATGCACGGCGCCGCCCAGGGTTTCGTAGTGGGCCGCAAGCGTGCCGGCACACATGCCGCGCTGGCCGTCATGGATGACGGCAAGGTCCGGGTTTGCGCAAACGAAGACCAGCCTGCGCGCGGCCGCACGCGCCAGAACATCGCGATAGCGGTCAAGCGATTCGTCAACGCTGTCGACGCCGACTGAATAAAGGAAATCGGCCTCGTCGACGTTTTGCGTCTCGATAAGGCCAAGACCGTTCACCACATCGGGATCGCGCGCGCTCCCGGCGAAGAAGATCCGCCGGCCAAGTCCTTGTGCCCACGGCGCGGCCCGCTGCTGCAGGGCCTCGAACGCCGCTTCGCCGGACGAGATCAGGTCATCGTAATGCGCGTGCGGCAGACCAGCGCGTTCAAGTCGGCGGACGATCAGCAGGGCCCGCCGCGGCGCGTTGGTCAGCAGAAGCACGCGCTTGCCCCGTGCCCGCAGGCGATCAAGCGTCTCGATCACGCCGGGGAACGGCTTCACGCCATCATAGAGAACGCCCCAGAGATCGATGACAAAGCCGTCATAACGATCGGCAATGGCGCCAATTCCCGAAAGGATCGGGATCGGCGCAGCCGCGACGGTGGGATCGGCACTGGACAGGGTCACGGCGCCCTTGTGCCACAGGCACGGACCGCCGGTAAAGAGAGGCGCGACAGGCCCGGCTGACGCCGCGGCCGGATCAGGCGGCTTCGCGGCTGGCGCGCGGTTCACCGAACAGATAGCCCTGGCCGAAATCGATATTGTAATCGAGGATTTCGCGGAGCTGCTGCTCGGTCTCGATCTTCTCGACGATGAGGTCAATGCCGCGCCGGTCGAGCGACTTCTTGAGATCGCGCAGTTCGAGGGGTGCCTTGCCGCGCGCCTCGTCCGACAGGAAAAGCGCCGCCTCGATCTTGACGAAACGGACATTGCGCGCCGCCAGCACCGGAATATCGAGATCGAGCGTGGTGACCCGATCCATCGAGAACCGGAAGCCGATATTGGCAAGCCGCTCGAGCCCGGCCCGGAGGTCGGAATCGGCGGCCTCGAGATCGGCCTGCGACAGCTCGAAGATCAGATTGGGTGCCAATTCGGCGTTGTCGGCGACAAATTCGATGAAGTCCTTGAAGAAGCGGTGATCGGCAACCGTATGGCGCGAGATGTTGCAGAAGAACCCCACGTCCTTGCTATGCTGCCGGGCGCGGCGGATCAATTGGACGCAGCGGAACAGGAACAGGTTGTCGAGGGTGACGATCAGGCCTTCTTCCATGGCGATCGACAGATACTGTTCGGGCACGACCTGAAGCCCGGCCGCGTCGTGAATGCGCGAGAAGCATTCATAGAAGCGGCGCTTCCGTTGCGGCAGGCTGACGATCGGCTGCACATAGAGATCGACCTTTTCCGAACGCAGGCCTTCACGCAGAATGGCAAGCACCGCTTCGTCGTCCAGATCCTTGGCCGACCGCAGCGCGGCGGCCACGCGGCCGCGATTGGGGCCCGGGTTTTCGACCCGGTCGCAAAGCTGTTCGACAATGCTTTGCAGGATGCGGACCTCGCTTGCGACCTTTTCGATTTCCCGGCGCTCGGTCTCGCGCGCCCGCTGGCGCCCTTCGACCAGGGCCTCGTAGATGCCGCGCGTTTCGCCGCGCGCCTCGACCAGTTCGCCCATCACCCCGTCGTAACCGGAACGCAGGGCGCGAATATGCGAGACGATGTCGGCCTGGCGCTGGATACGCGCCCAGATCTCGTGCAGCAGCAGGGCAAGGATGAACACAACACCGCCGGCGATAATGGCAGTCGAACCATCGAGCCCCGGGACGCGCTGCGGCAAAAGCAAGGCGACGGCCGTGCCGAGGCCCGCATAGGCGAGGATGAAGAGAAACTGAACCGGAAGGGTCATGGGTGCGCCAGCCGAATTCGAATCACGGACCGTCAACCCGGCAAGTTTCGCCGCGCTTGGTTGAGATAGGGTTAACGATTGGTAGTGGGCGGCGGGCTCATGGCCCATCCGGGCCAACCCCACCCTGGCCAACGGCGTCCGCCACCGTGGCGAAGCCGTCGCGCCGCAGCAGGCCGGCCAGCTCGCGCTTAATACGGTCGACCAGGGCCGGGCCTTCATAGACGAGCGCCGAATAGATCTGCACCAGGCTGGCGCCGGCACGGATCTTGGCATAGGCATCGGCCCCCGAGGCGACACCGCCCGCCCCGATCAGGGGAATGCGTCCCTGGGTCAGGCGCCGCATGTCGCGCAGCACCGCGGTGGACAGCGCGAAAAGCGGCCGCCCGGAAAGCCCACCGGTCTCGGCCCGGTGGGGATCCGCCAGCGTGTCCGGGCGCGAGACGGTGGTGTTGCTGACGATCAATCCATCGACCGGCGCCGCCAGGGCGGCGGCGGCCACATCGGCCCGCTCGTCCGGGGAAAGATCAGGCGCGATCTTGACCAGCACCGGCACCGGCCGGCGCCCCGCGCCTGTGGCCCCCGCCGTGTCGGCCAAGGCCCCGCGCACAGCCCCGACCAGGCCCAGAAGCTCGTCCTTGCCCTGCAGGGCCCGCAGTCCCGGCGTGTTGGGCGACGAAACATTGATGACAAGATAATCGGCAAAGACACCCAGCGCGCGGGTGACGGCGGCATAATCGGCGGCCGCATCGGCGCTGTCGCGATTCTTGCCGATGTTGATGCCGACGATGCCCGCACCCTTGCCGTGCGCCAGGCGCCGTGCCGCAAGCCTTTCCGCAACCGGCGCCATGCCGGCGCTGTTGAAGCCGAGACGGTTGATGATGGCGCGATCCGCCGGCAGGCGGAACAGGCGCGGCTTCGCATTGCCGGCCTGTGGCCGGGGCGTGACGGTGCCGATCTCGACAAACCCGAAGCCAAGCCCGAGCAGGCCGTCCACGGCCTCGGCGTTCTTGTCGAACCCTGCCGCCATGCCGATCGGGTTTGCGAATTGATGGCCGAACACGGTGACGGCAAGAATCGGATCGTCCCCCCCGTGACAGGCGGGCACCAGCCCCGACGCCAGGGCGCGGACCGCCAGCCGATGGGCCTGCTCGGCATCACAGCGAAACAAGAGCGGCCGCAAGAGCGGATAAAGATCGATCATGCCGATGGCCCCTCGGTTCCGGCCTGCACGTCCCCCCCCCCGCGATGGCGGCGCGCCCGTCAATCGCGGGACAGATCCTGGCCGGCCAGCGCGCGGCGCATCAAGGCAACGGTTTCCGGGATGCCGTAAAGCGCCACGAACGAGCCGAAGCGCGGGCCCTGCGATTGGCCAAGCAGCACTTCATAAAGCGCCTTGAACCAGTCGCGCAGATTGGCGAAGCCGTGGCGCTTGCCGGTCTCGTAGACCTCGGTCTGGATCGCCTCGGCGTCGGTGCCGGCGGGCAGCTTTTCCAGCCCGCCGATCAGGTCTTCCATCGCGCGGCGTTCGGTCTCGCTCGGGGCCCGGAAGCTGCGGGTCGGCTTGACGAAATCGGTGTAATAGTTGATCGCATAGCCGATCATGCGGTCAAGTTCCGGCCTGGTTTCGGGCCTGGCGCCGGGGATATGGCGGGCAACGAAACCCCACGCCACGGCCTTGTCCTCGCTGTGGCAGGCGCCGATCAGGTTGAGCAGCAGCGCAAAGCTGACATCCGTCTGCCAGGCCGGCGGGCTGCCGGAATGGATATGCCAGACAGGATTTTCGATCCGCGCCGGCGTTTCTTCGCCGGGATACCTGGAAAGAAAGGCCAGGTAGTCATCGACCTGCCGCGGGATGACATCGAAATAGAGCCGCTTCGCCGCCTTCGGCTTCTGGTACATGAAGAGCGAAAGCGATTCCGGCGATGCGTAACGCAGCCATTCATCGACGGTCAGGCCATTGCCCTTCGACTTCGAGATCTTGCGGCCCTGTTCGTCCAGGAACAGCTCGTAGGTCAGGTTCTCGGGCGGGCGCCCGCCCAGCACCCGGCAGATCTGGCTCGATAGCTTGACCGAATCGATCAGGTCCTTGCCGGACATTTCATAGTCGACGCCCAGCGCGGTCCAGCGCATGGCCCAGTCGACTTTCCACTGCAGTTTGCAGCGTCCATTCAGGATCGAATGCTGGAACGGCTTGCCCTCGGGATCGCCATTGAGATCGAGAGGCTGGAACGTTGCAAGGCCGTTGGCCAGATCTGCGCCCACCAGTTGCACGTTGTGCAACACGATGCGGCGCGCAAGACCGTCTTCATTGATGTCGATGATCGGGAAGATTGGCGAATAGGTGCGCCGCCGGTCGGGTCCCAGGGTCGGCAGAACGACATCGCGGACCGCGTCGAATTTTTCAAGAACGCGGCGAAGGACATCGTTGAACATTCCCGACTGGTAGCATTCGGTCGCGCTCTTGAATTCATAGGTGAAGCCGAAGCGGTCAAGGAACGCGCGCAAGCGGGCATTGTTGTGCTGCCCGAAACTCGGGTGGGTCCCGAACGGATCGGGGACCGATGTCAATGGGGTTGGGTGGTGCGTGATCTGGCCCAGGGAATTCTTGCGTTCGACATAGCGCTTCAGCATGTCGTGGTTCGGGACATTGTCAGGCACCTTGCGAAGGCCGTCCATGTCGTCCGAGAAGCAATACAGCCTGGTCGGGATGTCACTGAGGATGGCGAAAGCATGCCGAACCATGGTCGTGCGCACCACTTCGCCAAAGGTGCCGATATGGGGCAGGCCCGAAGGCCCGTAGCCGGTTTCGAACAGCACGTGCCCCTTGGCGGGCACGCGGTTCTCAATGCGCGTCAGGACCCGACGGGCCTCCTCGAAGGGCCAGGCGCGGCCGGCCGTGGCAAGTTCGCGCAGCGATGCGGCGGTTTCCGACATGATGTTCCAACGAAATTCAAGGACCGGCGGACCCTAGAGAGGGCTTGCGCTGACGTCAACCAAGCAGGGCAGCGCCCAACCGGCGGGCGCATTATACTTCATCCATGACGGTTCCATCGCCCGCGCCCGCGCGCTTTTCAGGTCCTGTCCTTGTCGCCGGCGCGGCCCGGGCGTTCGTGCTTGGCCCGCAGGGCGATGCCCAGGCCCTTTCGCTGGCTAAGGCCCTTTCGCTGGCCGAGGCCAGCCGATGGGCGCGAAGCGGCCAGCGGCCCCTGGTCTGCCACATGCGGGCGCTGGCCGGCCGGTTGCGCTGCGATCCCTTTCCAGCCTTCGACATTCTCGAGCTGTTTGCGTTCGTTCGCCCCGCCAGCTTCTGCCTGCCGACACCGCGCGGGCTGGCCCGCGCCCTTGGGCTTGCGGTGCCCACAGCCCTGGACCAGGAACCGCGCACGCTGCTGACCGCGGCCGGCGCCCTGCTGCGCGAGATCGAGGCCACCACCACGGACATGCGCGGCCATCTGGCTTCGCTTGCGGCCGCGATGGGCCGGGGCGGCTGGAGCTGGTCCGAACCGATCCTGGCGATTGCGGGCCCCGCCGCCGAAACCGAGAGCGAGGCGCTGGCCGTCTGGCGGCGGCTGCCCGCATGGGAAGAGCGGCCGCCTGAGCCACCGCCCGCCAACCAGCCGGTGGAGCCGCGCGAGGCGCGGGCCAGGCTTGCCGATCTGCTGGGCCCCGCGGCGGAAGATCGCCCCCAGCAGGCGGACTATGCCTCGGCGGCAAGCGCGGCCTTCGCCCCCCGCGCAACCGACGCGGGGCCGGAATTCGTGCTGGCCGAGGCCGGGACCGGCACAGGCAAGACACTTGGCTACCTGGCGCCGGCCAGCGTCTGGGCCGAGAAGAACGGCGGCACGGTATGGATCAGCACCTATACCCGCAACCTGCAGCACCAGATCGACCACGAGCTTGACCGCCTGTTCCCCGATCCCGAAACGAAGCGGACGCGGGTGGTGATCCGCAAGGGGCGCGAGAATTATCTCTGCCTTCTCAACCTCGAGGAGACCGCGAACGGCTTGGCCGGCCGGCCGGCCAACGCGGTGGCGGCGGGCCTGATGGTGCGGTTCGCCGAGGCAACCCGGGACGGCGACATGGTCGGCGGCGATTTCCCGGCCTGGCTTGCAGGGCTGGTCGGCCGCAATCGCACCATCGGGCTGACGGACCAGCGCGGGGAATGCATCTACGCCGCCTGCCCGCATTACCCGGTCTGCTTCATCGAACATTCGATCCGCCGCGCCCGGCGGGCCGAGATCGTCATCGCCAATCATGCGCTGGTGATGATCCAGGCGGCGTACCGGGGCCTGGATGAACCGTGGCAGCCGCTGCGCTATGTGTTCGACGAAGGTCACCATGTCTTCGATGCCGCCGATTCGGCGTTTGCCCAGCATCTTTCGGGCGGCGAGATGAGCGAGCTGCGCCGCTGGCTGAGAGGGGCCGAGGAACGGCGTGGCAGCCGCGCCCGCGGACTGAAGGCCCGCATCGCCGATCTGATCGCAACCGACGGCGAGGCCGAGGCGGCGGTGGACGCGGCGCTTTCCGCGGCGGCCATCCTGCCCGCAGACGGCTGGCTTGGCCGCGTCCAGCAGGGCCTGGCAAACGGCCCGGCCGAGCATTTCCTGGCCGCCCTGCGCGCCCAGGTGCTGGCCCGTTCCACCGACAGCGCCAGCCCCTATAGCCTGGAAGCCGATTGCCGCCCGCCGACCGCGGATCTGCTGGATACCGCCCAAGCCCTTGCGGATTCGTTTGCCCACCTGGCCAGGCCGCTGGCCGACATTGCCCAGCGCCTGGCCCGCAAGCTGGCCGACGAGACCGCAAACCTGGATCCCGGGGCCCGCCGGCGGATCGAGGCCCTGGCCCGGGGCCTGGTCCGGCGCGGCACGGCGCCGCTGGCCGCCTGGCAGTCGATGCTGCGGGCGCTGGCCCATGCAACACCGCCCGAGTCGGTCGATTGGCTGCGGCTTGAACGGGTCGAGCGGCGCGAGATCGATGTCGGCCTGTTCCGCCATTGGCGCGATCCCACCCGCCCCTTTGCCGAGGTGGTGGCAAAGCCCGCCCATGGCGTGCTGATAACATCGGCAACGCTGCGCGACCAGACCGGCGACACCGATGCGGACTGGGCGGCGGCCGAGGCCCGCACCGGCGCCACCCATCTGGGCCGGCCCGTCTATCGCGCCCTGGTGCCTTCGCCATTCGATTATCCGGCCCTGACCCGCATCTTCGTGGTGACCGATCTCGACAAGCGTGACACCCACCAGCTGGCCGCCGCCTATCGCGAACTGTTCCTTGCCGCAGGCGGCGGAGCGCTGGGCCTTTTCACCGCGATCGAACGCCTGCGCGCGGTGCATCGCCTGATCGCGCTGCCGCTTGACCGGGCCGGCATTCCATTGCTGGCCCAACACGTGGACGCGCTGGATGTCACCACCCTGATCGACATCTTTCGCGAGGAGGAATCCGCCTGCCTGCTTGGCACCGATGCCGTGCGCGACGGGGTCGACGTGCCGGGGCCGTCCCTGCGCTTGATCGTCTTCGATCGGGTCCCGTGGCCAAGACCCGACATTCTGCACCGCGCGCGCAAGACGGCGTTTCCGATCAATGACTATGACGACATGATGACGCGGCTCAGGCTGCGCCAGGCGTTTGGCCGGCTGGTGCGCAAGGCCGATGACCATGGCGTATTCGTCCTGCTCGACAAACAGCTGCCATCGCGGCTGTTGGGGGCTTTCCCGGCCGGCGTCGAGGTCCGGCGGATCGGAATTGCCGAAACGATCCAGGCAACCCGCGCGTTTCTGACCGCAGCCCTGGCCAGGATTCCAATGCTCGAATCACCCCGGCCTTGACGCCGAGGCGGGCCCGGGCTTTAAGACCTTTGACCCGACAGGAGCAGAGTATGATCAACGCCCAAGAGGCGCTTATCTATGGCATGGTCATGGCGTCGGCAGCCGACGGCGCGATGCGCGACGGAGAACTGCGCGCCATCGGCGATGCCGTGACCCATTTGCCGGTCTTCGATGGCTTCAATCCGGATCATCTGATCCGCACGGCCCAAACCTGCGCAAAGCGGCTTGGCGAGCCGAACGGCCTTGAAACGACCCTCGATCTGATCGAGGCCGCCCTGCCCGAGCATCTGCGCGAAACCGCGTTCTGTCTGGCGTCGGATATTGCCTACAGCGCCCATCAGGTGACGGTCGAGGAAGAGCGGTTGCTGGAAAAACTGCGCTTCCGCCTGCGGATCGGGAAACTTGTCGCGGCCGCCCTTGAACGCGGCAGCCGGGCGCGGATGGCACGGCTGACGTGACGCCTGGGGTCAAGCCCGCGCCCAGCGAGACCCCTTATGCCGATCTCTCGCCGGAACGCATGCTTGATGCCATCGAGGCCTTCATCCACCGGACCGAGACCGGCGTCCGCTGCACCGGCGCCCTGTTCCCGCTGAACAGCTATGAAAATCGCGTCGTGATTGCCGCGCTGGATTCGCCCTATCGCGGCCAGACCGAGGTGGTGGCCAAGTTCTATCGGCCGGGGCGCTGGAGCGATGCGACCATCCGCGAAGAGCATTCCTTTGCAAGGGACGCCGCGACCGCCGGCATCGACACGGTTGCGCCCTGGCCGGCGCTACCACGGCAAAAGACATCGACGCTGTTCGCGTTCGGCGGCCACCGTCTTTCCCTGTTTCCGAAACGCGGCGGGCGGCCCTTTGAACTGAACAGCGCCGAGGATTTCCGTCAGATCGGGCGGCTGGTCGGGCGGCTTCATGCCTTGGGCGCGGTCCGCCCGTTCCGGCGGCGGCCCGCCCTGATGCCAGAATCCTATTCGGCGCCCGCTCTTGATGCCGCCCTGAAAAGCCGAATCCTGCCCGCGGATCTGAAGCCCAATTATCGCGCCGCTGGCGAAGCGCTGCTGGATGCCATCGCAACGGCGTGGTTTCCGGCCGCGGCAATCCGCCTGCATGGCGATCTGCACCTTGGCAATGTCCTGGTGGATGCGACCGGCCCATTCCTGGTCGATCTGGACGATTGCTGCATGGGGCCCGCGGTCCAGGACCTGTGGATGCTGCTGTCCGGTGACGCCGCCGAGCAGGAGGCGCAGTGCCTGCCGCTGCTCTCGGGCTATGAAACCTTCTTTGATTTCGACCGCCGCGAGATCGCGCTGATCGAGCCGCTGCGGGCTATGCGCATGCTGCGCCACAATGGCTGGCTTGCCGACCGCTGGGCCGACCCGGCCTTTCCCCGCGCCTTTCCCTATGCGGCGACATCGCGCTATTGGCAGGACCAGATCACCGCCTATCGCGAGCAGGCCGAGCGCATTGTTCCGCAGGGGGCAAGCGAATTGCCCGAGGACCAGGGACCGATCGGCTGGGAGTGGGACAGGGATCGCTGATCCACCCCCTGCCCCAGGACTCCCCCTGGGCCCCCGCCCCCGGGGCAATTCAAACGCGGCCAGACCCGCCGTCAGTGGCCCCGATGCATGGTGCCGGGCTGCGACGGACTGGACGCCGGCGCGCCATGACCGCCCGAGGCCTCGTCCTTCTGGACTTTGACCTCGACGTCGATCGTGCCCGCCTTTTCAAACGTCAGGGTCAACGGAAACGCCAGACCTTCGGTCAGCGGCTTCTTCAGGCCAAGCAGCATGACATGCAGCCCGCCGGGCTTCAGGGTGGCGGTTTCGCCCGGCTTCACCTCGATGGCCGGGACCTGTCGCATGCGCATCACGTTGCCATCCATGATGTGGGTGTGCAGCTCGACGCGATCGGCGGCCGGGCTTGCCGCCGAGACAAGGCGATCGCCCGTCGTGCCTGTGGTTGCAATGGTCATATAGGCAGCGCCGTTCTGGACCGCCGACACGCGCGCCCAGGGATGGCCGATTTTCAGATCGCCCAGGGTGTAGTCATGGGCCTGGAGAGATGGGCTGGCAAACAGTGCGCCAAGAAAAGCAAGTCTTGTGACAGCAAGACGCAACATGGGAGAACTCCGCTCGGTTCAAGGGTTCAGTCGCGGCGCACAGCGCAGCCAGTGCTGCAAGCTTTGACGCCACGCCCAGGGATCAGGATCAAAACGCGATCAGGCCGAGATACGATCAGGCCAAAACCCGATCAGGCCTGGCCTGGCGGTCCGCGCGGATACTGGGGCGAATGGCGGATGCCATTGCCAGAGAGCGAGGCGGCCGGAACCGTCACGTGTGCGACGACAACCACCCGATCAACCACATGCGCCGCTCCGGGCAGCAGCGACGCATCGGCCATCTGGTGGCCGATGCACAGCACGCAGGTCTGGGTTCGTGTTGGCGGTGCCTGCGGTTCAGGCGCATCGCCATGATCGGCGATGCTGACAACCTTGGGTCCCTCGGCCGTGCACAGCACGACAAGCCGCGACAGGAATGCCTGCCCCCCCATCGCCTGCGCCGCCTGATGGAGGGGCGGAATAAGCGTCTGGATCGCAAGCGCAAGCACCGCCAACCAGGTTGCCAGGCTGCGGACTGGCTGCCCGCGCTTCGATGCAGGCCGCATCATGGGAAAGAAGGCTGTCCGGCGCATGCCACCAGTGTGGCCCGGACCCGCGCCACACTCAAGACCGGACGCGGCAAATCAGACGGCAAGGTATTGGGACCGCAGCGCAGGATCGCGGGCCAGCGCCGTCATCGGCCCTTCGGCGCGGATATGGCCTTTTTCGATGATATAGGCACGATCGCTGACGAAATCGGCAAAGTGAACGTTCTGCTCGGACAACAGGATGGCAAGCCCGGTTTTCTTCAGGGTCATGAGGGCCGCCGCCATCTGTTCGGTGACCAGGGGGGCCAGCCCCTCGGATGGCTCGTCCATCAGGATCAGGCGCGGGTTTCCCATCAACGTGCGTGCGACCGCCAGCATCTGCTGTTCGCCGCCGCTCAGGCGGCCCGCGACCCTGTGTCGCAGCGCCTTCAACGCAGGAAACAGGTCGAACGCCCGCTCTTCGGTCCAGACGGGGGCGCCGCTCGCACCCGGCTGGCGGCGCCCGACCGAAAGGTTCTCGTCGACGGTCAGGTCGCCGAAGATGCGGCGGTCTTCCGGCACATAGCCAAGCCCCTTGCGGGCGATCCGATAGGCGTTAAGACCGGCCAGGCCGTGGCCTTCGAATTCGACCCGGCCCCGGCGATTTGGCACCAGGCCCATGATGCTTTTCAGGGTCGTCGATTTGCCGGCGCCGTTCCGCCCAAGCAGGGCGACAACCTGGCCCGACGAAACCTGGAGCGAAACGCCGAACAGGATCTGACCGCTGCCATAAAAGGCATCGAGCCCATCGACGACAAGCAGCGGCGCCGTCACGGTGCAGGCGCCTTGGCAAAACGCGGGCCAAGATAGACCGCCTGGACCCGCGCGTCGGCGCGCACCGCATCCGGCGAACCGTCGGCGATCAAGCGGCCGTGATCCAGAACCAGCACCCGTTCGGCATGGCCGAAGACCGCATCCATGTCGTGCTCGACGAACAGCAGCGTCACGTGGCGGGCACGCACCAGCGCGGTAACCCGCGCCATCATCTCGACCCGCTCGGCGGGGGCCATGCCAGCGGTCGGCTCGTCAAGCAGCAGAAGCCGTGGTTCACCCACCATCGCCATGGCCAGTTCCACCCGCTTGAGATCGCCATGCGCCAATGTCCCGCAAGCCCGCTCGGCAAAGGCGGAAAGGCCAAGCCCGGCAAGAAGCGAATCGGATTCGGCCACATAAAGGTCGCGGGCCCGCGGCCACAGCGACCGCATCCGCCCATGATGGGCGATCCAGGCCATCTGAAGGTTTTCGCGCACGGTGAAGGATGCCAGGGTCTGCGCGATCTGGAAGGTGCGCCCGACCCCGATGCGCCGCACCCTGTGGGTCGGCAGTCCGACAAGTTCGGTCCCGCCCAGGCGGACACTGCCCTGGTCAGGCTGGAGCTGGCCGCCCAGGATATTGAAAAGGGTGGTCTTGCCCGCACCATTCGGGCCGATGATGGCCGCGATCTGGCCCTGGCTCAGGTCGAAGCCGACCCCACCGACGGCATCAACCCCGCCGAACCGCTTGCGAACGCCCGCCACGGCCAGCGCCATCATGATGCTTTTCCCAATCGCCGCGCGGCGCGGATCGCGGTCCCGGCGACGCCTTCGGGCGCCAGGATCACCAGCACGACGATCAGGACGCCAAGCGCGAATCGCCAATGTTCGGTATAGCCGCTGACCAAAAGCTGGACGGCCTGATAGACGCCAGCGCCCAGCACCGGTCCCACCAGGGTCTGCAGGCCACCGAGAAGAACCATGGCAAGCGCATCGACGGAAAGCGGGATCGACACCACGGTCGGGAACACGCTGCCCTTGAAAAAGGCATAAAGCGCGCCGGCCACCCCGGCGAATCCACCCGCCAGCGCAAAGGCAAGCCATTGATGGTGCCGCACGTTGATGCCAAGCGCCGCGGCACGCAAAGCCGAATCACGCCCGGCCCGCAGCGTGTAGCCGAAGGGCGCGAACACCACCGCCCGCAGGGCGGCCAGGGCCAGAGCGACGACACCCAACGCAAGCCCATAGAACACCGCTGGCGACGACGCCCAGCCTGCCGGCCAGACGCCAAGAATGCCGTTGTCACCGCCGGTGATGCCATAGGATTGAAACACGAAGGCATAGGTCATCTGCGCCACCGCCAGGGTCAGCATGGCCAGATAGACGCCGGCCAGCCTGACGCAGAACCAGCCATATACGATCGCCCCCGCGACCGCTAAGGATGGCGCCAGAAGAAGGGCGATTTCCATCGGCCAGGCGAAACGGGCGACCAGCAGCGCCGCGCCATAGGCGCCAAGGCCGAAATAGGCGGCATGTCCAAACGAGACAAGGCCGCCGACACCCATGATGAACTGCAGGCTGGCCGCAAAAAGCGCGAAGATCAGGATCTCGGTCAAAACGCCCAGGTGGTAGCTGCCAAGGATGAAGGGTGCCGCCAGCAAGGCGATGAAGACAATCACAGCCGCGATCCGGCCCTGCCGCGACCAGGGCGCAAGCGGCAGCGCCTGGGCAAGCGATCCGGGCCGCACCGTCGTTTCCGGCCTGCCAAGCAGGCCCCAGGGCCGCACCGACAGGACCGCCGCCATGATCAGGAACACCAGCACCACCGTGATGCCCGGGAACACCACGATGCCGAACGCATGCAGTTCGCCGATCAGGATCGCGGCCAGATAGGCGCCAAGAATGCTGCCCATGCCGCCAATCACGACAACGACGAAGACCTCGGCAATGATGCCGAGCCCAAGACCGTGATGGACGGCCTCGCGCGGCAACTGGAGAGCCCCGCCAAGCCCCGCCAGCGCGGCGCCCAGCACGAATACGCCGGTAAACAGAAGCGGCACGTTGACGCCAAGCGCCGATGCCATTTCCCGGTCGAGGGTCGCCGCCCGGACAAGCACCCCCCACCGGGTGGTGCGGAACAACGCCCAAAGCCCCATCAGCACCAGCGGACCCAGGGCAATCAGGAACAGGTCGAATTCCGGCACGGCGCGCCCAAGGATCATGACGGTGCCGGCAAGCCCGGGCGCGCGCGGGCCAAGCAGATCTTCAGGCCCCCATATCCACAGAACCGCATCCTCGATGATGAGCACGATGCCGAACGTGGCAAGGAGCTGAAGCATCTCTGGCGCCTGATAAAGGCGCCGCAGCACCAGGGTTTCCATCAGCAGGCCGATGGCGCCCACCGCGCCGGCGGCCAGAAGCATCGCGCCCCAGAAGCCAAGGTTTAGCCCAAGCCTGCCGCCCAAGGCCTGCACCAGGCTCCAGGCGAGATAGGCGCCCAGCATATAAAGCGAGCCGTGGGCGAAATTGACGATCCGCGAGATGCCGAAGACGATGGACAGGCCGCTTGCAACCAGGAACAGCGATGACGCCGTCGCCAGGCCGTTCAGCGCCTGGACGGCAAGAAAACCGGCGTCCATCGTCAGCGGGGCACGCCGCGCGCGTCAGTTCGCGGGACGGAGCTTGGCCGCCTCGGCCTCGGCCGGCAGATAGTGCGCGCCATCGGCATAGAACCAGTCGACCATGACACCCTTGCCATCCTGAACCGCCAGACGGCCGACAAAGGCGCCGAGGGTCGACTGATGATCGCCGGCCCGGTAGCGAATGCGCCCGAAAGGCGAATCCAATTCGAGACCGCTAAAGGCATCGACCATCTTTTCCGTATCGGTCGAACCGGCGCGCTGAATCGCGGCGGCAACCGAATAGACGGTGGCATAGCCGACCACCGAGCCCAGATGAGGGTGCTCGGAGAATTTCCGCATGTAGGCGTCGCGGAAGCGCCTGTGCTCGACCGTCTCAAGCATCGACCAGGGATAGCCGGTGACGACCCAGCCGGTCGGCGTCTCGTCCTTCAGAGGGTCGAGATACTCGGGCTCGCCGGAAAGGAAGCTGACCACCGGGCGATCCTTGAACAGGCCGCGCAGGTTGCCCTCGCGGACGAATTTCGCCAGGTCGGCAGCGAAGGTGGCATTGAAGATGGCATCGGGCTTGAGCGCCGCCAGCGCCTCGACCGTCGGCCCGGCCTCGAGACGACCCTGGGCCGGCCATTGTTCGCCGATCCACTGCACGTCGGGGCGCCGCCTGGAGAGTTCACGCTTGAACGCGGTCACGGCCGACTGGCCATATTCATAATTGGGCGCAATGGTTGCCCAGCGCACCGCCGGCAGCTTGGCCGCCTGGTCGGCTAGCATCGCGGCCTGCATGGTGGTGCTGGGCCGCAGACGGTAGACATAGCGATGCCCCTGCTCCCAGACGATCGCATCGGTCAGCGGCTCGGAAGCCAGGAACAACACCTTGCGCTGCTTGGCAAAATCCGACACCGCCAGCCCGACATTGGAAAAAAAGGTGCCGACCAGAACCGCGGCGCCGTGGCGCGAAACAAGCTCGCCCGCCGCGGTGACGGCCTGGGCCGGCGTGCCGCCATCATCCCGGGAGATGATTTCAAGGTCGCGCCCCAGAACCCCGCCGGCGCGATTGATCTCTTCGACCGCAAGATCAAGGCCGTTCCGGTAGGGCTGGGTAAAGGCCGGGATGCGGCTATAGCTGTTGATGTCGCCAATCTTGATGCTTTGGGCCGACACGGGAGCGATGCCGCCCGCAACGGCCACTGCGACACCTGTCACAATCGCCAGCCAAGCCTTACGCACACCACCCATCATCGGACTCCGTCTGAGCTTTTGGGGGCGCTAACGTTACCCGCGGGGCGACCGATCCACAAGCAACCATTGTGCAATGCATCCAAGCCATTCCGCATCCGGGCACCTGATAAAAACTCGCAACAGCTTGCGAGGGTTGGCATCGCCCGGGGCACGGGTGATATGATGCCGGCGCGCCAATCCGCTTGTGTAGGCTGCCTCCTTTCCCCGCTCCGACGCAATGCGTGAAACCAGGCCACGAACGATGTACAGCGAGGCGCTTGACGATGAGCAGTGTACTTAAAATGCCCCCCCGGGAAGACACCGGGGCGGATCTTGAATCGGTCGTTGTGCGGTTCGCCGGCGACTCGGGCGACGGCATCCAGGTCACGGGCAGCCAGTTCACGCTGACGACCGCCCTTTCAGGCAACGATCTGGCCACGTTCCCCGATTTCCCCGCCGAAATCCGCGCCCCGGTCGGCACGACCTTTGGCGTTTCCGCGTATCAGATCAATTTCGGCGCGACCGAGATCGCGACCGCCGGCGACGCCCCCGATGTGCTGGTCGCCCTTAATCCGGCTGCGCTCAAGGTTAATGTCCGCGACCTTCGGATCGGCGGGACCGTGGTTGTCGATAGCGGCACCTTTGTCGAGCGCAACCTGCGCAAGGCCGGCTATCAGACCAACCCGCTCGAAGACGGCTCGCTTGCAAGCTACAAGGTCGTTGCCATCGACATCTCGAAAATGACCATGGACGCCGTCGCGGCCGTGGGCGTTTCGAAGAAAGAAGGCCTGCGCTGCAAGAATTTCTGGGCGCTGGGGCTGATCTACTGGATGTACGGGCGCGAACGGGCGCCCACCGTCAACTGGCTCAAGGACAAGTTCTCGGACGAGGAGGCGTCGCTGGCCGCCGCCAATGTCGCGGCGCTCAATGCGGGACACGCCTTCGGCGAAACGGCCGAACTGCCGGGCCTGCGCCGGCACGTGGTTCGCCCGGCGCGGATCGCACCGGGCCTCTACCGCACCATCGATGGCAGCGAAGCCCTGGCCTATGGCCTGATCACGGGGGCCCAGCTTGCGGGGCTGCGGCTGGTGTTCGCGTCCTATCCGATCACGCCCGCGTCGCCCATCCTTCACCACCTTGCGCGCCAGAAGAAGTTCGGGGTCGTGACGTTCCAGGCCGAAGACGAGATCGCCGCAGCGTGCGCCGCGATCGGCGCCTCGTATGCGGGAACGCTTGGCGCCACGTCAAGCTCGGGCCCGGGCATCGCTCTCAAGACCGAGGCGATCGGCCTTGCGATCGCGACCGAACTGCCGCTGATCATCGTGAATTCGCAGCGGGCGGGTCCTTCGACCGGCATGCCGACCAAGACCGAGCAATCGGATCTCTATCAGTCCGTCTATGGGCGCAATGCCGATTCGCCAGCGGTGGTTCTGGCGGCGCGCTCGCCCGCCGACTGCTTCGAGACGACGATCGAGGCGGTGCGGATCGCGGTCACGTACATGACCCCCGTCTATCTGCTGACCGACGGCTATATCGCGAACGCGGCCGAACCGTGGCTTATTCCGGACGTCACACGGTACAAGCCCTTTCCGGTCAAGTTCCGGACCGAGACCGAGGGTTTCCAGCCGTTCGCCCGCGATCCGAAGACCCTGGCCCGCAACTGGGCCGTGCCCGGCACGCCGGGGCTTGAGCACCGGATCGGCGGCATCGAACGGTCGGCCGACACGGGACATATCTCGTACGAGCCGGCCAATCACCAGCAGATGACGAATTTGCGCTGGAAAAAGATTGATGGCATCGCCGAGACCATCCCGCTGCAGAAGCCGGAACAGGGGAACGAGCGCGGCCGCCTGGCCATCATCGGCTGGGGCTCGACCTTCGGGCCGATCAGCCAGGCGGTGGCACGCCTGCGCCAGCAGGGCAAGGATGTCGCCCATATCCATCTCCGCCATATCTGGCCGATGCCCAAGAACCTTGGCGCCCTGCTCAAGGGCTATGAAAAGGTCCTGGTTCCCGAAATGAACATGGGCCAGCTTCGCACCGTCCTCAGGGCCGAATATCTTGTCCCGGCCGAGGGCTTGAACAAAGTCACCGGCCAGCCGTTCAAGATCGCCGAGATCGAGGCCAAGGCCCTTGCCATGTTGGAGTCCTGAGATGAACGCGCCCGTCAAGCTTTCGCCCGATGACTACGCTTCGGACCAGGAGGTCCGCTGGTGCCCGGGCTGTGGCGATTACGCCATCCTGAAAAGCGTTCTGCGCACACTGTCCGATGTCGAAGCCAAGCGCGAGAATACCGTCTTCGTTTCCGGCATCGGATGCTCGTCGCGCTTCCCCTATTACGTTTCAACCTATGGCTTCCACACCATCCATGGCCGGGCACCGGCCTTTGCAACCGGGATCAAGCTTGCCAATCCCAACCTTGACGTCTGGCTTGTGACCGGCGATGGCGACGGGCTGTCGATCGGCGGCAACCACCTGCTGCATGTTCTCAGGCGCAACGTCAACCTGCAGATCTTGCTGTTCAACAACGAGATCTACGGCCTGACCAAGGGCCAATACTCGCCAACGTCGCGGGTCGGCACGCGCTCGCCATCAACGCCGATGGGGTCGCTCGACCTGCCGCTTTCGCCGACCCTGTTTGCACTGGGCGCCGGGGCCCGGTTCGTCGCGCGCGGGATCGACACCGACCAGAAGAACCTGCCGGCAACCCTGCGCCGCGCCTATGACCACAAGGGGTCGTCCTTCGTCGAGATTTTCCAGAACTGTGTCGTCTACAATGACGGCGTCTTTACGCCCTTTACCGAAAAGGCGGTCTCCGAGGAAAAACAGATCCGGGTCGAACACGGCAAGCCGCTTCTGTTCGGCAAGGGCCGCACCAAGGGCATCCGTCTAAAGCCCAATTCGCTCGAACTTGAGATCGTGACGCTGGGCGAAGGCGGCATGACCGAGGCCGACATCCTGGTCCACGACGAAACCAACCGCTCGCTTGCGGCGCTTATCGCAGGCATGGGAGGGCCTGACTTCCCAGTCGCGATCGGTGTCATCTATTGCAACCCGGCGGCCACCTATGAAGGCGCCGTCATTGCGCAAATGGCCAAGGCGGCCGAAAAAGCTCCGGTCGCGGACATGAATGCAGTGCTGCGCGAGGGGCCCACCTGGCGGGTCACGGGCTGACCCCCGGGCCATCCGGCCACGATCCGGCGAGGGCGCGAACCATTCCGGTCCGCGCCCTTGTTTTTGCCCCAGGGCTGTTGCTTTCGGCGGCGAAGCTAGGTTGAATTGGCCCCGCGTCGCTTCAGGGCCTTCATGTGAGAACCGGCCCCAAGCCCGCCGAGGGAATCTGCCGAGGGGACTGTCATGCCAATTTCCGTTGCCATCATCGGCTCAGGTCCGAGCGCCTTCTACACCGCTGACGCACTGCTGGAATGCGGCCAGGATGTACGCGTCGATATCATCGAGCGGCTGCCGGCCCCCTTCGGTCTGATCCGCTATGGTGTCGCCCCCGATCACCAGACGACCAAGAACGTGTCGCGCGCATTCGACAAGACCGCACGCGAAGCGCCGGTCTCGTTCTTTGGCCATGTCGAGGTCGGCCGCGACGTGAGCGTGAGCGAGCTCAAGTCGATGTATGACGCGGTGGTCGTTGCGATGGGCGCACCGCACGATCGCCCGCTTGGCATCCCCGGCGAGAACAAGGCCGGTGTCGTCGGCTCGGCGGCTTTCGTCGGCTGGTACAACGCCTGGCCCGAGTTTCGCGATCTGAATCCGGGGCTGAACGTCAAATCGGTTGCGGTCATCGGGATGGGCAACGTGGCGATTGACGTCTGCCGCGTGCTGGTGAAAACCCGGGCCGAAATGGCGCATACAGATATTGCCGATTACGCCCTTGATGCCATCCAGGCCGCGCCGATCACGGATGTTTACATGTTCGGCCGGCGCGGACCGGTCGAGGCGGCGTTCACCAATGTCGAACTGCGCGAGATGGGCAAGCTCGATCAGGCGGTGCCGGTGGTCAAGGCCGAACATATTCCGGCCGACAGCAGCGCCGTTGCCGATCTGTCCGAGCGCGATCGCCGCCTGAAGGAGCGCAATCTGGCGACCCTGCGCGAATTCACGTTACTGAAGGCCGATTCCAAGCCGAAGCGCGTGCACTTTGAATTCTATTCCAGACCGGTCGAGATCCTGGGCGGCGCCAAGGCGGAAGGCGTGCGGCTTGAACGGACCCGGGTCGAGAATGGCCAGGCAATCGGAACCGGTGAATTCTTCGACATTCCCTGTGGTCTGGTCGTTGCCGCGATCGGCTACCGTTCGGGACGGCTGGCCGGCGTCCCGTTCGATGAGAAGCGCTGCCTGGTTCCGAACACCGAGGGGCGAGTCGAGCAAGGCGTCTACGTCGTGGGCTGGGCAATGCGCGGACCGACCGGCGTCATCGCGAGCAACCGCCCCGACGGCCAGACTGTGGCCAAGCATATTGCCGCCGACCATGCGGCCGGCGGCAAGAAGCCGGGGCGCGACGCCCTGGCCCGCCTGCTGGCCGAGCGCAAGGTCCGGGTCTGCACATACGACGATTGGAAGGCGATCGACGCGGTCGAGACGGCCGCCGCCACGAAACCCTCGCCACGGCAAAAATTTGCGCGGATCGAGGACATGTTGAAAGCGCTTGGCGACTGAGACGCCGGCCAAGCAGAGAGGACGCCATGGACAAGAGTGAGTTGCCGATCGTCGAACGCCGGGGGCCCGCCCTGTGGATCACGTTCAATCGGCCGGCGATGCGCAATGCCCTCAACAAGGCGATTTTCGAGGTCATGCAGGACGCGATCACCGACGCCGATCGTGATCCGGCGGTGCGGGTCGTCGTCATTACCGGCAAGGGCGACAAGGCCTTCAGCGCCGGCGCCGATCTGAGGCCCGATGCGGTCGGCAGCCCGTTCGAATTTGACTATTCCAATCCCGATCATTTTGCGACCCGCTTCTTCCGAATGCTGGAAACGACCCGCGTGCCACTGGTCGCCCGGGTCAACGGCGCGGCGTATGCCGGGGGACTTTCGCTTGTCGCGGCCTGTGATCTGGCGATTGCCGTCGATACGGCAAAGTTCTGCGCCCCCGAGGCGGCATTGGGATTCGCCCCCGTCCATGTCATGCCCTATCTGATCCGCAACGTGCCGCGCAAAATCATGCTGCAGATGTTGATGACGGCCGAACCCCTGAGCGCCGAGGATGCGCGCATCTATGGGCTGGTGAACTGGGTCGTGCCGGCCGCCGAGCTGGATGCCAAGGTCGAATGGCTGATCAACCGGCTGGCAAGCAATTCACCCGCAGGCATCGGGACAGGCAAGCAGATCTATCGGGCCATGAGCCAGATGCACTTTGATCAGGCGCTCGCCTACGCCGATACATCCTTCGCCTTCATCACCAACGCCCAGGATGTCCGCGAGGGGCTTGCGGCCTTCAACGAAAAGCGAAAGCCGCGCTTCACGGGCAAATAGGGGCTACCCGCCGCGATCGCGCCTGGGCAGCAAGTGCCTGGGTATTACGCGTAGGTCACCTGCATCTGTTGGGCGGTCGTGCCGTCGGGCGTGACCGCCCACAGTTCGGCCGATTTTCCGTCCGCTGCGGGCCGCCCGACCATCTCGAACGGCGTGTTGGCAAAGAGCGGGGCCTTGGCACGCATGGTATAGCTTGTGATCCTGCGGTTCGGCATGCTGTCGCGGGCAAGATCCAGCAGGCAGGTCATGGTCAGCGGGCCCTGCACCACCAGCGCCGGATAGCCTTCCACCCGGGTCACGTAGGGGTGGTCATAGTGGATCCGGTGCGAATTGAAGGTAAAAGCGGAATAGCGGAACAGCATGATCTCGTCCGGCATGATGGTGCGCTTCCATACCGTGTCGGGCGGCGGCGGCTCGTGCTTGGGCGCCACGTTCTTTTCGCCCGGCTTCACCGCTTCGCGGAACACGGCGTCCCGCTCTTCATCGATGATCAGGCCGGATGGCCCATAGACCCGCTGGCGGACCGTCGTGAAGACGAGCAGCCCGCTGCTGCTGCCCTGCTTGGCGGTTACGCTCTTGCATTCGACCTCGCGGCGGATCGTATCGCCGATCCGGGCAACGCCCGGAAATGACCCGCGCGAGGCGGCGAACATGAGCCGCGGCAGGGGAATGGGCGGCGCCAGCCAGGATTCGCGCTGGTAGCCGTCCTGCGCCAGCTCGTTCCGCTGCGGCGTTTCAATAAAAAACAGGTCGTGCCAGCCGGGCGGTACCGGATCGCCCATCTTGGCGGGTTCGGAACGGCCGAACGTAGCGGCGAAGGCCCGCACCATATAGGCCGTCACAATGTCTTCGGCGGTCCGCTTGCGGCCGACGAACTTTTGAAAATCATCGGGATTGACCGACATTCTTCTTGGACCTCTCTACCGGCACGATCGACTGGGTCAACAATAGCCCCGGGCGAACGATAACCAGAGCCCTGGCCGCTGTCGAGCGACCGACAAACCGGCCTTCGCCATTTGCCATCTGCGCAAAATTGCTTATGATAAGGCCGGCTTGGGGGCCGTATAGTCGGCCCTCGCGTTGTTATCCTCTCATGCGGGCCGCAAAAAGAGCCCGGATGACGGGGGGCTTGGCGTTGTCAGATTTCGTGGGAGGGTCTACGCGTGACTGAATTCGGAACCATTCTGCTCAGCCTTGGAATACTGGCCATTGTTTTCCTCGGCCGGACCAAGCATCAGGCACACCCGCCGAAGTGGGTTCTGAACCCCATGATGAACATGCTTGTCTGGATTCCGTTCATCGCGGCGCTGGTGGGCATCGTGATTGTGTTCGATTCTATTTTGGGCTCGCACGGTGAGGCGGCCGGGATTGGCGATGAGATTGTCTCGATCGTCATCTTCGGTGGCGCCGTGGTCCTGTCGGTGATCCTGCACCGGCGAGGCGCTCCGGCGAAGGCCTAGCTAGACAGTTGCGATCGGCGTGACCGGCGACCCGACGGCGCCGGTCAGCCGCAGGGGCGGTGCCGTCAGCAGAAAGCGGCAGCGCCCATTTTTCTTGAGCCACGCGTTGAGCGGGCTTAAGTGCCAGAGTTCCCCCAACGGGATGCCGAGCTTGAAAAGGCAAAGCTCGTGCAGCGGCAAGAGCGGCCCGCGGCCCTGCGGGTCCGCATCGCCAAGCCCTTCCACGGCATAATTGTCGGCCGCAATCGCCGCCACGCCGCTTTCTTCGATCCATGCGTGCAGGCGCTTGTCGCTGCCATCCAGCACCGCGCAGGCGGCATGCACCCGGCTTTCGTCCGGCCTGCCCCCCATTTCAAGCAGCATTTCGGCAAAGCCCGTATGAAGGCAGAGAATGTCGCCGGACTCGACCGTCGCCCGGTTGCGTTCCATGGCCTCCATCAGCGCAGCGAACCCGAAACGCCGCCGCTCGCGGCCGCACATGGCATGGAGATCGACCATCACGGCGCGGCCCTGCATGCCGTGGATCGCCAGGGTATGGACACCAAGATGCCGGGCGCCGATCGGCCCGGGCGCCGCGCCGGCCGTACCGCCCGCGCCCGGCGCGAACCCACCCACGATGTCGGCATGGCCACGGAACCCGTTGTAGTAACAGATCACCGGCTTGCCGCTGCCGACCGGATCGAATTCGGCCCCCATATGGGCAAGCGAATCCCATTGCGACGAATATTGCGCCGACATGGTGAAGCTGTCGTCGCAGACCACATCCGTGTAGCGTGGATCATGATGCGAGAGCGGAAAGTTGTAGCGTGGCGTGCCGTCGCTTCCCAGCGTCGGCTGCAAGGATGGCCCGACGCGGCGCGGATTGAGGACCTGACCGCCGGGGTATTCCAGCGGCAGGCTCAGGCAAAAAGTGATGCCGGTCTTCACCTCGGCAACGCCTTGCCGCACTTTTTCGGGCGTAATGAGATTGGCGCGACCCAGTTCGTCATTCTCGCCGAAATCGCCCCAGGTCGAAGGCTCGGGTCGGCGCGTCCAACGTCGGGTCATGGCAACCTCGCTGATATGGTGGGACAGACGATTATTGGGCCCCCGCCGATTTCCGTAAAGGGTGGCTTGCGCCCGCTTCGCCCTTGCCAGCGATGCCAGGAACCCCCACCCTTCTAGGGGTCGGGCGGACCGGCGGCGGAGATCACCGTGGATATCGACAAGAAGACGCAAGTCAATCTCTGGTACGTGATCCTCGCGATCATCGCCATGTTCGCGTTCCAGGCCTGGCTGGGCGAACAGCGCGCCTATGCCCCGATCACCTACAGCGAGTTCCAGAGCTATCTGAAGCAGGGGCGGGTCGAGGAGATCTTCATCGGCCAGAACGAGATTCGCGGCACCCTGCGGGAAGCGCTGCCCGACGGCAAGAACCGGTTCGTCACCACCCGCGTCGAGCCCGATCTTGCCGAAGATCTGACCAAGTACAATGTCCGCTTCTCGGGCGTCGTCGAAAGCACGTTCCTGCGCGACATTCTGTCCTGGGTCATTCCGGCCCTGATCTTCATCGGCATCTGGATGTTCCTGATTCGCCGCATTGCCGAAAAACAGGGCTTTGGCGGCCTGATGTCGGTCGGCAAGAGCAAGGCCAAGGTCTATGTCGAGACCGATATCAAGGTGACGTTCGACGATGTCGCCGGTGTTGACGAAGCCAAGCTCGAGCTGCAGGAAGTTGTTGCCTTTCTGAAGGACCCCAAGCGCTATGGGCGGCTGGGGGCGCGCATCCCGAAGGGGATCCTGCTGGTCGGTCCGCCGGGCACCGGCAAGACCCTGCTCGCCAAGGCGGTGGCCGGCGAAGCGGGTGTCCCCTTCTATTCCATCAGCGGTTCGGAATTCGTCGAGATGTTCGTCGGCGTCGGCGCCGCCCGGGTGCGTGACTTGTTTGCCGAAGCGCGCAAGCACGCGCCCTGCATCATCTTCATCGACGAACTCGATGCGCTTGGCCGCGCCCGCACGGTGGGTGGATTCGGCGGCGTCGACGAGAAGGAACAGACCCTCAACCAGCTGCTGGCCGAGCTCGACGGTTTCGACCCGCGGGAAGGCATTGTCCTCTTGTCCGCGACCAACCGGCCGGAAATCCTGGACCCCGCGCTGCTGCGGGCCGGGCGCTTCGATCGGCAGGTGCTGGTCGACAGGCCCGATCGCGCCGGCCGGCTTGCTATTCTCAAGGTCCATGCGAAGAAGATCGAGATGGACACCGACGTCAATCTTGAACAGGTGGCGGCGCTCACGCCGGGTTTCACCGGCGCCGATCTTTCCAACCTGGTCAACGAGGCCGCCCTGCTTGCCACCCGGCGCGATGCCGGAAGCGTGGCCATGGATGACTTCACCAAAGCGATCGAGCGCATCATTGCCGGCCTCGAAAAGCGCAGCCGGGTGCTCAACCGCCATGAACGCGAGGTGGTCGCCTATCACGAGATGGGTCATGCCCTGGTGGCGACGGTCCTGCCGGGATCGGACACGGTTCACAAAATCTCGATCATCCCGCGCGGCATCGGCGCCCTTGGCTACACGATCCAGCGACCGACGGAGGATCGCTTTCTCATCACCCAGGCTGAACTCGAGAACCGCATCGCGGTCCTGCTGGGCGGCCGGGCGGCCGAGAAGATCGTCTTCAACGAGGTGTCGACCGGCGCTGCCGACGATCTAGACAAGGTGACCGATATCGCGCGGACCATGGTGACCCGGTTCGGGATGAACGCGACCCTTGGTCAGGTGACCTACGAACCGAAACGCCAGGCCTTTCTTGGCGACGCGGCAAGCCGCTTCAACCTGGAGCCCCGCCAATACGCCGAAGCGACGGCGCGCGAGATCGATCTCGCGCTCCGCCAGATGGTCGATCACGCGTTCGGCCGGGCGACCGCAATCCTGATCCGCGAGCGCGCGACCCTGAATGCGGGCGCTGCGCTGCTCCTTGAACGGGAAACCCTGAGCGCCGACGACCTGGCGGCATTGCGGGCCCAATACAGCCCGGCCGATTCCGATGCGAAGCCCACGGATACAGAGGCCAAGGCTGCGGAGGCCAAGGCTGCGACGTGATCAGGGCGACCCGGCGGGGCCGGGCGCCGGCATGACGACCGGATTGACAAGGACGGCCCAGAAGGCGCGATAGCGCGATGCGCCGTTCTTGGCATGGCCGACCCCCGCTTCGGTCGCGGCCGGGGCAAGCAGGATATCGCGGTGCGGCGGGCTTTCCATCCACATGGCCAGAATTCCACGCGGCCCATCCGGCCCGGCCGCGATCACTTCGCCCGGCCTTGCATCGGCGTGCCCCGCCGCCCGTGCCCTTGTCCAGGGCGTGCTGCCATCGCTGCCGGTGTGATCAAGGCGGTCGTGCTTTGCCATGTCCTGAGCCTGACGCATGGCCGCCGCGGCAAGACGCGCCTCGGCCCGCACCGGCCGCAACCCGCGTTCGGCCCGCGCGGCATTGATGAGCGCGAACAATTCCGCCTCGGGCCCGGCCGCTGCAAGCGGTGCGGGCGCGAGCAGAACAACCGCCAGGGCAGCCAGTGCCACTGCAACATGCCCCGGTCGCACCTGGCGAATCATCCGACCCTCGACCTCGCTTGCGGCCATACATCGTGAAAGACACCAGGGCCAGAGTCTTTCAAGGCCAGTCGATCGCGTCACATTCAATGCGCGAGGATCTGGCTCAGGAACAGCCTTGCCCGTTCCTCTTTCGGGTGAGTGAAAAATTCGCCGGGCGGGGCCGTTTCGACGATTGCCCCATCGGCCATGAATACCATCGTGTCGGCCACGGTGCGGGCGAAACCCATCTCGTGGGTCACACACACCATGGTCATGCCCTCGTGGGCCAGGCCGACTATGACATCGAGAACTTCCTTGATCATTTCCGGGTCAAGCGCCGAGGTTGGCTCGTCGAACAGCATGACCGACGGCTTAAGGCACAGGCTGCGGGCGATCGCCACCCGCTGCTGCTGGCCGCCCGATAGCTGACCCGGATATTTGTGCGCCTGCTCGGGGATGTGCACACGCTCAAGATAATGCATCGCCGTTTCCTCGGCGGTGCGGCGCGGCAGTTTCTGGACCCAGATGGGAGCAAGGGTCAGGTTCTCGAGAACGGTGAGATGGGGAAACAGATTGAAGCTCTGGAACACCATCCCGACCTGACGCCGGATCGATTCGATGACCCGGACATCATCGGTCAGGCGGATCCCGTTGACGACGACCTCGCCGCTTTGAAACAGCTCCAGCGCATTGATGCAGCGGATCATCGTCGATTTCCCGGATCCGGAAGGTCCGCACACGACCACCTTCTGGCCGCGCTTGATCTCGAGGTTGATATGCTTGAGAACCTGAAAACTGCCGTACCACTTGTTCAGGTCACGGATGGTGACAGCGCTTTCTGGGTTGGCGACGGTCATGACAGTTCCCATCCCTTAGCGACGCATGCCAGCGCCAAGGGCGCGTTCCAGATGCTGGCTGTAGCGTGACATGAAATAGCAGAAGACGAAGTAGATCAGGGCGGCAAAGACATAGCTCTCGACATAGAATGGGCGCCAGCTGGGGTCGGTCAACGCCACCTTTGCGGCCGTCAAAAGATCAAACAGCCCGATGATGACGACCAGCGAGGTATCCTTGAAGCAGCTGATGAACTGGTTGACGACCGGCGGAATCACCAGCCGCAGGGCCTGCGGCAGGATGACAAGCCTGATCTTCTGCCAGTAGCCAAGGGCAAGGACATCGGCCGCCTCGTACTGGCCGCGCGGGATGGCCTGCAGCCCGCCCCGGATTGCCTCGGCCAGATAGGCGGCGGTGAACAGGATAATGCCGACCTGGGCCCGCAACAGCTTGTTGACCGTCACCCCCTCGGGCAGGAACAGCGGGAACATGACCGATGCCATGAACAGGATCGAAACCAGCGGCACGCCCCGGATGATCTCGATGTAGCCAATGCAGAGGGCGCGAATCACCGGCATCTCGGCCTGACGGCCAAGGGCAAGAAAGATGGCAAGCGGGAAGGCAAAGGCGATCCCGAACACCGCCAGGATCAAGGTCAGCGGCAGGCCGCCCCAGCGCTCGGTTTCGACGGCCGGCAAGCCAAGAACGCCGCCCCACATGAGAATTCCGAACAGCGCGAGCGTTGCCAGCCAGAGCAGCGCAACCCACCAGTGCCAGAAGCGCCGATCGCAGCTTGCCACCAGCATCAGCACCAGCACAATCATCGCCACCAGCGGCCGCCACTGCTGTTCATAGGGGTAGAGGCCGAAAAGGATGAAGCGGTGCTTCTGCTCGACAAACGCCCAGCAGGCACCGGACGCGGCGCGGCACGTGGCGGCATCGCCCGACCAGATGGCCTTCAGGATCGCCCAATCGAACAGCGGCGGCACCACCTGCCACAGCAGCCCGAGTGCCACCAGCGTGAGCAGCGCATTCGGGACCGAGCCGAACAGGCCCTGCCACATGGCACTGGCCCTGAGACGGGCAGCCGCAGGCACCTGCGGCGGGGCATCGCCGATCCCTTGTGGCGCCGATGCCGTCATCGGACCACCAGCCGCATCTTGTGATTGTACCAGTTCATGAAGGCTGCGATGCCAAGGCTGACGGCCAGATAGACCGCCATGACCAGCGCCACGCCTTCGATCGCCTGGCCGGTCTGGTTCATCGTCGTATTGGCGATGTTCACCAGATCCGGATAGCCGATGGCGATCGCAAGCGAGGAATTCTTGGTGAGATTGAGGTACTGGCTGGTGAGCGGCGGCACAATGACCCGCATCGCCTGCGGCAGGATGACAAGTCGCAAGGCAAGCCCGCGGCTGAAGCCAAGGGCAAGGGCGGCTTCCTTCTGGCCTTCGGGCACCGCAAGGATGCCGGATCGCACGATTTCCGCGATGAAGGTGGCGGTATAGACGGTAAGACCGAACAGCAGGGCCGCCAATTCGGGGCTCAGGTTGAAGCCGCCTTGGAAGTTAAAGCCGCGCAGTTCGGGCATGTCCAGGGATGACGGGGCGCCCAAAGCCAGGAAAACCAGCATCGGCAGGCCGATGATCAGGGCGGCCCCCGCCCGCACCATCGGGAAGGCATGCCCTGTCAGGTCGCGGCGCCTGTCTGCCCACCGCTTGAGGACCATCGTCGCTGCAATGGCCATGACAAGGGCGATGGCCGTGGCAGTATGCGCGCTTTCCCAGATCAGGGCCGGCAGCTTGAAGCCGCGATTGCTCAGAAAGACGCCGGGCATCAGCGAAAGCGCCTGGCGCGGGCCGGGCAGCGATTCGGTGATCAGCGCATACCAGAGAAAAAGCTGAAGGATAAGCGGCACATTGCGGAGCGCCTCGACATAGGCCGAGGCCAGCCTGGCGACCAGCCAATTCGTGGACAGGCGTGCGATACCGACAATGGTGCCAAGGATCGTTGCCAGCGCAATCCCCAGCCCCGAGACGACCAGCGTGTTCAGAAGCCCGACAACAAGAGCCCGGCTGTAGCTGTTGTACGGGGCATAGGCGATGAACCTTTCGCCAATTTCAAAACCGGCTTCGCGCCCCAGAAACTCGAAGCCCGAGTTGATCCCCCGGCGGGCAAGATTGTCCAGCGTGTTGTCGACCAGGTACCAGCCCAGCGCGACAACGCCGGCGATGGCCAGGATCTGATAAAGCCAGCTGCGGGCGCGGCGACTGGTCCACAGAAATCCGCCTGTCCCGATCCGCGACGTCATGATCGCGCGTGTCCGCTCTTGGCACAAAAGCAAAGCATTTTCCGCGCCGCCGCCCGACCGATGGACCGACGGCGGCGCGGTGACCTTAGCGGATTGGAATGGCGTACATCAGCCCGCCGCGCGTCCACAGATCGTTGAGGCCGCGCTCGAGTTGCAGCTTCGAGCCCTTGCCCAGATTGCGCTCGAAGCTTTCGCCATAGTTCCCGACCTGCTTGATGATGTTGTAGGCCCACTTTTCGTCAAGCCCCAGGCCCTTGCCGATCCCCGGCGTAATGCCGAGCAGGCGCTTGACGGTGGGGTCGTTCGTGCTGGCAAGAGAGTCGATGCTTTTTGAATTCACGCCCTTCTCTTCCGCCTCGATCATGGCCATCAGCGACCAGCGCACGACATCGGTCCACTGATCGTCACCATGGGCGACGACCGGGCCAAGCGGTTCCTTGGAGATGATTTCGGGCAGAATAATGTAATCGGCCGGGCTGAGGGCCTGTGCCGCCCGGATCGATGCCAGTTGTGACGCATCCGATGTCAGAACGTCGCAGCGACCGGAAAAGAACGCGGCGGAAAGCTCTTCCGAGCGTTCGATCACCACGGGCCGGAACTGCATGTTGTTGGCGCGGAAATAGTCGGCCAGATTGAGTTCAGTCGTCGTACCGGGCAGCACGCATATCGTTGCGCCATTCAATTGCCGGGCGCTGGTCACCGAAAGCTTCTTCGCCACCATGAAGCCCTGGCCGTCATAATAGTTGACGCCGGCGAAGTTAAGGCCCAGCTCGGAATCACGCGAGGCGGTGTACGTGGTATTGCGCGACAGCATGTCCACTTCGCCGGACTGAACGGCGGTCAGCCGCTGCTGGGTCGTCAACGGAACGTAGCGGACCTTGTTCGCATCGCCGAACACGGCCGCTGCAACCGCCCGGCACACATCGACATCCAGGCCTTCCCACACGCCGCGATCGTTGGCAGCCCCAAACCCCGCAAGGCCGGTGTGAACACCGCAATTCAGCGTTCCCCGTGCCTTCACGGCGTCGAACCGGGCTCCGGCTTCGGCCGATCCACTGAAAGCCGCGGCCAGAACGGCAAAGCCGGCGACCGCATAATAAAAGACTCGCATGGCTGATCCTCCACCCTTGTGCATTCTTCTAAGCATTCTTCAGTCCGGGGGCCGATACGCCCACAGGCGCGACCGGACACCGCTGCCCACGCCCTTGCCTTTTGGCAAGATCTGTTTCGGTAACAGTATCCAAACCATCGGATCGGCGCCAGCCCCACACCCGAATATCCTTTTGCCAGACAAGCCTACTCTCGCGTTTGACTGCCGATTTCCGCTATCCTTTCCAATCCCAGTTGTTGGTTTTGGCGGGGTGCGCCGATGGACATCGCGACCTGGCTCGAGGCCCTTGGGCTTGGCGAGTACGTCGAGGCTTTCAGCCGCAACCACGTAACCCCCGACATCCTGACGTCGCTGACCGATCCCGACCTCAAGGACATCGGCGTCGCATCGCTGGGGCACCGCCGGACGCTGTTGGCTGCCATCGCTGCCCTGGCAAGCGGCGCGGCGGCGCTGAAACGCGTCCCCCCCAAAGAGCAGCGGCATGTCGCGATCCTGTTCGCAGACCTGACCGATTTCACCGGCCTTGCCCAGCGGCTGGGCGCCGAGCGGCTTCATGATCTTGCGACACGATACGCTGCCATTTCCGAAGAGGCCGTTGCCCGCTACGGCGGCACGGTCGACAAGCACATCGGCGATGCCGCCATGGCCTTGTTCGGCACACCCGTCGCCCATGGCGACGACGCTTTGCGCGCCGTTCGTTGCGCCCTTGCCATCCACGCGGCCATGCCCGCACTGGGCGGCGAATTCGGGCTTTCGCTTTCCGCCCACATCGGAATCGCGGTGGGCGATGTCGTGGCTGGCGCGGTCAGAGGTGACGGCCGCAGCGGCTATACCGTGCTGGGCGACGCCGTGAACCTGGCGGCCCGCCTGGCGGGCCTGGCCGGCCCAGGCGAAACCCTGGTTGCCAACGACCTGCGCCGGGCCGTCGAGCCGGCCATCGCGTTTTCCAAGATCGGTCCGCGCGCCATCAAGGGCTATGCCGCCGAGATCCCGGTCTTTCGGGTCGAAGGTTTCAGCAGCGATGGTGCCAGTGGCCCGTTTGTCGGACGGCAGGCCGAACTGGCCCAGCTTGATGCGCTGCTTGACCTTTGTGGGCAGGGACGCGGGCATGTCGCGGTGCTGCGCGGCGAGCCCGGCATCGGCAAGAGCCGGCTGCTGGCCGAAGCCGGGGCGCGGGCCGCATCGCGTGGTTTCAAGCTGATCCGCGGCCAGGCCCTGGATTTCGGCGAAATCGACAAGCGCGATCCGCTGGCGCAGATCGTCGGCGACATGATCAGGGTTGCGGGCCAGCGGCCCAATTCGAATCCCGATGGCGATCGCGATGGCGACCCGGCCAGAAGTTTGGCCAAAAATCTGGCCGGTAATCTGGCCGCGCTTGTCCAATCCAATGCCATCGACCGGGCCACCGCCGATCTGCTGGCCGACGTCGCTGGCGGGGATCGCACCCAGGCGGTGATCGACTGGCTTCGCGCCATGGACGCCGCGACACGGGACCGCAAGCGACAGGCCGCCATCGCCGCGCTTGCAGAGGCCGCGGCAAGACAGGGGCCGCTTTTCGTCATGGTCGAGGATGTCCACTGGGCGGAACGGTCCCAGGTCGACCAGCTCGCGGCCCTGGCCGCCGCCATGACGGATTGGCCGATCCTGTTCGCGATCACGACCCGCCTGGACGTGGACCCGTTAGATGCCGCGTGGCGGGCCCAGGTGGGCGCGACGCCGATCACGGTTCTCGATCTGCGGACCCTCCGCACTGATGACTGCCTCGCACTGGCGCGACAGGCGCTGGGCGACAATGAATTGCTTGCCCGCATGTGCGTCGACCGTGCCGAGGGCAACCCGCTGTTCCTGGACCAGATCCTGCGCTACGCCCGCGATGCCCTGTCAGATACCGTTCCGGCCAGCATCAAAAGCCTGGTCCTGTCGCGCCTGGACCAGATTTCATCCGTCGACAGAAACCAGGTCCAGGCGGCCTCCGTCCTTGGCCAGCGACCTGGCTGCCCTGGCGCATGTCGACGGCAACGGCCCTGCCCGCCGCCGGGCTGGACGAGCTGATCAAACGGGGATCCTGGCGGCGGGGCGAACCGGCGACGGCCTGCAGCCGGTCTACGCCCTGGTCCGGGACGCGATCTATGAATCGCTGCTGCCCAGCGAACGGCGCAAGCTGGTACCAGCGGGCGGCGGCGTGGTTCGCCGACCGACCAGCCCAGCAGGTTGCCCATCTGGTCCGGGCCGAAGACCCGGCGGCGGCGGCTGGCGCGTTTGCCGGCGGCGGCCAGCGATGCCCTGAGCGGCCTGGTCGCCGTCGCGCGCCCTGGTCCTTGTCGATCAGGCGTTGCCCTGGGCAAGCGAGCGAGCTGCGGCGCGCGGCACGGCTGTCCGTGGCGATCTCTGCTTGCGCTTCTGGCAGCGCCGAACAGGCCGCTATCGTTCCGTGATCTGCGCGAACTGAGCACGGGCGAGCTGAGCACGGCGAGGATGGTCGGATTGCAGCCTTGCTTTGGCTGGCCAGCGCACTCGGATCACGGATCGCCAGGCCGTTTGCGGCCATCGATGAAGCCGAGCCCTTGGCGGCGCGAGCCGGGAATGACGCCATGCTGGCCCGCATCCAAAGTCCTTGCGCGGCAATCTTCATTTCCCGTTGGGTCATATCGAGCAATGCTTGGCGGCCCACCAATCCGCCCGGCTGCCGCCGAACGCGCCTGGCCGCGGATGTGCAAGCCCAGGCCCTGGGCGGGCTGGGCGATGCCGAATATGCGCGCGGACGAATGATGACCGCCTGCCAGTATTTTTCCCGCTGCGTCGAAAAGGCCAAGGCCGCCGGAGCGGCCCGCATCGCCGTATCCAATCAGCCCATGCTGGCCATCACCCTGATTCTCGCCAACGACCTTGCCCGGGCGCTTGCCGAAGCCGAATGTGCCATCGCCGACGCGCAACGCATCGGCCATATGCGTGCCGAACTGATAGCGCGCCATGGCGCCTATTGGGCGCTTGCCGAAATGGCGCGCTATGCCGAGGCACTTCCATGTCGAACGGGCGCAGATTATCGCGCGCACGGTGCAGCGCGCTTCGAACCGGAAAACTCGTGTTTTTATCGCGCGTTTACGCGCGAACCGGAAACTGGCCGAGGCCAGGCACAAGCCGCCGATGCGCTTTCCCGCTGTCGGCAACGCGCATGGCCTTGCTGGCCTGACCGTTCTGGGCACCTGTGCGTCGCTGTCGCCGGATCTGCCCTGAAGGCCGCCTGGATGGCCGAGGCCGAGGCCATTCTTGGCTTCAGGCTCGCCAGGCCATACCCACTTCTGGTTCCACCGCGACGCCATCGACATCGGCCTTTGCGGATCGCAACGACGCGCTGTCGCGCGCAGCAGGCAAGCGCGCTTGAAGCTTTGCGATGTCGGCCGAGCCCATCCCCGTGGGCAAGCTTTGGGTCATCGCACGCGCCGGGCCTGGCGCCGCACAACGCGAGCTCAATGACGCGGCCATCCGTCATGATCGAGAATCTGGTGATCGCTGCGCGCAAAGGCGGCACGGGCTGCTCCGGGCGCTGCCCCGCCTTGAGCGGGCCTCGGACTGCAATAGCAGACGCGCAGCGGGGGCAGCGTGGCGTCCCGGCCTTCAGCGGACGGGATGCGAATTGCCGCCCGTGGCCGCGCCCGCCTCGGCCACCGGCGGCAATCGCCGCCTGGACCTCGGGCGCAGCGCGCGGCAACAGCGGCGGAAATCGGCAGCCTTCAGCCAGAAGCTCGGCTGTAGCCGTTTGCCACCACGTCGGCGACCCGGGAGCCGCATTCAGCAGCGCAAGCTCGCCAAAGAAATCGCCGGCTGCTGATCGTGCACCGGCCCGCCCGGCAGGGCGGACCTCGAGTTCGCCGGCGACAATGAAATACATGGCATCGCCTTTTTCGCCGCGAGCAACGACCTGTTCAAGCCGGCAGCGCTCGGCAAGGGGCAGAGCTGGCGCGCGATCTCGGCCAGCCTTTCCACCGAGAGCAGCCAGGCACGGGGACCCGCCGGATCATTTCGGCAGCTGGAGGCCTGGTGATCGAGCGGATGGCGCTGTTCGATGGGCCTGCCGGCGCTCGCGGATCCACCTGCGCAGCGCCTCGAACACGTCGGTGCTGATGAGGGTTTCGGCATGCTTGCGCACATATTCGGCCTCTTCCAGGCGCAGTTCCGCCCGGACCAGATGACGTTCGCCAAGGGCGGCGGCATAGGCCGGATACTGCAGGGCAAGCGCCGCCGAGGCCTGGCGGACCGCTTCGCGACGTTCTTGCGCCAGATCGGCCGGGTGTTTCAGCCGTACGTTCCCCCAGGATCGGCGCCACCGAACGCTCGGCAAACGTTATCACTTCGTCCAGGACAAGCTGCTGACCAGCAGGATCTCGAATACCTGCGCGCGCGCCGCCAGCATTCCGTTGAGCGGAAACGGCGCTGCATCCAGAGCGCGAACTGGAAACGCGGCCCGAACCGATCGCCTGGCCCGCCGCCGCGATACCCCGCAAGGCCGCCGGTCTTGCGCGGGTCGGCAATGCGGCCCGCATGCGCGATCAGCACAGGCCAGACGGCGGAAATGCCAGTTCGGAAAGTGGCGCAGATAAAGCTCGCGCCCGCGCCCCGCCAGCGTGATGAGCCCGACCTTCAGGCGCACCTCTTCGGTCAGCAGCGCATCACCCGATTCCAGCGGCATCGGCCGCGGCATCCCTTGCGGAACCGACGCTCAGGTTGCGCAGGATCGATGCAGGCTGCGCGCCACCTCGGCCAACTGTTCGGCGACGTTGGCGCGCGCGACAGCGCCGCAACTCGTCGCGCAGCGCCGATCTGACCGGGTCAAGCCGGTCGATCCCGAGAAGCGCCATCAGCGGGCGAAGTGTGGGCGCCTGGACGATCAAGGTAACAGCACGAAGCCGATGGCCACCGTTGCAACCAGATGGCGAACGCTTTCCGGCAGGGCCGGGTTCTCGCTTACCGCAAGGCCAGAACTTGTCACGGCGCTCCGCAACCGCTCCCAGGATGACCTTGCGGTAGCGCCCTCGACCTGTTCGACCAGGCCAAGACCGCCTTCAGGCTGAAGGCGGCCGTAAAGCGTGGCGGCGCGTGCGATCATGGCCGCGGCCACCACAAGAACGGGCACGATCTCGTTCGGATCGGACAGGACCCGTGCCGCCAGCATCGCAGCCAGCACAAAAATCAACGAGCTTGCTCTGCAGAACTCGATCTGCGGCCAGATGTCGAGCACGCCCCGCCAGCTGGCGGGGGACATGCGAAGCGGTCCGTACACCGCCATGGTCAGGGATGCGGCCGCCACCGCAACCACACCCGATACGCCGAGATAGACGTCAGCGATCCCATAGGCAAGATAGGCAAGCGCCACCGTGACTGTCATCTCGGCCATCAGCGACCCGCCAAGATAGGGGATGAATCCGCACACGGCCCGCGCGATCACGAAGCCGGCCACCGCGCCACCGCCGAATTCAATCATGAAATCCAGCCCCGCATGCCCGAGATCGGCTTCGGCCTTGCCGGTCAGAACACCGATCAAAAGACTGAAGAGCGCGATTGCCGCCGCATCGTTGAGGAGGCTTTCGCCTTCAACCAGGATCGACAGCCGGTGCGGCGCACCAAGATCGCGAAAGACGGCGACCACCGCGGCGGGGTCGGTGGTTGCGATCACGGCGCCGACCAGAAGCCCGACCAAGGGATCGATGCCAACCGCAATGGCAAGCGCATAGCCCACCACGACGGCGCAGACGATGACCGCGACGACGGCAAGCAACAGGACGGCCGCCGCCTCGTCCAGAAGGCGCCGCACATCGACCGTCAGGCCAGCCACGAACAGGAGCGGCGGCAGAAAGACCGCCAGCATGCCCTCGGCCCCAAGGCCAAGATGCCCAAGGCTGCGCATGACATCGCCGGCAATGCCCAGGTTCTTCGACTCGGCAAAGGCAAGACCAACAAACCCGAGGGCGAGGCCCAGCACGGCCAGCAGGACGGCAAGCGGCATCCGGAGCCGGGCCGCCAGCGGCACCTGAAGGCTCACAAGGATGAGAAGCGCTGCAACCGCAAGGACTGAGCCAAGAACGTTCGACATGGCGGTCGCATGCTACACTGCGGCCCTTTCAAAATGATGTTGAAATCACAGGCGGCGCGACGCGGCCGGGCGGCGTGGCGGGCATTCAGGGCCAGACCGTGGGGTCATTCCCACGCCAGGCAAGAACCGCCATGTCATAGGGAATGGCAAGGGCTTCGCGCAGCACGGCCAGCCCCAGGGCCATCCAGCCCAGGGCCGTCCAACCCATGGCAGGGCGGTCGGGCGGCATCGGCGCCGCAAGGCTGGGCAGGCCGGCCAGGCGGAGCAGGATCCGGCAACGGACCTGGTGATAACGGCTGGTGCAGACATGGACCACCGTCGTTTCGGGCCAGGCCGCGATCAGGCGGGCGCACCGCACCACCGATCCCAGCGTGTCGGTGCTGACCGGTTCGCAGACGATGGCATCGGGTTTAACCCCCGCCGCCACCATCGCGGCCCGCATGGTGTCGGCCTCGACAAAGCCGGACCGTCCCCGCCCGCCGGTCACGATATAGGTTGGATCGGACAACCCATCGGCCAGCCGATCGGTCAGCCCTTGGCCGAAAGCCACCGCACCCGCGATCCGCCGGGCAAGCGTCGGGCTCGGCCGGCCATCCGCCCCCACCGCCGCGCCAAAAACGACAACCACGTTCCGCCGGGTCATGACAGTCGGCCCATGGTTCACCAATTCCTTAACGACCAATGCCTTAACGATATGACGATTTGACTCGGGTCCTGTGGTAACGCGATAATTTCATTTGCAAGCAGTCCTGTCGCCCGAAGAATAACAAGAAGAAGCGGAACCCCGACCATGTCGATCGTCAACCGGGCCCGGCGCAGGGTCATCATCTCGGCCCTTTCCGGTGTTGCTGTGACGGCATTGGCCAGGCGCAGCGCCGTGGCGGCACCACCCGAGATCACGGTCTACCGATCGGACAGTTGCGAATGCTGCCATCACTGGATCGAGTATATGCGGATCCATGGCTTTGCCGTGCGCGACTCGGTGGTCGATGACCTGGAGCCGATCAAGGGCAGGCTGGGGGTGCCGGTCCATTTGCGTTCATGCCATACGGCCGTCATCGACAGCTTTGTCATCGAAGGCCATGTTCCGGCCGCCGACGTGAAGCGGGTCCTGATCGAGCAGCCGCCGGCCCGCGGGCTTGCCGTTCCGGGCATGCCCCTTGGCTCGCCTGGCATGGAGAACCCCGCCGGGCGGCATGAACGCTTTGCCGTGATCCTGTTCGCCGATGGCGGCCGCGAACGGGTTTTCGCCCGTTACTAACGCCCCGTTACAAATGCCCCCGTTACGAAAGCGCCTTGGTGCCCGGAGCGAGAGTCGAACTCGCACAGTGTCGCCACCGCCGGATTTTGAGTCCGGTGCGTCTACCAATTCCGCCATCCGGGCGAGGAGGGGCTGGTTGCCGGCGGATGATAGCGACCGCGGCGCCAGGGTCAATTAAATCGGCGGTCAATTGAATCGGTGGTCAACGGCAGGGCCAAGGCCAGGGAAGAAACCAGGGCGGACAGCGGCCGGGGGCCATTTGCGGCCCGCCCCCCGCTCTGCTAGAGCAGGCGCACCCAGACTTGCGTAACCCAGACTTGCGTAATCAGGCTTGCCCGCCCAGGCCTGCCCCCTTGGAGAACCTGGGCTCCCTACCCATCTCTGTTAGCGACATCCGATGCTTCGCCGCCTTTATGACCGCGTTCTTGCCCTAGCCGCCCACCGCCATGCGGAACGGTGGCTGGCGGTTGTTTCGTTCACCGAAAGCTCGTTCTTTCCCATCCCGCCGGATGCCATGCTGCTGCCCATGATCCTGGCGCGGCCCGAACGCGCCTGGATCATCGCCACCATCTGCACCACGGCCTCGGTCGTCGGCGGATTCTTCGGTTATGCGATCGGCTATTTCCTGTTCGAGGCGGTGGGTCGGCCGCTGGTCGAATTCTATAATTACGGCGATGCCTTTGCCCGGTTCCACGAACAGTTCAACGAGTGGGGACTTTGGATCATCCTGATCAAGGGACTGACGCCAATCCCGTACAAGATCGTCACCATCGCAAGCGGCGTCGCAAAGTTCGACCTGCTGGTCTTTGCGCTGGCTTCAGTGGCGACCCGCGGGGCGCGATTCTTCCTGGTCGCCGGGCTGCTTAAGGCATTCGGCGCGCCGTTGCGCGGATTCATCGAGCGTTATCTGACCCTGCTCACCACCGCTTTCGCGGTCCTGATCGTGGCGGGAATTCTCGCCATCAAGTATCTTTGAGACCATGATGGCAAGCCGCCCCGTGCCATTCCACCCCGTGCCGTTTGTGCTTCTTGCCGGCAGCGCCGCGCTGCTACTTGGCGCGCTTGCCTTTCAATATATTGGCGGGCTTCGGCCATGCGTCCTGTGCATCTGGCAGCGCTGGCCGCACGGGATCGTCATCGCGCTGGCGGCGATCGCGCTCTTGCCCGGGCCGGGCCCTGCCACCCGCCGGGTGCTGGTCGGACTGGCCGGGGTTGCGCTTTTGGTCGGGGCCGGAATTGCCCTCTATCACGTCGGCGTCGAGCAGAAAATCTTCGCCGGCACCGAAAGCTGCGTGGGTGGTTCGATCTCGTCGGCAACGTCGCTTGCCGAGGCGCGGGAAAGACTATTGAACGCGCCCGTGGTGCGCTGCGACGAGGTGGCCTGGTCGATGTTCGGCATCTCGATGGCCGGCTACAATGCCTTGATCTCGCTGATGCTGGCGGCGTTTGCCGGCACCACTGTCATTCGCCAGGACCTGTGGCAGGTGCGCCCATGACCGAACCGTCCATTCACACCGTGCATGACCGGTTGCCCGGCGATCCGCCCACCGAGGACGCGATTGCCCGCATGATCCGGGTCGATCACGCCGGCGAATATGGAGCCGTGCGGATCTATGAAGGCCAGCTTGCGGTGCTTGGA
>JAXMDU010000005.1:0-204724 GCA_046348645.1 Alphaproteobacteria bacterium
CGCTCGCGCCGTCCGCCATGGCCAGCGCCAGCTCCCGCCAGGGCCTGTCCAGGCGACCGGTTGGGACGGTGTTTTCCTGGCTGATGACCCCGATTTCCTTGCCGCCGGGATCGTGCAGCGACCACTGCAGCGCCACCCGGTCGGTGGTGGCCGCCAGGCGGGAAACCACGACCTTGCCCTTCAACTGAAGGATTCCGGTGCCCGGACCGGCGGCAATCGGCACTGCGGCGCGCCTCAGCGCGATTCGGACGGCATCGGTCAGGGCTATTTCCCCATCGCCAGGCGCGCCTTCGATTCCGGCCAACAGGATCGGCGGCCGTGCCGGCGGGGCCGCTTCCTTGGGGGCCGGCGGCTGAAGATAGGTGGCGGCCTGGTTCGCAGTATTCTCGGCGATCGCGGCGATCACGCCGGAATCGGCATTCGCCCAGGATTCCCGGGCCACGACAATGTTCTGCTGAAAGGCACCGATTTCGGCGCCGGCTCCGCTCCGAAGGCGCCAGACAAAGACGATTTCGACCACCTTGTCGCCGGGGCGTTCCTCGGTGATTGCACCTTCAAGCACGTAGCTGTCCCGGTGTCCGGGTACGCTGGTGGCCGGAATCTCGGCCGCCCGCAGGGCGCCGGCGACCTTGTCGCGCAGGCTGGGCGGCGCGCCGACGATGCCCGAGACCACGACCACGCGGCCGCTGGGCGGCGCGGTCAGCGGATTGGCCGGATCGTCGGGTTCGGGCTGGAAGGGGCGCGGCAAGGGCTGACAGGCCGCAACCGCCAGGATGACGGCCAGGACGGTGTTCAGGCCAAGCAGGCGCAGGCGGGCCACCATCACATCAGAGCGCAACTGGCGGCAAGCCCGACAATCAGAAAGGCGCCGAAAAGGATCAGGTGGGGCACGGTCTTGGTCTCTGGTCGGTTGGTCTCTGGCGGGTTGCTCTCTGGCCGATTGCTCTCTGGCGGGTTGCTTTTGCGGTGGGGCCGAATCTACAGGATCGATCGCGCTGTTGTCGCGACCCATCTGCCCCTTGGTCATGGCGCCAGCGCGATCGCGGCCAGAAGCCGTCCATAATCGGGCTCGCCCGTCAGGACCGATCGCCGATAGCTGAAGAACCGGGCAGGATCGGCGCAGGTATCGGCGCCCGTATTGAACACGCGTGCCAATCCAAGCCGGGACAGCCGGTCCGCCACATAGCCGGCCAGATCGAAATAATGGTGGCCGGCCCGGGATGACGGCACGAAGAACGCCCCATTGGTCGACTGGGCGGCGACGAACCGGGCAATGAACTCGGGGCCTACCTCGTACGACGCCTGGCCGATGCAGGGGCCGATGGCGGCGATGATGCGCCCGGGGGCCGCGCCGATGTCCGTCATGTGTCGCACCGTGGCATCAAGCACGCCGTCAAGGGCGCCGCGCCAGCCGGCATGGGCGGCGCCAATCACGCCCGCCTCGGCATCCGCAAACAGCACGGGCGCGCAGTCGGCGGTCAGGATTCCAAGGGCGACGCCCGGTTGAGCGGTCACCAAGGCATCGGCGCGCGGCCTGTCGCGCCGGCCCGCCGGCCTTGGGTCGGTGATGGTCACAACATCGGTCCCATGCACCTGGTTGACCGTCACCAGCGCATCGGGACCAAGGCCAAGCCTGGTCATGGCCCGACGCCGGTTTTCGGCAACCGCAGCGGCGTTGTCGCGGGACCCCGGGCCGCAATTGAGCGAGGCATAAAGCCCTTCGCTGACGCCGCCTTCACGGCTGAAGAAGGCGTGGCGAAGATTGTGAAACCGGGCCAGTGCGGGCACGGTTAGCATGGTGCCGCTTCCATTTCGAAACCGGCAAGGCCGGGGATGCCGCGCGGCGCAAGCGCCAGCACCTTGAACAGGGCCCCCATGGCATTGGGCGCCACCAGCCGGGCCAGCGCTTTCCGGATCCCCGCGGCCTGGGCGGGTGTGGCCCGCGCCATCAGGCGCTTCGCCCGCAGCTCGATCCCCAGACGCCGAAGCCAAAGCCCCTGCTCGACCGGCCCATGGGCGGCGGCGCCCTCGGCCGTGGCGGCGCGGGCGAGAGCCGCAAAATCGACATGGGCGGTAAGATCGGCCTTGCCGGGCGCGTCCAGGACCGGGTGCGGCCGATGATGCCGCACGGCCTGCAATGAATCGCCGGCAGCGCTGATGGCTGGCCCGTAATCGATGATCAGCGCGGCACCGCCATTCTTGCCGATGCACCGCGCGATCTGGCGGCAGATCGCAAGCCCGTCCGGGCAGACCTCGATCACGGCACCCGCCGACAGGTCGCGGCGCGGGTCGTCCACCAGCGCTGCACGGGCCTTGGGATCGACCGGCCCGGCGACAAACGCGAAGCGCGCCTGCGCCGGATCATAGGTGACGCGGCGCTCGCACAGGCCCTTGGCCGTCTGTTCGATCTGGTGGATGGCAAGCGCGTCGAAGAATTCGTTCGCAATCACGATCATCGGCAGGGCGGGCACGGTGCCAAGATCGTCATGCCAGGTCGGTTCGGCACCGGAAAGCGCCAGCCGCTGGGCCGTTCGCAGGGCCGCGTTCGATTCGACCAGATGCAGGCGCATCGCGGCGGCGAATGCCGGCGCCACCTTTGCCGTGCGCAGGATGTCGGCCATCAGCGTGCCCCGCCCCGGGCCAAGTTCGACCAGGGCGAACGGCCCCGGCCGGCCCAGGCGCTGCCAGGTCTCGATGCACCACAGGCCGATCATCTCGCCGAACATCTGGCTGATCTCGGGCGCGGTGATGAAATCGCCCGTCGCGCCGATCGGCTCGGACTTGCGGTAATAGCCGTGTTCGGGATGTTGAAGGACGGTCGCCATGTACTCGGCCACGGTGATCGGTCCGTTCTGTTCGATGCGCTGGCGAAGGATCGTGCCGATTGGCGTCATCGGCGCTCGCGCGTCGACAGCGGCCGGGCCTGATAAAGGACCCATGCCCCCGCCAGGATCAGCGGCAGCGACAAGATCTGGCCCATCGTCGCGCCGGCAAACAGGAAGCCAAGATGCGCATCGGGCTGGCGCAGGAACTCGACACCGAACCGGGCAAGGCCATAGCCGATCAGGAAGCTGCCGCTGACCGTGCCCGGCCGATCAAGCGCGTGCCCGCGTCTGATCAGGATGGCGAGAATGGCAAACAGGACCACGCCTTCGAGAATGGCTTCGTAGATCTGGCTCGGGTGGCGGGGCAGGGGGCCGCCATCCGGAAAGATCACCGCCCAGGGCACATCGCTGGCCCGGCCATAGAGCTCGCCATTCACGAAGTTGGCGATCCGACCGAAGAACAACCCGATCGGCACCACCGCCGAGACCAGATCGCCGAACGCCAGGACCGGGCGTCCGCGCTTTCTGGCGAACAGGACCAGGGCGAGGATGGTTCCGATCAGGCCGCCATGGAACGACATGCCGCCTTTCCACAGCGCGATCGCTTCAAGGGGATGTTCGATGTAATAGCCCGGCCGATAGAACAGAACATAGCCAAGCCGGCCGCCCACAATGATACCGATGATGGCCCACATGACGAAATCATCGACATCCTTGCGGGTGATGCCGTGCGGCGAGCGATCGGCAAGCCGCAGCATCTGCCACCAGCCGAGAATGATCCCGGCGATATAGGCGATCGCGTACCAGCGTATGGAAACCGGGCCAAGCGCGATCGCGACCGGGTCGATGGCGGGAAACGGTATGGCAAGCACGACCGGTCCCCTGTCAGCGATAGGGGTCGTCGGTGGCAAGGAACCCGCGAACGTACTGCATGACGCCGTCTTCCAGCGACGTGAACGGCTTGTCATAGCCGGCGGCGCGCAGGCGGGTCATGCGGGCCTCGGTGAAGTACTGATACTTGTCGCGGATTTCGATCGGCATGTCGCGATAGGTGATGGCGGGCGCGCGCCCCACGGCCGCGAAGACGGCATGGGCCAGGTCATTGAAGCTGCGCGCCTGGCCGGTGCCGACATTGAACAGGCCCGAGACGCGCGGCTGCTCGAACAGCCAGAGCATGACATCGACACAATCGCCGACCCAGATGAAGTCGCGGCTTTGTCCGCCGTCGGCGCACCCCGCGCGATGCGAACGGAACAGGCTTGCCGTGCCGTCGGCCGCGATCTTGGGATAGATGTGGGCGATCACGCTCTGCTGGAAGCCCTTGTGATATTCGTTGGGGCCGTAGACATTGAAAAACTTGAGCCCCGCCCATTGCGGCGGCCGGGGGCGCCGGTCGTGGACCAGTCGGGCGACGCGCCGATCGAACAGGTGCTTGCTCCACCCATAGAGATTGAGCGGTCGCAGGCGCGCCAGCGCCCCGATCGACCCGTCGTCGTCGAAGCCCGCCGATCCATCGCCATACGTGGCGGCGGATGACGCATAGATGAATCGCTTGCCGTTGGTCGTGCACCAGGTCCACAGCGCGAGCGACGTGGCGAAATTGGCGTCGATCGTCTTGTCGGCATCGGTGGCCGTGGTTGCCGAGACGGCGCCAAGGTGAAAGACGATCCTGACGTGGTCGCGATGCCGGTCCAGGTAGCCGAGCAGCGCCTCGGGCGCGATGACATCGGCCAGTTCGCGCTTCGCCAGGTTGCGCCACTGGCTGTCCGATCCCAGCCGGTCGCACACGACGATATCCCCGCTGTGCCGTGCGTCCAAAGCCGCGACCAGATTCGAGCCGATGAAACCGGCCCCGCCGGTGACGACAATCATGTCCCGTCCCCTGTTGTTGGCGCTTTATAGGAGGCGCGATTGTGGCCCGCAACCGGCGAGACTTGAGCGGCGGCCGGCGCGGAGCATATAAAACGAAGTGGAAAGGTGGAGGCCGCAATGCAGATAAACAACCGGTTGGTCGACGATATTGCGCGGCTTGCGGCGGGTGCGGCGGGGGTCGCCGCCAGCATGCGCGAGGAAGTTGAGGTCCTGGTCCGCCAGCGGCTGGAACGGCTGCTGGCAGGCATGGAGATTGTTTCCCGCGAGGACTTCGACGCGGTCAGGGCCATGGCGGCGAAGGCACGCGACGAACAGGATGCACTGTCGGAACGGATCGCGCGGCTTGAGCAGCGGCTGGCCGACATGGCCGAAAAGGCGGCGCCGGCGGTTGGCGACGAAGAGCCGATCATCTGAACAACATTGCCGCCATGTCCACGGTTCGATAGTCCGGGTTTCGATAGTCCGGGTTTCGATAGTCCGGGGGCAGCGTAGTTTTCCACCGTTTTTGCATTGCACAGTGCGAAATCTTTGTTTCTGCGCTGCGGAATCCTATGTTACACATACACGGTCTGGTGTGTGTGCCCAAGTTTGACGCTACATTTCGGCATCAAGATTGGCAGCCGAACATCCTACCAGCCTCAGGATCGGCAAGGCCGCAAAGGGAGAGCCGCTATAGCCTCGACCCTATCGACGCAGCGCAGCAGGATCGCGATCCATCCCCTGGACCTGGTCGAACAGGTGGTGACCGAGAACGAATGGTCGTTCGAGCGCAGCCATGTCGACGAGATGGCGGTCGAGATGCCCGGCCAGTGGTCGTCCTATTACCTTTATTTCTCGTGGCGGCCCGATGTACGCCTGATCCAGCTGACCTGCGCCTTCGACATTCGGGTGCCGCAGAACAAGCGCGGCCTGCTGCATGGCCTGCTCGCCGGCGTGAATGAACGCATGTGCCTTGGCCATTTCGACCTGTGGTCGGAAGAAGGCTTGCCGATGTTCCGGCATGTGGTGCCCTTGCGGGGCGTCTCGGGCATGGCGCCCGAACAGCTTGAAGACCTGATCGAATTCGCGACCAGCGAATGCGATCGGTTCTATCCGGCCTTCCAGCTGGTTCTCTGGGGCGGCAAAGAGCCTGCCGAGGCAATCGCTCTTTGCCTGTTGGATCCGGTCGGCGAGGCCTGAGTGTCCCGGGCCATCCTGCTTGTCGGGTGCGGCAAGATGGGCCGCGCCCTTCTTGATGGGTGGCTGGACCAGGGCCAGGCCCCAGCCTCGGTCGCCATCGTCGAACCCGAGGCGGCGGCGCGGGCGGCGCCCGCGGCCCGTGGCATTGCCAGTTATGCCGATTTTTCCGAGCTTCCCGAGGCCATTCGGCCTGAAGTCGTGGTCCTGGCGATCAAGCCCCAGGCGATGGCCACAGTCCTGCCGCCCTATCGCCGGCTGGCCGGGCCGGGAACGGTTTTCCTGTCGATCGCCGCCGGCACATCGATCGGCTTTTTGTCGAGAACGCTGGGCCCCCAGGCTGCCGTGGTACGGGCCATGCCGAACACGCCCGCCGCCATTCGCCAGGGCATTACCGCCGTCATTGCCGGGCGCGGGACAAGCGATGGCCAGCGGGCGGCTTGCGAGGCTCTGCTCCGGGCGGTCGGGGATGTGGTCTGGCTTGCGGATGAAGGGCTGATGGACGCGGTCACGGCGGTATCCGGCAGCGGCCCTGCCTATGTGTTCCTGTTGATCGAATGTCTTGCCCGGGCCGGGATCGAAAGCGGCCTGCCGCCCGCCCTGGCCGAGCAGCTGGCCCGTGCCACCGTCAGCGGCAGCGGGGCGCTGGCCCGCCAGTCATCCGAAGCCGCGTCGACCCTGCGTGAAAACGTGACCAGCCCGGGCGGAACGACGGCCGCCGCGCTTGGCGTCCTGATGGCGCCTGATGGGCTTCAGGCGCTGCTCAGTCGGGCCGTTGCCGCGGCCGCGCGTCGGTCCCGAGAACTGGGCGCTCCATAGGCCGCCAGGGCCATTATCTATTGGGCCATTATCCAGGCATTAACGCTGTTTTTGTGCGTCGCACAAAATCGCCTTGACAATTGTGCATCGCAGCATTAGCTTTGCGGCATCATGTTGCCTTGCGGCAAGCGCCGGCTGGCGTGAAAGACAGATAATGGAGACCGACATGGCCAAAACCGCGAACCTGTTTGCTGACATGGACTTCACCAAGATCATGGGTGATTTCCGGGTTCCCCAGATCGATCCCGGCGTTTTCATGAGCATCCAGAAGAAGAACCTGGATGCGCTGACCGCTGCCAACCAGATTGCGTTCGACAGCCTTCGCGCCACGGCGAAGCGCCAGTCCGAAATCGTCACTCTCAATGTCGAGGCGTTCAGCTCTGCGACCCACTCCATCACCGGGGCGAAGACGTTCGAGGATCAGGCAGCGGCCCAGGCGACCTTTCTCAAGGACGCGTTCGAGCGCAGCCTGTCCCAGGCCCGCGAACTTGCGGAAATCTTCACCGATACCGCCAACAAGGTGACGGATGTCGTGAAGGCGCGAATTGTCGATGCCATCTCGGAAGCGAGCGAGATCGGCGTGAAGAAGAACGGCGCTGCGGCTGCCGCGCCGAAGAAGTAAGCGTTGCCGTAACGCTTACTTCTTCTCCGGGCGTGCAAGCCTGACGAAAAAGGGCCACCCCCCAGGGTGGCCCTTTGTCTGTGGCGCGGCATGCCGCGCCAGGAACCGATGGATCAGGCAGCGCGCCGACGGACCAGCACCTTGCGCTTGCAGGATGCAACCAGTTCCCGCTTCTGGTTGAAACCGTCGTGCTGAAGCACGACAACCCCACCCTCGGGATGATCCTTGGAGATTTCCTTGGAAATGACCGTGGTGCGGGTATAGAGGGTGTCGCCCTCGAAGACCGACTGCGGGAATTGCATGTCGTCAAGGGCAAGAAGGGCGATCAAGGTGCCACGCGTCGTGTCCGTCACCGCCTGGCCGATCACGATCGACAGCGTGTAGGCGCTGTTGAAAAGCGGCTTCTTGTACAGGCCCTTGGTTTCCGAGAAATGGGAATTGATGTGGAGCGGCTGGGTGTTCTGCGTCATGCAGCTGTACCAGATGTCGTCGAACTGCGTGACCGACCGCGCTTGTGAATGCTCGTAAACCTTGTTGACCTCGAAATCCTCGTAGTGCAGCCCTGGCATCGACTTTCCCTCACCGCTGATCGTTCTTCCAAATCCCCGGTCAGGCCGGGGCATCGCCGACTGTAGCACAGCCCGGCCCAACTCCAAGCCCCGCTTAAAACCGTAGTTCCGTCAACGTCATCTTAACCCCCCTTTACCTAATCTGGGCAAAACCGCAACGGGAAAACGGGATCTCTGCTGTCGTGAGTGAACGGACCTACGAGCTTCGGACGCTGAAGGATGGGCGCTGGCTGACTGAGTATCGTTCCTACAGCCAGGATGACACGCTGTTCCATGCCCGTGAACTCGTCGGATCGGGCCACTACCTGGAAATTCGGGTGGTGGCCGAAATGTTCGACGAAATTGATGGGACGTATCGCGAGCGGACCCTGTTCAAGCATCGCTCGCCCAACGCCCCGGATTCGAAGCCGAAAAAACCCGAGCCCGAGTGGCGGCCCGCGCCGCGGCGGCCGACCGCCTTGCCTGTCTCGCTGTGGGCGCGCCTGTGGCAGTGGATTGCGAACTGAGAGGGATCGCGAACTGAGCGGTTCCTAGATTCCAGCGAAATCCCAGCCGGGCCCAACGCCGGGCCCAACGCTGGCCAAACGCGCCTCTCTGGTCTACCAACCATCGTATCCGGGTCGAATCCGCGAGGGTGCGATGGAAAGCTATTCAGACATTCGGGCTGCCGTGCGCGCCCTCTGTGCAAAGTATCCGGGCGAATACTGGCGCGAAAAGGATCGCGTCCGCGCCTATCCGACCGAGTTCGTTCGCGCCCTGACCGAAGCCGGATTCCTGGCGGTTCTGATCCCCGAGGCTTATGGCGGCGCCGGCCTTCCGCTGGCCGCCGGGTGCGCGGTGCTGGAAGAAATCCATGCCGCCGGCGGCAATGCGGGGGCCTGTCACGCCCAGATGTACACCATGGGCGCCCTGCTCAAGCATGGCAGCGACGACCAGAAGCAGCGCTATTTGCCCGGGGTCGCAAGCGGCGCGCTTAGGCTGCAGGCCTTCGGCATCAGCGAGCCCAGCAACGGCACCGATACCACCGCCCTCAAGACCCATGCGGTGCGGGACGGCAACCGATACATCGTCAATGGCCAGAAGATCTGGACATCGCGTTCGGAACATTCCGACCTGATGCTGCTGCTGGCCCGGACGACGCCCCGCGACCAGGTGAAAAAGGCGGTCGATGGCATTTCCCTGTTCCTGGTCGATATGCGCGAAGCGCTTCGGGCCGGCATGACGATCAGGCCGATCCGGACCATGGTCAATCATTCGACCACCCAGATCTTCTTCGAGAACGTGGCGGTGCCGGTCGAGAACCGCATCGGCGAGGAAGGCCGTGGATTTCGCTACGTTCTTGATGGCATGAACGCCGAACGCATCCTGGTGGCATCCGAATGCATCGGCGATGCGCGCTACTTCATCCGCAAGGCCCGGGACTATGCCTGCGAGCGGGTGGTGTTCAACCGCCCGATCGGCCAGAACCAGGGGATCCAGTTTCCGATTGCCCGCGCCTATGCCGCGACCGAGGCCGCCGCCCTGATGCTGGCCGAGGCGGCGCGGCGGTTCGATTCCGGCGAACCCTGTGGCGAGCAGGCGAACCTGGCGAAGCTGCTGTCCGCCGATGCCTCGTGGCTGGCGGCCGATACCTGCATGCAGACCTTTGGCGGCTTCGCCTTCGCCGAGGAGTACGACATCGAGCGGAAATTCCGCGAGACGCGGCTCTATCAGGTGGCGCCGATCTCGACCAACCTCATCTTGTCCTATGTCGGCGAGCATGTCCTCGGGATGCCGCGCTCCTACTGACAAAGGTCAGCAATTCATCCATTAATCGATGTGGCCGGGCGGGTGGCGCGATCGGTCGCAGCCTTGACCCAGATAATTAGTCGGTCAAGTGACTACAAAACTGCGGAAAACCGAAAAATCTTGGTGGAACATCGCATTTTTTCCTTGAATGTCGGATTTAATGCCCTAAATTGTGCGTTGCAGCATTTGCGTTTGTCTCCCCGACGGGCGCTTGCTGTGCCCTTCATGGGCGTTTCCTCCCTAAACTCGGGCCGCGATTTTCGCGGCCCGTTTTTTTTTGATTAACCCAGATGACTGACCAGGAAAGATCCTAGTCCTCGGGCAGGAGCTGGTCCTGGGGGATGGCGGCAAGCGCCCGTGCAAAGGTCAGCATGTTCTGGCCGAGCGGCCCGATCCCGGGCCTGGGCTTGACCGTGGCCTCGTCCATGTAAAGGCTGCGGCTGAGTTCGATCTGGATCGCATGCACGCCGTTTTCGGGCCGGCCGTAGCGGCGGGTCGTGAAGCCGCCGGCATAGGGGACGTTGCGGATCACGGCATAGCCCAGCCGCTTCAGGACCGCCTGGGCGGTTTCGGTGACGGTGGTGGCGCAGGACGAGCCGAACCGATCGCCAAGCACGACGTCGGCGGCAAGCTGCGAGGCGCGCTGCCAGGTTGGCAGGTCGCTTGACGGCATCGAGTGGCAATCGACGACGATGCAGTATCCGAAGCGGGCGCGGGTCCGTTCGATCAGTCCGGCAAGGGCACGGTGATAGGGCAGATGGCAGCCATTGACGCGCCGGAATGCCTCGTTGACCGAGAGCTTTTCCTTGTAGATGGCATTGCCGGTCGCCACCACCTTGGGGATCGTGCCGAGGCCGACCGAGACCAGCGGCGAGGCCGTGTTGGCAAAGGGCGGCAGGGACTCGACATACATCTCGGGGTCGAGTTCATAGGGTTCCCGGTTGGGATCGACATAGGCGCGTGGGAACAGCGCGTGGATCAACGGGGCGCCGCAATCCAGCACGCCGGCGAAGATCTGGTCGATGAAGCTGTCTTCGGATCGCCGCAGCGTCAGCGCGTCAAGGCGCGTCTGGGCAAGAAACGCCGGGCTATAGTCCCGTCCGCTATGCGGCGAGGCGAACACCAGCGGGATGGTCTGCGCGGCCGGCATCTCGATTGCCACGGGCCGGGCGAAATAAGGATCGGTTTCGGCCGTGGCCGGGGTGCTGCGCATGGCCTGCTGCATGTAATCATTTTAGTCCATGCGGCGGACCCGAATAAATCACGAGCTGAAAATGTAAATAAGGGGGCGGCACCGTTCGGCGCCGGTTTATGAAATCGTAAGTCGAATGTGGCTTGATGGGGCCGCGAACCTGTCCCACAGCCACCCGACCGCCCCCGGAGATTCAATGGCGACGATCCTTCTTGCCGAAGACGATGACTCGCTCAGATCCTTTATCAAGCGAGCCCTTTCCGAGCGCAGTCACATGGTCCAGGCCTTCGGGGACGGGCTTTCGGCTCTCCGTGGCCTTGACGAAGGCCCCTATGACCTGCTGCTCACCGATATCGTCATGCCCGGCATGAACGGGATCGAACTGGCGCGGCGTGGCGTGGCGCGCTACCCCACCATGAAGGCCATGTTCATCACCGGTTTCGCCGCGGTCGCGATCGAATCGCGGTCGTCGCTTGATTTCGACGTCAGCATCGTGTCGAAGCCGTTCCACCTGCGCGAGGTGATCGACCGGGTGGACCTGATTTTGGCCCAGACGCCCAGGCAAAGCTTGAAAGACCCGGGCAATCGGGGCTAAGTACGCATCCACCGAAGGCCCCCCGGGGCCAGGCCGCAAGCGGCACGGGCGCGTAGCTCAGCGGGAGAGCACTACCTTGACATGGTAGGGGTCACAGGTTCAATCCCTGTCGCGCCCACCATCCCGCGTCATTATGTGCGGTTTTGTTCCGCCCGACCCCGAGCACCCTCAAGGCTCTGCCCATCACTGATCCTGTCGCTCCATCGGGCTACGCTGGATGGGCTTCATTCCTTCGCTGCGATGTCAGCATGCGGTTCTCGGCCGAGCGCCCGGGGTGGCCCATGAAAGTGGCAATGAACGGTGCAGTCAGCGCCAGCCCCGCAGGTTGGCGAGCTGGCTCAGGTATTCGAGAGCGGCAACGATCTCACGATCGCCGCTTCGCTCGTTTCGAACCTGATCCAGGGGGCGTGACCGGTCATCGAGAAAGACCATGATCTGGTTGCTGCGTTTCCATCCCACGCAGCGCAATCCCGCCGGCCAGGTTGGCACCGGCCATGTTCGCGCCCGTCAGATTGGTGCCGGCCAGGTTCGAATCGGCAAGGTCGATCCCGCAAAGCGAGATGCGGGCAAGGTTGGCATCGGCAAGCATCATCCTGGCGGCAGCGGCTGGCGCTGGGCGGGCTGCAGAGACGGTGTCGGAAACGTGTCGCCGTAGCGTTGCGAACTGATCAATGCCGTGAGCGGTCGATTCTTCCGGCAAAGATCGTGGCAAGACCGTGCCGGACGCTACCTGGCTGGCGATGCGCGCCGTATCCGATGTCATGCAGGCCTCGCCATCGCGGTCTGGAAGATCGAAGGCCGGCCGACAGGGCCGTTTCCAGCCGCGGGTTGAACCGCCGACGAGCGAGTGGCCAGCGAGCAAATGGCCAGCGAGCAAATGGCCAGTCTGTTCGAAAATGTCGGATCTGTTCGGGACGGTCGGATCCGGGGCCTGAACCTGAACCTGCCGCACGCGCCTTGCACGCTGGGCCTCCCTGGGGCGGATTAGCCGGCAGGCAAACAATAGAAGTTTCTATTGTTTTAAACAATAAACATAAAAATCTATGCAACCAGGCCGCGCACAAGTGAACGATTGTTCGGCTAACGGGTGTATCGCAACACGCGTGTCACGATCCCGGTGACGCGGGCGCGCTTCCAGTCACGGCCAAGCGGCATGTGGACCGGGTTGGCCGACCGGGGGCGCAGGAAAGGGCCGGCAATTTCCCGCAGCAATGTCTCGGTCGGCTGGTCGTCCTTGGCATGGAACAGGACTACGGCCAGGTCGCCGTCACGGGGTTCGAGATCGGGGTCGACAATCAGGATGTCGCCCGCCATGACGCCCGCATCGCCCAGCGCATCCGACGTGGCGCGTAAGGGGAACGCACTCGGATGGCCCGGATAAATCGCGGCCTGCAAGGTCCAGGACGCGTCGGCGGTCTCGAGGCGCATGGCGTCTTCGGCCAGCCGCGGCGGCGGGATGGTTCCGGCCAGTTCCTCGGGCCGGCAGCCAAGCACGCGCGCCAGCGCCGCGACCGTCTGGAATCGTGCGCTCCGGACCTTGCCGGCCAGAATGTCCCGGACCGCGTTCGGATTGAGACCGGCCGCGCGACTGACGCCATGGGGCGTCAGTCCGCGTGCCTTGATGCGATCGCGGAGGTTGCTGGCCAATCGAGTTTCGCGTCCGGTCATTGCCAATGATTATGGCGAATCCAATTAATTTTCCCCCGCGAAATTTCATGGCTCTAAAAATAGAAATATCTATTATTCGGCGGTCGGCCGCAGGGCTGGGGCGGCCATGCCGGACCGTGGGTCCGGCACGGTCCTGGCTTCTTCAGCGCAATTTTTAAAGGGGCGCTGGGGCCGCGCCTGACCACCGCGTGGCGATGCCGTTTCCGCGCCGTGGGAAAGCGTGCCCGGGCATCAGCCCCATCTGAAGACGCACGCGTTTCGGGAACGCGGCGCCGCCGTTGACACATAAGACGTTGACCCAGATCATCGATCCGGTTCGCATCTAGAAGCATGAAACACTTCGATTGATCGACAGGTTCAATTGATCGACAGGGACGCGCACGGATGTTCACGCCGATCCGCAAGCCGGTCTCGACTGATGGTCCGCAGCCAAATCTGGCCGATTACGCGGCTGTCTGTGCGGGGTTCTCGTGGCAGCGCGAGCGCACCCGTCTTGACGGTCTGCCTGGCGGCGGTCTCAACATCGCGCATGAGGCGGTCGATCGCCATGCGGCCGGGCCGCGCGCCGGCCGGGTGGCGTTGCGCTGGATCGGCAAGACCGGATCGCGCGCCGAGCTGACCTATCGAGGTCTGGCGGAAGAGACCGGCCGATTCGCGAATGTCCTGGCGGGGCTGGGTGTCGGCGCGGGCGATCGCGTCTTTCTTCTGCTTGGCCGGGTTTCCGAACTTTATGTGGCGGCGCTGGGCGGCCTGAAGGCGAAGTGCATCGTCTCGCCGCTCTTCTCGGCATTTGGCCCCGAGCCGCTGGCAACCCGCCTTGAGATGGGCGAAGGCCGTGTCCTGGTGACGAGCGAGGCGCTATGGCGCCGCAAGGTCGAGGCCATCCGCTCGCGGTTGCCGAAGCTCGACCATGTCATTCTGGTCGATGACGGCGATCCGATCCCCGGCACGCTGCGCTGGCGGCCGCTGATGGCAAAGGCGTCGCCGACGTTTCGCATTCCGCCCACCGATCCAGAGGATCATGCGCTTCTCCATTTCACAAGCGGGACAACGGGGCGGCCGAAAGGCGTGATCCATGTGCATGACGCCGTGGTGATGCACCACATGACCGGCTTCTATGCCCTTGACCTGCACGACGACGACACGTTCTGGTGCACGGCCGACCCGGGCTGGGTCACCGGCATGAGCTATGGGATCATCGCGCCGTTCACCCACGGCGTTACCAGCGTGGTGGTGGAAGCCGAGTTCGATGCCGAGACCTGGTATGATGTTCTTGAGCGCGAGCGGGTCACCGTCTGGTATACCGCGCCGACTGCTATTCGCATGATGATGCGGCTGGGTGCCGATGCACCGAAACGCCGTGACCTGACGGCGCTGCGATTCATGGCAAGTGTCGGCGAACCGCTCAACCCCGAGGCGGTCGTCTGGTCACAGGAAGCCTTCGGGCAGCCGTTCCACGACAATTGGTGGCAGACCGAAACCGGCGGCATCATGATCGCCAACTTTGCGTCCATGGATGTGCGCCCCGGTTCGATGGGCCGGCCCTTGCCGGGCATCGAGGCGGCGATCGTATCCCGCGACCTGGCCGGCAAGGTGACGGTCGTCGATGCGCCCGATGTCGAAGGCGAACTGGCGCTGCGGCCGGGGTGGCCTTCGATGATGCGCGGCTACCTGAACGAAGAGGCACGCTACAGGAAATGCTTTGTCGACGGCTGGTATCTGACCGGCGATCTCGCCCGGTGCGATGCGGACGGCTATCTGTGGTTCGTCGGCCGCGCCGATGACGTGATCAAGTCCTCGGGCCACCTGATCGGTCCCTTCGAGGTCGAGAGCGCGCTGATGGAGCATCCGGCCGTGGCCGAGGCCGCCGTCATCGGCAAGCCGGATCCGATGGCCGGCGAGATCGTCAAGGCGTTCGTCGCCCTGAAACCGGGATTCGAAGCCGGCGACCCGCTGCGCAAGGACCTGCTGGGTCATGCCCGCAAGCGCCTGGGCGCAGTGGTGGCACCGAAGGAAATCGACTTCCGCGTCAACCTGCCCAAGACCCGCAGCGGCAAGATCATGCGCCGTCTGTTGAAGGCGCGCGAGCTTGGCCTGCCGGAAGGCGATCTTTCCACCCTGGAAAGCGACGAGCGATGACCGAAAGGGTTCATCTGGATCACGCCCATGTCCGCCACCTGCTGAAGGAAATGGTTCGCATCCGCCATTTCGAGGCGAAATGCGTCGAGCTTTACCAGGCGCAGAAGATCCTGGGTTTTCTCCATCTCTATGATGGCGAGGAGGCGGTCTCGGTTGGTGTCATGCAGGCCCTGGGGCCCGGCGATTCCGTGGTCGCGACCTATCGCGAGCATGGCCAGGCGCTGGCGCGTGGCGTCGGCATGGAGGCCCTGATGGCCGAGATGCTGGGCAAGGTCGAGGGCTGCTCGCGCGGGCGCGGCGGTTCGATGCACGTGTTCGATCGCCGGACCCGGTTCTATGGCGGCAATGCCATTGTCGGCGGCGGCTTGCCGCTGGCGGTGGGCATTGCCCTTGCCAGCCGGATGCGGGGCGGATCGGATGTGACGGTCTGCTTCTTCGGCGAAGGGGCCGCCGACGAGGGCGAATTCCATGAAAGCCTCAATCTGGCCGAGATCTGGCAGCTTCCGGTCCTCTTCGTGTGCGAGAACAATCTTTATTCCATGGGCATGGCCCTGGAACGGGCCGAATCCGAGACCGACATTGCCCGCAAGGCGGGGTGCTACCGCATGCCCAGCCTGGCGGTGGATGGCATGGATGTGGTGGCGGTCGAATCGGCGGCCAGACGGGCGGTGGCGGCGATCCGGAACGGCGGGGGTCCCCGGTTCCTTGAATGCCGGACCTATCGGTTTCGCGCCCATTCAATGTTCGATGCCCAGCTCTATCGGACCAAGGATGAAGTCGAGCTGTGGCGGCAGCGCGGTCCGATCGTCCGTTTTCGCGGCTGGCTGGAAGCGAACGGCCTGATGCAGGCCGAGGAATTCGCGCGGATCGAGGCGGAGGTGGACGCCGAGATTGCGGCTGCGGTCCGCCAGGCCGAGGCGGGAACACTTGAGCCGGTCGCGGATCTCGAGCGCTTTGTCACCATGGACCGGGTGCCGGAATGAATGGCCGGGCCGATGGCGTGGCGCCGATTCGGATCAGCTATCGCGAGGCCTGCCGGCAGGCGCTGCGCGAGGCGCTGGCGTCCGATCCGCGCGTTTTCCTGATGGGGGAAGATATCGGCCGCTATGGCGGCTGCTATGCCGTCACCAAGGGTCTGGTCGACGAATTCGGCGAGGACCGCGTGCGGGACACACCGCTTTCGGAAAGCGCGTTTGTCGGGGCGGGAATTGGCGCGGCAATCGCCGGCCTGCGTCCGATCGTCGAGATCATGACGGTAAATTTCAGCCTGCTGGCACTTGATCAGATCGTCAATAACGCGGCCACCATTCCACACATGTCGGGCGGACAGTTTGCGGTGCCGCTGGTGATTCGCATGGCGACCGGCGGCGGCCGCCGGGTCGCGGCCCAGCATTCCCACAGCCTGGAAGGCTGGTACGCCCATGTGCCCGGCCTGCGGGTGCTGGCGCCTGCAACCGTCACCGATGCACGCTTCATGCTGAAAGCGGCACTCGCCGATCCGAACCCGGTCATCATTTTCGAACATGTGATGCTCTACAACGCCGAGACCGAACTCGACTCCGGCGTGACGGCGGTCGATATCGACCGCGCGATGGTGCGGCGGACGGGGCGCGATGTGTCGCTGGTCACCTATGGTGGCAGCCTGCCAAAAACGCTGCAGGCCGCCGATGTGCTGGCTGCGGATGGCATTGAATGCGAGGTCGTCGATCTCCGGGTGTTGCGGCCGCTCGATATGGCCTCGGTTCTTGCCTCGGTCGGCCGGACGCGGCGCTGCGTGATCGTCGATGAAGGTTGGAAGACCGGCTCATTGTCTGCCGAGATCGGCATGCGCATCGCCGAAGATGCGTTCTTCGAACTCGATGCACCGCTGCGCCGTGTCTGCGCGCGTGAAGTGCCGATCCCCTATGCGGCCCATCTCGAGGATGCGGCGCTGCCGCAGGTGGCGGACATCGTGGCCGCCGTTCGGAGCCTGGTGGGGCGGCCTTGAGCGAATTCCGCATGCCTGCGCTTGGCGCCGACATGGACGCGGGAACGCTGGTCGAGTGGCGGATCAAGCCCGGCGATGTGGTCAAGCGGGGTGCCATCGCCGCCGTGGTGGAAACGCAGAAGGGCGCCATCGAGGTTGAGATCTTCGAGGAAGGAACGGTGACGGATCTTGTCGTTCCGGTCGGCACGCGTGTTCCGGTCGGCACGGTTCTCGCACGGCTTGGCGGCGAAGGTAGGGCGGCCATCGGTGTGGCGCCCGCGTCAGCGCCGCCGCCAAAGCCTGCTGCGGTGGCACCGATGGCGGCGCCAGTCGTCACGCCGGCGCGGACGGGCATGCCGTCAACCGTGGCGGGCCGGGCCCGGGTCACGCCGGTTGCGCGGCGACGGGCCGCCGAGGCGGGGCTCGATCTTGCGGCGCTGTCCGGAACCGGCGTCGATGGCGCCATAACCCTTGCGGATGTCGAGGCCGCACTGATGGCACCGGCACCGGCGCCGGGTCCCCGCCGGGCGATGAACGCCGGCGACATGCGACGGGCCATTGCAGCCGCCACCAGCCGTTCGAAGCGTGAAATCCCGCATTACTACCTGACCCAGACCGTCGATCTCGGTCCGGCCATGGCGTGGCTTGCCGCCTTCAACCAGGATCGGCCGCCGCCTGAACGGTTGATGCCGGCGGTGCTGCTTCTCAAGGCCACCGCTCTTGCGCTCCGCGATGTGCCGGCTCTGAATGGAACATTCGAGGATGGGGCGTTTCGCCCCGGCAGTGGCATTCATGTCGGATGGGCGGTTGCCTTGCGCGGCGGCGGGCTGATGGCCCCGACCCTGCGCGATGTCGACCGGCGCACGCTGGCCGATCTTATGCGATCATTGCGCGATCTGGTTCAACGGGCCCGCAGTGGCGGTCTCAAGAGTTCGGAACTGGCCATCGGGACGATCACCATCACCAGCCTTGGCGATCGTGGCGCCGACACGGTGACGGGGGTCATCTATCCGCCACAGGTGGCGATCGTCGGGTTCGGGCGCATTGCAACCCGGCCCTGGATTGTCGATGGTGCAGTCGCGGCCCGCCCGCTTGTGACGGTCAGCCTGTCGGGCGATCATCGCGCCACCGACGGCCATGTCGGCGGGCTTTTTCTTGCTGCTGTCGAACGTCATCTGGCGGAGCCCCACAGCCTATGAACGATGACCAGATCAAGTCCCTGATCTTCGCGATCCTGGGCGAGATCGCGCCCGAAGCCGATCCCGCGACGCTGCGCGGAGGCGACGACATGCGCGAGGCACTGGACCTTGATTCGATGGACTTCTTGAATCTTGTCATCGCCCTGCATCAGCGAACCGGCCACCCGATCCCCGAGGCGGATTATCCAAGGCTGGTCACACTTGACGGGGCCATCGCCTATCTGCGTCATTGAAGCCTTCCGATCTGAAAGGATCGAGGCTTGCCCGGCACAACCGGGCCGGGGCGGATCGCGCCGTCAGGCTGGCGTCGATGGCACGGTGCGGACCAATGATTGGACGGCAACCCGATGGGGTGCGGCATCCCGCACGATAAGCTGACCGCCGCCGGCGGCCGCACTCCACAGGACGATGTCGCCGGCCTTCAATGTCGGCCAAGGGTGGTTGGCGGGGTTGAAATAGCCGTCGGTTTCAAGCTTCTCGCCGTCGTCGCCGGCGGCGTAGTGCCACAAGGTGAAGCCGTTGGCATAGGCAAGAACGTTGAGTGAGCGGCTGGCATAGGCCATCGAATCGGTCTCCCCGGAGATGTCGCCACGGGGAAAAATGCGTAATATTACGCCAAATGTCAAGTGAAAAATTGCGCAGGCCCGGCTTGCGGCCAGCGCCGGCCGTCCCGGCCCCGATCGATGAAAACGGGTGACTACCCGGGCCTGATCCAGCGGACCCGGGCCGCCCATTCGACTCGCACGTCCTTCATGATCTGGGCGGTGGTGCCGAGAAGATCGAAAAGCCCGGCGCGGGACCCGCCGTGCAGGTACTTCACATAGGTGGGGCCGTCATTGGCAAGCTTGATCACGCAAAGCTGGCCCAGGCAATCGGGCGGCACGCCATCGACAGTGCGACTGTAGTAGATGATCCAGCCGTCCTGCAGGGTGGGGGCCATCGAGTCGCCACGCACGCGCAGCGCAACCGTCGATCCGGCTGGCGAATCCGGCGGTACCGGCGCCTCTTCAAGGCCGCTCCCCAAAGCATGATCGTCGATGGCATAGATCGTCGCTCCGGCACCGACATAGCCCACCACCGGCACCGTTTCGGGCTCGGCTTCGTCGCCGGTCGAAATGGGCAGCGGATGGCCGGTGGCGCGAGCAATCTTCGAGACGGTGGTAACCGACAGGCAATGCTTGATGGTTTCGTCGTTGAGAAACTTGTTCAGGGTTGACGGCGCCAGCGCCGCGCGGCGTGCCAGCGCGGTGGGGGAAAGCCCTGTTTCCTGCAGGATGCGCCGAACCCAGGCGCGGACGGCATCGGCTTCTTGAACCATGTGCGCATTTTGGCACGGCTATCTGAATAATCATTGAGCAAAAATTCTCTTTACACTGCGCAAAAAAACGCATATTGTTCACCCAGACGATGCCGATCGAGCCGGACCACAACGATCCGGCCAAGGCCGCACAGCCGGGGGGAAGCCACATGAAATCGCCGCTCGGGCGTATAGCGGGGCCGGTCCCGGCCAATGCCGAGGAAATCGATGCCCTGCGTCGCCGCGTCTGGCAGGAGCGGGGCTTCCTGGTGATCGATGCGGCGGATGGAAGGCTCGATCCCGCCCAGCGCGCCTTTGTCGAAAGCATGGGTGAATGGATGTTTGGAAGGAGGAGCAAGGGTGGCACGCAAGGCACAAGCAGGCCCGGCCCAGCGTCGGCGAAAGATCGTTCCGCCTGAACCTGACCGGGGCACGCCCGAACTTCGGGCCAAGCGCGAGGCCCTGGTTGGCCACGGCGATCCGGTCCTATCCGCCCATCCGCTGGGCGTCCTTCTGGCCCGCGACGTGATTGACGAAGATCTTTACGGGGCGGGAATTCGCTATGCCTTTCTGTTCGGCAAGGTGTTCGGGCGCACCAAGATCGTGGCCCATTATGCCGATGCCCTGGTCGGCACCCGCGACCTTGCGGAACTGAATGACGACGATGTGGCACGGTTCGAGCGCGCGTTGCGCGATTGCTGGCAGGCCGTCCAGCCGCTGGGGCCGCGCGCCAAGCGGCTGCTTGACGATGTCGCAGTCTATGAACGGTTCCCAGGCTGGATCCTTGCCGATCGCCTGGGTGCCGAAGACCGGGCGGACCGCCGTCTGCTTGTTGCGTCGCTGCGCGCCATGGCCGGACGATCGAGCGTCGGGGCAAGGCCTGTCGCCCGACGGTCGCTGGCCGGGCGTGAGTCCCTGCCGCAACATTGAACGATGGCCCGTCATCCAGATGCTGGCGACACCGGGGGCGATCCGGATCTTTCGCCGCGACGACAACGTTTCGTCGAGGAATATCTGATCGACCTCAATGCCACCCAGGCCGCGATTCGTGCCGGCTATTCGCCCGGTTCGGCAAGCCAGCGTGGCTCGATCCTGCTTGCCGACCCCGTCGTGCGCCAAGCGGTCGATGCGGCAATCAACCAGCGCTCGCGCCGCACCGGCATCACCCAGGACCAGGTTCTGCGCGAATACGCGCGGCTTGCGTTCTCGGATCTGCGTCAGGTGGCGAACTGGGGGCCGGATGGATTGTGCGTATTGCCGTCATCCAAACTCGACAACGATGCCGCCGCCGCCCTGGCCGAAGTGTACGAGACGCGAACCGCAGCCGGTGGCACGGTGCGGGTGAAGCTGCATGAAAAGAAAGGGGCGCTCGATGCCCTTGCGCGCCATCTCGGCCTGTTCGATGCGCCCGCCACCGGTGCCGACCTGGTGATTCGGAACGATATCGATCTTGGTGGGCTTGCCCCTCGGCAGATCGACAATAAAAGCGCTTGACAGTTATTTTATATGCGCTATTATACGTACTATTACGGTGGTGACATGGATGTAAAACCCGCCAGCCCCAGGGGCTGGCGGGTTTTTCCTTCGGTGACGATCAAGCCAGGCGGGGACGGGATGGCGACGGATGTGACCTTCCGTTACCGGCCCCAGGGCGCGGTTCTTGCCGCCTTTCATCGCAGCACGGCGTTTGCGCGCTTCGTGATGGGCCCCTTGGGGTCGGGCAAGTCGACCGCCGCCGTGGCCGAGATCTATCGTCGCGCCTGCGCGCAAGCGCCCACCGCCGATGGCGTTCGGCGCAGTCGCTGGGTCGTGGTTCGCAACACCTATCCCGATCTCGAGACCACCACGATCAAGACGTGGCGGGCCATCTTCGATGACCGCTTCGGGCCCTTCGGGCTTGGCCATCCGCCCCGCCATCGGATCCGCGTCGCGCTGGCCGATCGCACGAGATTGGAGGCCGAGGTGATCTTCATCGCGCTCGATCGCGAAGATCATGTGCGCAAGCTGCGCGGGCTTGAAGCGACCGGGTTCTGGCTGAACGAGGTGAAGGAGATTCCTAAGTCGGTCCTCGACATGGCCACCGCCCGGGTCGGGCGCTATCCCGGGCCGATGCAGGGCGGCTGTTCGTGGTCGGGGATCATCGGCGACACCAATCCGCCCGATGACGAGCACTGGTATTACCGCCTGGCCGAGATCGAGCGCCCCGACGGATTCGAATTCTTTCGCCAGCCAGGCGCGGTGAAACGCGAGGATGGACGCTGGGCCCCCCATCCCTTGGCCGAGAACATCGTCAATCTGCCGGCCAATTACTATGCCCGCCAGCTGGCTGGAAAAAGCGACGAATGGGTGCGCGTCTATCTGGCGGCCGAATATGGAACCGTTCCGGACGGGCGGGCGGTCTATCCGGATTACGTCGATTCGCTGCATTGCCGCGCTGTTGCACCCGATCCGGCCCGGCCGATCTATGTCGGCGCGGATTTCGGGCTGACGCCAGCGGCGGTGTTCGGCCAGGTCTCGGCCTCGGGCCAGGTGCGATGGATCGACGAACTTGTGACCGAAGACATGGGCGCGGTCCGTTTTGCCGAGGTGCTGTCGGCCAAGCTCAACCGCGATTATCCGCAGTTTAGCCTGGCGCGCGCGGTGGGCGATCCAAGCGGCGATTCCCGCGCCCAGACGGATGAACGCACCGTGTTCGATATTCTGCGTGCGGCGGGTCTGCCCTTCGAGCCGGCCGCGACCAATGACCTTGCGCTGCGACTTGACGCGGTTGCGGCGCCGCTGCGCCGGCTGGTTGATGGCGAGGCAGGCCTGGTGCTGGACCCGCGCTGCCGAACGCTGCGCAAGGGCATGATGGGCGGCTATCGCTATCGGCGGCTGTCGCTGCCGGGCGAGCGATTTTGCGAGACGCCAGACAAGAACGGGTTCAGCCATGTTTGCGATGCCGCGCAGTATCTCAATCTCGGCCTGGGGCAGGGCGATCTGCTGCTGCGCCGCCGCCCGCGCCGCGTGATGACGTTGCGCGGTGATGCGGATTACGACGTGCTGCGGCATTGACGGACGACGCGGCAACGCATCCGGCGCTGGTCGGCTTTCACGATTTCGGGCAGTTCTTCGGCTGCGGGCTTCTGCGTCGCGGCTTTCGTCACACGCTTGTCGCCATCAATGATGGCCGCGCCTGGCTGGTGATCGACCCGCGCCTTGACCGGATTGCGATCGACGCCAGCCTGCCCGCCAGCTTCGACCTTGCCAGCGCCTGGCATTCCGCCGGCATCACGGTGGTCCTGACAGCGGCCGGCCCGCTGCGCCGGCCGTTCCGGCCCGTGGCGCTGGCGCCCCTGACCTGCGTCGAGGTCGTCAAAAGGGTGCTGGGGGTGCGGCGGGCGCGGATCCTGACGCCATTCGGTTTGTATCGTCACCTGATCGGGAGTTTGCAGAATGGGAGCCTTGTTCAGCCCTTCGACACCAGCGTCACCGCCACCCCCATCGCCGCCATCCGTCACAACCGACGACCCAGACGTGATCGAACAGCAGCGGCGTCTGCGTCTTGCGGCGGCGATGCGGCGCGGCCGGGCGGCCAGCATCCTGACCTCGGGGCTTGGTGATCTTTCGGTGCCGCCGCTGGCCCGCCCGAACCTGACACAGAATCTGGGAGGAAACCGCTGATGGCGACCAGCAAGATTCGCGTTTCCGCCAGCGGTGCCGTCGCCGGCGATGCCACCGACTGGCTGCAGCTGCGCGGCGGCCGCCGCTTCTTTGACATCTCGGTGGCTGGAACATTCAACCAGACCATCATTCTCGAACGAAAGCGGCCGGGCGAGGCCGATGGCGCCGCCCGCGTCGTGGAAAGCTTTAGCGCCGCCGCGCAGAAGGTCGGCGAGATAGCCGGCCATTGGGACCTGCGTCTTCGTGTGACCGCCGTCACGTCAGGGACGTCGTCCCTTGAACTTGGCGTGTAACGGCGTGGACGCCGGATTGAACACCATGGGCTTGCGACAGGCAGGATGGTCATGACCCAGCGCATTGCCGAAGATCTGATCCAACGTCGCCGCCGCCTGGCCGATGCCCGCCGCGGCTGGGAAACCCACTGGCAGGAACTGGCCGAGATGCTGCTGCCCCAGCGCGCCGACTTCCTGCCCAGCCGGACCGCCGGCGGCAAGCGGACCGAACAGCAGTTCGACAGCGTTCCCCTGCAGGCGGTTCGTGCCTTGGCCGCGTCGATTGACGGGCTCTTGAAGCCCAAATCCAGCCGCTGGTTCGGGCTCAAGGCCGACGATCCGGACCTCGACGGCGACGATGACGTGAAGGCGTGGCTCGAACATGTCGAAGACCGGCTCTATGCGGCGCTGCACGAACCGCGGTCACGCTTCGCCCAGCGCACCGCCGAGGTCGAGCTTGACCTGGTGGTGTTTGGCACCGGCTGCCTTTATGTGGGGGAACGCCCAAGCCGGGGCGGCATCACCTTTCGCAGCCACCATCTGCGCAACATCCTGGCCGCCGAGAACGCCGATGGCGAGATCGACACGGTGTTCCGCAGCTTTACGCTTTCCGCCCGCCAGGCGGTCGAGCAGTTTGGCGCCGATCAGGTCGGGCGCACCGTCAAGGCGGCCTTGGCTCAGGGCGATGTCGACCGGCTGTTCCGCTTCCTCCATGTGATCCAGCCGCGGCCCGACTTTGATCCCAGGCGCGCCGATGCCAGGGCGCTGCCCTTTGCTTCGATCTATGTCGACGAGGAATCGATCTGCGTCGTCGCCGAGGGCGGCTACCAGGAATTTCCCTATGTCGTCCCGCGCTGGGAAACGGCCGCCGACGAGATCTATGGGCGCTCGCCGGGCATGCTGGCCTTGCCGGATGTGAAGACGCTGAACCAGATGGGCAAGACCATCCTGCGTGCCGGGCACAAGGTTGTCGACCCGCCGCTGCTGGTCCCCGACGATGGCATCACCGCCGGCCCGCGCACCTATCCGGGCGGCATCACGTCCTATGATGCGTCGATCCTCAGGCATCTTGGCGGGCGTTCACCCATCATCCCGCTCGAGACCGGCGCCAACATCCCGCTTGGCCGCGAGATGCAGAACGATGTGCGCGAGCAGGTCTGGTCGGCATTCTTTCGCAATGTGCTGCAGCTTCCCGTTCCCGGCCCTCAGATGACCGCGACCGAGATTCTCGAGCGCAAAGAGGAATTCCTGCGCGTCATCGGCCCCACCTTTGGAAGGCTGGAAGCCGAGTACACCGCCCCCCTGATCGAGCGGGTCTTCAATGTCCTGCTGCGGGCCGGCCGCTTTGCGCCGATGCCCGACGTGTTGCGGGGACGCCGGCTGCGCTTCGAATATGCAAGCCCGGTGGCCAAGGCGCAGCGGCGCATCGAAGCGGCCGCGCTTCGCAAGACGCTGGATGATGTGGGGCCGCTGCTGAATGCCCATCCCGACCTGCTGGATCACCTTGATCACGAGCAGATCCTGAAGGACATCGCATCCGCCAATGGCGTGCCGGCGCGCTGGTTTCGCGCCCGCTGCGAGGTTGAATGGCAGCGCCGCGAACGGGGGCCGGATTCAACAGAAGCCGGTCCGGCCGCCTTGCGCAGCATTGAACGGCTGATCGATCTCGGTCGCCATGTCGGGGGGGCGACCGGCCCATGACCCGCGCGGGTCGCGGGCGGCGGTCGCGTCGCCGGCTGGTGGTCGGGACCGAGCCCGAATCCCTTTATGCCGACCTGGTTGCCGCCCAGGGTGCAAGCCAGGCCGACCTGGCCGAGCGCCGGCGCGATTTTCGGCGCGTGTTTCTTGGTGACGAAGCGGGCAAGCGTGTTCTCCATACCATTCTGGGCTGGACCCACCTCTATCGAAGCAGCGTCATCGATGGCGATCCCCATGCCACCCATGTGCTGGAAGGGGAACGCAGCATCGGCCTCAAGCTGCTGGCCATGCTGGTCGTCGAGCCGGCGGTGCTGCCGCCGGCATTGGCCGAAGAAACCCTTGGGCCCGACGCCTGATCGAACCGCAAGGAAAGGTCATCCATGCCCCCCGAACCTGTGACGCCAGGCGCCCTGGCGTCTGCCACGGCCGCGCCGGTAACCCTGGTAGAACTTGTGCGCGCCGCCGAAGCGCTGGGCCTGCCGCCTGATGCGTGGACCGAACCTCTCGACCGCTTGCGGCGATCGCGCGCCTGCAATCTCGATCGTCTGATGCGGGCCAGGGCCCTGGCGGGCAGCCTGGCGCGGCACGATCGGCCGGCCACCGGGTCGGCCTGCGATCACGATGCGCTCGATCTTTTGTTTCGTGCCACGCGACAGGCCCTTGCCGATCTGGGCTTGGCCGACCGGATCGCTGTCGAGGATGCCTTGTGGCACGGGCCGCCGCCGTCCCCTGCAGCCTGGGGCGCGAATTGCGCGTTGGGCTGGCTGCCGTTGCGCCCGTAAGCCGGGACGCCACTGCAGATCGTGCTGCCGGCCTGACGGCGGCAGTGCCGGGGGCGGCGTCCGCGCCGCTGGATGGCCATGACCACAACGATCAACCAGACAGAATGAAAGGCTGACGCATGCAGGAGACCGAATCGCCCGCCGCTGCCACCGAAACGGGCGGGATCGAACCTAGGCCCGGCCCGCCGCACGCAGATTGGCGCGACAACCTCGATCCCGATACGCGCCGGATCGCCGAGAAATTTCTGTCGCCGGAAGATGCCATCCGCAGCTATGGCGAGCTCGAGCGGCGGCTTGGCCGATCGGTCATGATACCCGATGCCGATGCCGACCAGGCAGAGTGGAACGCGTTCCACCAGCGGCTGGGCTGCCCCGCCCAGCCCGGGGATTATGGCATCACCATCCCGGCCGGCACGCCCGAGCATCTGGTGCCAGGCGAGACCGACAAGGCGCGCCTGGATGGTTTTCTTGCATCCATGCATGCGGCGGGCGCGACGCCGGCCGTCGTGCAGGCGGCCATCGACTGGTATTTTGGTGAGCTTGCGGGGGCTGATCGAGACCGATGCGCGGCCATCGAATCCGGTGCTGCCGATGCCGAAGCGGCACTTCGGCGCGAGTGGCGCGGCGACTATGGGCGCAATGTCGCGTATGCCCGGCGGGCGTTGGCGCGATTTGCCGACCCAGAGCTGGTCCGTCTTCTGGATGATGCGGGCATCGGTCGCGCGCCGGCGCTGGTTCGTGCCTTTGCCCGGATCGGCCGTACCGTGTCCGAGGACGATGCGACCGAACGCATGGCCCCGGCCGAGGCTTCGGGTGGCCTTGCCGATGAACTCGACTCGCTGCGCAGGCGGCCGGATTACTGGTCAAGCGATGCGGTGCAGAAGCGGGTTCGCGAGATCGCGGTCGCTATCTATGGCGACCAGCCGGCCCATTCCGAACTCTGACGATCCGACCGCCGAAAGGGGCGCCTGAACCATGGCCAGCGTGATCGGCATCTGCAATTCGGCTCTGATCAAGCTCGGCGCGACAACCATCATGTCGCTCGACGAGCAGAGCCGCAACGCCAACCTGTGCAAGGAGCAATACGAAAAGCTGCGCGACGAGCTGCTGCGTTCCCACACCTGGAATTTTGCCACGGCCCGGGCGAAACTTGCCCGCCTTGCCGCCCCGCCGGTGTTCGGCGTTTCCTATGCGTTTCAGTTGCCGGCCGATTTCCTGCGCGCCCTGTCGGTTGCCGGAAGCGACACGGCAGCGATCGGCGTGGAATACCGGATCGAGGGCCGCAAGCTGCTGTCCGACAGCGCGGCGATCTGGATCCGCTATGTCCGGGCGGCGAGCGACCCGAACGAGATGGATGCGTCATTCCGGGAAGCGCTTGCCTGGCGCCTGGCGATCGATCTGGCCCTGCCCATCACCCAGTCATCGATGGTCTTAAGCGAAATGCGCGAAGGCCTGACCCGGGCGGTTCTGAGTGCCCGATCGATCGACGCGCTCGAGGACACGACCGAACAGCTGCCTGAAAGCGGCTGGGTCTCGATCAGGGGATAAGCCATGCCACGCGCCACACCGCTTCAGGCCTCGACCAATGCCGGCGAGTTTGGCCCCCGCATGGTGGCAAGGACCGACTTTGTCCGCTATCCATTCGGATGCGCCGCGCTTGAAAACATGATCCCGCTGCCCCAGGGCGGCGCCGCGCGCCGGCCGGGAACCCGCTTTGTCGCTGCCCTGAAGGACGAAAATCGCACCGCCCGCCTGATCCCGTTCCAGTTCTCGACCGAGCAGTCCTATGTGCTGGAGCTGGGCGATGGCCATGCCCGCATCTACATGGATGGCGGGCAGGTGGTTGCGGGCCCGGTGGCGGCGTCGGTCACCAACGGCGATTTCACGGCGGGCATTGCGGGGTGGGTGAACCATTCAACCGGCGCCGCCAGCCTTGCCCATGATTCGGTCCACGGCCGGCTGGAGCTGGTCGGCGCCACCGGCGGCATCGCCTGGGCCGGACAGGCCATCGCGACCGCAAATGCCGGGTCAAGCCACGTCGTGCGGTTCGTCGTGTCCGGGGTTGCGGGTGATGGCGTCGAGCTTCGGATCGGCACAACCGCCACCGGACGCGAGATTCTGGCCAACACGACGTTTGCCGTGGGCAGTCATTGCCTGGCCTTCACGCCCACGGCCGCGGTCTTTCATCTGCAGTTCCGGAACCAGATTGCCAAGACCGTTCGGATCGATGATGTCGCGATCCTGACCGATGCGCCGGTCGAGATTGCGACGCCATGGCGCGAGGACGAATTGATGAGCCTCAAGTTCGTCCAGAGCGCTGACGTCATGTATGTCTGCCATCGCCAGCATGGCGTTCGCAAGATCACCCGCAGCGGCCATGCGTCGTGGTCGGTGACCGAGGCATCCTTCTTCGATGGCCCCTGGCTGGAAGAGAATGTCGATGCCGCGAAAACCCTGACCCCGTCGGCGCTGACCGGTCTTGGCATCACCATTACCGCCGCGGGCCACGCGCCGTTCGACGCGGCCGATATCGGGCACGCGATTCGTATTCGCCACGGTGCAACCTGGGGCCATGCCATCGTCACCGAAGTGGTGACCCCCCAGCAGGTGCGGGCCGATGTGCGATCGGATTTCGCGGCCCTTAGCGCATCGAGCGGCTGGCGGCTTGGTGCGTGGTCGGCGCGGAGCGGCTTTCCGGCCGCGCTTGCGTTCTTCGAACAGCGCCTGGTTTTCGCCGGAACGACGCGGCAGCCGCAGACCCTGTGGATGTCGCAATCGGCGGATTTCGAGAACATGCGGCCCGATGACGGGGCGGATGCGGTCGAGGACGATGACGCCATCGACTTCACCATCTCGGCCGACCAGGTCAATGCCATCCAGTGGCTGATCCCGGGGCGGAATCTGGTCATGGGAACGACAGGGGGCGAATGGCTGATCGGATCGAACGGTTCGTTGATAACGCCGAGCGATATCGAAGTCCGCCGTCACACCGCCTTTGGCAGCGCGGGATTGGCACCCCGCGAGATGCAGGGCCGTCTCGTGTTCGTGCAGCGGGCGGGCCGCAAGGTTCTTGAATTCGCCTATTCTCTCGACCGCGACACCTTTCAGGCCCTGGACCTAACCCTGCTGGCCGATCACGTGACGCGCGGCGGCCTGGTCGATCTGGCCTATCAGCAGGAACCCGATTCCGTCCTCTGGTGTGTGCGCCGTGACGGCGTTGTTCCAACCCTGACCTACCAGCCTGATCAGAACGTGGTGGGCTGGGCGCGGCAGATCCCGGGCGGCATATCCGATACCGGCGCGCCCGTCGTCGAATCCGTTGCCGTGATCCCGACACCCGAGCGCGATCAGGTCTGGCTGATCTGCCGTCGCCTGATCGATGGCGCGGTCCGCCGATATATCGAAGCCCTGGAACCGCCATTCGAGGGCGGCGACGATCCAGCGCGCGCGGTTTATGTTGACTGCGCCATTCGCTACGAGGGCGAGGCGGCCTCCAGTATCGGCGGCGCGGCGCACCTCGAAGGCGAACGGGTCAGTATTCTGGCCGATGGCGCCATTCACCCGCCCCGGATCGTAGTGGATGGGACGGTGCAACTCGATTATCCGGCTGAATGCATCGTGCTGGGGCTTCCCTATCGCCACACCTACGAGAGCCTGAAATGGGAGGCAGGCGCGGTGGCGGGAACGGCTCAGGGCCAGGTCAAACGCATTCATGGCGTGACCCTGGTGCTGCTCGATTCCGTCAATGCCGCAGTCGGGCCAAGTGGCGGTGCTCTCAAGGCCATGCCGTTCCGCGACGTTGCCGATGCGATGGACGGGCCGGTCCCGCTTTTTACGGGCGAGCGGTATGTCGAATTTGATGCTGATTATGCGACCGACACCCGGATCGTCATCAGCGGCGCCGACCCGGTCCCCTTCACGTTGCTGGCGGTTGCACCTGAACTGCGCACGAATTCGCGCTGACATGCGGTTGCACCGTCTGCGCCTATCGCATGTCGAGGCGATCGACTTGCAGCCGTCCCAGGCCGCCCTGCGGGATCAGCTGAGCGGCGCCGTGATCCAGGGCCTGGTGCGCAGCCGCGCCATCGCCATCGTCGATGGGGCTGATGTGCTGGTCTGTGCCGGCCTGGCCAGGCGGTGGCCGGGCCGGACCGTCGGCTGGGCGCTGCTGTCCCACAAGATCCGGCCGAACCGGTTTCTGGCCGTGCACCGATTGATCGCGGCGGCTCTCGACCGGGCCGAAATGCGCGATCCGGGCCGGATCGAGGTGCAGATCGATCCTAGCCACGCGGCCGCGCTGCGCTGGGCGCGACTGCTGGGATTCGAGGTCGAGGGCCGGATGTGTCGCTATCTGCCCGACGGGCGAGACATGATCTTAATGGCGAGGGTTTCATGATTTCTGTTTCCCGACATCATCCCGCGGCGGCTCCGGCCGCCATGGCGTGCTTCGATCCCACCGCGATGATCATTGCCTCGGCGGCGGCATCGGCGCTTGGAACGATCCAGCAGGGCCGGGCCCAGGCCCGGGCCGCCCAGGCCCAGGCGGACACCTATCGCCAGCAGGTGGCCTTCGAAGCCGAGCGGTCCGCCCTGGCCGAGTCCGAACTGCGGCGCGAGCAGAGCGCCCGCGCGGCGCGCCTGCGGGCGCTGCAGGCGCGATCGGGCATCGACCCCTCGGCCGGCTCGGCGCTGCTGACCGCCGCCAGCGCGGCCGTCGATGATGATCTGGACATGCTGATGATGCGTGCGAACGGCATCGAGCGCGCCGACCGCCTGGCCCGTGCCGCCAGCTATTACGATGCGCGTGGCCGAGATGCCCGGACGGCGGGCGTGATCGGGCTGGGATCGACGATCCTTTCCACCGGCCGCCACGTCGATATTGGTGGCGGCGGGATGCAAGGCACGCCCAATCTTTTCTGAACAGCATGCCCTGATCGGCCGGTAGCGCTTTTCCTTCCATGACGATCGAACGAGGCCCCGCATGACGCAGATCGTGCCGCTGCCAAAGCCCACCATGAAAGAGCCCACCATCAAGATGCCGCGCAGCGAACCGCCGGTTCGGTCCGCGGTGGCTGCCAAGCTGGCCCAGCTTTTGGATCGTGACGATGCCGTGGTGATTGCAACCACGCTGGCCGGGCTTGTGGCACGACATACGAGAATCCTGTTCCAGCCCGAGGCGAGCGAAGGATGCGAGGGTCTTGCGGCCCGCGCGACTGATGCCGTGCGGGCCGATCTGGACCGGGCGCTTGCGCGCTGCCGCACCGATGGCCTGCCGGGGCCATCCCGGTCCGGCCAAAAACGGCTGGCCGACCATGCGGGCCGCCTGATCCAGGCGTTTCACGCGCGCGGAGCGGTCATCGAGGAACGCACGCGGCGCGAGCGGCTGCGGGCCCTGATCGTTGCGGCCGCTGCCGAATTGGCGGAAGCGGCCGCACTGGATCCCGATATCGTGACCCTGGCATCGGCTCGTCTTGATCTTGTCCTTGCATCCGCCGTCCCTTTTTACGGGCCGGTTGAACATGCTGCGCTTGCAAGCCGGGCCCGTCAGGCCCTTGGTGATGCCGCGGCCGGCGCGCTGCTGGAATCGGACCCCGGACAGGCAGTAAGCCGCTTGCGGAAACAGCCATTCCCACATCTGCTGGGCAGCGACGAGAGCGCTCGGCTTGCCGATCTTGCAACCCGCCTGGCCCCGGCCGCGGCCGAGGATGCCCAGTATCGCCAGGACGAGATCGACGCCCATGCCGCACTTCAGTCGGCGGCACAGGGACTGGCCACGGTTCTGCGTGCCGATGCGCGCGATCCCTTGTCCGATCCGATCGGCTGACCGGCCGAAGCGCCGCGCCCGTCAGCTTGTCTCTTGTTCGCGACCGACAGACAACCGTCATCGGCCTTTCGGTCGGCAATCGCGCCGGTTGACGGCCCGGCCTGCGGCCCGGACAGCGCGTGACGCGCGCCGTTCCGGGCCAGCACTCGGATAACCGTGTGGCCAGCCTGGCCTTCATTCCCGTTCACAATCAAGGAGACCAAGGACGATGAGTACCTCCATCGACCTTGCCTTCGTCAAGCAGTACGAGGGCGAAATCCACGAAGCCTATCAGCGGCGTGGTTCGAAGCTGATGAATACGGTGCGGCGCAAGCCGAATGTGCAAGGCAGCACGACGACGTTCCAGAAGATCGGCCAGGGTGTTGCGTCGACCAAGGCGCGGCATGCCCAGATCACGCCGATGAATGTTGTGCATACAGCCGTCGAATGCACGTTGCAGGATTTCTATGCCGGCGATTGGATCGATCGTCTGGACGAAATCAAGATCCAGCATGACGAGCGCCGCGCACTGGTCAGCGCGGGGGCCCATGCGCTGGGCCGCAAGACCGATGACCTGATCATTACCCAGTTGGATGCAACGTCGAATGTCATAGCCGCTGCCGGTACCGGGTTGACCAAGGCAAAGGTGCTGACGGCGATGCAGACGCTTGGTGCGGCCGATGTGTTCGAGGAAGGCCGCATGTTCGCGGTCGTTCCGTGGAACGAGTGGACCGACCTGCTCGAGACGGCCGAATTCGCAAGCGCCGATTTCGTCGGTGATGAGCGGCCGTGGCTCAAGGGCACCGAGGCACGCCTGTGGCTTGGCACGATCTGGCTTCCCCATTCCGGACTCGAGAGCCTGGTCAGCGGGGCGACCGCCAAAAGCTTCTGGTATCACGAGGATGCGGTGGGCTGGGCGTTCGGAGCCAAGGTCCAGGCCGACATCACCTGGCATGGCGATCGCGCCGCCCATTTCGTCAACAACATGATGTCTGGCGGTGCCTGCCTGATCGATTCGGCCGGTGTCGTCGAAATCCAGAGCAGCCGCTAATCAGGCTGAATACCGCATTGCGGATGGGGGCGGGGCCTGGTGCGCCGCCCCCGATCCACGGCGCGGTGGTGATGCCGCAGCACAGCAGCAACCGCAAGGAGGGGCGCCATGACGATCGCCTCGATATCGTCCAAAGTCATCTATCAGGGGGATGCGGTGACGTCGGAATTTCCGATTCCGTTCCCGTTCTTCGACAATTCCCATATCGAAGTGCGTCTGCGGTCGGCCGTGGACAACGAGGTGGTATGGGTGCTTGGCAGCGAATACACGCTTGCCGGCGCCGGGATCGAGGCTGGTGGAACGCTGACAGTCAGCACTCATCCGCTTGACCATACGCCACCCGTGGGGACAAGCCTGGTCATCCGGCGGGTCGTACCGAATGTTCAGGAGATCGACTACCCCGAAGGCGGCGCGTTTCCGGCCCGTGCCCACGAGCAGGGGCTCGATCTTTCGGTCATGCGCGACCAGCAGCTCGACGAGGCACTGCAGCGAACGCTTCAGTTCCCGGTTTCGGATCCGGCTGAATTGACCGGCATTCTTCCGACGGCGGGGCAGCGTGCAAACAGCATCCTGGGTTTCGATGCCGAGGGCAACCCGATTGCCACCATGGCGCCCGAGGGCGGGAATGTCGTTTCATCGTTCATGGCAACGATGCTGGATGATGCCGATCCCGCCGATGCGAGAAGCACCCTGGGCGCGGGTGCTGCCGGCGATACGCTGTTCACCGCGGCCACGGCGGCCATGGCGCGGGCCGCAATCGACGCGGCGGCGCTCACCACCGCCAATGTGTTCACCAAGACCCAGACCTGGAAGGACGGCGGCAACATTGCATCGGCCGCATCGCTCACGCTGGGTGATGGCAACATCTTCACGATCACCGGCACGACCACGATCACATCGATCGGGACCAAGGGCATTGGCACGCTGGTGCTCCTGCGCTTTGCCTCCGCGCTGACACTGACTTATCACGCCAGCGATCTGGTAACCCACACCGGCGCCAGCATCGTGACCATGGCCGGCGACTGGGCGATCCTTGAGGAATATGCGACTGGTGACTGGCGGGTGATTCATTTCAGCCGCCCGCATGTGCCCTATGCCAGGCTTGAGGACCAGAAGGCAAGCGGCACCTCGGGTGGGGCCAGCACCGGCGCGGCCTGGAACACCCGCACACTCAATACCGAGGCCGAGGATGCCGCGGGGCTGGTCAGCCTGTCTTCGAACCGCATCACGCTTGAGACCGGCACCTATTATGTCAGGGCCTCGGCCCCGGGCTATGCCGTCAACGGCCATAAGCTGCGGCTGCGGAACATCACCGACGGCGCCACCGCCTTGGTCGGCACGACCGAGTACGCAAACGGCGGTCTCGCGGTCACGTCGCGCTCGCTGATCGATGGCACGCTCGCCGTGACGGGCGGTCTCAAGGCGTTCGAGCTGCAACAGTGGTTTTCGGTAGGCCATACCAATGGCTGCGGTTACGCCGACGCGACCGGCGAGATCGAGATTTTCGCCCGTATCGAACTGTGGAGGCTTGCCTGATGCCGCTTTATGAATTGCTGGATGACCAGGACACCGTGATCGAGCGGCGCTTTCTGCCGGCGGAAACCACCGTCGGCACGGGCGCGCCAGGCGAATATGCGCGCATGCGCCTGGCGGCCGTGCAGCCCGGCCCGGACCGCTATCTGGTTCCGAAGCTTGTGGTCGTCGATCGCCTGATTGCGGCCGGCAAGCTTAGCGACGCGGTCGCGGCGCTTGCGGGGGCGAGCCTTGCCACGCAGCAGCGCTGGGCGGCGGCGGGCCAAATCTACAGCGACGATCCCGATGCGCTGGCGTTGCTGGCGGCAATCGGCGCCGATCCGGATGCGATCCTGGCGGTGGGGGACGGCCAATGACCGTGGGGGCAATCGTTCTTCCGGTCACCCGTTCCGTCACCCGGGCCGTGACCCGGCCGGCCGATGGCAGCGGTGGCGGACCGCCCTCGCCAGGCATGACCGCGATCACGTTCAGTGGTGCCGCCGACTGGTGGGCCGGCACCAAGGCCGGCACGCATCAGGAGGTCTGGGCTGGCAACGCGAGCCGCGACACGCTGACCATGGGCTATGGCCCTGTCATGCCGGTGGCGGCTGGCATCCGGACATGGTTCGGCGGCCCGGACGCGGCGTTCTACAACGGCCGCCTATGTGCCGACCGCCTCGCCCAAGGCCGGCAACATGGTCTTGGGCATCGCCAAGTTCGTCTATGCCACCGGCACCTGGACCTATACGGCGGTCAAGACGATCACCGGATCGACCGACGACCATTTGAAGTTCAACGTCCATATCTGTTCGGACGGCAAGATCGTGCTGTTGCTCGCCCGCCAGGATTACGACGACAACATCCATTGGTGGAAATCGACCAACGCCGAAGACATTTCCGCGTGGTCGGCCGAGCGGACCCTTACGCTTTCGGGCCAGAAGCCCAACTACCCGACGATTGCGCGCTTTTCATCCAAGAGCAACCGCATTTATGTGGTGTTCCGGGACGCCATGTACGGCGCCGGCGCCGGCGATGGCGGTCTCTGGTACATCTCAAGCGACGATGAGTTCGCAACCGATGGCGGCGGCGGGCATGTGTTCGGCCCGACCAAGATTGTCGCCACCGCCGCCGGCGCCGCGGGGGGCAATTCGGGCCTTTACTTCCATGGCGGGACGAACGGAACGGACCGCTTCGACATCGCCTTCAGCCATTTCTATGACAACAGCGCAACCCCCAAGATCGTGCACGACGTGGTGCATTTTTACCTGAAGGAAACGGCCGCCAACCGATTGGAGGTGTTCGCGTCGAACGGCACCAGTCTGGGCGCGCCTGCCATCGGCTCGACCGGATCGGCGGCGGCCTATGCCAGCTTCACGGCTGCGAACAAGAGCCTGATCTATGACACCAGCGTCGATGCCGGCAGCTACCGCATGTGGGTGACCGACGTGCAGACCTATTCCGGTTCGCCCGCCGTCACGGCCTGCCGCTACACCGACGGCGCCACCAACACCGACTATGACTATCTGCGCTGGGACTTCGCCGCCGGCGCGTGGTCGTCCGCCAAGGTGGTCTGGGATGCGAGCGTTGACGGCACCAACGGTCCGGTCGGCACCGGGTCCTATGACAACTATTACGGCGGCTGCCGGATGGACGCGAGCGATGCCAACCTCATGTATCTCTGCGCCGGCAACCAGGGCGGCACGTCCCGCCTGAAGAAGCTCACCTCGAACGACCTGTTTGCGGCCAACCGCATCGTGACCGAACCCTATACTCAAGGAAGGCGGCACAACATCCGCCCGCCATCCCGTTCAACCTGGCCGGCGAGCATGTGGGCAAGATGGACGTGCTGTGGTGCGCCGGGCGCTACACCACCGCCACCTCCTATGACACGGTGCAGGTCCACCCTATTGGGGCGGCGCCAAGAACGCCTTCGACATGAATGAAGCCTCGGGCACGGCGGCCAGCCGGATCAACGGCTATGCCGGGACGCCCGCCAATGTGGGCGGCCCGACCTATGCCCAGACCGGCATTGGCAACGGCAAGGCGATCAGCTTCGATGGCGTCAACGACGCCCTTAACCTGGGGCTTGGCGCGCCCCTGGGCGAGAAGTCGGTCTCGTGCCTGCTGATGTGGCAGAAGCTCGATAACCTGACGACGACCATGGTGCATGGCGCGACCGATGGCGGCAGCGGGCGCAAGTTCTGGGGCATCCTCGGCACCAACGAATATATCCTGGGCGTTGGCGGCAGCTCGGCCGGGTCGTCGCTGGGGGCACCGGCATGACGGCGGGCGCCTGGCATCACTGGGGCATCCTGCTGGATGAAAGCGGCGGCAACCCGCGCATGGCCTTCCACCTGGATGGCATCTCGAAGTTCACCCACACCGATGGCTATTCGGAAAGCGGGATGGCCTTCTATATCGGCGCCAACAACAACGGTTCGGGCGGCGCCAACTGGGTGGCGGGCGATTGCTGTCAGTATATCGAGGACATCGCGGTTGGCCGCAACACGGCCTGGATCGCCGCCGTCAAGGGCTACGCGGCGGCCGGCACATTCGCCAGCGCCACCAAGACGGCGGCCGTGACGAACGGCCCGGTGGTCGGCCCGACCGTGACGCCGAGTGCCACGCTCCCCACGGGGGCGAGCTATACGCTGAAGCTTGTCTCGACCAGCACACCTGCCGGCCAGACCAAGACCGGCACGGCCGCAACCCCCATTGTGTTCGACGGCGTGACGATTGCGGATGGCGACAGCATCAGCATCGAAATCGCGGCGGCCAGTTCAGATAAGACCGTGGCGCCAAGCTTCACCAGCTTCAGTATCGCGGCGTGAGGTGAGTGACCGTGGACGATGAATACAGATCAAGGCGCCTTGTTTTCTCGGGCGCGATCACGGTCGGCAACATCCTGAATGCGGCTGTGATCGTGGCTGGAGTGATTGTCTTTCTTGCCCAAGGCAAGGCAGCCGTCGAGACACTTGACCGAGGGTTGACCGAACTCAAGCTCGAATTCCGGGACTACAAGCGCGAGGTGCGGGACGAACTGCGCGATCTCAACCGACGCGTGGATGGAAAGCAGGATCGATAGCAGTAGGGCGGGCCACGTGTCGGAATTGCAGCCTGGGGAAGTGTGACCGTAGCCCGCCTAGCGGTCCGGTTTTGGCCGATTGATTTCGAACGCCTTAAGCTTCTCGGGGCTTGTCTCGGTTTGATGGGCCTTTTTCCAGGCTTCATAAGGCATGCCATAGATCATGGTGCGAGCGTCCTCGTAGTCGAGCGGCTGTCCCGATTCCGCGGCGGCAGCGGCCATCCATTTGGCCAGACAGTTGCGGCAAAAGCCGGCCAGATTCATCAGGTCGATGTTCTGGACATCGGTGCGGTGCTGCAAGTGCTGAACAAGGTGCCGAAACGCCGCCGCTTCCAGCCGCAGTCGACTCTGGTCGTCCATGATCGTCTTCACCTCTTGTCGGCCGAGCCCCGCTTCGCCTATTCACGCGCGGGTCCCTTGGCCCGATAGCGGATATCAGCCTGATTCAGGTGAAATCAAGCCCATCGTCCCCGGTTGCCGGGGCCGGTTCCTGGGGCCGGTTCCTGGGGCCGGGCATGCCAACGAACTGCGTCAATAGTGCCGGATCGAATAGATATCGGGCTTGGCCAGAACCGGCCGCAGCGCGCGCTCCAGTGTCGCCGCCCAGTGTTCGACCCCGTGGTCGGTGTCGATCAGGTCTTGGCGTACTTCGATGGCGACATGGGGAATACCGCGTCTGGCGCCATGAACCTCGATTGAATAATCATGGCCACTGCGTGCCGAATAGGGTTCGTTGTCACCGACGAGCATGTCGGGCTCGTGCCGCAGCGCGGCCAGCAGCGGGACAGGAATTCTGGGGTCGGCGCGCCACAGGATGCCGACATGCCAGGGTCGGGGGCGACGCCGATAGACCGGTGTGAAGCTGTGGATGGAGACCAGGGCCGGAATAACCCCGGATGCCAGGCACGCATCGATATGGTCGCGGACAGCATTGTGGTAGGGCCAAAAGCACTCGTTCGCGCGGGCTGCCATCCCGTCCGCATCGATTTCCTTGTTCCCCGGAACAATGACATCGTCGGAAAGAACCGCGATCGAGGTTGGATCCGACGGATCACGATTGCAGTCGATTACCAGGCGCGAATAGCCGGAAAAGATGGCCGTCGCCTTGAGGCGGCGCGTCAGCGAGCGGGCCAGCGACTTGGCGCCGATATCCCAGGCGATATGACGGGAGAGGGCCGCTTCATCAAGCCCAAGGTCAGCAAGACGATGCGGCACGGCGGCGCTTGCATGGTCGCACAGGACCAGGAACCGGCTCCCTGAATCAGGCCCGAAGACCTCGAAAGGGCAGGGGTCGCCAGGGCCGAGCAATTTGGTAAAGGTACTGGTAACCATGGCGGAAGGAGTATAGAGACCAACGGAGCAAATCGGGCAAGAACCCGACCGCGACGGGGGCCAACCGGCTGTCCGTTGCCGTGGTTCCGGCACAGGCAGAATAGGAGAGGCGCGGATGCGCCGCCACCGTTGTGCAAAGATTGTCGTAACGCTGGGTCCTTCTAGCTCTTCGTCGGACCGCATTCGCGCCCTGTTCGACGCGGGCGCCGATGTGTTCCGGCTCAATTTCAGCCACGGGGCCCACGAGGACCACAAGGCGCGGATCAAGATCATCAGGGCGATCGAATCCGAGGTCGGCCGTCCGATCGGCGTTCTGATGGATCTCCAGGGGCCCAAGTTCCGGGTTGGCAGCTTCGAGCAAGGCAAGGCCGAGCTGGTTGCGGGCGCCGAATTTCGCCTGGATCAGGACCCGGCCCCCGGCAATTCGCGGCGGGCGACCTTTCCGCATCCGCCGGTCTTTTCCGCCCTCGAGGCAGGCGCCGTGGTTCTGATCGACGATGGCCGCATCCGCCTTCGGGTCACCCGCGTGGGACGCGATCAGGCCGACACCATTGTCGAGGTTGGCGGAACCATATCGGATCGCAAGGGCGTCAATCTGCCCGGGGTCGTGGTTCCGCTATCCCCTCTGACCGAAAAGGACCGGCGCGACCTGAAAGCGGGCCTTGCCATGGGGGTCGATTGGGTCGCGCTTTCGTTCGTCCAGCGTCCGGACGACGTGGCCGAGCTGCGCAAGCTGGTCGGCGGGCGAGCGGCGATCATGAGCAAGCTTGAAAAGCCGACCGCCATCGACCGCCTGGAAGAGATCATCGATCTTTCTGACGGCATCATGCTGGCCCGCGGCGATCTGGGCGTCGAGCTGCCGCCCGAAGACGTGCCAAGCCTTCAAAAGGCCGTGATCAACGCCTGCCGCCAGGCCGGCAAGCCGATCGTGATCGCGACTCAGATGCTGGAATCGATGATCGGGGCAGCGGCGCCCACCCGTGCCGAGGCCTCGGATGTCGCAACGGCCGTCTATGATGGCGCGGATGCCGTGATGCTGTCGGCGGAAACGGCGTCGGGCCGCTTCCCTGTCGAGGCGGCATCGATGATGAACCGAATCATCACCCGGGTTGAGAACGATCCCTTCTATCGGAAACTGATGGATGCCGATCATCCCGAGCCCGAGCCAACCGCGTCGGACGCGATTTCGGCGGCGGCGCGGCAGGTTGCCCATACGCTGGGAATTGCGGCGATCATCACCTATACGACGTCGGGTTCGACGACCCTGCGGGCTGCGCGTGAAAGGCCTGAGGTTCCGATCATCGGGCTGGCATCGAAACTGGAAACGGCGCGGCGCCTGGCGCTGGTCTGGGGTGTGCATTCCATCCACACCGAAGATGTCACCAGCTTTCAGGACATGGTCGACAAGGCCTGTGGGCTGGCTCGCCAGCAGGGCATTGCGGCGCGTGGCCAACGGGTGGTGGTGACCGCGGGTGTTCCATTCGGCACGCCCGGCGCGACCAACGTTCTGCGGATCGCCTGGGTCGAATAGCGCATCCCGCTATTTGGCGGCTGGCTTCCGTTCCAGGCCGGCCGGTTGTGGCCCGCCCGTCGCCCAATCCAGAAGCTCGACCAGATGCACGACCGGCATGCCGGCGTCATCCTCGAGATGGATCTGACAGCCGATATTCGCGGTTGCGACCATGTCGGCGCCCGCACCGCGAATGGCCGCGACCTTGCGCGCCTTCAGCCGTGTCGACATGTCCGGTTGAAGAAGGCTGTACGCGCCGGCCGAGCCGCAACAGAGATGGGGTTCGGCGATCTCGCGCAGCGCGAAGCCGGCCTTGACCAGAAGATCGCGTGGCTGGTTGCGAATTCTCTGCCCATGCTCAAGCGAGCAGGGCGCTTGATAGGCGATGGTCGCGTGCGGGCCGTTCGCGACGGGAGCGATGCCAAGCTCGGCCAGGACTTCCGAGATATCGCGCACGGAGGCTGCAAAAGCGGCAGCCGCCCTGGCCTCGGGCTGATCGGGGCTGAAGAAGCGGCCGTAGTCCTTGAGCAGCAGGCCGCAGCCCGATGCAAGATTGACGATGGCGTCGATCGCGCCGTCCTTGGCGGCCTTGTCCCAGGCCGCCAGATTGCGCCGGGCGTGACCCTGCGCCGCGTCGGAATGGCCCATGTGATAGGAAATCGCGCCACAACAGCCGCTGGCGGGCGCAACCACAACCTCGGCGCCGTGGCGCGCCAGAACCCGGATCGCAGCCGCGTTGACTTCGGGATGCAGAACCTGTTGCGCGCATCCCGGCATGAGAAGAATGCGCTTGCGAAGCGGGCCGCGGGCGCCGGTGCGCGCCGGCAGCGGCGATCGCGGTGGGATGCGTGATACGCGCCGCGCCACGCCAATCATGGCCTTGAATGGCCCAAGCGGCCCTGGCCCAAGCAGCCCTGGCCCAGACAGCCCTGGCCCAGACAGCCCTGGCCCAGACAGCCCTGGCCCAAAACGGGCGATTGATCGGCCGATGGTCAGGAGTCGGCGGAACAGCGCCTCGCGCGATACGATTCCGGCGATGGCGCGGCGAACAATCCGATCCGCAAGACGGCGCCGGCCGCGGGCCTCGATGTGCTGGCGGCCCAGATCGGCAAGGCGCATGTAGTCGACGCCTGACGGGCAGGCCGGCATGCAGCCCAGGCAGCCCAGGCATCGATCGATGTGATGCATCGACAAGGGTTCGGGCACCGACCCGGACTCGAACATGTCCTTCAACAGGTAGATTCGGCCGCGCGGGCTGTCGTTCTCGTCGCCCGTCAGCTTGTAGGTGGGGCAGGCGGACAGGCAGAAGCCGCAGTGAACGCACTTGCGCAGGATTGAATTCGCTTCGGCGATCGACGGCGTTTCAAGTTGCTCGGGCGAGAATTTCGTCTGCATGCTCTACAGCTCGGGATGCATGATGCCGGGATTCAGAATTCCGGCCGGGTCGAAGGCGGCCTTGGCACGACGGCTGAGGTCAAGCTCGGCGGCCGATAAAGGCTGGAAGGCATGGAGCGAATTGCGCCAGGCCTCGGGCGCCAGCAGCAGCAGGCCATGGCCCCCAAGCTGGCCAAGCCGCTGGCGCAGATCGCGATCGATCGCAACGGCCGCAGCCTCGGACAGCGCGTGATCGGCGTGATTCGCGAGCCACACCAGGCCCCCACCCCAATCGAGGAAGAAGCGCCAATCGGGCCTGGTTTCAAAGTCCGCCAACAGGCGTGCGGCCTCGGATGGCGGGATGGACGCTCGCCAAAGAAGATCGGGGCGCGGATCGCTTAGCAGTCGCCCGGCCCCGACGGCCTCCCAAAGCGCAGCCGACTGGGCCTGGGGCAGAACGTCAAGCGCCTTGGCGCCGTCAAAGCCCGCCAGCAAGGCATCGCGTCGCACCGGCAGGGTTTCGCTGAACCCCTCCAGGCGCAAGGCCACCAGCCCCTGGCCAACCAGCCCCTGGCCCCCCGCCAGGGCAGGTGGCAAACCGGCGGGCAGCAAGCCCGACTGGGGCATGATGGCAGCCGGCAGATAGGCGGCGCCGGACACCGCTTGCGCGCATCCCAACGCCTGGCCCATCACGAGCACGGCTGTCGCGACGTCTGGCGCGCGCATGAGGAGCGTCAGCGTATCCTGCGGTCGGGCCACGACCCGCAGCGTCACTTCGCTCAGCACGGCCAGGGTCCCAAAGGACCCGCTCAACAGCTTGCCGAGGTCGTATCCGGTCACATTCTTGACGACGCGCCCGCCGGATTTGAACGCCAGCCCCCGGCCCGTGACGGCACGGACACCCAGGACGTGATCGCGGACGGCGCCCGCTGCAATGCGGCGCGGTCCGGCCAGATTGGTGGCAACCAGGCCGGCAATCGTTCCGTCTTTTGTCGGGCCATGGCCAAGCCAATCGAGCCCCGGCGGCTCGAAGGCCAGCATGTGGTTGCGGGCGGCCAGGGTCTGCTCGATCTGGCTGCGCAAGGTTCCGGCCGGTGCCGTCAACACGAGCTCGGCCGGATCGTAGTCCAGCGGACCGAGCAGCGCCGTGCCGTCGAGCACGCGATCCGTGGCCATGCGCCGGCCCAGCATGGCATGGGTGCGCTGGCCCTGCACCGACAGCGCCCATCCTTTGGCCGCCGCTTCGGCCAGGCCTGTGGCCAGTTCGGCTTCGGATGCTGGACGGAAGATCTTGGGCATGGCTTCAGAAGCGGGGCAGATCAGGAAACGGCAGCTCGCCACGCTGCACGTGCATGCGGCCCAGCTCGACGCAGCGGTGCAGGGTCGGGAACACCTTGCCGGGATTGAACAACCCCTTCGGGTCGAATGCGCATTTCAGCCGTTGCTGCTGGGCGAGGTCGAAGTCGTCGAACATCTCGCCCATCAGGTCCCGCTTCTCGACCCCAACCCCGTGTTCGCCGGTCAGCACGCCGCCGACACGAACACACAGTTTCAGGATTTCCGCGCCCAGGGCTTCGGCCTTTTCCAGGTCGCCCGGGCGGTTGGCATCGAACAGAATGAGCGGATGCAGATTGCCATCCCCGGCGTGGAAGACGTTGGCGACGCCAAGCCCGAAGCGTGCCGAAAGCTGGCCGATCTCTTCCAGAACCTGGGCCAGCTTGCCCCGGGGAATGGTGCCATCCATGCAGAAATAATCGGGCGCCAGGCGGCCGATGGCGGGAAACGCGGCTTTGCGCCCGGCCCAGAATCGCAGGCGTTCGGCTTCCGTGGCGCTTGTCCGCAGGCTTAGCACGTTGCGGGTCTGGGCAATGGCGGCAACCCGCGCCGCCAGCAGATCGGCTTCCGCTTCGGAGCCGTCGACTTCGACGATAAGGATTGCCTCGGCTTCGGTAGGATAGCCGGCATGGACATAGGCCTCGGCCGCGACGATCGCGGGCTTGTCCATCATCTCGAGACCAGCCGGAACAATGCCCGAGCCCATGATCGCGGCGACGCAATCGGCCGCATCGCGATGCGATCCGAAGGCAAGCAGCACAGCCTTGGCGGTGGGCGGTGTCGGCAGGATCCGGACGGTCACTTCCGTGACGATGCCAAGCAGCCCTTCCGAACCCGTGACGACCCCAAGCAGATCATAGCCGGCCGCATCGAACGCCTTGCCGCCCAGGCGAAGGATCTCGCCATCCGGCAGCACCATCTCGACGCCGAGCAGGTTGTTGGTGGTCAGGCCGTACTTGACACAGTGAACACCGCCCGAATTCTCGGCCACATTGCCACCGATGGTACAGGCGATCTGGCTCGACGGGTCGGGCGCATAGAAAAAGCCGCGGCCGGCGACCGCCTCGGAAATGGCAAGATTCGTCACCCCGGGCTGCACGACCACGCAGCGATTGGCATAGTCGATCTCGGTGATGCGATTGAGCTTGGCAAGGCCAAGAACCAGGCCATCGGCAAGCGGCAGGGCCCCGCCCGAAAGCGAAGTGCCGGCCCCGCGTGGCACGATCTTGATGTCGTTCTGCCAGCAGAAGCGCACGACCGCCGCCACCTCGGCGGTCGATCCCGGCAGCGCGACAAGGAGCGGCGTCTGGCGATAGGCGGCAAGGGCATCGCATTCATAGGGGGCCAGTTCCGGTGGCCGGTCCAGGACCTGCACGCCGGGCGCGGCAAGGCGCAGGGCCGAGGCAAGTTCGGCCCGCCGGGCGATGACCAAGGGATCGGGGGCCGGCAATCGCATGGAACGGTGATCCTGTTTGCCCCGAAGTCGCTGTCTGGTGCGATCGCTGTCTGGCGCGGTCGAAAAACCGCCCCGGCAGGCGTGCCCCCGACAGGCGCGCCCATGATGGGCAATACCAACCACGCCGGCCACCCCAAAATGCGAAACGCGGCCGGTGGGCCGCGTCCTTGGACGGCTTGGTCGCGGGCGCGTCGGCCCAGGCGCGTCGACCCCGGCCGTTCGGTCAGCCCTGCCGGGCCTTGTACCGCGGGTTGGTCTTGTTGATGACGTAAAGGCGCCCCTTGCGCCGCACGACCCGGCAATCCTTGTGGCGTGTTTTTGCCGATTTGAGGGAACGCAAGACCTTCATGACACCAATTTGCCCTATTTTTCAGGCCCTTAAGGGGCCGCTCGCAACGGAGGGCAGAGACTAGGGGGGGCGCGCCTGTCTGTCAAGTTGTTCGGCCAGCTTGTTCGGCCAGCTTGTTTGGGCCTATTCGGCGGCTGCCGTCTGCCGCTTCGACGGCTGGAATTGCGCAATCAGCGCCCTTTGCCGTTCGCGGGCGGCCTCGACGGTGCGCGCCTTGACGTGGCCGAAGCCCCGGATGCGAAGCGGAAGGGATGCCATCTCGATCGCTGCGGCGTGATTGTCGTGGTCAAGCCCGGCAAGAATCTGGGCAAGCCCGGCCTCGTATTCGGCGATCAATTGCCGTTCCATCCGTCGTTCAGCCGTACGGCCAAACGGATCGAGCGGCGTTTCCCGCAGAACCTTGAGCCGCGCCAGAATTCGAAAGACGGCCAGCATCCAGGGGCCGAAGGCGCGCTTGGCGGGCTGGCCGGTGGCCGGGTCGCGGCGCGCCAGAAGCGGCGGGGCCAGGTGGAACGTCAGCCGGTAATCGCCCTCGAATTCGGCTGACACCCGGGCAAGAAAGTCCGGGTCGGCATAAAGCCGGGCAACCTCGTATTCGTCCTTGTATGCAAGCAGCTTGAAATAGGCCAGCGCGACCGCGTCGGCCAAGCCCGTTCTGCCAAGCCTGGCCTCGGCCAGCCGTGCCTGTTTGACCAGGGCGCGATAGCGTTCTGCCACGGCCTTGTTCCGTGATGCCGTGAGGACCGTGGCGCGACGGGCGATGGCCTCGGCCATATCCTGCGACAGGCGCCTGCTGTCATGAACCGGATGGCCGGGGCGTTGTCGATCAGCGGGGATCGGCTCGCCCGCCGCGATCCGCCGTCCCCAGCCGAAAGCCAAGAGATTCTGCTCGACGCCAACACCGTTCAATCGGATCGCCTGCTCGATGGAGCGGGCCGATACTGGCACCAGACCCTTCTGGCAGGCGTGCCCCAGCAACACGGTGTTCGCGAATGTCGCGTCGCCGAACAGGCGCAAGGCGGCCGCGTTGGCGTCGATCCAGTCAGCCCGGTCCGGGCCGAATTCGGTTTCGATCCGACGTCGAAGGGCTTGGCCTGGAAAGGCAAGATCGGGGTGTCTGGTCTGCTCGCCGGTGATCGATTCATGGGTATTGACGATCGCGTGGGCCGCGCCTTGCCTGGCCGTGGCCAGGACCTCGGCATCGGCGCTGACGACCAGATCGCAGCCCAGCAGAAGATCGGCATGGCCGGGGCCGATCTGCAGGGCATGCAGGCGATCCTCGGCATCGGCGATCTGGATGTGGCTGAGGACGGCGCCCCCCTTCTGGGCCAATCCCGTCATGTCCAGGATCGAGCATCGCTTGCCATCCAGATGCGCCGCCATGCCAAGCAGCGCGCCAAGCGTGACGACACCGGTGCCGCCGATCCCCGTGATCAGGATCGCATAGCTTCGGCCATCGGGCAGGGCGGGGGTGGGGTCCGGCAGGACGGCGCCGATGGCCGGCGCGGCGGTTGCCGATGGCCGCCTCGGTCGTCCGCCTTCTATGGTGACGAAGCTCGGACAGAATCCCTTCAGGCACGAGAAATCCTTGTTGCAACTGGTCTGGTCGATGGCGCGTTTGCGGCCGAATTCCGTCTCGATCGGGATGACCGACAGGCAGTTCGATGCCTGGTTGCAATCCCCGCAGCCTTCGCAGACATCGTCATTGATGAAGACCCTGACCGGCGGGTCGGGCATTATCCCGCGCTTGCGCCGCCGCCGCTTTTCGGCCGCGCAGGTCTGGTCATAGACGATGGCCGTGACACCCGCGACGTCGCGAAACGCGCGCTGCACGGAATCCAGCTTGTCGCGATGGTGGATCGGTATGCCGGCCGGCATCGATGCGGCCAGAGACCGGTCATCCGGCGATTCGCTCACCACGGCGATCTGCGTCACACCTTCGGAAAGCAGCTGCCGGCAAAGCAGGGCAACCGTCAGCGGCCCGTCGACATGCTGCCCGCCGGTCATGGCCACCGCGTCGTTGTACAGAATCTTGTAGGTCATGGTCGCGCCGGCCGCGACGGCGGCGCGGATCGCCAGCACGCCTGAATGATAATAGGTCCCGTCCCCGATGTTCTGAAAGACATGGGGCGTCGCGGTGAACGGGGCCTGCCCGATCCAGCTTGCGCCTTCGCCACCCATCTGGGTAAAGGTCGCGGTGCGGCGATCCATCCCCAGCGCCATGTAGTGGCAACCGATCCCGGCCAGGGCGCGGCTTCCTTCCGGCACCTTGGTTGATGTGTTGTGGGGACAGCCAGAGCAGAAATAGGGAACGCGCCTGAACGTGACGTCGCTGGCCGCGGCGACAGCCGTCCTTGCCGGAGGTGAAAGCCGCCGGCGCAGGGCCTCGTCGCCGACCATCGGTTCGAGGCGGCTTGCCACGACATGCGCAATGCAGCCGGGGGTCAATTCGCCGGTGGCCGGCAGCAAGGCGCGGCCGCTCTCGTCGGTCTTGCCGACCAGCCGCGGCCGGCGGCTGGCTGGCATGTTGAACAGGGCGGTTGCCACCTGTTCCTCGATCAGGCCGCGCTTTTCCTCGACGACCAGAATTTCATCCAGGCCATCGGCAAAGCGGCGGATGCCCTCGCTTTCAATCGGCCAGGTCAGCCCAAGCTTGTAGACGGCAAGGCCGAGCGTTTCGCAGTCGCGCGGCGATAGGCCGAGATCGGCCAAAGCCTGGCGCAGATCCGCATAGGCCTTTCCGGCCGCAATGATGCCGAACCGGCGCCGGTCGCCACCGATGACCAGCCGATCAAGCCCGTTGGCCCCCACAAAGCGGCGTGCCGCGGCCAGCTTGTGGTCGAACAGCCGCGCTTCCTGGTCAAGCGGCGTGTCCGGCCAGCGGATGCCAAGCCCGCCCGGCGGCATCGCGCCGCTTGCCGGTTCGACCGGCTGAATGCGGTCAGCCCCCACATCGACGGTGGCCGAGCTTTCGACGATGTGCGAGACGAGCTTGAATCCGACCCAGCAGCCCGAGAATCGCGACAGCGCGAAACCATAAAGGCCCAGATCCAGAATGTCCTGGATGCCGGCGGGATTGAGGATCGGCATGCCGGCCGAAACGAACGCATATTCGCTCTGATGGGCGGTGGTCGACGATTTGGCGACGTGATCGTCGCCGGCCAGGGCCAGCACGCCACCGAATTGCGCCGTTCCGGCCCCGTTGGCATGGCGAAACACGTCGCCCGATCGGTCGACACCGGGTCCCTTGCCGTACCAGATGCCGAATACCCCATCGAACCGGGCGCCCGGGAACAGGCCCACCTGCTGGCTTCCCCACACCGCGGTGGCGGCAAGATCCTCGTTCACGCCGGGCTGGAAAACGATGTCATGGCTTTGCAGGAAGGGACGGGCGCCCCACAGTGCAACGTCGAGACCGCCGAGCGGCGAACCGCGATAGCCGGAAATGAACCCAGCGGTCTTGATGCCAGCCAGCCGGTCGCGCCGGCGCTGTTCGATCGCCAGCCGGACAAGCGCCTGGGTGCCCGACATGAAGGCCCGCCCGGTCTCCAGGGCGTACTTGTCGTCAAGGCTGATGGGGGCGCCGCTCATGCGTTTGTGTTCCCCGGATGCAGCGGCCTTCGGGCCGTGGCGCTGACCGCGACAGAGTGGGACGGGCGGCAGGAACAGGCAACCGGAAACTGGCGCCGGCAAGAACCGGCAAGAATCGGTGACGGCGATCGGGCCTTTCTATGCCGTCTTGCGAATCGGCCACCGCCCGGCGCCAGATCATTGCCCCATTGGGACCGGATGGGCCGCGCCTGTCCGGCGCAGTGGGCCTGGGGCATATTCCGGCGTCCGATTTCACCGGGGGTGATGGTTGAACAGCCCTGCGATTGGCATATTTCAGGCGGGTATGGCGGGTGCACGAACGGATCAGGTCAGGGAATCAGATCATGGAGAAGGCTGAAACAAAGACCCCTCGCGACGCGACGGGCACACTTCCGCAGTGGGACCTTGCCGATCTTTATCCGGGGCCGAATTCGCCGGCCCTGGCGGCGGATTTCGCGGAAGCGCGCCAAGCCGCCGAAGCGTTCGAAAAGCAGTACAAGGATCGCCTTGCGAAGCTGGACAGCGCCAGCTTCGGCAGGGCGATCGCCGACTACGAACGCCTGGATGAACGGCTTGGTCGCATCCTTAGTTTTGCCGGGCTCTATCACGCAACCCGGCTGCTCGAGTCAGAGGCGGGCCGCTTCTACCAGTCCGCCCAGGAACAGGTCACCGATATCTCGGCTCATACCCTGTTCTTCACGCTCGAGATCAATCGCCTTGACGATGCCGTCCTGGAACGCCTTCTGGAATCGCCCGCCGCTGCGCATTATGCGCCGTGGATACGCGATCTGCGCATCTTTCGCCCGCATCAACTTTCCGACGAGGTCGAACACATCCTGCACGACAAGGCCGTTGCCGGCCGGATGGCCTGGATCCGCCTGTTTGACCAGACCCTGGCGTCGCTGCGATTCCCGGTGTCGGGCCGGGACCTGACGGCAGCCGAGGTGTTTCATCTGCTCTCGGATGGTGAAGAACGGGTGCGACGTATGGCGGCCGAATCCATTTCGGCCGTGCTGGCCACGAACATCCGCCTTCTGGCCCACATCACCAATACGCTGGCAAAGGACAAGGCGATCGAGGACCGCTGGCGCCGCTATCCGGCTTCGACATCGGCGCGTAACCTTTCCAATCGGGTCGAGGACGATGTCGTCGATGCCCTTGTGAAGGCCGTGCGCCAGTCCTATCCGCGCCTGTCGCACCGCTATTACAGGCTGAAGGCGGGCTGGCTGGGCAAGGCCAGGCTTGAATACTGGGATCGCAACGCGCCGCTGCCGGGCGCCGATGATCGCGTCATCCCCTGGTCCGAGGCCTGCACGCTGGTCGGCCAGTCGTACACGGCGTTTTCACCCGATCTTGGCGCGCTGGCCAAGCGGTTCTTCGAGCGACCATGGATCGACGCGGCCGTGACGCCCGGCAAGGAATCGGGCGCATTTTCCCATCCGACCGTGCCGTCGGCACACCCCTATATCCTTCTTAATTACCAGGGCAAGGCGCGCGACGTGATGACGCTGGCCCACGAGCTTGGCCATGGCGTTCATCAGCTGCTGGCGGCACGCCAGGGGCAACTGATGGCCGATACGCCGCTTACCTTGGCCGAGACGGCATCCGTCTTCGGCGAGATGCTGACCTTCCGCGCCCTCCTCGGTGCCGAGAAAGACCCGGTCCGCCGGCGCATCCTGCTCGCAAACAAGATCGAAGACATGCTGAACACGGTCGTTCGACAGGTCGCATTCTACGAGTTCGAACGGCGCGTCCATGAGGAAAGAAAAAACGCCGAACTGGGACCCGAAAAGCTGGGCGAAATCTGGCTTGACGTGCAGAGGGAAAGCCTGGGGCCCTCAATCAATCTGGGCCGGGGGTACGAGGTATACTGGAGCTACATTCCCCATTTTGTGCATTCTCCATTCTATGTCTATGCGTATGCGTTTGGGGACTGTCTGGTGAACTCTCTCTATTCCGTCTACCGCGAGGGACGGGCCGGATTCGACCGTCTCTATCTCGACATGCTGGCGGCCGGCGGAAGCAAGCGGCACCGCGAGCTTCTGGCCCCCTTTGGCCTGGATGCATCGGATCCCCGGTTCTGGCTGCGCGGGCTTGACGTCATCGGCGAGTTCATCGACCAGCTCGAGAACACGTGATTCGCATTCGCATGGGGGGTGCGATCTGACGTTTACCAAACGCCGCAAATGCGCTACGCATTCCCCTGCCGCGCGTCCCGGCGCGGCGGGCGCGGGCGAAGGGGTTTGACCGCACCAACGCGTTCCTCACAGCAATCAAGTCCAGTTGGCATGAAGATCGGCATTCCGAGAGAGCGGCGGGCGCACGAGTCGCGAGTCGCCGCAACACCCGAATCGATCAAGAAAATTATGGCTCTTGGCGCCGAAGTCGTGGTCGAGGCCGGCGCCGGCCGCGGTTCGTTCTATTCCGACGAGGCCTATCGCGCGGCCGGGGCGGCGATCGTCGACGATGCCGCGACCCTTTATGCCCAGGCCGATGTCATTCTCAAGGTCCAGCGCCCGATCGTGCCCGGCGAAGAGGCCGGTGACGAAATGGCCCTGCTGCGGCCGGGCACCGTGCTGATCGGGCTGTTGGCCGCGTCGTCCAATCGGGACCAGGTCAAGGCCTATGCGGCGGCACGCGTCACCGCGTTCGGGCTTGAGCAGCTGCCCCGCATCACCCGGGCCCAGGCGATGGACGTGTTGTCGTCCCAGAGCAACCTGGCCGGCTATCGGGCCGTGATCGAGGCTGCCCAGGCGTTCGGGCGCGCATTTCCGATGATGATGACCGCGGCCGGGACAATCGCCCCGGCCCGCGTCCTGGTGGTGGGCGCCGGTGTCGCGGGGCTGCAGGCCATTGCGACCGCCAAACGGCTTGGCGCCATCGTCTCGGCGTTCGACGTCCGCCCCGCCGTCAAGGAGCAGGTCCAAAGCCTTGGCGCGACGTTCGTCGATGTCGCGCCCGACGAAGGTGAATCCGCCGAGACCAAGGGCGGATATGCCCGCGAAATGACCGAGGACTACAAGCGGCGCCAGGCGGCCGCCATCCACGAGTCCATCAAGAAGCAGGATATCGTCATCTGCACCGCCCTGATCCCCGGCCGGCCGGCGCCGCGCATCGTCACCGATGCAATGGTCCAGGACATGCGAAACGGCTCGGTCATCGTCGATCTGGCGGTCGAGCAGGGCGGCAACTGCGAGGGCTCGCGCTATGGCGAGACCGTGCAGCGCCATGGCGTGACCGTGATCGGCCACGCCAACATGCCAAGCCGGATCGGGACCGATGCCAGCGCTCTTTATGCCCGCAACCTGGTGTCCTTTCTGACGCCTCTGATCGATCGTCAGGCCGGCGCGCTTACGATCGATGCGAATGACGAGATCGTGAAATCGACTCTCCTCACGCGCGATGGTGCGATCGTCCACCCCGATTTTGCAACCGTGGGAGGCTAGCTGTGGAGCACGGTGGCGCGCTCGATCCGTTCATCGTCGGCCTGACCGTATTTGTCTTGGCCGCCTTCGTCGGTTACTACGTCGTCTGGAAGGTCACGCCAGCGCTGCATTCGCCGCTCATGGCGGTGACCAATGCCGTTTCCAGCGTCATCATCGTCGGGGCGCTGATCGCGGCGGGTCCGAGCGATCTCAGCTTCGCGAAGATCATGGGGTTCCTTGCGGTCACCCTGGCCTCGGTCAATATTTTTGGCGGCTTCATCGTCTCGCAGCGCATGCTGCAGATGTTCCGCAAGAAGAAGAAATAGAGGGTGCACGTGTCGGCCGATCTTTCAGCCATCGCCTACCTCGTCGCGTCGGTCTTCTTCATTCTGGCCTTGCGGGGACTCGCCTCGCCGGAATCGGCCCGATCCGGGAATATCTTCGGAATGGTCGGCATGGCCATCGCCATCATCACGACGATGGCGGGCGATTCGGTCGTCAGCTTCCCGATGATCGTGGCCGGGATTGCGATCGGCGGTACGATCGGCACCTTCATCGCGCTGCGCATTCAGATGACGGCGCTGCCCCAGCTGGTGGCCGCGTTCCACAGCCTGGTCGGCCTGGCGGCCGTCTTTGTCGCGGCGGCGGCACTCTATTTGCCCGATGCCTATGGCATCGGCCGGGCGGGCGACATTCACCTAAGCAGCCTGGTCGAGATGTCGCTGGGCACCGCGATCGGCGCCATCACGTTCACCGGCTCGCTTGTCGCTTTCGCGAAGCTGCAGGGGCTGGTGTCGGGATCGCCGCTGATGTTTCCCGGCCAGCATCCCCTGAATGCGCTGCTGGGGGTCGCCATTGTCGGTACCGGCGTCTGGCTTGCCGTCAGCGGCGGCGACCAGATGGCCTTCTGGCTGCTGGTGGCGCTGTCGCTGCTGCTCGGCTTCCTGCTGATCGTGCCGATCGGTGGCGCCGATATGCCGGTCGTCATCTCGATGCTGAATTCCTATTCCGGCTGGGCGGCCTGCGGCATCGGCTTCACGCTGACCAACAATCTTCTCATCATCACCGGCGCCCTGGTCGGGGCGAGCGGCGCCATCCTCAGCTACATCATGTGCAAGGGGATGAACCGGTCCATCTTCAACGTCATCCTGGGCGGGTTTGGCGGGGAAGGGGTGGTTGCGGCCGGCGGACGGAAGGAAGAAAGACCGGTCAAGGCGGGCAGCGCCGATGACGCCGCCTTCATCATGCGCAATGCCAGTTCGGTCATCATCATCCCCGGCTATGGCATGGCCGTTGCGCAGGCCCAGCATGCGCTGCGCGAGATGTGCGACCTGCTCAAGGGCGCTGGCGTCCGGGTCCGCTATGCCATTCACCCCGTGGCCGGCCGCATGCCTGGCCACATGAACGTTCTTCTGGCCGAAGCGAACGTCCCTTACGACGAAGTGCTGGAACTTGAAGAAATCAATCCCGATTTCGCGGCGACCGACGTGGCCTTTGTCATCGGGGCGAACGACGTGACCAATCCGGCTGCCAAGACCGATCCCACCAGCCCGATCTATGGAATGCCGATCCTTGACGTCGAGCGGGCCAAGACGATCCTGTTCATCAAGCGGTCGATGGCGGCGGGCTATGCCGGCGTCGATAACGAGCTTTTCTTCCGCGACAACACGATGATGCTGTTCGGCGACGCGAAGAAGGTCTGCGAGGAGATCGTCAAGGCCCTGTAATCGTCAAGGCCCTGTAGACGACCAGGGGTCTAGACGACCAAGGACCTAGACGACCAGGGGGGCTTAAACGAGCCGGCCCCGTTCAAGCCAGCGCTGCATTCACGATCGAGGGAAAGACAAGGCGGAACGGCGTTCCGCCAGGAAAGGTGCCGTTCAGGCGCCTTCGCGCTCGGCCCGCTTGCGCTCAAGCTTGCGAGCCCGGCGGATGGCCTCGGCCTTCTCGCGCGCCCGGCGCTGAGACGGCTTTTCATAGGCACGGCGCATCTTCATTTCCCGAAAGACGCCTTCGCGCTGCATCTTCTTCTTGAGGACGCGCAGCGCCTGGTCGACGTTGTTGTCGCGGACCTGAACTTCCACAGCTCTCTCAATCCTCTACGAATGCCAAAAGCCAGAACGAAAAATAAGGCCGCGCACACGCGATGGCGGCCTTTCGTGACTGTCTTTAGCATAGCTCGGCTGGCCTGTGAAGCCGCCTCGCGCCGGCCCGGCGGCGGTTAACGGGATCTTTCCGCCCGCGTCACGTTACTGTCCGCCCCATCGCCGCCCATCTTGTTGCGGCCGCCGCGGGGATCAATGCGGCAATCCGCCAGAAATATGTGCCCAGAAAGACATGCTCAGAAATTTACACTTGGGGCGCGTGCAATTTGCCGCCTGCCTCTTCGGCGGGGGGCGCGGTATGATCGGTTCCATCATGACCGACGCAAATTCCAGGCTCGACCCGATCCTTCTTGCGACGCTTCGCCATGTCGCCTTTGACGGCTGGTCGGCTGCGGCCATGGCGGCTGGCGCCCGCGATGCGGGGCTCGATCGCGATCGGCTTTCGATCGTGTTTCCCGGCGGGCTTCGCGATCTGGCGGCCGTCTTTTCGGATTGGGCCGACCGGTCCATGGTGGCGGCGCTCGAGGCCGATCGTGTCGTCCTTGCGGATCTGCGTGTCCGGGAACGGATCGAGGCGCTGATCGTCGCGCGGCTGACGGTCCTGGCACCCCATCGGGAAGCGGTGCGGGCGGCGCTGGGCTTTCTTGCCTTGCCGCAGAATGCCGACCTTGCCTTCCGGTTGACCGCCTCGACCGCCAATACCATCTGGCGGGCGGCTGGCGATACCGCGACCGATTTCAGCTACTACACCAAGCGTGGATTGCTGGCATCCGTCCTGGCCGCGACGATGCTTTACTGGCTGGACGACCGGGACGAGGCCATGCAAGGCACGCGCCGCTTCCTCAGGGCCCGGATCGACAATGTCATTGCGCTGCAGGGCCTGCGCGGCCAGGTGCAGAAGATGGCGGGCGGTCTTCCGGATCCTGTCCGGCTTCTGCGCAGGATCCGCGAATCCTGGAGCCGGGCGCGGATGACGGGTCGCTAGCGGCGCGGGCGCAGCCAGGTGACATGCCCCATCTTTCGGCCCGGCCGGATCTCGGTCTTGCCGTAGAGATGGAGGCGGGCATCGGGTCTGGTGATCAGGTCGGGCCAGCGCTCGATATCGGCGCCGATCAGGTTTTCCATGGTGGCGTCAAAGCGCCGTTCGGTCGAGCCAAGCGGAAGCCCGCAGATGGCGCGCACCACCTGCTCGAACTGGTCGGTGCTGGCGGCTTCGATCGACCAGTGCCCCGAATTGTGCGGCCGGGGCGCAATTTCGTTTGCAAGCACGCGGCCATCCCGCGTCACGAACATCTCGACCGCGACCAGCCCGACCAGATCAAGGCGGGTCGCGACGCGCGCTGCCATTTCCTGGGCGGCAGCGGCCACGGCGGGCGGCACCCGGGCAGGAACCCGGGTCGTTGCAAGGATATGGTCCTTGTGTTCGTTCTCGACCGCATCGTAGATGGCAAGCGAGCCATCCAGCCCGCGCGCGACAATGACCGAGATCTCGCGTTCGAAACCGATATATCCTTCAAGAACGCAAGGGACCTGGCGAAACGCATGCCAGGCGCCCGTCAGATCCTCTGCGGTTTCGATCTTGCGTTGGCCCTTGCCGTCATAGCCGAGCCGGGATGTCTTCAGGATCGCGGGCCTGCCGATCGCGGCCAGCGCGGCATCCAGGTCGTTTGCGTCCAAAATGGCGTGCCAGGGGGCGGTTGCGATGCCGATGTCGTTCAGGAAACGCTTTTCCAGAATCCGGTCCTGGGCGATGCGAAGAACGGAAGGCTGAGGCCGCATCGGAACCCGGGCCGCCAGCCGTTCGACCGTCGCCAGCGGAACATTTTCGAATTCGATGGTTGCGACATCGATCGTGGCGGCGAATGTATCCAGGGCCGCCCGGTCTTCATAATCGGCGCAATGATGCCGGATGGCGAGATGGCTGGCCGGGCAATCCGGCTCGGGGCAGAAGACATGTACGCGATAGCCAAGCCGGGCGGCGGCCATCGCCATCATCCGCCCCAGCTGGCCGCCACCGACAATGCCGATCGTTCGCCCCGGGGCGATCAGGCTGGCGATCAGGCTCATGGCGTCCTACCGTGACGGTCAGGCCGGGGTTGGCGGAACCGCGGCCGTCTGCCGGGCGCGATGGTCATCCAGCGCCCGGGCGATGCCCTGATCCGAAAGTGCCAGGATCGACGCGGCCAGAAGCGCGGCGTTGGTGGCGCCGGCCTTGCCGATGGCAAGCGTCCCGACCGGCACGCCGGCCGGCATCTGGACGATCGAGAGAAGACTGTCCATGCCCTTCAGGGCATGGGATTCGACCGGAACGCCCAGCACCGGCAGCGGCGTCAGCGAGGCGATCATTCCAGGCAGATGGGCGGCGCCGCCAGCCCCTGCTATCACGACCTTGACGCCCTTGGTCCGCGCCTCCTTGGCAAAGGCGTAAAGCCGTTCCGGCGTCCGGTGCGCCGAGACGACCCGGCTGGTGACGGCAACGCCCAGGGTCTTCAAGGTTTCCTCGGCGTGGCGCATCGTTTCCCAGTCGGAAACGCTTCCCATGACAATGGTCACCGGCGCGAAAAGCTCGTCCACGGCGCCCCTCTTGCTTCGTTGCAGATGGTCGAGACCATAGCACCGCTTGGGCGGAATCCGAATCGCGGAATCGCGGGGATCACGGCGCCGGCAGGCGCTGCAGCCACGAAACATACATGCTGCGGAACGTTCCGGGGTGGTCTTCCTCGAATCTCTGCCATGCGGCCAGATCGATCGCCTTGGGGTCGCCCGGGTTGCGTTCGAGATAGGCCTGCTTGGTCTTGCGATCCGGGACCTCGAAGCCCAGGAACCGAAGTCCGGCCACCTGAAACAGATCGGCAAGGCGCGGAATGGTGAAGGAATGCTCGCAGACGTGAAACAGGAGGTCCTTGACCATTGCGGTCGAGTAGAAATCAAGCGTTGACAGGATACCGGGACCGCCCGCCGCTGCGGCCAGATCGATCGCCCGCGCCCGCAAGGCGCGGATATCGGCCGGCGATTGGACGCGGTTTCCCGGGATACCAAGCCGTGTCCGCAGGGATTGGAAATCGCGCCGTGCGATCTCGCTGTAAAGGCCGATCCGGACCAATCCGCCTTGCCTTGTGGCCGCCACGATCATGGCCAGTCCCGCGGCCGGGTTCTCCATGTGATGGAGGACACCGACGCTCTCGACCAGGTCAAAGGTCTCGCCGATGCGGTCAAGGTCGAGGATATCGCCCTGGGCGAAGCGGATATTGGTGACGCCAAGGCTGTTTGCCATGCGCTGCGCATAGGCAAGGCTCGCGCGGCTCAGATCAATGGCAAGAATGGAGGCGTTCTTGTAGCGGGTTGCGGCCAGCACGGCCTGGTGCCCCGTGCCGCAGCCGGCGATCAGGATGCGCGGCGCCGCAAGCTCGGGAACCGCGTCTGGCCGATGCGGCCAGACGGCCTGGCGCAGATAGGCCGGCAGCGCGACCGGCTTGCCCCGCGGCAGGCTCTGCCAGCGGGGATAGGGATAGGTTTCGTACTGGCTCTGGACAAGCTGTGACGTTCCGGTCCTGACCTTGGTCAGGGCCGGCAGCGCGGCCGCCAGGTCGGCCTCGACGGCAAAGGTCTCGATCTCGATCCGGTGAAGCTCGCGCAGGCGCTTGCTGGCAGCGCCCTTGAGGCCCGCCAGCCACCCCTCCGGCCATGCGCCTTCGCCGATCCGCGCATAGCAGGCAAGAACGAGGACCGGCAGCTCGGCAGCGGGATCGTCGGGTGCCAAGGTCTGCACCGCATTGCGCAAAGTCTCGGTCGCCGCTGTTTCGTCCGCCTCGACCGGCCAGACGTACTCGTTCAGGAACGCCTGCATTGCCAGAAGATGGGCGATATCCGTTGCCAGGGTGCGCCGCCCAGGTGGCACCGCGTGGGCGGCCAGCGTCTTGAGCAGCGCGCGCCGCAGCCGGGTAAGAAAGCGCTCGACGAAAAGATCGGCAACGATCGCCCGCTGCATGACCTGGCGAAAAATGGGCTTGCTGATGGTGCCCGTGACGATCGGTTCCGAAAGCCAAGCCCCGTCATCGTCGCCGGTGCGCCTGAACGACCATTCGTCAATTCGCTTCCGCGTCTCGGCCGGAAAGACCAGACCGAACGCGATCCGGGCTAACGCCTGATGATCATTGAAACGGGCGGCAAGGCAGCGTTCGACCGCGGCGGCAATGTTGCCGATCGCGGCCAGATCCTGGTCCGGATCCAGCTGCGCCAGCAGCGCGCTCATGGCCTGGAGCGCCGCGTCGTTGCCGGCCCCCCGCCCCATGGCACGTTCGAAACAGGCAAGCGCTGCGGCAACCCTGCCGCTTTCGGCTAGCGCCTGACCGTATAGCACAAGGGTCTCGGCGTCGTCGGGTCGCGCGCGTACACAGCGCTCGAAATGGTGGGCGGCATCCGCTGCGCGTCCAAGCTGCATCAGCGCCCGCCCCATGGATCGGTGCGCTTCATGGTAGTCGGGGCGCAGGGCGATCGCCTTGCGCAGCGGTTCGATCGCCTGGCCCGTCAAGCCGCGCGCGATCAGGGCACCGCCAAGATTGTTCAGGGCCTCGACGAAATTCGGCTCGCGGGCCAGCGCCTGTTCGAAGCAGGCCTGTGCTTCGTCGTGGCGGTCGGCTTCGGCAAGCAGGATGCCAAGATTGTTGCTGGCCGAGGCAAGCCCGGGCTTCAGGCGCAGCGCCTGCCGGTAATGGTCGATCGCAGCGTTGCCGCGCCCGATTTCCGTGAGGGTTGCCGCCAGGTTGCTATGGGCTTCGGCGAAATCGGGTTTAAGCGCGATCGCCTGCTCGTAGCATCGTCGCGCGTCGTCGGGCCGTTTCAGGTGTTGCGCGCAGAGACCCAGGTTGAAATGGACCATGGCATCGCCGGGCGCCAGGGCCAGGGCGTCCTCGAAGGTCTTTTTCGCAGCCTTGAAGTTTCCGGCGGCCCCCTCGATCCCGCCCAGCAGCAGCAAGGCCGGCAGGTGCCGTGGCGCCAATCGCAGCGCCTGCCGGCAAAGGGTCCGGGCCTCCTGGCTTTGCCCGCGCATGAAACACTGGTGGGCATTGTCGAGAAGTTCGTTCAGGGCGGGCATTCGACCTATAATCACAATAAAAATCTGTAAATCATAGGATGGCCGCCGATGTGATTGCGGGTTGAAATGACGCGTTAACCATGTTCATGGCATTCTAGATCAACCAGCCCGGCGAACGACAGGTTGCCGGGCCGGCGGATGGGGATTGGCGAATGGAGCGCGGCTGAGCAAGCCCTGGAACCGGCCATGCGGATCACGGATGAAAAGCGGATTGGCGCATCGCGGCCCGTTGCCGGCGCGGATGCCGCCAAACGCGAGACCAGCCCGCTCGCCACCGAGGCGCGCCGGGCCGGCGATTCGCTTTCGGTCATGGGCATTCCCGAACACGAGCTGACGCCGAAAGTCCGGGAAGCCATCCAGATGCTGATGGCCGAAGTTCAGCGCCTGCGTCGCGAGGTTGAAGCCGGCCGGGCGCGGATTGGATATCTCGAAAAGCTTGCCGACGAGGATTCGCTCACGCCGCTTATCAACCGGCGCGCCTTCGTGCGCGAACTGTCCCGGATGCTGGCCTATGCCGAGCGCTATGGCGCGCCGGGCAGCGTTCTTTACTTCGATATCAACGGAATGAAATCGATCAACGATCGCTTCGGTCATGCCGCTGGCGATGCGGCGCTGCGTTTTGTCGCCGATCGCCTTCTCCAGAATGTGCGTGAATCGGATGCGGTCGGGCGGCTGGGGGGCGACGAGTTCGCCGTCATTCTTGCCCATGCCGATGAAACCGTGGCCCGTGACAAGGGGGCGGCGTTGGCGGCGGCGATCGAGAACGGCGACTTCGCCTGGCAGGGGCAGCCGATCCCGCTGACTGCCGCCTATGGCGCATTTACCTTTCATGGTGGTGGCGATGCGGCTGCCGCGCTCGATGCGGCCGACCAGGACATGTATGGCCGCAAGAAGAACCGCTCCGCCGATCCGGAACCGCGCACCGTCAAGCGATGATATCGGGGAGCAGCAGGCTCTCCAGTCGGGCGATCTTGTCCTTGATCTCAAGCTTGCGTCGCTTCAGCCGCTGCAAGGTCAGCCGGTCGAAGGACGGTGAATTGACAAGCTCCGAGATGACGCGATCGAGGTCTCGGTGTTCTGTTCTGAAACTTTCGAGACGATCCTGCAGGGACGCACTGTCTGTCATCGATGCCTAACCGGATCCGCCCCGCGCGGCTGACGAAGGCAGCAGTATAGGAACGCGCGGCCCCATGAACAAGACTGCCGACTTTCGCGCCGGTGTGTAACCTGCTGCTTGCGATGTCCTGGGGCCAGTCGGGCGGATTGGCCAGTCGGGCCGTGGCGACAGCCAGCGGGAAAGGAGCCGATGACGACGACGAAGCATCTTGGCGTGCTGACCAGCGGTGGCGATTGCGCCGGCCTTAACGCCGTGATCCGGGCGGTGGTGGGGCGGGCGATCGGGGGCTATGGCTGGCGGGTCACGGGCATCCGTGGCGGCACGCACGGTTTGATCGACCGTCCGATTGTTGTCGAACGCCTGGATCGGACGGTCGTCGACCCCACCATGCTGCTTCGCGGCGGCACCATCCTTGGCACGACGAACTGGGGCGACCCGTTCGCCTATCCCATGGCCGATGGGACAACCAAGGACCTTTCGGGCCGCTTCATCGAGGGCTATCGGGATCTCGAACTTGACGCGCTGATTGCCGTTGGCGGCGATGGCAGCTTCAGGATTTTGCGTCGCCTGGCCGAACAGGGCGGTCTCAACCTGATCGGTATTCCAAAGACGATCGACAATGATGTGCCGCTGACCGAGAACGCGGTGGGCTATGCCACGGCGCTTGATGTGGCGGTCCACGCCCTTGACCGGTTGCAGCCGACGGCGGAAAGCCACGGCCGTGTCATGGTGCTCGAGGTCATGGGCCGGGATGCCGGCCACATCGCGCTGGGGACCGGAATCGCAGGCGGCGCCGATGTCATCCTGATTCCCGAGATCCCCTATCGAATCGAACGCGTGGCTGAAAAGATCGACGACTTGCGGCGGGCCGGGCGGTCGTCGTCGCTGGTCGTCGTTTCTGAGGCGGCCCGCAGCGTGGGCGGCGTGCCGGTCTTTCACAAGCAGGCGGGCGGCGGCCAGACCTATGGCGGCATCGGCCACCGCATTGGCGCCGAAATCACCGAAAGGACCGGGGCCGAAACGCGCGTCACGGTCCTGGGGCATGTCCAGCGCGGTGGTTCGCCGGTTCCCCGCGATCGCTTGATGGCAACGGCGTTCGGCGTCTTCGCGGTCGATGTGGCGGCCGCTGGGCGATTCGATCGCATGATCGCGTGGCAGAATCGCTGTGTCGTTGATGTGCCCTTAGCCGATGTCGTTCGTGGCAGCCATCGCGTCGAACTTGATGGAACGCTTGTTCGGACGGCCCGCGGGCTTGGCATCTGTCTCGGCGATTGATGGGGGCGGTCATGGCCCGGGTCTCGAAATCGGCCGAGGCGGCGTCCTTCTGGGACTTTTCGCTGGACTGCTACGGGCGCGCCGGCGTCGCGGCTGCGTGCCTTGATTTGCAGGATCGGCGCGGCCTTGATGTCAATGTGCTGCTGTTCTGCTGCTATGCCGCGGCGGCGCACGGATTTGCCATGTCCGTGAAAGAGATCCTGGCCGCCGAATCCCGTGTCGCGATGTGGCAGAGCCAGATCATTCAGCCGCTGCGCGCCGCGCGCCGCGCCATGCCGGCGGCGCTGGATGGCGTGTCCGGATCCATGATCGAATCGATCAAGGCCCGAATCACGGATGCGGAACGCGCCGCCGAGGAAGCCGAGCAGGCCTGCCTTGCGGCCGTTCTCGCCCAGCGCGGCGACCACGCGCCAACCATCGACGGTGTTGTCCGGGGACTGGCCGGCCACAATCTGCGCGCCTACCTAAGCGGCCGCGGCCATGCTCTTGGGCCGGCTGACGAAGATTCTCTTAACGCGATCCTGGATGGCTGTTTTCCGCTTGGCTGACGGGGGCCAAAGCGATGGGCGCATGCGGCGGGATTCGGCGCCGTGGGGGGCTTTTCTTTTACCTTTGAATGAGCATATCATTTTTGTTGTGCCTTCTTGCTACCCGATCGAATGTGCGTGCCAATTTTCGAGGAGTCGTCATGAGGAACTTGATTGACCGGATCGAAGTGCTCGCTAGCAAGCATTCGGAAATCGAGGCGCAGATCCTCGCCGAGGAACGTCAACCCCAGCGGGACGAAATGAAGATCGCAGGTCTCAAGCGCAGCAAGCTCCGCATCAAGGACGAAATTCACATCCTCCGCAATCAGACGGCGACGGCACAACCGTCGACCTGACACCCCCGTCACCGCCCGCGCCGTCGGCGGCGCGGGCCATCGATTGTGACCTGACAGAGGGCGCGACGGGCATGGGCCGGCGCCGGCCGGGGGGCTGAGAACCGGCCTTCCCAATCGATTCGGCATGGATCAAACTTCGGCCGGTGCGGTGGCTGGCCATGCCGGCGCCTGTGGCAGGAGGGACGGAATGACGGATCGTTACGCGATGCTCCATGCGCGGTCGCTCAAGGACCCCGAAGGGTTCTGGGCCGAAGCCGCCGCTGATATCGTCTGGACAAAGCGCTGGAGCACGGTGCTCGATTCGTCGCGTGCGCCATTCTACCGGTGGTTCCGGGGCGGCGAGCTCAACACCTGCTACAATTGCCTGGACCGGCATGTCGAGAACGGGCGTGCCGAGCAGGTGGCGCTGATCTATGACAGCCCCGTCACCGATCGAATCGAGACCTTCACCTACCGCGATCTGATGGAACGCGCCGCCCGTTGCGCGGGCGCGCTGGCGGGCTGTGGCGTCGGCAAGGGCGACCGGGTGATCATCTATATGCCGATGGTGCCACAGGCTGCGATCGCCATGCTGGCCTGTGCGCGGCTGGGGGCTGTGCATTCGGTGGTGTTCGGCGGTTTTGCGCCGCACGAACTTGCAACCCGAATCGATGATGCGAAGCCGAAAGTCATCATTTCCGCGTCATGCGGCATCGAAATCAATCGCGTCATTCCCTACAAGCCGATGCTTGATGCCGCCATCGATCAGTCGACCAACAAGCCGGATCACTGCCTGATCCTGCAACGGCCGATGGAAACGGCGCCGCTGGTGGCGGGCCGCGATATCGACTGGGACGACGCCATGGCCGGTGCCACGCCGCATGACTGTGTTCCGGTCGCGGCGACCGATCCCCTCTACATTCTCTACACGTCGGGTACCACCGGTCAGCCGAAGGGCATCGTTCGCGATAACGGCGGCCATGCCGTTGCCCTCCGGTGGTCGATGCAGAACGTGTACGGTGTCGCGCCAGGCGAGGTCTATTGGGCGGCGTCGGACCTGGGCTGGGTGGTCGGCCATTCCTACATCGTCTATGGCCCGCTGCTGCATGGCTGCACATCGATTCTGTTCGAGGGCAAGCCGGTCGGCACGCCCGATGCGGGAACCTTCTGGCGGGTGATCTCGCAGCATCAGGTGCGCGCCCTCTTTACCGCACCGACCGCGTTTCGCGCCATCAAGCGCGAGGACCCCAGAGGCGAACTGGTGCGCAAATACGATATCGGCTGTTTTCGTACCTTGTTCCTGGCCGGCGAGCGGGCCGATCCGGACACCATCAAATGGGCCGAACAGCAGCTTAAGGTTCCGGTTCTTGACCACTGGTGGCAGACCGAAACCGGCTGGCCGATGGTTGCCAACTGCGTTGGCATTGAATTGAAGCCGGTCAAGTATGGCTCGCCGACGTTGCCCGTTCCAGGCTGGGACCTGAGCGTGCTGGACGAGGGCGGCAGGCCGGTCAAGGCGGGTGTGACGGGCGCGCTGGTGGCCAGGCTTCCCTTGCCGCCCGGCACCTTGCCGACCCTGTGGAACAACGAGCAAGGCTATCGCGAACGCTATCTCGCGACCTTTCCGGGCTATTACATGACCGCCGATGCCGGCCACATCGACGAGGACGGCTATGTCTATGTGATGGCGCGCACGGATGACATCATCAATGTTGCCGGCCACCGTCTGTCGACCGGCGCCATGGAAGAGGTTCTGACCGGCCATCCTGACGTGGCCGAGTGCGCGGTGATCGGTGTCGCCGATGACCTGAAGGGGCAGGTTCCGCTCGGGATGGTGGTGTTGAAGGCCGGCGTCAACCGGCCCGAGGGCGAGATCGTCCGCGAGGTTGTGCAGATGGTGCGCGATCAGATCGGGCCGGTCGCGGCCTTCAAGACGGCGATGGTGATCAAGCGCCTGCCAAAGACGCGTTCGGGCAAGATCGTTCGCGGCACCATGCAGAAAATGGCCGACGGTCTCGACTACAAGATGCCGGCGACAATCGAGGATCCGACCGTGATTCCCGAAATCGCGGCAGCCTTGAAAACGGTGGGCTATCCGCGGCGGGGCTAGGCTCTAGGTGTGGAGCCTCAAGAGGTTGTCCTCGGTGAGGGCGAGGCGACTGATAGGTGTATTGGAGTCTATGCCGCCATGGGGTCGGTGCCAATTGTATCGGTGGAGCCAGACGGGCAATTCATCGGCGCGACGATCTGAGTTGGGATAGGCCTGGGCATAGGCCCATTCTCTGAGAGCGGTCTGGATGAAGCGCTCGGCCTTTCCATTGGTTTTGGGGGTGTAGGGTTTTGTTCGGATGTGCTTGAGCTTGAGGCGCCGGCAGGCCCGGGCGAAGGCTCGGGCCATGTAACAGGGGCCGTTGTCGGTCATGACGCGGGTGACGGTGACGCCGAGGCTCTTGTAATAAGCGATGGCAGCCTTGAGGAAGGCGGCGGCGCTCCTGGCCTTTTCGTCCGGCCTGATCTGGCTGAAGGCGACGCGCGAGGCGTCGTCGATGCAGACATGGACGAACTCCCAGCCGACGCCCCGGCCGCTGGCCCGTCCGGTGCTCTGACCGGTTCGGTCGCCGGTGACGCGATGGCCCGGGCGCTCGAAACGCCCGAGTTTCTTGATGTCGATGTGGATCAATTCGCCGGGGTGTTCGCGCTGGTAGCGCCGCACGGGTGCGGCCGGATCGAGGGCCTTCAGCCTGTTCAAACCCAGGCGCTTCAGAACCCGGCTGACCGTCGCGGGCGAGACGCCGACTTCCTTGGCGATATGCGAGGCTGGGCGCCGTTCCCGCCGCAGCGCTTCAATCCGATCGACGGTCTCTTGCGGCGTCGGGCGATGCAGGCGGTGCGGCCTTGAGCTGCGATCCTGAAGGCCCGCCAGGCCCTCGGCCTGGAAGCGTGCCACCCATTTGCGGACTGTCCGCGAACAGACGCCCGCGGCTTCGCTGACGGATGCCAGCCGTTGACCGCTCAACACCTGCCGCACAATTCGCTCTCGACCATGCGGCGTCAGACGGGCATTCTTATGCATGTCCATTCGGCTCTCCTGTGAGGATCGCTGCGGCTTTGACACCTTCAGCTTCCTCCAGACAGGCCGAATGGACAACCTCTTGAAAGCTCACAGCTAGGTCGAGCTGGTTTCGGCGTCTTCGGCGTTGTCCTGCCCGAACGGTTCCTGGCCCGAGCCGGGAACGATATCGGGCGCGCCGCTGGCCTTTGCGGCGCGGGCGGCGCGGCGCTGGGCGCGTTCGACTGCGGCGTTCAGGTCAGCTTGCGAGCAGAGACCGAGTGTCACCGGATCCCTTGGCCTTATCGCCTGGATGTTCCAGTGGGTCCGATTGCGGACCGAAGCGATGGTCGGCTTGGTCGTGCCGAGAAGCTTGGCGATCTGGGCGTCCGTCAATTCCGGATGGTAGCGGATCAGCCAGGCGATCGCGTCGGGGCGATCCTGGCGCCGCGAGACGGGCGTATAGCGCGCCCCTTTCGGGCGAGCCTGCGGGATGGGCAGTGTGGTCAGGGCGGTCTTCAGGCGCTGTGTGCGGTCACCTTCGCAGCGGCTGATCTCTTCCCGCGTCAACTGGCCGCTTGCGACCGGATCAAGGCCGACGATCCCCGCCGCCACCTCGCCGTCGGCAATGGCTTGAACCTCCAAGGCATGCAGGCCACAGAATTCGGCGACCTGGTCGAAGGTCAGAGTGGTATTCTCGATCAGCCAGACCGCAGTGGCCTTGGGCATGAGCGGCTGAGCCATGGTCTCTCCTTGCCTTGCGAATATGCGTCCCTTCGCCGTCCCAACCGGAACGGCCACGGCTGTCCCGACCAGATCGTTATTCGAACAGCGCCGCGAATGGGCTGCCGCCATCATAGCTAGGCCGGCGCCCGGATCAAAGCCCGGAACGGGTCAGGGCTGGAATCAGCGGATCTGCTCGTCGCACACCAGGACGATCTTGCCGATATGCTGGCTCGATTCCATCAGGCGATGGGCTGCCGCCGCCTCGCCCATGGGGAACGTCGCAAAGATGACGGGCTTGATGCGGCCGGCCTCGACCAGAGGCCAGACCCGGTCGCGAATGCCCTGGGCGATGCGGGCCTTGGCGGCATTCGATTGTGGTCGCAGGGTCGATCCCGTGATGGTCAGGCGCTTCAGCATGACCGGCATGAAGTTGACCTCGGCCTTGCTTCCCTGCAGGAACGCGATCTGGACGAGGCGCCCGTCGGGCGCCAAGATCTGAATGTTTTTAGACAGATAAGGGCCGCCGACCATGTCCAGGATGACGTCTACCCCCTTTTTCCCGGTGGCGCCCAGGACCTCGGCTACGAAATCCTGCCGCCTGTAGTTGATGGCAAGATCGGCGCCCAGGCCGGTGCAGGCCGCGCATTTGTCGTCTGATCCGGCGGTGGCAAAGACCCGCGCCCCCATGGCCTTGGCGAGCTGGATCGCGGCGGTGCCGATCCCGCTTGACCCGCCATGCACCAGAAACGTTTCGCCCGTCGCCAGGCGGCCGCGCTCGAACACGTTGTGCCAGACCGTGAAAACCGTTTCTGGCAGTCCGGCCGCCTCGACCATGGTCAATCCGCGGGGGACCGGCAGGGTATGGGCGGCCTGGGCAACGCAAAAGCCGGCATAGCCGCCCCCCGTGACCAGGGCGCAGACCCGCTCGCCCAGGGCGACGGTGCTGACGCCGGGGCCCAGGGCGGCGACGCTGCCCGCAACTTCCAGGCCGGGAATATCGGATGCGCCGGGCGGCGGGGGGTAGTTGCCGCTCCGCTGCACTACGTCGGGGCGGTTGACCCCGGCGGCAGCGACGCGGATCAGGATTTCGCCAGCCCCCGGCCTGGCGACGGGCCTGGATGTTGCCTGCAGGACTTCGGGCTGGCCGGGCGTTCTGATCTCGATGGCGGTCATGGTGGCGGGCAGCGATGGGGTCATGGCCAGTTCTTGCATCCAGTTCTCGCACGCGGTCTCAAACGGGGAAGGGGGTTTTGCCACCTCGCATAGCGAAACGCCCGACGCCTGTCACCGGCAAGCTGTTCACCGGCGAGCTGCCGGTTCGCAGGCGCTGGCCAATTTAACCGGTTGTTAAGGGGGGCTCGCCTTTACTGTTCGGGACGGCTTCCGCATCAGAAGCGTCTAGGACACCCTCCTATCTTTGATGCCTCCCTTACCAAACTGGCGCCGCTCTGCGGCGCCATTTTTTTGCAAATGGCATCGGCAAAGAAAAGAAAAGGGGCGCTGCCCGCTTGGGCAGACGCCCCTTTGTGTCCGTAACGATCAGCCCGGATCAGGCGGCCTTGCCGGTCGCGATGGCGGGCTTGGCAGCGCTGCGGATTGCGATCCGTCGCGGCTTCATGGCCTCGGGCACCTCGCGGACCAGCTCGATCGACAGCAGCCCGTCCTTCAACTCGGCGGCCGACACCTCGATGTGATCGGCAAGCTGAAACCGGCGCTCGAACGCGCGTCGGGCGATGCCGCGATAAAGGTACTGGGTCGGCGTTTCGCCCGCATCTTCGGTCTGGCCGCGGCCAGCCACGGTCAGCACGTTTTCGGCCGCTGTCACGTCGATGTCGTCCTCGCGGAACCCGGCCACCGCCATGACGATGCGGTAGCGGTTCTCGCCGCACTTTTCGATGTTGTAGGGCGGGTAGGCCGGCCCTGCCTCGTTACCCACGAACGCGGAATCGAGCAGCCGGCTCAGGCGGTCGAAGCCGACGGTTGAACGGAAAAGGGGGGAAAGATCGAATTCGGTCATAGCCATATCCTCCGGTTGAGCAACATGGTCACGGGGCCCGCTTGGAAGCCAGGCCCACATCTCGCCCTCGGGGCCCCGGAATTGGGCGCCCCTGGCGACGCCCAGGAGATTGGCGCGCGACAGCCAGATTTCAAGCCGCTGGAAACGCAAAAGGGCCGCTCGGGCGGCCCTTTGGCAGCGGAATTGCGACCGCCACCGATGGGGCGGGCGCCCGGCCCGCGTTATTTCTTCTTGCTTGACGGCGTGGCGCTAAGCGCCTGGAATTTCTTGTTGAATCTGGCCAGACGGCCGCCCGAATCGACCAGCCGGTGGACACCCGTCCAGACCGGATGGGAGCGCGAATCGATATCGAGCCGCATGGTGTCGCCCGTCTTGCCCCAGGTCGAGCGGGTCTGGTAGCTCGTCCCGTCGGTCATGACCACGGTGATCGCGTGGTAGTCGGGGTGGATGTCTTTCTTCATCGTCGCGCTCCGTCAAAGAGGCTGGGGGTATAGCGGATGCCGGCCCTGCACGCAAGCGAGGGGGCACGCAAGCGAGGGGAATGCGGGCGGCGGTTAACATTGCCTGTGTTCCGCCTTTTGCGTTAGGCATAGCGCCTCCTGGGTCGATGTCGCGACCCGGCGATCCACAGGGAGCGCGCATGCCGGAAGCCGAGTCGGATAGGACCGATCGTCGCCACATTTCCAGGGGCGATCTTCGGAGGCTCGGGCGTCTCAGGGATTACCTGCGCCCCTACCGCCCGCAGATGGCCGGCGCGCTTGCCGCCCTGGTTATTGCCGCCAGCACCGTTCTCGCCATCGGGACCGGTCTCAGGCATCTGATCGACGCGGGCTTCGGAAGCGGGGATGCCGGCCTGCTCGACCAGTCGCTTCTGGTCATGCTGGCGGTCGTGGTTCTTCTTGCCGCCGCCACGTATGGCCGCTTCTATCTGGTGTCCTGGCTGGGCGAGCGATTGGTCGCCGATATCCGGCGCGCCCTCTACGGCCGCCTGATGGAACTGGATGTCGCGTTCTATGAACGCACGTCATCGGGCGAACTGCTGTCGCGGCTTACGACCGACACCACGATCCTTCAGGAAGTGATCGGGTCGTCGGTTTCGGTCGCGCTCCGCAACCTGCTGCTGCTGGCCGGGGGGCTTGTCATGCTGGCGGTGACCAGTCCCAAGCTCAGTGCCATTGTCGTGCTTGCGGTGCCGGTGGTGGTCGTGCCGATTGTCGTGTTCGGCCGCAAGGTGCGGCGCCTGTCGCGGGCCAGCCAAGAGCGCCTTGCGACCGTCAGCGCCTATGGCGGCGAATCCCTCGGCGCCATGCGCACGGTGCAGGCCTTTACCCACGAATCGCTGGATCGTGAACGGTTTGCCGAACGGGTCGAGGATGCCTTCGCCATGGCCCGCAACCGGATCAGTGCCCGGGCGGCGCTGACGGCGCTTGTCATGGTGCTGGTGTTTTCGGCCGTCGGCGGAATTCTGTGGATCGGCGGGCGCGATGTGATCTCGGGCGAAATCACCGCCGGGGAACTTTCTGCATTCGTGTTCTATGCGATCGTGGTGGCGGGGGCCGCCGGCGCCCTGAGCGAGGTGGCCGGCGATCTGAACCGCGCCGCCGGGGCAAGCGAGCGCATCTTCGATCTGCTGGCTATCCAGCCGGCGATCCGCGAGCCGGAACGGCCCGTGACCCTGCCCCTGCCGGCGCGCGGCGATGTGGCCTTCGCAGATGTGACATTTCACTATGCCTCGCGCCCGGAACGGCCGGCCCTGGCCGATTTCTCGCTATCGGTGAAATCGGGTGAATGTGTTGCCCTGGTCGGCCCATCCGGGTCGGGCAAGACGACGGTCTTCAACCTGTTGCTGCGCTTCTATGACCCGGAACGGGGGACCATCCGGCTCGATGGCGTCGATCTCAAGACGGCCCGGCCCGCCGATATCCGCTCCCGCATCGGCATTGTCCCGCAGGATCCGGTCATCTTCTCGGCGGATGCCTGGGAGAACATCAGCTATGGCCGGCCGGGCGCCAGCGAGGCCGAAATCCGCGCTGCCGCCGATGCCGCCCAGGCGACCGGCTTCATCGATCGTCTGCCGCAGGGATTCTCGACGTTTCTCGGCATGCGCGGCGTTCGCCTGTCGGGCGGGCAGGCCCAGCGCATCGCCATTGCCCGCGCGCTCCTGCGCAATCCATCCGTGCTGCTGCTGGACGAGGCAACCAGCGCGCTCGATTCCGAAAGCGAACGTGCCGTGCAGGCGGCCCTGGCTCAGCTGATGGTCGGGCGCACCACCCTGGTGATTGCCCACCGCCTGTCCACCGTGCTGCGCGCCGATCGAATCGTGGTGCTCGATGACGGCCGGATCGACGCCATCGGTACACACGCCGAACTGCTTGAACGGAGCGCGCTTTATGCGCGCCTCGCGAAGTTGCAGTTCGATGTGGCGCGGTCGGCCGGGATGCCTGCTGCCTAGGGCCTTTCAAGGTCAGAACGCTTCCATCTGATCTTGAAAGCTTGCCGCTAGCGCTGGGTCAGCCTGATCTCGATCCGTCGATTGCGGCGCAGCGCGATCTCGTCGGCGCCCTGATCGATGGGATGGAATTCACCGAAGCCGGCGGGTGACAGGTGCTCGGCCGGGATGCCGCGCTCGTTCAGGAAGCGCACGACCGAGATGGCGCGCGCCGTCGAAAGCTCCCAGTTTGATGGAAAGCGTGGCGTCGCAATCGGCCGGCGGTCGGTGTGGCCGTCGACCTGCAGGATCCAATCGATGTTGCTGGGGATCCGGGCGGCGATCTCCTGCAGGGTGGCCGCCAGGCGCGCCAGCTGGGTGCGGCCTTCCTCGCCCAGATCGGCGGATGCCGATTCGAACAGCACCTCGGACTGGAAAACGAAGCGATCGCCGACGATGCGAACATCCTGCCGGTCGCCCAGCACTTCGCGCAGCCGGCCGAAGAATTCCGAGCGGTAGCGGGCCAGCTCGGCCACCCGGCTGGCCAGGGCCGCGTTCAGCCGCTGGCCAAGATTTGCGATCTGAACCTCCTGGTCGCGCGATTTCTGCTCCGAGGCCGCAAGCGCGCTGGCAAGCGCGGCTAGCTGTTCGCGCAGGGCAAGCATCTGCCGGTTCAGAAGCTCGACCTGGCGCTGGTGCTCTTCGCTCGCCTCCTTGTGGAGGTTGCGGTCCGTTTCGGTCGCCGACAGGCGGCTTTCCAGATCGGCACGCAGGCTGCGCAGGATGTCGATATCCTGGCGGAGCTGCGCGAGTTCGCGCAACTGAAGCTCGATCTTCTCGCGATCGGCGGCGACCGACCGGTTTGCCTCGTCAAGCGCGCGCTTCAGGGCGTCCTGGTCGGTTGTTGCGGTATCGAGCTGTTCGCGCAGTCGCTCGCGGCTCACGAGCGAGGCCTGCAATTCGCCCGACAGCTGGGCCACCGTGCGGCGAAGGTCTTCGTTGGTCTTGACTTCGAGATTGAGAAGCTCGGCCAGCTCGGAAATCTGGCGGTTCAGGCGCGAAAGGGCCTCGTCGCGGCCCGAAAGCGCCTGGCTCAGGAACACCTGGGCCAGCACGAAGACCAGCAGGACAAAGATGATGATGATGAGCAGCGATGCCAGCGCGTCAACAAAGCCGGGCCAGATATCGATCGATCGGCGGGCGCGGCGGGATTCGAGCATGGTGCCAGGCCCGATCTAGCGCCGGGGCGGCTCGGCGGCAGAATCTTCGGCCAGCGCCGCGATGGTGCGGGCCAGGAGGCGAATCTCGCTGCGCAGTTCCTGGATGATCTGGGTGCGGCCGGTCGCGCTGTCGTCCAGCAGCTTCGCCATATAGACGTCGAGATTGCGGATGTGGGTGCGGGTGGCTTCGTCAAGGCCGCCCGAACTCCCGGCGACCACGTCGCCCAACCGGCTCAGAATGGGCCGCATCTCCATCTGTCCCTCGGCCAGCCGGATCATCAACTGCTGCTCGGCCCGCATCTGGTCGGACAGGGCGCCGATCTTCTCGGCCAGGACAAGCATGCTGCTTTCGCCGCCGCGTCGGGCCTCGTCGTTGCGCGCCACGCTGCGCTGCAGATTTTCCAGGTTGTCGGCCGTCTGCTCGATCAGCGCCTGCAGATAGGCGGGCACGGACGCTTCGCCCTCTTGCAGCGACGGGCCCGAGGCCAGCCGCACGTGGCCCGACAGCCAATCCTCGAGCTCGTTGAAAAAGCGGTTCTGGGCCTGTCCGGCCTGAAGGTCGAGAAAACCCAGCACCAGCGATCCCGCCAGGCCGAACATCGACGACGAGAACGACGTTCCCATGCCGCCGAGCGGCGCCTGCAACCCGTTCTTCAGGTTCTGGAAGATGGAATTCAGATCGCCATTGCCGGCGCTCAGCCCGCCGATCACGTCACGCACCGCGCCAATCGTCTGCAGCAGGCCCCAGAACGTTCCGAGCAGGCCGAGAAAGATCAGCAGGCCGATCAGATAGCGCGAGATGTCGCGGAACTCGTCGAGACGCGAGGCGATCCCGTCAAGCATCGAGCGCATCGCCAGGGGTGAGAGCGCGATGCGCTTGCGTTCGCCGATCGTGGCCACCAGCGGGGCAAGCAGGCGGGGTTCGCCGGCATCGGCGGTCGCTGTCTTGCCCAGGCGGAAGCTTTCGATCCATTCGGCCTCGGGCCCAAGCAGGATCACTTGCCGGAAGGCATAGCCGATGCCGAACAGCAGGATGCCGATGATAAGCCCGTTCAGCCCAGGGCTGGCCAGAAAGGCGTCCTTGAGAATGGGCGACAGGGCCGCACCGATGCCAAGGACCGCCGCCAGAAAGATGATCATGCGCAGCAGATAACGGCGCGGTCGGGTCATGGCCGCACCCGCATCAGATCAATACCCGGCAGATCAACACCCGGCCCGATTGTCGGTTCGCCATTCGCGCCGCGCGGCGCCCGTCGGTGCCTAGCGTTCGGAAATGACCACATCGACGCGATCCGGCGGACCACTTTCAAAGCGGTTGCCCAGGGCCCGCACGTCCATGCGGGTGCTGACCAGGCCTTGCTCGATCAGGTACGAACGGATGGCCAGCGCCCGCGACAGCGACAGGCGGCGCGCCTGGCTTGCCGTATCGGCCGTTCCGTCGGCGAAGGCCTGCAGCTCGACGCGAAGCTTGGCATCGGCATTCAGGGTATCGACCAGCGCCTTGAGCGGGGCCCGCGCGTCGTCGGTCAGTTCGGATTGGCCCTTGGCAAACGGAACCCGGACCTGATCGCCGACGCCCAGTCGCTTGGTAGGGCTTGGCCGCGCCGCCTCTTGGGTGGGCGCGGGCGCCGGGGCGGGCGTTGCGGCCGGCGTGCTGGCACGGGGCGCCGCGGCGGGTGCCGCCGCGCTGCCTGGCCCCGGCGTGGCCCGCGGGGCCGGTACGGCCGTGGGTGCCGGGGCGGACGGAGCGGCCTGACGCTGTGCCTGTGCGGACTTTGTGCCTGTGCCGGACCCTGTGCCTGTGCCGGGGGCTCGGCCGGCGCCGCGGCCGCCTCGGGCGCGCGGGGCGGGGTGGCGGGTGCGCTTGCCTGTCCGGCCGGCGGTGGGGCCATCACCTCCGGGGCTGGCTTCGATGGCCGGGAGCTTTCGGGACCCGCGATGCTGGGCGCGGTGATGCTGGGCGGCGATGCGTGGCGCGGCCGGTATGGTTGGAATCGTGGCGCGGGATGATGGCGCCTGGCCGGCAACGGCTCGCGCGCGGTCGATGGCGTTGTGCTGCGCGAAGCGGTCGGTGGCGGTGCGGTCGATCTGCCAGCGGGCCGGCTGGCGGTCGTCGCGGGCGGCGCCGGTCTTGGCTTGGGCGGGGTGAGAACGATGCCCGGCCGGCGGCACGATCAGGGGGTTTGTGGTGGCATCCCGTTCCAGGCTTTGGGCCCGTCGCACGGCGCGCGGCGGATTGAGCTGCACGGGTCTGAGCTCGGCGGCCGAGCGGCCGCGGATCCTTGCGCCGTAAGCCTCGTCGATGGCGTTCAGATTGACGTCGACCGACGGCCATTCGCCGGTGCTTGCGCTTGCCGGTCGCCCGCTTTGCGCCGCCGTCTGCGATGCATAGGCCAGGATCAACGCTGCGGCGACCATGGCAGCCGCCCGGGAAACGCGTCTTGATGTTCCGGCGCCTCGCCGTGCACTTGGCATGCGCATCTGCCCCACGGAAAACTATACCCCGTCGCGTCGCGACGCCAACCCCGGCCGCACCCGCGACCGCACAATAGCCCAGAGAATCAGACCCAAACAACCCGATTGGCCTGGCCCGCCCTGGCCCAGGTCAGGATGGCCTCAGTGCGGCCGGTCGTTGCCATAGGCCGGGCGCAGGATTCCCATCAACAGCGGATGCAGCTGATCGTTGGCGGCCAGCACGCTGCCGGTCTCGATCATGCGCGATCCACCGCCGATTTCGGTCACGAACCCGCCCGCTTCGCGCACCATCAAGATCCCGGCCGCAATATCCCAGGCGCCCAGGTCGGTTTCCCAGAACCCATCATAGCGGCCGGCGGCGACATAGGCGAGATCGAGGGCGGCCGAGCCGAAGCGACGCACGCCAGCCACGCGTCCCATCACGGCTTCAAGCGCCTTTGTAAAGGTCGCCGGCTCGCCATGGCCAAGAAACGGAATGCCCGTGGCGATCAGCGCATCCTTCAACTGGCGCCGCGCCGAGACCCGCAGCCGCCTGGCATTGAGATACGCGCCGACGCCTTTTTCCGCCCAGAAGGTTTCATTGCGCAACGGATCATAGATGACGCCGGCCACGATCTCGGCGTCGCGTTCGAGCGCGATCGAGATCGCGAAATGCGGCAGCCGTGGAGGAAATTCGACGTGCCGTCAAGCGGGTCGACGATCCAGCGGAAATGGCTGTCGGTGCCTTTGATCGCGCCGCCTTCCTCCAGCAGAAAGCCATAGCCGGGCCGCGCCCGCTCAAGCTCGTCATGGAGGATCTTCTCGGTCCTGAGATCGGCGGCCGATACGAAATCCGCCGGTCCCTTATGCGGAGACCTGAAGCTGCTCGACCTCGCCGAAATCGCGCGCCAGGCGCCGCGCCGCCTTGTAGGCGGCGGCGGTCATCACGTTGATAAGGGGGACTGTCGGGACACGCCTGGGGCCGTGCACCGTTCAATCCTTGGCGCGTTCGACGTAGGACCCGTCTGCGGTATTCACCACGATCCGCGTGCCGGCCTCGATGTGGGGCGGCACCATGACGCGCGCACCGTTTTCCAGGACTGCGGGCTTGTAGGACGACGACGCCGTCTGTCCCTTCACCACCGGGTCCGCTTCGGTGATCCGCATGGTGACGGTCTGAGGCAGGTGCACTGCGACCGGCGCTCCTTCGATCAGGTCGACGGTGACGGGCATGTTCTCCTGCAGGAACGCCGCCTGGTCGCCGACCATTTCCTTGTCGAGCGGGAACTGGTCGAAGGTTTCCGAATCCATGAAGGTGAGCGCATCGCCCTCGGCGTACAGATAGGTGCATTCGCGCTCGTCGACGGTCAGCCGTTCGACTGTATCCTGGGTGCGCCATCGCTGGTTCGACTTTACCCCGGTCTTGACGTCGCGCATCTCGACCTGGATGAAGGCCCCGCCCTTGCCGGGCTGGATCAGTTGAATGCGGATGACGGACCAGCGCTTGCCATCGGTCTCGATGACAAAGCCTGGGCGAATCGTGTTGGCTTGGATCTTCATGGGGCGCTTTGCGGTTCGGGAGGAAAAGGCGGCGAGACCGTAGCGGAAAGCCTACCGTACGGCAACTCACCCCTGGGGGCCGCCGTCCTTGGCGCCGGATGGGGGTGCATGGGACGGGTAATCATCATGGGACGGGTAGTCATGGACCGCCCCCCAGGGATCGGTCAGCCGCCATTGTCTTGCCTGCCGCTGCGTGAAGCCAGGGCCGATCGGCACCTTGCCGAAGCCGCCGGGGATGTCGAGCACGTATTCGGGCAGGCAATGGCCGGGAATCCGGCCGCGGAGCGCCCGCATCAAGGCCTGGCCCTGCTCGATCGAGACCCGGAAGCCCGACGTGCCGGGGGCCGCGTCCAGATGGTGCAGGTAGTAGGGCTTGACCCGCAGGGCGACAAGGGCGCGAAACAGCCGCTCAAGGGTGGCGGGGTCGTCGTTGACGCCGGCCAGCAGCACGGTCTGCGCCAGCATGGGGATCCCCGCATCGACGATACGGGCGATGGCGGCGCGGGCGGCCTTGCCCAGTTCTTCGGCATGGTTGCAGTGAAGGCCGACATAAACGGCCCGGCCGCGATCGAGACCCAGGCGCAAGGCCGCGACATGATCGGGCGTCAGGCGCTCGGGCGTCGCGATCGGGACCCGGCTGTGGAATCGGATCACCGCGACATGGTCGATGGCACAGAGCCTTTCGACGATGTCGCGAATCCGGACTGGCGACAGGATCAGGGGATCGCCACCGGTCAGGATCACTTCCCAGATGTCCGGCTTGTGCCGGATATAGGCGATGGCGCGTTCGAGCCCCTGGCTGTCCAGGGCGTCCCCGTGCGGTCCCACCTGCTCGCGCCGGAAGCAGAAACGGCAATACACGGCACAGGCCTGGATGGGCTTCAGCAGGACCCGGTCGGGGTAGCGATGGACGATGCCCGGCACCGGGCTGTGGGCCAGATCGCCGATCGGATCGGCGGCCTCGTCGGCGGCGGACGTCAGTTCGGCAAGGCTGGGCACGAATTGCCGGCCAAGCGGGCCGTCGTGACCGGTGGCGGCGATGGCGGTGGCCAGCACGGGTGGAATGGCAACCGCGTAGCGCCCGGCGACCGCCTTCAGGCCGCTGGCGTCGGCGGGCCGTGCCAGCCCGTTCGCGATCAGCTCATCGACGCGACGCAGCGTCCGCGCCTTGGACCCGTCAAGCGGGCGCGCGGCATAGCCGTCATCGGGTGCGGCCATTCCAGTCTCCGACGGTTGCGGGGCAAGCGGCACGCGCCGTATTGTCCGGCCGATGCCGCGTCGAGAATGTTCTAGCGCGAAGGCAGCCGGGATGCGAGCAGCGTTCGGCCGGCCATGGATTTGCCGATGACACGGGCCGCCGCTCCCGATCCGTCCGCTTCCGACCCGTCCGCATCGGGACCGGTGCGGCGCGCATTCCAGGCCAGGCGCCGGCGGCTCGAGGCCCGCGCCGCCATGGTGACGGCCATTCGCCACTATTTCGCGGCCGAGGGCTTTGTCGAGGTTGAAACCCCCGCCTTGCAGCCGGTGCCAGGCGGCGAAGTCCATGTGCGGCCCTTCGCCACCACCCTCGAAGAGCCCTTCGGCCAATCCGAGCGGACCATGTTTCTGCACACCTCGCCCGAATTCGCCATGAAGACGCTGCTGGCGGGTGGCATGGACCGCATATTTCAGCTTGCCCATGCCTATCGCAACGGCGAACGGTCGCCGCTCCATCATCCGGAATTCACCATGCTCGAATGGTATCGGGCCAAGGCCGGATGGCGGGATGTGGCCGCGGATTGCCGCGCCATTGTTGCAGCTGCTTGTGCGGTGGTGCCTGTGGACCTGCGGGCGGATCCGGGTGACACGGCAGGCATTGTCTGGAACGGGCGGCGTTGTGATCCCGGCGCCAAGTGGGAGTTTTTGTCGTTCTCGGACGCGTTTCTCCGCTACACGGGGATCGACATCCTGGCCACCGATGCCGATGCGGGACGCTTGCGATCGGTGGCCGGCCAGGCGGGCCATCGGCTGCCGGATCAGGGAAGCTGGGAGGATCTTGTCTTCCATCTCCTTCTCGATCATATCGAGCCCCGGCTCGGCTCTCCGGTTCCGACCGTCCTCCATGATTACCCGGCTGCCATGGCAAGCCTTGCCCGCCTCAGCCCTGCCGACCCGCGTGTCGCCGAGCGATTCGAGATCTACATGGGGGGCGTCGAGGTGGCGAACGGCTATGGCGAGCTTAACGATCCCACCCAGCAGCGCGCCCGCTTTCTTGCCGACGAAGCCCAGCGCAAGGCGCTCTATGGCCGCTCGCTGCCGCTGGATGAAGCGTTTCTCGCGGCCCTTGCGGAAATGCCGCCAGCCGCGGGGGTGGCGCTTGGTTTCGACCGTCTTGTCATGCTGTTGACCGGCGCCCGGCGCGTCGAGGACGTGCTGTGGGCGGCAATCCCTACCTGATGCGCCCGGTCTTGTCGCGTCAGGGCTTGTCGCGTGGGGTCTTGTCGCGTGGGGTTTCGTCGCGTGGGGTCGCGTCAATGACGTGATTAAGCGCCCGGACGGCGGCGGCCGGGCCATCGGCATGGTTCCAGACCCAGCTTGAAACAGCAATGAAATCAGCACCCGCCGCAATCAGCGGCGCCGCGTTCCCGGCCGTGATGCCGCCGATGGCGACGCAGGGGACGGTCATGAAGGTCGCCCACCAGTGCAGGGTGTCGAGATCGGCCTGCGTCTTCGGGTCCTTGGTCGTGGTCGGATAGAAGGCGCCGAAGGCCACGTAATCGGCGCCGGATTCAGCCGCGCGCTTGGCAAGATCAAGCGAATTGTGACAGGTCACCCCGACAATGGCATCGTCGCCCAGGATGCGCCGCGCCTCGGCGTACGAGGCGTCCTCCTGGCCGATATGAACGCCATCGCACCCGGTCTCGGCGGCCAGGTCGGGCCGGTCGTTCAGGATGAAGGCGACATCGCGATCCTGGACGATGGGCCGCAGCGCATGGGCGGCCCGGCGGATCTCGTCATCGGCGATGCCCTTCAGGCGCAGCTGGACGCAGGCGACATCGCCCGCGTCCAGTGTGTCGGCCAAGACGGTGGAAAACGCCGGCAGCGCCACCAGGGGTGGCGTGATCAGATAAAGCCGGCAGCGCGTCTCGTTCAGGCTTTGCCCTGATAGATCTGGATGATCGTGTCGAGCATCTTGAGCGCGTCGTCCTTCGGTCTTTGAAAGGTGTTGCGCCCGATGATCGATCCGGTCCCGCCACCATCGCGGATGGCGCGACATTCGGCATAGAGATCGTCCAGCCCCTTGGTGGTGCCGCCCGAGAACACGACCAGGCGGCGGCCATTGAAGACGCTCTGCACGACGTGGTTGACCCGCTTGGCCAGCGTGCCGGCATCGATCTTGGCGCTCTCATAGGCCTTCTTGGCCTCGGCCTGTTCAAGATCGGCAGTCGGCAGCTTGACCTTGATGATATGGGCGCCAAGCAGCGCCGCCATGTGGGCGGCATAGGCCACGATGTCGAGCGCCGTTTCTCCGGTCTTCGACACATCGCCGCCACGCGGATAAGACCACACCACGACCGCAAGGCCGCAGGCCTTTGCTTCCTCGGCCAGGCTGCGCAGGTCTTCCATCATGCCAAAGGCATTGTCCGAGCCCGGGTAGATGGTAAAGCCGATGGCCGAGCATCCAAGACGCAGCGCGTCCTGCACCGAGGCGGTCACCGCCTGGGTGGGAGCGGCCTTTTCGCGCGCCAGGCTGTTCGCGCTGTTGATCTTGAGGATCAGCGGCACCGCGCCGGCATAGCTGGCCGCGCCGGCCTCCAGCATGCCAAGCGGCGCGGCATAGGCCGACAGGCCGGCATCGATGGCAAGCTGGAAATGATAGTGGGGATCATAGGCGGGCGGATTGGGCGCGAAGCTCCGTGCCGGCCCATGCTCGAAGCCCTGGTCGACCGGCAGGATCACCAGCTTGCCGGTGCCGCCCAGGCGGCCCTGCATCAAGATGCGGGCAAGGTTGGCCTTGGTGCCCGGACAATCGCTTTCGTAGTTGTCGAGAATCTTGCGTACGCGTTGCGTAATCTTCACGGCCCCGCTCCTAAAGACAATGTCATGTTACGCGCAGTCGCCCTTGAATATCCCACGGTCCCGGTCTTTTCAACGGCGCTTGCCCCGGATCGCGATCCAGTCCGCGCAGGCCTTGCTTCGCTGCCGTGCGCTGACGCGGTCGAGATCAAGCGCTCGCCGCCACAGGGTGCCGCGCGCCAGGATGCTTACACCCTTCACGGTGGCGATTTCGTTAAGCCGGCGGCGCGCATTGGCCGGGCCCGCGTAGCAGATCGCCTCGATTCCGGCGCGAATGGCTGCCAGCACGGCGCCCGCGTCGTTGCCGCAATCCAGGATTGCGCCAGACAGCGCTGCCGGATGACGGGCCCTGGCCGATTCGATCAGGGCGGCGAACCAGGCCGGCCCGGCATAGGTGCCGGCCCCCTTGCCGCTCAGGACCAGGACCTGCCGCCCGGCACGGGATGCCGCCTCCAGTGCGTCCAGCGCTTGCGCCCTGGCATGAACGACAAATATGGCAGGAGATTCTTTCGCCATATCGCACCTTCGGCGATACCGTGCAGGGTGCCACGATGGGCCGTGGGCGACACCCGGTCAAGTCACCAGGCCCGCAGGGGCAACCCATCGTGACGTTGACGGCGCCAAGACGGGGTGCGTATGGTCAGCAATCTCATGCGATCATCACAGGTTGGAAGGCGGGCGCGCCATACACGTTTGACGTCATGGATTTGAGGAACAGACGGATGGGCCGGCTGGAGGCTGCTGCCGATCGATTGGACAAGGCGCTCGCCGATCTCGAGGCGGCGCTGGCGCGTCGATCCGAGCGCGAAAGCGAGTCCTATGCCGGCCGGCTGCAAGTGGAACTCGACCGGTTGCGTGGAGAACACACGGGTCTCCGACAGGCGGCAGATACCGTGTCGGGAAGACTTGATGCGCTGGTCGAAAGGCTCGATTCGCTGCTCGATGCCGAGACGGCTGCGGGCGGGTCGTGAACGCGCATGGCTGAAGTCGCCGTCAATATCAATGGGCGGAGCTATCGCGTCGCCTGCGACGACGGCGAGGAGGCCCATGTCTCGGCCCTGGCCGACAAGCTGGCTCGCCATGTCGCGGATCTGGTGGCCGATATCGGCCAGGTCGGCGATACCCGGCTGCTCCTGATGGCGGGCCTGATCGTGGCGGACGAACTGGCCGACCTGCGCCTGCGATTTACCGAACTTCAGACCCGCAGCGACGCCTTGGCGGCCGAACGCGATGAAACGACCGAGCGTGTCGAACGCCTGGCCCGGCGCCTTGAAGCGGTTGCCGCGAAGGTCAAAGGCGCCTAAGTATCTTCTGGGACGGTTTGCTGCACGGTTCGACAGGCCGCTTGCATCCCTGGGGCCAATACACATCCTCGAGGGAGCTGTCACTACCGGGACCCTGGTCTCGGCATATGGCGCCCACCTGCACTGTCAGGCCACGGAGGATCATTGTTCGGTCATCGGCCGAGGCGGCGCCGTCCCACCTGTTTTTCGCCGGCCTGTTTTTCGCCAGATGGATCCTGCCGCTCGGTCGGCGCTAATTCGCGGAAGCCCATGACCGTCGCCGATGCCAAGGCCGCCAATCGTCGTCAGGCGGCCGCTGCCCGCAGCCGCGCGCGGGCCACAGCCGACGCCGATGTGGATGAACGCATTGCAACCGTTTTTCTGGATGCCGTCCCGGTGCAGCCCGATTCGGTTGTCGCCGCCTATTGGCCGCGCGGCGACGAGGTCGATACCCGTCCGCTTCTCGCGGCCTTGCTGGCCCGTGGCATCGTCTGCGCGCTGCCGGTTGTCGAGCGGCGCGGCAGCCCGCTTGTGTTTCGACGCTGGGGCCCGGACCAGGCCTTGGCCGAAGGCGCCTTCGGAATTCCCGAACCGATGCCAGCCGCGCCGGTCGTCGTTCCGACCGTCGTGGTCGTGCCGCTTCTTGCATTCGACCGTGCCGGCCACAGGCTGGGCAGCGGCGGCGGCTATTACGATCGGACCCTTGCCCTTCTCCGCGAGCAAGGCAAGGTCATGGCGGTCGGCGTCGGCTATGCGGCCCAGGAGGTTGCCTGCCTGCCCGCCGAATTGCACGATCAGCGTCTGGATTGGATCGTGACCGAAAAGGGCGCCATTCGGATCGCCGGGCGAAGGCGCGTGGCGAAGGGCGGCCCCCAACGGCGCATGGCCGGCCGGAATCCGAACAGCCCGGTGCACCGATGAAGCTTCTTTTTCTTGGCGACGTGGTGGGCCGGGCTGGCCGCACGGCCTTAAGCGTCCGGCTCCGCCAGCTGCGGGGCCTGCTCGAGCTTGATTTCATCGTCGCGAATGGCGAGAACGCCGCCCATGGCTTCGGCATCACGCCGAAGATCTGCGGCGAGCTGTTCGATGCCGGCGTCGATTGCATCACCACCGGCAACCATATCTGGGATCGCGCCGAGATCAACGACACCCTTGACCGCGAGCCACGCCTTCTGCGACCGCAGAACTATGGCAGCAACCGGCCGGGACGGGGGTTCGCCATCTATGAAACGCCGCGCGGGCAGCGCATTGCCGTGCTCAATGTCATGGGCCGCCTGTTCATGGATGAAGTGAGCGACCCCTTCGCCTGCGTCGATGAAACCCTGGCTGCCTTGCGCCTGGGGCAGGATGCGACGGCCATTCTTGTCGACATTCATGCCGAGGCGACCAGCGAGAAAGTCGCGATCGGCCATTATTGCGACGGCCGCGCCACGCTGGTGGTCGGCACCCATTCCCATATCCCGACCGCCGATTGCCGGGTTCTGCCGCGTGGGACCGCCTATCAGACCGATGCCGGCATGTGCGGCGACTATGATTCGGTGATCGGCATGCGCAAGAGCGCCTCGCTCGACCGGTTTCTTGGCCGGCGTTCGCCGGATCGGCTGGAACCGGCCGAAGGACCCGCGACCCTTTGCGGCGTGTTCGTCGAGCTGGATGACCGGACCGGTCTTGCAAAGCGGGCGGCGCCGCTCCGCCTGGGCGGCGATCTTGCGAACCAGTGGCCATTCTAGAAGACTGCCGGACAGAGAGGGCATCAGCCTTGGCGGACGCCCTCTCCGTCCGTGCCGCGCGCCAGGCCGGGGCGACCATTTGCGCGGTCCGATGATCCTGCTTGGCCCACCCCTGTCTTGGCCTGCCCTCCGTCTCTGGGGCCGGGTTTGACAGGCCAAAAGACTATAGATCAAAAGATCTGTTTGATCGTAGCGACCGGGGCTTTAAGGGCCGGTAAACGGCCCCGCATCAATGGCGCCGCGTCGGATCGGCCGGGCAGGCCGGGACGCGCCATCGGCGCAGACTATTGACGTATACAACATATGGTATAAGAGCAGGCAGTCTCAAATAGATAGTGTGAATTTTCGACAATGGCCGGCCATTCCCAATTCAAGAACATCATGCACCGCAAGGGCGCGCAGGACGCCAAGCGCGCCAAGCTGTTCGGCAAGCTGATCCGGGAACTGACCGTTTCGGCGCGCACCGGCCTGCCCGATCCGGACGCCAACCCAAGGCTGCGAAGTGCGATCATGGCGGCCCGGCAGGCCAACATGCCGAAGGACACGGTCGAGCGCGCCATCCGCCGCGCCTCGTCGGGCGACGATGACAAGACCTATGACGAGATGCGTTACGAGGGCTATGGCCCGGCCGGCGTTGCCATCATCGTCGAGGCGCTGACCGACAACCGCAACCGGACGGCGGGCGAGATCCGTTCGATCTTCACCAAGAACGGCGGCACTCTTGGCGAAACCAACAGCGTGAGCTTCCTGTTCGATCGGGTTGGCGAAGTTGTCTATCCCGTGGCGGCCGCAAGCGCCGATGCCATGTTCGAGGCGGCCCTCGAGGCGGGGGCCGAGAATGTCGAGAGCGCGGCCGACAATCATGTCGTCCATTGTGCGTCGGGTGATCTGAACGATCTTGCGAAGGTCCTGACCAGCCGCTTCGGCGAGCCCGAGAGCGCGCGTCTGGTCTGGAAGCCGAAGAACACGATCCAGGTCGATGGCACCGCCGCCGAGCAATTGCTGTCGCTTCTCGAAGGGCTTGACGACAACGACGACACCCAGACCGTTTCCAGCAACTTCGAGATGTCGGATGAGACGATGAAAAGTTTTTCCGGCAAGCGGCCGGGCAGTTGAGCGCCAATCGGTGGCGCATGAGCGGCGGGCGGTGATGCGCGTCCTGGGACTGGACCCTGGGCTGCGGCGCACCGGCTGGGGCCTTGTCGTCGTCAGCGGTGGCCGGCTTCGCCATGTGGCGAACGGCATCATCGAATCCGACGCCGCGGCGCCGACGGCCGTTCGCCTCTGCACGATTTACGCGGGACTCAAGGCGGTCATCGCGGCGCATGCGCCGGATGTCGCCGCGGTCGAGGAAACGCTGGTCAACCGCAATGGGACCGCCACCTTGAAGCTGGGCCAGGCGCGCGGCATTGCGATGCTGGCGCCGGCCGAGGCCGGGCTCGATGTTGCCGAATATGCGCCGACCGCGGTGAAGAAGGCGCTGGTCGGCGGCGGCCGGGCTGAAAAGGCGCAGGTGGAAGCGATGGTGCGTCTGCTTCTGCCGGGCGCCGATCCGGCCGGCCCCGATGCGGCCGATGCGCTGGCGGTCGCGATCTGCCATGCCCATCACGCGGAAAGTGGCCGGCTCATGCGGCCGGTCGCCGGCCCGGCGCGTGGCGTTCGTGTTTCGGTCGTGGCCCGATGATTGCCAAGCTGCGCGGTCTTCTCGATTCGGTCGATGACGGATCGGCGGTCATCGACGTGGGTGGGGTCGGGTATCGGGTGACCTGTTCGCGCCGGACGCTGGCCGCCCTGCCGGCGGTGGGCGAAATGGTCGTTCTGCATGTCGAAACGATCATGCGTGAAGACGCGATCCAGCTCTATGGTTTTGCAGATCAGCTCGAGCGCGCCTGGTTCACGCTGCTGACGACTGTGCAGGGCGTTGGCGCCCGCGTCGCGCTTGCGATCCTAAGCGCCGTCGATCCGGATGAAATCGGATCGGCCCTGGCCCTGCAGGACAGCGCGACCTTTACGCGGGCCAGCGGGGTCGGACCGAAACTTGCGACCCGCATTGTGACCGAACTCAAGGGCAAGGCGCCCGCCATGGTGATGGCGGCGCCGGTTGGCGCGGGACGAACCGTGGCACCGGCCGGCGGCGCGGCCGCCGATGCGCTTTCGGCCCTTGTCAATCTTGGCTATCGGGCCCCCGAGGCGCAGATGGCGCTGGCCGCTGCGGCCGGACGGCTGGGGGCCGGGGCCCGATTCGACGATCTGGTTCGCGAAGGCCTGCGCGAGCTGGCCGCCGGCCGGACGGGGGGGATCTAGCCCATGGCTCGCGAATCCCGCCCGGAATCGAGACTGGTCGCGCCGGCCAGTGACCCATCCGAACCCGACGAGGCATCGATCCGTCCCCAGCGCCTCGATGACTTCATCGGCCAGCGCACGCTTTGCGAAAACCTTCGCGTCTTCGTCGGTGCCGCCCGTGCCCGGGGCGAAGCCCTGGACCATGTGCTGCTGCATGGCCCGCCGGGACTGGGCAAGACGACGCTGGCGCAGATCGTCGCGCGCGAACTTGGGGTCGGCTTCCGGCAGACCTCGGGCCCGGTGATCGCCCGGGCCGGGGATCTGGCCGCAATTCTTACTAATCTGCAGCCCCGCGATGTTCTCTTCATCGACGAGATCCATCGCCTTAATCCGGTGGTCGAGGAAGTGCTCTATCCGGCGATGGAGGATTTCGAGCTTGATCTCGTCATCGGCGAGGGCCCCGCGGCGCGCACGGTGCGCATCGCCTTGCCGCCGTTCACCCTGATCGGCGCGACGACGCGTTCGGGCCTGCTGACCACGCCGCTTCGGGAACGGTTCGGCATTCCCCTGCGGCTCAACTTCTACGAACTGGCCGATCTCGAGGCCATCGTGCGGCGCGGCGCGCGGCTGCTTGGCGTGCGCATGGCCGATGACGGTGCGCGCGAGATTGCCAGGCGCGCCAGGGGAACGCCGCGCGTGGCGGGCCGGCTGTTGCGCCGCGTGCGGGATTTTGCCGCGGTTGGCAAGGCGGGCGAGATTGATGCAGGGCTTGCCGATGCGGCCCTCCAGCGTCTCGAGGTCGACGGGCTGGGGCTTGATGCCATGGACCGCCGCTATCTGCGCTGCATCGGCGATCGTTCGGGGGCGGCCCGGTCGGGCTTGATACCCTGGCGGCGGCCCTGTCCGAGGAACGGGACAGCATCGAGGACGTGATCGAACCCTATCTGCTGCAGATCGGGTTCATCCAGCGCACGCCGCGTGGCCGTCTGCTGACCGCCCAGGCTTTCCGCCACCTTGGCCTTTCACCGCCCGGCCGGACCGACTCGCAGCTCGATCTGCTGTCGCCCGCCGATGACGCCTGAGGTCCAGCCGATGCCAGGCCTGGTTGCAACGCCAAGCAGCGGCGCCATCGTCGGCCATGTCCACATCTTCGCCGTGCGGATCTATTTCGAGGATACCGATGCGGGCGGAATCGTGTATTACGCCAACTATCTGAAGTTTGCCGAGCGCGCGCGCACCGAAATGATGCGCATCATGGGGCTCGTTCACAGCGAAGTGATGACAAACGAGGGTTGGGGGTTCACGGTTCGCGACTGCACGGTGGCATATCTTGCGCCAGCCCGGCTTGATGACGTGATCGAGGTTCATTCCCGGGTGATCGGGGTGACCGGCGCGACCATCAGCCTTGGCCAGACGGTGTGCCGGAACGGGACCGATCTGGCGCGCATCACGGTCCGGCTTGCCGGCCGCCGGGTCGGCGGTCGTCCTGCCCGATTGCCGCCACAGTTGCGTGCCAAACTGATGATATTGGCCACCGCCTCAGCCGATCAGACAGCCTAGCCACGACGCCAAGCGTCAGGAACGGAAGGAACGATACGACAATGGAGAATTCTACGGTTGGCGCCGTTGCCATCGGGGGCCAGGCGCCCCACGATCTGTCGATCTGGGGGCTGGTGGCACAGGCCGACATCATCGTCCAGGTGGTGATGCTGATCCTGCTTCTGGCTTCGTTCTGGTCATGGGCCATCATCTTCGAGAAGGTCTTCCTGCTGAAGCGCCTGAGCGCCCGGACCGACCAGTTCGAGGACGTCTTCTGGTCCGGCGACTCGCTCGAGGATCTCTATGATCGCGTCGGGGACCGCGCGGCCGAGCCGATGGGCGCGCTGTTCGCCGCCGCCATGCGCGAATGGCGCCGCTCGGCGGCGCGCGGCCAGGTCGGATCGGCGGCCATGCGCGCCGGCCTTTTGCAGCGGATCGAGCGGGTGATGCAGGTGACCCTCGGCCGCGAGGTCGAGGCCCTTGAGAAGTATCTGCCCTATCTGGCCTCGGTGGGCTCGGTGGCGCCCTTTGTCGGGCTGTTCGGGACCGTCTGGGGCATCATGAACAGCTTCCAGAGCATCGCGGCATCGAAAAGCACCAATCTGGCTGTCGTGGCGCCGGGCATTGCCGAGGCGCTGTTCGCCACCGCGCTGGGACTGGTGGCCGCCATTCCGGCGGTGGTTGCCTACAACAAGCTGTCGCACGATATCGGCCGATATGCCGGCCGCCTGGAAGGGTTCCTGGGCGAGTTCGGCGCCATTTTGTCGCGGCAGATCGAGGATCGGGCCGGCTGATGGCATTCAACATCGACATGTCGCGCCGGGGCGGCGGACGCAGCCGCTATCGGCCGTTGGCGGAAATCAACGTGACACCCATGGTGGATGTCATGCTGGTCCTGCTGGTCGTGTTCATGGTCACCGCGCCGCTGCTGACCGTTGGCGTGCCGGTCGACCTGCCGAAGACGGCCGCCGCACCCTTGAGCGAACAGACCGAACCCGTGGTTGTATCGGTCAATGGCGAGGGCCAGATCTTTCTGCAAGACACCAAGATCGAGTTCGACCAGTTGGTGCCAAGGCTGACGGCGATTGTGGGGGCCAAGGCCGATACGCGGATCTTCGTGCGTGGCGACCGCGGGATCGCCTATGGGCGGGTCATCGAGATCATGGGGGCGTTGCGGACGGCTGGCTTTGATCGGATCGCCCTGGTGACCGAAATGCCCCAGACGCCGGTCCGGCGCTGAAGGCCGGCCTGATAGGGATTGCTGATCGGGGCCGTGGTGACGGGACGACGATACGCGCGGATGACCTAGGGAATGGAACGAAGGGCGGCCTTTTTTTCAGGAGTTCTGCATGCCGGACTGATTACCGCGGCCATGCTGGGCCTGCCTGACCTGTGGGATGCCAAGACGGTCGACAATCCGCCGATCCTGGTCGACCTGATGGAGCTGTCCGACAAGACCGCCTCGCCGCCGCCGAAGCCGATGCCCGAGCCGCCCAAGCCCGAACCGCCGAAGCCGGCTCCACCGCGGCCGGCGGCCGCCGAGCCCCCCAAGCCGCCGTCCCAGCCCGTGGCCGAGGCACCGAAGCCGCCGCCCCAACCGGTGGCCGAGCCCCCAAGCCCGCGCCGCCCCGGAGGAGAAGGTCGCGGCCCTGCCGCCGCCCGAGCCCAAACCGCCAGTTGCCGCGCCCAAGCCCGAGCCGCCGAAGCCGACGCCCGTGCCGGCCCAGAAACCCGAGCCGCCGCGTCCGAAGGCCGAGGAAAAGAAGCCGGCGCCGCCCGACACCTTTGCCTCGGTACTGAAGACGGTCGACACTCTGCGTCGCCAGACGCCTTCGCCAAGCGAAGCGCGGGCGTCCGACTCCGAGCGCACCTCGCCGCGCGCGCCGCTCTCGCTTGATCAGCGGCTGACCATCAGCGATTTCGATTCCATCCGCCGCCAGTTCGAGGCCTGCTGGTCGCCGCCCGCCGGCGCCAAGGATGCGAAAAACCTTGCCGTCATGATCAAGGTCAAGATGAATCCCGACGGCACCGTGCAGTCGGCCGAGTTCGCGGAAACGCTGCGGTTCAATTCCGACCCCTTCTACCGGGCGGCGGCGGAAAGCGCGATGCGCGCCGTTCTCAACCGGCGCTGCCAGCCGATCAAGGCGCCGCCGGACAAGTATGCCGGATCGAACGGCTGGAATGCGCTGATGATCAATTTCGACCCGAAAGAGCTGATTGGACCATGACCATGCTTCGTTCTTCCCGCTCGATTCTTGCGTTCGCCCTTTGCCTTGTCGCCGGGTTTGGTTTTGCGGTCGCGGACGCCAATGCCCAGGTGCGCATTGACGTGACGCGCGGTCGGCTTGAACCGCTGCCGATCGCCATCGTCAATTTCAATGGCGCGGAAGGCGACGAGGCGCGGCTGGGCCGCGAGATCGCGCAGGTCATTTCCGCCGATCTTGAACGGAGCGGCCTGTTCCGCCCGATCGATTCGCGCGCCTTCATCCAGACCCCGGATTCGCTTGCGGTCAGGCCGCGCTTCGGGGACTGGCGCACGATCAATGCGGCGGCCCTGGTGCACGGCAATGTCCGCATGCAGGGCGGTCAGCTTGTCACCGAATTCAGGTTGTGGGACGTGGTGACCGAGCAGGACATGGTCGGTCTTCGCTACAACAGCACCGCCGACAACTGGCGGCGGATCGCCCATATCGTCGCGGACGCGATCTACAAGCGCATCACCGGCGAAGACGGCTATTTCGACACGCGCATCGTCTACATTTCGGAAAGCGGGCCGGCGCGTCGCCGGATCAAGCGCCTGGCGATCATGGATCAGGATGGCGCGAACCATCGATTTCTTACCGATGGGTCGTCGCTGGTGCTGACGCCGCGCTTCTCGCCGACCCTGCAGGAAATCACCTATCTCTCGTTCCAGCGCGACCAGCCGCGTGTCTATGTCCTCAACATCGACAGCGGCCGCCAGGAACTGCTGGGCGATTTCCCGGGCATGACCTTCGCGCCGCGATTCTCGCCGGACGGCAAGCGCGTCATCATGACGCTGGCGGCGGACGGCAATTCCGAGATCTACGAAATGGATCTTCGCACCCGGGCCGTGAAACGCCTGACCCGCCATCCGGCCATCGACACGTCGCCCTCCTATTCCCCGGACGGGCGCCGCATCGCCTTCAATTCGGATCGCGGCGGCACCCAGCAGCTCTATGTGATGGATTCGGAAGGCGGCAACATCAAGCGGATCAGCTTCGGCGAGGGCCGCTATTCGACGCCGGTATGGTCGCCACGTGGCGATCTGGTGGCCTTTACCAAGCAGGCAAGCGGCAACTTCTTCATCGGCGTGATGACGCCGGAAGGGGAAGGCGAGCGGCTCCTTGCCCGGGGCTACCTGGTCGAAGGGCCGACCTGGGCGCCGAACGGCCGTGTGCTGATGTTCTTCCGGCAGGAACCCATGAACTCGGACGGGACGGGGGGTGGGGCACGGCTCTATTCCATCGATCTTACCGGCCACAACGAGCGGTTGATCGTGACGCCGGCCGACGGGTCTGATCCCGCCTGGTCGCCCCTCACGCCTTAGGGACATAGCCCAATAGGCGGTATGGTTGACCAGGGATGAACGCTATTTTTCTCGCTATCATCTTGAATCTTCGAAGGGTGACCAGTATACGTTAGCGAGCCGAAATCGCTCGATGGCGAGCCGGTAAGCAGAATTCGCAAAATTTTTCAAATGGTTGACGATCTGGATGGGCGATGGTTTCGGTATGGGGCCGGAACGGCGCCGCCACTTCCTTGGATGGGGGACTCTACCAATGCGCTTTAAGTTCCTGAGCCTTCTTGCCGCGGCTCTGTTGTTGGCGGCATGCGAGACGACACCGCAACAGACAAGCGCGACCAGCGGTGACGGCGGCGCGGGCGCGCGGGCGGGCAGTGGCGTGGGCTCGAGCCAGATCGGCCGGGCGCGGCCCGGTTCGCAAGAGGACTTGGTCGCTCAGGTTGGCGATCGCGTCTTCTTCGATTTCGACAAGTTTGACCTGAAGCCCGAGGCGCGCGCCATCGTCGACAAGCAGGCGGCGTGGCTGAAAGCCAATCCGCGCGTGACCGTGACCATCGAAGGCCATGCCGACGAGCGCGGCACGCGTGAATACAACCTGGCGCTTGGCGAGCGTCGCGCCAATGCGGTGCGCAGCTATCTGCTGGCGCTTGGCATCGAGGCGAACCGCATCTCGACCGTGTCCTATGGCAAGGAGCGGCCCGAGGTTCTGGGCTCGAACGAGTGGGCCTGGTCGCAGAATCGCCGCGGCGTGATGGCGGTCAACGGCTGATCGCCTGCCGATCACGGGGCTTGGCCGCCGGCCTTGCTGGCCTGGGCGGTGCATGCGGCCGATCGTTGGGATCGGCCGTAAAAAAGCCTTGAAGTTTCCGCATGCCGATCCCCGTTGCGCCAGGGCGCAACGGGGTTGGCGTTTGTCATCGCGAACGAATGGCAGGGGCGAATGACATGATGGAAACACGCGTCTCGCAAGGTTGTGGCCGGCGTTGGTACCGGCGCTGGCGCGGCCTGCTGGCTGGCATGGCCGCCATTGGATCGATCGCCATCGCGACCGGCGACGCAGCGGCCCAGGCCGACATGCGCGCGATGCTCGACAAGATCGAGCGTCTTGAACGCCAGATCACCACCCTTGAACAAAGCGTCTATCGCGGGCAGCCGCCGGCTGTGCAGGCGCCGCCCGCCAGCCCGCGGCCGGCGGCGCCCCTTGCGCCCTCGACTGCGGCCGACGTTCAGATCCGCATCACGGACCTTGAGAACGAGCTTGGCGCCTTGACCGGGCGCATCGAGGAGGTCGGCCATCGCGTCACCCAGCTCAATGCGCGTCTCGACAAGCTGGTGTCCGATCTCGACGCCCGCTTCCAGGAGATCGACGGAAAGCTGAACGCCCCGGCGGGACAGCCGGCGGCCGGACGGGCGCCGGGCGCGCCCGGCGGCCAGCCGACAGCCGCGCTTCCGACCAGCTCTCCGCAGCAGCTTTACGACCATGCCATCGGTCTTCTGATGCGGGCCGACAAGGATGCCGGTTACGCCGAGGCCGAGCGGGCGCTGGCCACCTTCATCGGCGCCTATCCGAACGACCCGCGCCAGTCCGATGCGCGTTTCTTCCTTGGCGAGACGCATTATGTTCGGCGCGACTATGCTCAGGCAGCGGTGGCCTATGCCGAGGGCTACCGGGCATACCCGAATGGCAGCAAGGCGCCGGACAGCTTGCTCAAGCTGGGCATGTCACTGGGGCAGCTCGGCAAGACCGGAGAGGCGTGTCAGACCTTTGCCGAGCTCCAATCGAAATTCAAGAACCCGAGCGCCTCGGTCGCGCAGTCGCTCAGCCGCGAACGGCAGCGCTACAAGTGCCGCTAGCGCCACGCGCGGCGCCAGGGTCAAAACACCCGGGGTCAAAAAGCCCGGGGTCGAAACACCCCGCGCTGGGGGCGGCCTAGGCCGAACGACGCTTGCCCGGCGACTGGGCGCGGACTTTGCCGCGGCGATGGATCGCCTTGGCCCGTTCGAGCATGAACCGAAGCTGGCCATCGCGGTTTCTGGCGGCAGCGATTCCCTGGCGCTTGCCATTCTTGCCCAGGCCTGGGCGGCGACTGGGCGGGGTGGCGTGACCGCGTTGATCGTCGACCATGGCTTGCGATCCGAATCGGCCGCCGAAGCACGGCGTGTCGCGGGCTGGATGCGCGGGCGCGGAATTGCCGCCCGCATCCTGACCTGGACCGGTCCGAAGCCGAAATCGGGCATCCAAGAGGCGGCGCGCGCGGCGCGCTATGGGCTGCTGGGCGATTGGTGCAGAAGCCACAGCGTTTTCCATCTTCTGGTCGCCCATCAGCGCGAGGATCAGGCGGAAACGGTCTGGATGCGGGCCGCGCGCGGCAGCGGCATCGAGGGGCTGGCAGGAATGGCCGCTGTTGTGGAATTGCAGGGCTTCCGGTTGATTAGGCCCCTGCTTGGCCAGGGACGCGATGACCTGCGCGCCATGCTCACGGAGATCGGTCAGCCCTGGATCGACGATCCCTCCAATGTCGATCTCCGCTTCGAACGGCCGCGCCTGCGGGCGGCGTGGCGCGCGGCTGCTGTGCCAGCGAATGGCACATCAGGAAATGGGACGACAGCAGGCGGACCGATGCCCGGCATCGATCCGATTCTGGCGCATGCGGCCATGGCGGCCCGTTCGCGGCGGCACCGTGAGGCGGCGGCCGATGCGCTGATGGGGGCCGCTATCGGCCTTCATCCCGAAGGCTATGCCGAATTTTCGATCGAGGATCTGCGCCGTGCACCGCCCGAGGTGGCAAGCCTGGCGCTTGGCCGCGTCATTGCAACGATCGGCGGGCGGGTTCATCCGCCCCGCCGGGACAAGATCGAACGTCTTTGCCAGGTCTTGCTGGGCCAGGTCTTGCCGGGCCAAGCGACCGGCCGGGGCCAGACGCTGGCCGGTTGCAGGATCGTCATCGGGCCCGGCGCGGTTGCCCTGGTCATGCGGGAACAGGCGGCGGTGGTCGATCGGCGTTCGGTCACGGCCGGTCAGACGGTGCTGTGGGACGGGCGCTTCCTGATTACCCTTGCGGCCGGGCGGGGGCATTTCGAGCTTGCCCCCCTTGGCCGCGACGGTCTTGGCAATTTTGCCCGGCATTTGCCCGTCCGGCTGCCGGCGGCGGTTCGGGTCACGTTGCCTGCCCTGTTCGATCGCTTTGGGCTTTGCGAGGTGCCCCACCTCGGCTGGCGGCGTTCGGCTGGCCGAAATCGGCCGTCCCGGGTGGCCGAAATCCTGTTTATGCCGCCAAGGCCACTGACCAGCGCGGGATTCAATCTTGCTTGAGGATCGTTCGGCACTATCTGATAGAGTGAATAAGAGGGGCGAGGCAGCGGCCAGGCACCAAGGCGGCCGCCGGGCTTCGCCCGGGTCGATCGCACGTCGAGCCGATCGCTTTCCAGGCTAAGCAGGGCAACCGCGGACAAAGACATGTTTCGAAAAAACCTCGCACTGTGGATCATTATCTGTCTGCTGCTGGTTGCGCTCTTCAACCTTTTCCAGTCGCCCTCGAACCGGTCGGCCCAGACGTCGATGGCGTTTTCCGATTTCAACAACGAGGTCCAGAACGGCGCCGTGCGCGAGGTGACCATCCGTGGCCGGCAGATCTATGGCCAGTTCACCGACGGGCGCACCTTCAGCACCTATATCCCGGATGACCCCGAACTGGTGTCGCGGCTGACGGCGAAGGGCGTGCGGATCACCGCCGCCCCGCCCGAAGACAACGTCCCCTCGATCTTCGACATCCTGGTGTCGTGGTTCCCGATCCTGCTGCTGATTGGCGTCTGGATTTTCTTCATGCGCCAGATGCAGTCCGGCGGCGGCAAGGCGATGGGCTTCGGCAAGTCGCGCGCCCGCCTGCTGACCGAAAAGGCCGGCCGCGTCGCCTTCGACGACGTCGCCGGCATCGACGAGCCAAGGTGGAACTCGAAGAGATCGTCGATTTCCTCAAGGACCCGCAGGCCACGCCTGGGTGGCCGTATTCAAAGGGTGTGCGCCGGTCGGCCCGCCTGGCACCGGCAGATCTGCTGGCCCGCGCCATCGCCGGCGAGGCGAACGTGCCCTTTTCACGATTTCCGGTTCCGATTTCGTCGAAATGTCGCCGGCGCCGCGCCAGCCGGGTGCGTGACATGTTCGAGCAGGCGCAAGAAGAATGCGCCCTGCATCATCTTCATCGATGAAATCGATGCGGTGGGCCGGCATCGCGGCGCCGGGCTGGGTGGCGGCAATGACGAACGCGAACAGACCTTGACCAGCTTCTGGTCGATGGATGGCTTCGAGGCGAACGAGGGCGTCATCCTGATTGCGGCCACCAACCGCCCGATGTGCCGGACCCCGCCTTGCTGCGCCCCGGCCGCTTCGACCGGCAGGTCGTGGTCCCGAACCCGGATATTGTCGGGCGCGAGAAAATTCTCCGCGTCCACCTGCGCAAGGTGGCGGCCAGCTCCGGATGTCGAACCGCGCGGCTATCGCCCGCGGCATGTCCTCGATTTTCCGGTGCCGATCTCGCCAATCTGGTGGAACGAGCGCGGCGTGCTGGCGGCGCCCGCAACGCGACACGTGACGACCCAGGAGTCGAGGAAGGAAGGACAAGGTCCTGGACAAGCCGAGCGCCACTCCGCGGTGATGCTCGATGGACGAAAAGCGCTCGACCGTCGATCACGAGGGCGGCCATGCCCTGGTGATGATGCATGCCGAGGGGCACGAGCCCTCGCACAAGGTGATCGATCATCCCGCGGCCGAAGGCGCTGGCGTGACCATGTACCTGCCCGAGCGCGATCGTCGACGATGAAGAAGAAAGAGCTTCGCGCCGCGATTGCCGGCCAAGGCCGCGTTGAAGAGATCGCTGCGCGACGACGTGATCGACGGCGCCGCCAACGACATCAAGCAGGCAACGGCGCGGCGCGGGCCATGGCAGACCGAATACGGGATGAGCGAGAAGTCACGCTGCGCTACAACGAGAACGAGGAAGAGGTATTCCTGGCCACTGGTGACCCAGCGGATGAACGTGTCCGATGCCAACGCCCATGTGATCGACGAGGGCGTTGCGCCACGGGTTTCGAGGAAGGTGAAAAAGATGCACGCCGCATCATCACTGGAGAAACCTCGAAGCCTTGCACCGCTTGGCGGCGGGGCTGCTTGAATACGAGACGCTGTCGCGTGACGAGGTCGAGACCGTGATCCGGGGCGAACCGATCGAACGTGGTGACCGATCCGGGCAGCACCGGGGGCGGAGATCGACGGTCATCGGTTCGGTTCCCAGCTTGGCAAGAAGAGCGGTCCACGATCGTCGCCCGACCTGCCGAGCCGCAGCCCGGCGCCTGAGCCGGGCTGACCGGCCGCCCCCGCCCTCTGGCCGCCTCCGCCCTGGCTGCTGTGGCCCTGGCAAGCTTTCACCCTGCGACCGAAATGAAGCGGCTTGCCTGGCCGCCCCGGGGTCTGGTCCTCGATCCGGCCGATAAGATCTATCTGCGCCCGTGCGGCCTGCATCGACCCCAGGGCGGGTCCGGCGATGGCGCGGTGCTGCCATTGGCGGGTGGTCCGCTTGCCTTCGATGCGGTCGAGCTGGTCATCCGACGCGCCGGGCCTGTTCGCTGGCGGACGGCGGCGCCGCTTGCCGCATTTCGTTCCTGGTCGATGCCGGGCGAGGGCGAAGTGGCCGCGCGGCGGATGGCAGACATCCTCGACCGCCCTCGCGGCCACGACCGGCTTTCGCGGGGCTTGGGCCCGATGCGCCCGCCATCATGGGGATCGTCAACGTGACCCCGACAGCTGGATGGCGGGCAGGTTTGAAAGCGGATTCCGCCATCGCCCATGGCCAGGCCATGGCCGAAGCCGGCGCGCGCATCATCGACATCGGTGGCGAACGACCCGGCCGGGCGCGGCCCCGGCCTGGGCGAGACATCGAGGAAATCGACCTGCATTCTGCCGGTCATCGAAGGGTTGCGGGGTGGGCGCTGTTCATCGGTCGACACCTGCTGCCGCGGTGGAAGCCGGAAGGCGCTGGCGGCCGGCGCCTATTCTGAACGACGACGGCCCTGCTGGAAGCTCAAGGCCAGCCGGGGTCGTGCAGCCTTCGTCGAACGCCGCCGTGGTCCTGATGCACATGCAGGGCGAGCCGCGCACCATGCAGAAGGCGCCCACCTATGACTTGGTGCCCTCGACATCTTCGATGGCCTGGCCGGCCGCGTTGCGGCGGCGGCGGCGGCGGCATTTCGGCCCGGGACATCGCCATCGATCCTGCATCGGCTTTGGCAAGACGCCAGACCACAATGTCAGGATCCTGAAATGGCTCGGCGTCGGCCATGCGCTGGGCCAGCCGCTGGTGATCGGCATCGCGCAAGAGCTTCATCGCGGCCCCTTGAGCCGGGCGAGCCTGCCTGCCGCCTTGCGGCTATCGCCGCCGGGCTGCCGTCTTTGAACAGGGTGCACAAACTATCCGGGTGCATGACGTGGCGGAAACCGCGGCGGCAATGGTTTGGCAACGGATTCGAGGTTACGTTTTTTTGCAACCGTCTTGCGTAGACTGACTGGGAAGTCGCAGACCTGTTGAGTTCACAAAGCTGTTGAGTCTGCTGGTGCTGTCTGGGGGACGATGCAACCGTTTGGAACTGACGGGATCTGGGGAAGTACGCCAACGTTGCACCGATGACCGCGGAAACGGCGCTGCGGGTGGCCATGGCCGCCGCTGGCCGCGCAGTTCACGCGCGGCGACCACCACCTGGTCGTGATCGGCAAGGACACCGCCTGTCCGGCTACATGCTCGAGCCGGCGATGCCGCGGGCTTGCCCATGGGCATGATGGCCGTCATTGTCGGCCCGCTGCCGACGCCGGCGATCGCCATGCTGACGCGGTCGATGCGCGCCGATCTGGCGTCGTGATCTCGGCCTCGCACAATTCGTTCGAAGACAATGGCATCAAGCTGTTCGTCCCGACGGCTACAAGCTTTCCGATACCGCCGAGGCGCGGATCGAATCGCTGATGGAGCAGGACCTGAGCGCCGATCTTGCGCTATCGAAGAAGCTGGGTCGCGTGCAGAAGCTCGAGGATTCTCGCGGTCGCTATATCGAGTTCGTGAAAAGCAGCTTCCCCAAGGGTCTGCGCCTGGACGGGTTGCGCATCGTCGTCGATTGCGCCCATGGCGCCGCCTACAAGGTGGCGCCCACCGTGCTGTGGGAACTGGGCGCCGAGGTCATCTCGCTCGGGGTCGAGCCGGACGGATTCAACATCAACCGCGAATGCGGCGCGACCCATCCCCAAAGCATGCAAGAGAAAGTGCGCACCTATCGCGCCGATCTTGGCGTCGCGCTGGATGGCGATGCCGATCGCGTCATCATCGCCGACGAGAAGGGCAACATCCTGGATGGCGATCAGGTCATGGCCTTGATCGCATGGTCCTGGCATGAAAGCGAACGGCTGCGCGGCAACGCGGTTGTCGCCACCGTCATGTCCAATCTTGGTCTCGAGCGTTATCTGAAGGAGATCGGCCTCGGCATGGTGCGGACCCAGGTGGGGGATCGCTATGTGGTCGAGGAGATGCGCAAATCCGGCATCAACCTGGGCGGCGAGCAGTCCGGCCATATCATTCTCAACGATTTCACCACCACCGGCGACGGCTTGATTGCCGCCTTGCAGGTGCTGGCTGTAATCGTCCAGTCGGGTCGTGCGGCCAGCGAAGTGGGGCGCATGTTCGCGCCGCTGCCGCAGCTTCTGAAGAACGTGCGCTTCAAGGGCAGGCCGCCGCTCGATCTGCCCGAGGTTGTCGCCGCCGTGCGCGCCGGCGAGAAGCGGCTGAACGGGCAGGGGCGTCTGGTGATCCGCAAATCCGGCACCGAGCCCTTGATCCGCGTCATGGCCGAAGGCGATGACGAGCAGGTCGTGACATCCGTCGTTGACGATATCTGCGCGGCGATCGAACACGCGTCGGCTGGACCCGCAATCGCGCGCGCGACCCGGGCCGCGTCTTGAAAGGGCGCGTCCTCATCGTCGCCGGGTCCGATTCCGGCGGCGGGGCGGGGATTCAGGCTGATATCAAGGCGGTCACGGCCCTTGACGCCTATGCGGCGACCGCCATCACGGCGCTGACAGCCCAGAACACCATGGGCGTCGTCGGCGTGCACGAGGTGCCGCCCGCCTTCGTTCAATTGCAGATGGCTGTGGTGCTGGACGATCTGGGCGCCGATGCCATCAAGACCGGCATGCTGCATGGAAGCGCGATCATCGATGCGGTCATCGCCACCGTCGACGCAAAGGCGAAGGGTATTCCGCTGGTGGTCGATCCGGTCATGGTGGCCAAGGGCGGCGCACGTCTTTTGCAGAGCGAGGCGATCGAGACGATTCGCCGCCGGCTGGTTCCGCGGGCCGCTATCATCACGCCCAACCGGCCCGAGGCCGAGGCGCTGCTCGGCCAGCCGATCGCCAGGGAATCCGACGCCGAGCAGGCCGCGCGGGCGCTGCTCGATCTCGGCTGCGGTGCCGTGCTGCTCAAGGGCGGCCATGCCCAGGGCCCCGTCATCCGCGACATTCTGGTCAGCCCGGCCGGGCTTGAGCCGTTCGAATCGCCCAGGATCGAAACACGCCACACCCATGGCACCGGTTGCACCCTGGCTTCGGCGCTGGCGGCGGGTCTGGCTCAGGGGCTTGCGCTTTCCGCCGCCGTGCGCCGTGCCCGCGCGTATGTGCTGGAAGCGATCCGGACGGCACCGGGGTTGGGTGCCGGACACGGGCCGCTCAACCACGCCCACACGGTCCGCCCCTTCGTCGGCTGACCTTGAAAGGCCCTGGCCAGGACCACGGGCGCAGGAATCGGGTGGGCAGGCCATCGCCCCCGGCCTAGTCTTTCCGTCAAGGTAACAATGACGGGTGCGGGGCGCCGCGATGGATAGTTACTCGTGCATTGCCCGGGCGATCGAGCACATGGCCCGCCGCTTTCCGCAGGCGGTAACCCTTGCCGAACTGGCGGCCAAGGCGGACCTCAGCCCGGCCCATTTCCAGAAAACCTTCTCGCGCTTTGTGGGGGTAAGCCCGAAGAAGCTTGCCCAGCACATGGCGCTTGACCATGCGTTGATGGCGTTTGCCGATGGTGCGACCGTGCTGGATGCGGCGTTTGCGGCGGGCCTGTCCGGCCCCAGCCGACTGCACGACCTGTTCGTCGAGCAGCAGGCCATGACCCCGGGCGAGGCAAGGCGCCGGGGTGCCGGACTGGATATTGCCTATGGCTATGCGCCAAGCCCGTTTGGAGAAGTGCTGATCGGCGAGACGGCGCGCGGCATTGTCGCTATCGCGTTCGTCGGGCCGCCTTTCGTTGGGCCCCCCGGTAGCGAGCCCCCCGGTAGCGGCCCATCGGGGCGCTCGGACGCGCTTCAGGGCCTTAGGGCCAGATGGCCGGCGGCCCGCTGGCATGAAGTGCCCGGCATGGCCCTGGCTACCGCACGGCGGGTTTTTGCACCGCTCGATTCGGCGCCGGGCGCGAAGCGGCCGCCGCTGCGGCTCCATCTCCTTGGCACTCGTCACCAGCTTCGGGTGTGGCGGGCTCTGCTCGCGATTCCGGCCGGTTCGGTTACAAGTTACAGCGCTCTTGCCAAGCGCTGCGGGATTGCGGGATCGGCGCGGGCGGTTGCGAACGCGGTGGCCGATAACCCCATCGCGGTCCTGATCCCCTGCCATCGGGTGCTTCGGTCAAGCGGCGCGCTGGCCGGCTATGCCTGGGGGCTGTCGCGCAAGCGGGCCCTGCTGGCCTGGGAACAGGCAAGCACCGAACAGCCGGTTTCCCCGCCTCGGCAAGTCGGATAATGTCCGCCCCCTGATCAAGGGTTCCGACGTCCAGAGGTATGGCATGTCCGATCGCTATTTCGAGGATTTCCAGGTTGGCGAGGTTTTCAAAAGCGACGGCGTCACGCTGACCGAAAGCAGCGTCATCGATTTCGCCCTTCACTATGACCCCCAGCCCTTTCACATGGATGCGGAAGCGGCCAAATCCAGCCTGTTCGGCCGGCTGGCCGCGAGCGGGATGCAGTCCCTGGCCCTGTCGCTGCGGCTCTATGTCGATCTGCGCATCTTCCGGGCCAGCAACATGGGCGGGCTTGGGATCGACAGGCTCCGCTGGCACAAGCCGGTTTATCCCGGCGATACGATCCACGTGACCATCGAGATCACCGGCCACCGCCCGTCCGCCACGCGGTCCGACCGCGGCTATGTCGAGCTTCTCCTGACGACCCGCAACCAGGCCGGCGAAAAGGTCTTAACCTTTGAAACGGCTCAGGTTGTCAAACGTCGCGCGACCTGACAGGGGCGCGTTGACCGGGGGCTGCGCGAATCCTAGTATCCGCCGCGATAGGCCCGTTTCACCCCCTTGACCCGGATGTCAGACATGCCGATGAAGCCTACGCTTCGGCCCGCGAACCCCAATTTCTCCTCCGGCCCGTGCGCCAAGCGCCCGGGTTGGACCACGGCCGCCCTTGACGCGGCCCTGGTCGGCCGCTCGCATCGGGCGAAGCCGGCAAAAGACCGCATCAACGCCGTCGTCGAGAAGAGCCGCGCCATCCTTGGCTTGCCGGCGGACTGGCGGGCCGGGATCGTGCCGGCCTCGGATACCGGCGCGGTCGAGCTTGCGCTGTGGTCGATGCTTGGCCCGCGCGGCGTCGACATGCTGTCATGGGAAAGTTTCGGCGCCGGCTGGGTCTCGGATGTCCAGAAGCAGCTGAAGCTCAAGGACGTGCGCGTCCTCGAATCCGGCTATGGCGAACTGCCCGATCTCGGCAAGGTCGATCCGAAGCGCGATCTTGTCTTCACCTGGAACGGCACCACCTCGGGCGTGCGTGTTCCGGACGGTTCATGGATTGCCCGCGACCGTGAAGGCCTTGCCATCTGCGACGCGACGTCGGCCGTATTCGCCATGGATCTGCCCTGGGATCGCCTGGATGTCGTGACCTATTCCTGGCAGAAGGTCCTGGGTGGCGAGGCCGCGCATGGCATGCTGCTGCTTGGCCCGCGCGCCGTCGAGCGCCTGCAAAGCTACACGCCGCCCTGGCCGATGCCGAAGATCTTCCGCCTGACCAAAAGCGGCAAGCTTGACGAGGAAGTGTTCAAGGGCTCGACCATCAATACCGTGTCGATGCTGTGCGTCGAGGATGCGCTCGATTCGCTCAACTGGGCCGAGTCGGTGGGCGGCCTCAGGGGTCTGATCGCGCGCTGCGACCGCAATCTTGCGACACTCGCGGACTGGGTTGCCCGCACGCCCTGGGTCGATTTCCTGGCCAAGGATCCGAAGACCCGCTCGACGACCTCGATCTGCCTCAAGATCGTGGATCCCTGGTTCACGGCCCTGGGCAAGGATGGCCAGGCCGCGGTTCAGAAAGAAATCGAAGGCCTGCTGAGTAAGGAAAAGGTCGCCTATGATATCGGCGCGTATCGGGATGCGCCGCCCGGCTTGCGCATCTGGGGCGGCGCCACGGTCGAATCCGCGGACCTGGCGACGCTTTGTCCGTGGCTCGACTGGGCGTTCGCCGAGGTCAAGGGCCGCCAAGCCAAGGGTTGAGCGGTCGAATCTTGAACGGTCCTGGATTGAATCCTCTCACCCATCCCTAACGATACGGATCGGATGACATGCCGAAAGTCCTGATTTCCGACAGCCTGAGCCCCGCCGCCGTCGATATCTTCCGCCAGCGCGGGATCGAGGTCGATGTTCGGACCGGTCTGAAGCCGGCCGAGCTTGCCGCCGTGATCGGCGGCTATGACGGCCTTGCCATCCGCTCGGCAACCAAGGTGACGGCCGACATCCTGAAGGCGGCGACCAGGCTGAAGGTGGTGGGCCGCGCCGGCATCGGTGTTGACAATGTCGATATCCCGGCCGCCACGGCGCGCGGCGTGGTGGTCATGAACACGCCGTTCGGCAATTCGATCACCACCGCCGAACACAGCATCACCTTGATGATGTCGCTGGCGCGCCAGATCCCCGAGGCCGATCGCTCGACCCGCGCCGGCAAGTGGGAAAAGAACCGTTTCATGGGGGTCGAACTGACCGGCAAGACGCTTGGCATCATCGGCTGCGGCAATATCGGCGCGATCGTGGCCGACCGCGCCCAGGGCCTGCGCATGAAGGTCATTGCCTTTGATCCCTATCTTTCGTCCGAGCGGGCACGGGATATCGGCGTCGAGAAAGTCGAGCTGGATGACCTTTTCGCGCGCTCCGATTTCATTACCTTGCATGTCCCGCTGGTTGACGGCACTCGCGCCATCATCAATGCAAAGTCCATCGCCAAGATGAAAAAGGGCGTGCGCATCATCAACTGCGCACGCGGGGGCCTGGTGGTCGAGGGCGATATCAAGGCGGCGATCGAATCGGGCCATGTGGCGGGTGCGGCGTTCGACGTCTTCGAGGTCGAGCCGGCCAAGGAAAACGTGCTGTTCGGCCTGGACAATACCGTTTTCACGCCGCATCTCGGCGCCTCGACCGGCGAGGCGCAGGAGAACGTGGCGGTCCAGGTGGCGGAACAGATAGCGGATTTCCTGGTGACGGGTGCCGTTGTCAATGCCGTCAACATGCCGTCTGTCAGCGCCGAGGATGCACCGAAGCTTGGCCCCTATATGCGGCTTGCCGAACAGCTTGGCCGGTTCGCCGGCCAGCTTGCCACCGCACCGATGCGTGAAGTGCGGATCGAATACGAAGGCCTGGTCGCCGAGCTCAACACGCGGCCGTTGACGGCGCTTGCCCTGTGCGGGCTGTTTTCGACGTCGATGGAATCCGTCAACATGGTCAATGCCCCGGTGATCGCTCGCGAGCGCAAGCTCGAGGTCGCCGAGGTCAAGCGCGAGCAGACCGTCGATTACCAGACGTTCATTCGCCTGACGCTTGTGACCGAGACCGAGACCCATGTCATTGCCGGGACGTTGTTCAGCGGCACGCGTCCGCGCGTCGTCGAGGTGCAGGGGATCCCGATCGAGGCCGAGCTGGGCGCGACCATGCTGTTCATCCGCAATGCGGACAAGCCAGGCTTCATCGGCAAGCTTGGGCAGGCGCTCGGGGATGCCGGGGTCAACATCGCGACCTTCCACCTGGGCCGGGCTGCCGCGGGCAGCGATGCGATTGCCCTGGTCCAGGTCGACCAGGCGCTGACACCGGACATTCTGGCCAGGGTTGCGGCGCTGCCGCACGTCAACCAGGCGAAGGTTCTGACCTTCTAGGTCTTTGCCTCCAGTCCGAAATCCGTTTGCCGTCCTGCGGCAGACGCGCTAGGAACCCGCTGGACCATCAGCTTGCCGCAGGCTGCCGCCGCGACCGAGGTCATGACGAAGGCTCCCAAAAAGACAAGCGCCGCGGCCGGACTGCTGCCCGAAGGGCTGCGGGACCTTTTGCCGCCCGATGCCGACCACGAGGCCTCGATCGAGGCCGCGCTGATGGCGCTGTTCGGCCAGCATGGCTATGAGCGTGTCGCACCGCCGCTGGTCGAATTCGAGGAGTCGCTTGCCAGCGGGATGTCGGCGGCCGTCCTGCGCCAGTCGTTTCGGGTGATGGACCCCATTTCGCAGCGCATGATGGCCGTGCGGGCCGACATGACGCCCCAGATTGGCCGCATCGCTGCAACCCGGCTGGCCAAGATGCCGGCTCCGCTGCGCCTGAGCTACAGCGGCAGCGTCCTCAGGGTTCGCGGTTCGCAGCTTCGCCCGCAACGCGAGTTCCGCCAGGTTGGCGTCGAGCTGATCGGCTCGAGCGCCATTGCCGCCGATGCCGAGGTCATGCTGATGGCAGCCGCAGCCCTGCGCAGCATTGGCCTTGCCGATCTCACCATGGATCTGACCATGCCACCCCTGGTCCAGGCCCTGTTCGACGCCGATGGCATGGATGAAGACCTGGCCGGGCGCCTGCGCGCGGCCCTTGATCGCAAGGATGCCCCGGCGGTCGAGGCGATCGGTGGCCGCATGGGCGGAACGCTGGCGGCGCTTCTGGCGGGGGCCGGTCCCTATGCATCCTGCGCGGCGTGTCTGCGCGCGATTGATCTGCCCGGCCCGGCCGCGCAGGCGCGCGATCGGCTGCTTGGGGTTGCCGACGCCGTGACGAAAAGCCTGCCCGATCTTCGTGTCTCGATCGATCCGGTCGAAAATCGCGGCTTCGAATATCACACGGGCGTCACCTTCACATTGTTCGCGCGCGGCGTGCGGGCCGAGCTTGGAACAGGCGGCCGCTATGTCGTCGACGTGCCGGGTGCCAAGGAACAGCTGCCGGCCACCGGCTTCACCCTGTTTCTCGATTCGCTGCGCCGGGCCGCGCCGCCGCCACCGGTGCGGCGCCGGGTCTATGTCGGGTCCGATGTCGCCGAAGCCGAGGCGGGCCGCCTGCGCGAACAGGGCTTTGTCACCGTTCGGGGGCTGGATGGTGGCGGCCATGATCTGGCCGAGGCCAGGCGCCTGCGTTGCACGCATGTTTGGTGTGCCGGCAAGGCTGTTGAAATCGACGAGCATCGGGGATCATGAGCAACGTCACAGTGGTCGGCGCCCAGTGGGGCGACGAGGGCAAAGGCAAGATCGTCGACTGGCTGTCGGAACGGGCCGATGTCGTGGTCCGGTTCCAGGGCGGGCACAACGCCGGCCATACGCTGGTGATCAACGGCGTGACCTACAAGCTTTCGCTGCTGCCGTCGGGTGTCGTGCGCCAGGGCAAGCTTGCCATCATCGGCAACGGCGTTGTGGTGGATCCCTGGGCGCTGGTGTCCGAGATCGAGGCCATTCGGGCCCAGGGCGTGATGGTGACCGCCGAGAACCTGCGGGTTGCCGAGAATGCCGCCTTGATTCTTCCTCTTCATCGCGAAGTCGATATCGCCCGCGAGGAAGCGCGCGGCCAGAACAAGATCGGCACCACGGGGCGCGGGATCGGTCCCGCCTATGAAGACAAGGTGGCGCGGCGCGCCATCCGTCTCTGCGATCTTGCCGATGCCGACACGCTGGTCGAACGGATCGATCAGTTGCTGGTCCATCACAACGCATTGCGGCGCGGGCTTGGGATCGCGCTTGTCGATCGCGACAAGCTGGTCGCGGCCTTGCCGACGTGGCGCCGAAAGTCCTGCCGTTCATGGATTGTGTCTGGTCGCGGCTGGACGACGCGCGGCGGCGAGGCCAGCGGATTCTGTTCGAGGGCGCTCAGGGGGCGATGCTCGATGTCGATCATGGTACCTATCCGTTCGTAACATCGTCGAACACGGTGGCCGGTCAGGCGGCGACCGGGTCGGGCCTGGGGCCGGGGGCGGTCGGCTATGTGCTGGGGATCGCCAAGGCCTATACAACTCGGGTGGGATCGGGCCCCTTTCCGACCGAGCTGACCGATGCAATCGGCCAGCGGCTGGGCGAACGCGGGCATGAATTCGGCACCGTCACGGGCCGCAAGCGTCGCTGCGGGTGGTTCGATGCGGTTCTGGTTCGGCAGGCCGTGCGCGTCTGCGGCATCGACGGCATCGCGCTCACCAAGCTCGATGTCCTCGACGGATTGGATGAGATCCAGGTCTGCACCGGCTACCGCTTCGCCGGCCGCCGCTATGACTACATGCCGGGGTCGCCGCGGATCCAGGCGGGAATCGAGCCGATCTTCGAGCGCTATCCAGGTTGGACCGAAAGCACCCGCGGCGCGCGCAGCTGGGCAGACCTTCCCGCCACGGCCGTCAAGTACATCCGCCGGATCGAGGAACTGATCGGTGCTCCGGTGGCCTTGCTTTCGACCAGCCCGGAACGGGACGATACGATTCTCGTTCGCGATCCGTTCGCTTATTAGCCGAACATCAACCGCTTTTTAATCCAAGTTTGAGATTCTGGGCGGCAGCCGCATGAGCGGGGAGAGTCATGGCTGCCGCTACCGGGACGGGGGATCGGACGCAAGCATCCGCCGCGTCGCCATCCGATATTACACTGGCCGGGCGCTACCGGATTTTTGCCGATAGCCGCGTGCCGGAATTCGATTCGCCGGGCGCTGTCGCGTTTGCTGCGGTCGACATGGACGCCCAGGCGGCGCCGATGTTCGCGCTGGTCTGCGACGGCCAAGCGCCCGTACGCCTGCGCGAGATGGCGATGCTGAGACGCCAGGATCACGAGGGCAGCCTCAGCCTCAAGGAATGGGGTATCGTGCCGTGGGGGGCTGACGGGGTCGAACGCGTCGCGGTCGTGTTCAATCATCCGCCGGGGGCGCGGATCACAGTCGGCAAGGACGGCAACCTGCCGAAAATTCCCGAGGACCAGATGGTGTCCCGGGTCATCCAGCCGGCCCTTCCCATCCTTTCGTTCCTGGGAACGCGTGGCTCGGCGCATCGGGCAATTCGGCCGGCCAACATGTATCATGGCGATGCGGCCACAGCGCCGTTCGTCTTTGGCGAATGTGTCATCTGCCCGCCCGGGCTTCACCAGCCGGTGGTGTTCGAAACGATCGAGCGCAGCATGGCCGACCCCGCGGCGCGCGGCCAGGGGACTGTCAACGATGATCTCTATGCCCTGGGCATTCTGATCGTTGCCTTCCTGTTCGGGCGCATGCCCGGTTTCGGCAAGGCCGACGAACAGATCGTCGACGGCAAGGTGGACGCGGGAACCTATGCGTGGCTCCTCAATCGCCGGGTTCTGCCGCGCGGCCTGATCGAACCTATTCGCGGCCTTGTGTCCGACGACCCCCGGGCCCGTTGGACCGTGGATGACCTGTCGACCTGGGCTGCGGATCACAGCATGCGGCCTCGCAAGCAGACCTTGACCAAGTCGCCGCGGCCCTTCACGTATCGCGGCCGCGATTATCCGAACATGCGCATGTTGGCCCGCGCATTCGCAAAGGATTGGAGCGCCGCCGCCGCCGAGGTCCGGCAGGGGCGGCTGGTCAAATGGGTCCAGCGCAACGCGTTGGAGGACAGCCGAGGCATCGCCGGCAATGCCATTGCAGTGGCAATGGCCCAGCTCAACGCCGGCATGGGGGCGGTGGCCGGACGCCAGGAATCCAGGCTGGTGGCCCAGGTGTGTGTCGCGCTCGATCCGCTTGGCCCCATTCGCTATGAAAATCTGAGCGTGATGAGCGATGGGATCGGCACGGCGATCGCCACCGCGCAAGGCGACGACAACCGGCACCGGGCGTTGCTTGATCTGCTGCGCAGTGAGCTGCCGATCTTCTGGATCGACCGCAGCCGCGACATGCTGGGCAAGGACACGCAGGCTGGCCTTGTCATGCGCCGTGTCATCCATGCGCTGAAGCGTCCGGGACCGGGCTTCGGCCCCGAACGCGTCTTGTACGAACTCAACCCGACCCTGCACTGCCAAAGCTCGATGGTGGGCCGGCGCTTTGTGACCGATGTGGACACGCTGCTGGCCGCGCTGGAAGAATCTGCCGGCACCATCGACAGCGACAAGACGCTGCTGGATCGCCATGTGGCGGCCTTCATTGCCGCCCGCTTCAACCGCGATATTGATCGCCACCTGTTGCTGTTGGCCGATCGTGGTGATCGCGCTGGCGTGGCCTCGGGAACCCTGGCGATCCTGGCGGCCATCCAGGCCCAGCACGGCCCCCGCAGTCTGCCGCGGGTTGCGGCCTGGGTCGGCGGGATGCTTGATCCGGTCATCGCCACGTTCAGCAACCGCACCCTGCGCGAGAAGATCGAGGCGCAGGTCCGCCGGCTGGTGAAGGATGGCAACCTGAACGGCCTGGCCGCCCTGTTGATCGACAGCCGCTGGAAAGCGTGGGATGCGAAGATGCGTCTTGCGGCCCGCGCCGACTTCATGCGGAACGAGGCCGAGATTGCCCGTCTGAAGGGCCGCGACGGGCGCTATACCGCGCGCGGCCAGAAGATCGGCTACAGACTGGCGAGCATTGTGTCGATGTGCATGGCCCTGTTCGCGCTTGCCCGGGTGGTGTCGCAATATGCCAGCTAGACCTCAACCACGCGGCACCGGCCTGCCGCGATTCGGCAGTTTGCCCCGTACTGTCAAGCCGGCCGTCAGGACCGGTTCAGCCACATCAGGACGGTCCGGATCAGGACGGTCTGGCATGTCGGTTGCCCTGACCCTGATCCTGCTGGTGGCAGCCATGCTGCTGATCTTCGATTTCAGGATCTTCATGTTCTTTCTGGTCGGCCTGTCGCCCGCGATCGTGGCGTTCATCATCGATGCCGATCCAAGGAAATATGCCGCGCGCTCGGTCGTGGGCCTGAATTTCGCCGGTCTCACCCCTTATTTCGGCCGTCTGCTCGACGAAAGTGCTGGCCAAAAAGCGGTTGTCGATCTGGCTTCGGACATGACGGCGTGGCTGGTGGTGGGCGGCGCAGCGGGGGCGGGCTGGCTGCTCTATTTCAGCATGCCGATGCTGGTGGGGCAGGTCATGCGGCTTGTTGATACCGCGCGCGTCGGATCGCTCAGGGCGCGCCAGCGGGACCTTGCCAAGGAATGGGGCGAGGATATCCGCAGCGGCACGGCGGGCGGCAAGGGCAACCCGCCCGGCCGCTGACGGACATCCCGGTCGATTACGTCGCGAGCCGATGCTCGATCGCGGCGTTGCGCATCGATTTCTGAAGCTTCTCGAACGCCCGGACCTCGATCTGGCGCACCCGCTCGCGCGAGATGCCGTATTCCTGGCTCAGGTCCTCGAGCGTCATCGGCTCGTCGCGCAGCCGGCGCTGGGTCAGGATATGGCGCTCGCGCTTGCTCAGGGTCTCAAGCGCGCTGCCCAGCAGCTTGCGCCGGGCGTCAAGCTCCTCGCGCTCGGCCAGCACCGTCTCCTGGCTGTCCCGGTCATCGACCAGCCAATCCTGCCATTCCCCTTCGCCTTCCGCCCGCAGCGGCGCGTTGAGCGAATGGTCGCCGGCGGCAAGGCGCCGGTTCATGTTGACGACTTCGGATTCCGGCACGTCAAGGCGATGGGCGATCTTTGCAACATTTTCGGGGCTGAGATCGCCTTCCTCGATGGCCTGCAACTGGCCTTTCAGCCGGCGCAGGTTGAAGAACAGCTTTTTCTGGGCCGCCGTGGTGCCCATCTTCACCAGCGACCAGGAATGCAGGATGTACTCCTGGATCGATGCGCGGATCCACCACATGGCATAGGTCGCCAGCCGGAAGCCGCGATCCGGGTCGAACCGCTTGACCGCCTGCATCATGCCGACATTGCCCTCGGAGATTAGCTCCCCGACCGGCAGGCCATAGCCGCGATAACCCATGGCAATCTTCGCCACCAGGCGCAGGTGGCTTGTCACCAGGCGATGGGCAGCCTCGCTATCGCCATGTTCCCGCCACCGCTTGGCGAGCATGAATTCCTCCTCGCCGGTCAGCATCGGAAATTTGCGGATCTCCTGAAGGTAGCGGGCCAAGTTCCCTTCTGGGCTTAGGCTCGGCAGCATTGCGGTGGCATTCATCGCCTGGGTTCCTCCTCGAGATCGTGATCTATCGCTGGGCATACTTGACCGATATACATTTTACAAAGAGTGACTGCATATTTCTGAAGCTGGCCTCCCTGAAGACACCTGATATGATAATTATAATCTCTCTAGTTTTATGATCAACTCATTAATATCTTTTGGCATATCAATTTCAAATTCAAGCCTGCTGGCGGTCCGCGGGTGGATAAATCCAATCACTTCGGCGTGAAGCGCCTGCCGGCCAAGTGCTTGCGCGGCGCGTCGTGCCGCCTGATTGTCCCGCTCGCTGCCAAGCCGGGTCGGGCGTCCATAGACCGGGTCGCCCACCACGGGATGGCCGATATGCGCCATGTGGACCCGGATCTGGTGGGTTCGGCCGCTGGCAAGGGCGCATTCGACCAGGCTTGCGAACCGGCCGACCCGGCGCAACAGGCGATAGCGGGTCAGGGCCGGACGGCCGCCGGTCCGCAGCACCGCCATTTTCTTGCGATCCTGGCGGCTGCGTCCGATCAGGCCTGAAATCTCGCCGGACGCGGCGGGAAAGCCCCAGACCACGGCCTTGTAGATCCGGCGCACGGTTCGTGCGGCGAACTGCCGGGTCAATCCGGCATAGGCATCCGCGGTCTTCGCCACCACCATCAGGCCGCTCGTATCCTTGTCCAGCCGATGCACGATGCCGGGCCGGCGGATCCCACCGATCCCGGTCAGGCCGTCACCACAATGCGCAAGCAGCGCGTTCACCAGTGTCCCCTCGGCGTGTCCCGGCGCCGGATGCACCACCATCCCCGCCGGCTTGTCGATGACCAGGAGATCGTCATCCTCGTAAAGAATTGTCAGAGCGATCGCCTGGGCTTCCGGATAATGCGCACGAGGTTGTGGCAGGATAATGGCGAAAACCTGGCCCGGTTTGACCCGCTGGGAGGGGTCAGTTATCGTCAGGCCTTCTTCCTTGACGCATCCATCCTGAATCAAGGCCTTCAGGCGGGTACGCGACAATTCGGGCACGGCCTGCGCCAGGACGACGTCAAGGCGGCGGCCCGCATCCGCGGGGCCGGCTTCGACGGACAGGGTGCGATCGGGCGGGCTAGCGGCGACTGTCACGGGCAAAAGAACGGCACAGTGGGATGCAGGCGCTGAAATTCCTGGTTGTTTTCATGGCGGTCCTGATCGTCGCGGCAGTTGCGGTGATCGTGGTCACCCTGTTCAACCGTTCCTCCCGCCCATCCTACAGCGCTGGCCAGCCGATTCCACAGATGCCTGTCGACCTTCCTGGCGGAAGCCAGGTTGTCGCCATGACGGCATCGGGCGACCGCCTGGCCGTGCATGTCCGGGATGCCGCCGGCCTGGACCACGTCATCTTGATCGACATGCGGAATGGGGCGCCCGTCTCGGACCTTCGGTTCGAGCGGCGCTGACGGTTGAGAATGGCCAAGGATTTCGGCAGTGATAACATGGCGGGGATTGCCCCTGCAATCGCTGCGGCTATGGCCACGGCAGCCGACGGCCTTGCCCCGCCCTATGGCCGCGATCCGATCACGGCCCGGGTCGAATCGCGGTTCCGCGAGCTGTTCGAAACCGACGTGGCGGTTTTCCTGGTCTCGACCGGCACGGCGGCGAATGGGCTCGGGCTTTCGGCCCTGGCGCCGCCCTATGGCGCGGTGCTTTGTCATGCCAATGCCCATGTCGCCCAGGATGAATGCAACGCGCCCGAATTCTATACCGGTGGCGCCAAGCTGGTGCCCCTTGACGGCGCCCATGGCAAGATTCATGCGGCGGGCCTTGATGCCGTCCTGCGGGAGCGGATTGCAGGGCACCGGGCCCCGCATTTTCCACCCGCCGCCGCCTTGAGCCTCACTCAATCGACCGAGGCCGGCACCGTCTATGGCGTTCACGAGCTGGGCGAGATTGCCGCGGTGGCAAAAAGCCATGGGCTTGCGCTTCATATGGATGGGGCGCGGTTCGCCAATGCCATCGCCTCGCTTGGCTGTGCGCCGGCTGACATCACGTGGCGATCCGGCATCGACGTGCTGAGTTTTGGCGCCACCAAGAATGGCGCCTTGGCGGCCGAGGCGGTGGTGGCCTTTGATCCCAGGTTTGCCGAATCGCTGTCCTATCGGCGCAAGCGGAGCGGCCATCTGGTCTCGAAGATGCGCTTCCTGGCGGCCCAGTTCGACGCCTATCTGGCCGATGATCTCTGGCTTGGGAACGCTCGCCATGCCAATGCCATGGCCCTGCGCCTGGGCGCCGGATTGGCCAGGATCGTAGGCGTGCACCTTGCCTTTCCGGTCGAAGCGAATGCGGTGTTCGTCGAACTGCCCGCCGCGATGGCGGCCCGCCTTGCCGAACAGGGCTTCGGCTTTTATCGCTGGGGCGCCGAAGGCAGGCTGGCCCGTTTCGTCACGTCTTTCGCGACGACGCCCGGCGACGTCGATGGCTTGATCGCCGCGGCGCAGGCGGCCGCTATCGCACCGATTCGATCAACCCTCTGAGGTCTGCCAGCCGTCCCCGCACCTCGAAGCTGCGCAGGCAGCGCAGCATGTCCTTTGTGCGCGCACCATAGACAGGCTCGGCATTGAGCGTGAACTTCCGTTCCAGATCCGCCCACTGCATCGGGTTCTCGGGGCTGCCCAAGGCGCCCGGGATGGATTCCGAATCCGACGTGCCGTCGGCGCGCGTCATCTCGACCCGCGCCGACCAGCGGGCCAGCGTCGGATCGGGCGCCAGTTCGACATTGGCGCGCACGCGATCGACCTCGGGGTTGTTCAGATTCTCGGCCGTGAAATCGCTTTCCAGCATCGCCGCGCCTGCATAGCCAAGCCCGACGCCATAGGCGATGCTGAACTTCGCCTCGATCGGCGATTTCGGATGCAGGTTGCCCGCCACCTTGATGCCGAGCGGATGCACGAAGACGCGAAAGCCCGCCGGGGTCTTGCCGCCCGCCCGGGCTTTCAATTTCTGTGCGGCCTCGAAGGGCGCATGGGCAAACTGGCAGGCTGGATAGGGCTTGTAGCTGTTGGTGACGATCTGCCAGGTCCTGCCCAAATCCGTCACCGTCGGCGTTACACCCTCTTGAAGCAGGACCGCGAACAGGCCGGTCCGCGGATCGTCGATCAGCCCGGGCTTGCTGGTCAGCCCTAGCTTGGCCCCTTCGGCGGCCATGATGCCGTTCATCGCGGCCTTGCCGACATGGAACGGTTTCGCGACCGACCCGCCGGCGGCAATCAGGCCCGCCGCCTGGGTGGCCGCGGTACCGATGGCATGCCGGGTTTGTTCGTCGTCGAGGCCGACCAGGAACGCCGTGGCCGCGGCGGCCGCGAACGTGCCAAGAATGCTGGTCGGATGCCATGCCTTGTCGGCCAGGCGCACGCCAAGCCCGCCGCCACCAAGCGTGGCGCCGACCTCGTAGCCCACCACGATGGCCTTCAGGATGTCGGTCTCGGTTGCGCCGCGATCCATGCCCACCGCAAGCGCCGCCGCGATCACCGAGGCGCCGATATGCGATGCCGTGCCGAGATGCACATCATCATAGTCAAGCATATGGGCAAGGGTTCCGTTCACCAGCGCCGCCGGCCCCGCCGCCCCGCGCTTGCCATAGAGGGTGAGCGCTTGGCCCTCGGTCTTCCAGTGCTGCATCAGGTCGGCAACGCTCCGCGGGCCGGGATGGTGAAAGGCCGCGGCGCTGACCGCGAACCAATCCAGCAGGGCCTGCTTCGCGGCCTCGGTGACGGCGTCGGGCAGGCGGAGAGAGGGAGCGCCGACGATGAACGTGGTCACGGCGTCGAGAGCGGGGGTGGCCATGGGTCCTCCTTGGCGGTCGATGAGGATGCTGCCGCTGTTTCGTTCAATCCTCAAGCCTGGTGGCAGTCGCGATCATGAATACCATGCCGTCATCCGCGCATCAGCTTCTGCAGGCCGAAAAAGTATTCCAGGGCGGCGACGGCGGAAATTGAAAACAGGATCATCAGCACGGAAATCGCCGCCGTCATCGGATCGTTGTTGTAGGAGGCGTAGGTGAAGATCTCGACCGGCAGGGTGCTGAAGCGTGAGCCGATCAGAAAGATCGAAAGCCCGACATTGTCGAACGAAACGATGAAGGCGAAGATGAACCCGGCCAGGATGCCGGGGCCAAGCTGGGGCAGGGTAACACGCAGAAAGGCCTGCAGCGCCGTGGCGCCCAGATTGCGCGCCGCCAGTTCCTGATTGGGATCGAAACCGGTCAGGCTTGCCGAAACGGTGCGGACGACATAGGGCAGGGTGAGCGCCGCATGGCCGATGAACACCCGGCTCGCCTGATCGGTCCAGCCGGCCTGGGTGGTGAAGGACAGCACGGCCAGGCCGATCATCACCATCGGCACGAACAGCGGTGACATGGTCAGGATCTGCACGGTATCGCGCATCCGGAACCGATAGCGGACCAGCGCCAGCGAGACGCTGACCCCAAGCACCATGGCCGCCCCGGCGGCGGCGGCGGCCAGCACAAGGCTGTTTGACGCCGTCTGCAGAAAGACCGGATTGTCCAGGATCTTCAGGTACCACTTGAACGACACGCCGTTGCTGGGCAGGCTGATGTAGTCGTTCGCCGTCACCGAAACGAGCGCAATGCAGAACAGGGGCGCGAGCAGAAAAAAGACCACCGCGCTGGTCCAGATGCCAAGCCACGCCTTCGGAATTTCATGGCTACGCTTCATTGGAAAATCGCCTTGCGCTTGCCGCCTTCGGCGATGCGCGCCCCGGTGACGACGGCGATGGCCACCATCAGGAACAGCACCGTCGCGACGACCGCGGCTTCGCCCCATTCCAGATAATGAATGGCAAGATCATAGACCTCCATGGCAAGCATCTTGGTCGAGCTGCCGCCAAGCAGAACCGGGGTTGCATAGGTGCTTGCGCTGAGCGTGAAGACAAGGATCGAGCCGGACAGCATGCCGGGCAGGCTGAGCGGGATCACAATGCGCCACAGGATCTGCCACCGATTGGCCCCCAGGTTGCTGGCGGCCAGCAGCAGGTTGTCATCGATCTTCAGGACCGATGTCATCAGGGACAGGGTCATGTAGCCGAAGAAGACGTGGACAAGCCCGATCACCACGCCGGTTTCGTTGTAGATCAGCGCCACCGGGCCGAACCCGATCCAGGCCAGAGCATCGTTGATGATGCCCTTCGGGCCAAGCAGGATGACCCAGGCCAGGGTGCGGACCACGACGCTGGTCAGCAGGGGCGAGATCAGAACGAAGGCCAGCAGGGCGCGCCACCGGGGCGAGATCTGGCGAAGATAAAGCGCAACCGGAAATCCGAGCATGAGCGAGATCAAGGTGGTGATCAGGCTGAGCTTGAACGTCGTCCAGAGCATCTTCAGCGTATAGGGCTCGGCGAAGAAATCCCGGTAGAGGGACAGGCTGAATGGGCCCGGCGCACCGTTCTTGGGCGGGAAAAATCCCAGGACGATCAGGCTGCCGACCGGCAGCACGAAGAGAAGCGCAAGAAACACCAGCGCCGGAAGGCTGAGAAGAAATGGAACGGCGCGATTTCCCGGCCTGTGGCTCATGGCGATTGGTTCATGGCTATCGGGCGCCTTCGACCGGAATCTCGATCAGGGTCCCGCTGGCAAACGCCACCTGGACCTTTGCGCCATTGGCCAGCTGGTACAACTCGGGACTGGCCGGCAGCTGACCGCTCAGCAGGCGTCCCGCCAGTTCGATCTGCACCTGCACGAAGCTGCCCAGGAACGAAAGCTGCGTGATGCGGGCCGGAAAGCAGTTGTCGGCCGTCATGGGTGCCGCGGCGATGTGCAGGCTTTGGGGTGGAATCGAGACCCGCAGGCGACGCCCTGGCGCGCCTTCGCTGTTCACCCGCAGCCGCAGGCCATCGGCCAGCAGGTACCGCCCGCTCGGCTCGTCGACCAAGGTTCCATCGATCACATTGGTGTGGCCGACGAAATCGGCGACAAAGGCGGATTGGGGCCGGTTGAAGATCTCGATCGGCGTGCCGAACTGCTCGATCCGGCCGCGATTCATGACCGCGACGCGATCCGAGATCGAAAAGGCTTCCTCAAGATCGTGGGTGACGAACAGGGTGGTGATCCCGGAAATCTGATGGATGTCCAGAAATTCCTTGCGCAGTTCCTTGCGCAGCTTGGCATCCAGGTTGCTGAGCGGTTCGTCAAGCAGGAGCAGCTTGGGGTTGAGAACCACCGCCCGCGCCAGGGCGACGCGCTGCTGCTGGCCGCCTGAAAGCTCGCGCGGGTAGCGCCCGGCATAGTTTGGCAGGCGGACCAGCTCCAGCGCCTCGGTCACGCGCCGCGTGATTTCGGGTTTCGCCACCTTGTGCATCCTGAGACCGAAGGCGACGTTGTCGAAGACGGTCATGTGGGGAAACAGCGCATAGTTCTGGAACACCATCGCGGCGTCGCGCTGGTGGGGCGGGACGTTTTCGATCGAACGGCCGTCAAGCAGGATGTGCCCCTGGTCGGGAAACAGGAACCCGGCAACCATGCGGAGCGTGGTCGTCTTGCCGCAGCCGGACGGGCCGAGAAGCGACACGAACTCGCCCCGCTGCACCGCAAGGCTAAGCGCACTGACGGCGGCCGTATCGCCGAACATCTTGGTGATGCCCGATAGTTCCACATAGGCGGCTTGGCCTTTGCTGGCCGGTGCAGCAGCGTCTGTCACGGTTTGGTCCTCCGGCGCCTTTGTACACTGGGCGGATGGACGCTCGTCAATGCCGCCGGTTACGCCTGCGCCGAAAGGCCCGGACCCTGCTTGATGGCCAATACGGGGCATCGGTGCTCTAGCCAGCCCAGCGGAAACGCTGTAATAGCATGGCCCTGTAAGGGTATGGCCCGATCGGCTGTATCGTAATGGTGCGCGTGCCGGTGATCGACCGTTCCGACGCACCGCCATGGTGCGAAAGTCACCCAGGAGGACATCCAAGATGAACGGGTTGCTTAAGGTGGGGCTCTCCTTTGTCGTCGGGGCAATGGCGGTCTTCGGATTGGCGTTTGCGGCGCCGGCCAAGGCGCAGACGACCGAGCTGGTCGTCGCGTCGATCGGCGGCAATCTTGACGACGTGATGAAAAAGGCGACCGCCGCCTTCGAGCAGAAACACAATGTCAAGATCCGTTGGGTCCCAAGCCTGAGCGCCGAGAAGCTTGCCAAGATCGAGGCTTCGAAGGCGAAGCCGGAATTCGACCTTGCCATGCTGGACGACCCCAACCACGTTCTGGGTTCGGCGCGCGGGCTTTGGGAAAAGATCGACCGCAGCATCGTCACAAGCTGGGATGACCTTTATTCCCAGGCCCAGGGCCGCAAGCAGGATGGCGTCGGGGTCGGCTTTTTTGTCGCCGGGTTCTTCTATCGCACCGATGAATTCCAGAAGCGCGGCTGGGCGCCGCCGCGCAAGTGGGACGATCTGTTCCGGCCGGAATTCTGCGGATCGATCGGCCTTATGCACCCGAATGTTTCCTACACCATCCACACCCTGCTGATGCTTTCGGGCGGCGATCCGAAAAAGATCGACGTCGGCATCGAACGCCTGGGCAAGCTCAAGAACTGCATCCCGGTGCTTGAGCCGTCGGCGCCAAAATTCGAGGAGAAGATCCAGCTTGGCGAATACCTGGTCGGTATCAACGGCGCGATCCGGACCATTCCGCTGGCGCAAAAGGGCGTGCCCGTCAAGTTTGTGCTGCCCGAGGATGGCACGGTAAGCGGCGTGACGATGCTTGCGCCGGTCAAGAACGCGCCCAATCCGAAGCTGGCCCAGGAGCTTTGCAACTGGGTCATCGCCCCGGATGTGCAGCAGATCATCATCGAGAATCTTTTCTATGGTCCGGTCAACAAAAAGGTCGTGGTGACCAAGGACCTGAAGGAGAAGGGCGTGCTTGACGCCGAGGCCATCTCCAAGCTGATCGTGGTCGACGAGGGCGACGACCTTAGCCATCGTCGCAACTGGGTGCGGCAGACCGAGCGGGTGATGGCCCGCTGATGCGGGGTTGCGGACGGGGCCGCATTCGGCCCCGTTTCGCGCCCGACATTGCAGGGCCTTGTATCGCAGGGTTGGCATCGCAGGTTGGCCCGCTTAATTCGATTTCCGTGACAGTCAATCAAAGGGGTTCACATGGCGACGACCAGGGATTTCGGCCTTGATGTTGGCATCTACGGAAAGAATGTGACGGCCGATGCCGTCCTTGACATGGCGCGCTACGCCGATGATCTGGGATTCGATTCGCTTTGGGTTGCGGACCATGTGATTTTTCCGGCCTTCGGCGGCACCCAGCACCCCTACAGCAAGGACCGGCGCTTCCCGATGGATGTGGACAGCCCGATCCTTGACCCAATCATGACCATGGGCGTGATCGGGGGCGCCACCAAGCAGGTGAAGATCGGCAGTGCCGTTCTGGTCATGCCGATGCGCAACCCGGTCCTGGTCTCGCGCATGCTGATCACCCTCGATCACTACACCAACGGGCGCGTCATCCTGGGCGCCGGATCGGGCTGGCTGAAGGAAGAATTCGCGGCGCTGGGCTATGCGAACTTCGACCAGCGCGGCAAGGCCTTGACCGAGAATGTCGAGATCTTCAAGGCCATGTGCGCCGGCGGGGTCGTCTCGTACAAGGGCGAAACCTTCAGCTTCGATCCGATCTATTCGATGCCGGGCTCGCTTCAGCGTCCCCATCCGCCGGTGATGATCGGCGGCGTCGCGGATATCGCGCTCAAGCGTGTCGCCCGCCAGGGCGATGGCTGGATCTCGATTCCGATGACGGTCGAGGAGCAGAACGAGCGCCTGGCGGCGCTGAAGCGGATCTGTGCCGAGGAGAAGCGCGACTTCGGCGCGCTCCAGCTTGTCTACAAGATCTTCTTCCACATCGGACAGTCGCGGCGTGACAAGAAAGGGAATCGGACGCCGGGCATCGGCACGGTGGACGAGGTGATCGACGATCTGAAGACGATCTTCGATCAGGGCTTCCACAAGATCATGGTCCGCTTCCCCACCGGCAGCAGTGAACAGATGCGCCAGCACATCGACCGGCTGGTGAACGACATGATCCCGAAGGTCTGAAACGCCGAAGGCTGCCCCTTCAGGCGCAGCCCGGCCGACTCTGGCGGTCCGGATTATCCCATCACATGTTCCATGGTTGCTGACGGCAGACGGGGCCTCGTACAGTACAGGGCCTCGTACAGTTCGGCAGTCGTTTGGTCGGTCATCGGAGGCTTGAGATGAAAGTCGGCGTCGTGTTTCCACAGACAGAAATTGGGACCGACCCGATCGCGATTCGCGATTACGTGCAGGCGGTCGAAGAGATGGGTTTCAACCATCTGCTGGTGTTCGATCATGTGATTGGCGCAAGCGCGGCCGCCTACGATGCCAATCGTCTGAAGGGCCCGTATCGCGAGAACGACATGTTCCACGAGCCGTTCGTGCTGCTCGGCTATGTGGCTGCCATCACCAGGCGGATGGAGCTGGCCACCGCGGTGCTGACCCTGACCCAGCGCCAGACCGCCCTGGTTGCCAAGCAGGCGGCCGAGGTGGATGTGCTGTCGGGCGGGCGGATGCGGCTTGGCGTCGGTATCGGCTGGAACTGGGTCGAATACGAGGCGCTGGGTGTTCCGTTCAAAGACCGCGGCGCCCGCCTTGAAGAACAAGTAAGGCTGCTGCGCGAGCTGTGGACGAAGCCACTTATTACCTTCAAGGGCCAGTTCCATTCGGTCCCGGATGCGGGCCTCAACCCGCTGCCCCAACGGCGCCCGATCCCGATCTGGTTCGGCGGCATGGCGGAAGCCGTCATCCGCCGGGTTGGCACCATTGGCGATGGCTGGTATCCGCAGTTCCCAAGCCTTGACCCGTTCCTGAGCCCGCGTCCAACGCTTCGTCATGACGAGCCGAAGGCCCTGGTCGAACGGATGTGGGATTACGCCCGCAAGGCCGGCCGTGACCCCAAATCAATCAGCATTGACGGCCGGATCTCGTATACCAAGCAGACCCCGGACGACTGGAACCGGGCGATGCGGCTGTGGCGGACCGAACTCGGGGCAAGCCACGTCTCGTTCAACACCATGCGGGCCGGGCTCAAGGGCGCGTCCGAACACATCGCCGCCATCAAGCGCATCAAGGAATCGGTCTGATCCGGCCGCACCGGCCAAGCGGAGAGAGCCGCGAAAGACTACTGCGCCTCCCACTTGGCTGCCTTTGTCACCTCGCCCCAGCTCTTGATGTCGCGCTCGATGTACTCACCATGCTCCTTCGCCGATAAAGGACGGATTGATCGATATGGCGACGAGCTTGTCACCAACGCCGTTCTGAAGCGCCAGGAACTCGCTGTTCAAGCGCTCGACAATCGCATCAGGGGTCCCCGCCGGGACCAGCACGCCGATCCAGGCCGCCGTATAGAAGCCTGGAATGGTCTCGGCCACGGTCGGCAGGTTGGGCATCGCGCTGGGGCGTGTATCGGCAGTCCAACCAATGGCGCGCACCGTGCCGTTGTCGATATAGGGCTTCGCGGTGCCAAGGCCGACAAAAAACATCGACACTTCGTTGTTCCCGACATCCGTAAGCGCCTGGGTGGCCGCCTTATACTGAACAACCTTCAGGCTGGTGCTTGTCAGCATCTTCATCTGCTCTGACGCGAACTGGGAAATCGTGTTCGGAGCCGCATAGCTCAGGCGGCCGGGGTTCTGTTTGGCCTGGGCGATCAGGTCGCTGACCGAGTTGATCGAAGATTTGGCCGAGACGATCAGGGCCAGCGGCACTTCAGCGAGGAGAGCGACGGGCTTGAAATTCTTGTGGTAGTCGACCGGTGGATTCTTGATGATGAAGGGCGCCGAGGTGAGGCCGGAACCGCCAAAGATCACGGTGTAGCCATCCGGCATCGCCCGGGCTGCTTGAGAGTAGCCGACCATGCCGCTTGCACCGGCCTGGTTGTCGATGACGATCGTCTGTCGCAAGCTGGGCGACATGGCGTCAGCGAACAGCCTTGCCACCGTGTCGATGGTATTGCCCGGAGGAAAGGGCACGACGAAGCGAATGGTCTTGCTTGGATAGGTCTGCGCCATGGCCGCCACGCTGGTCAGCAGGCATGCGACAGATCCAAGGACAATCGTCAGCTTGTTGAGCTTCATCGTGTTATCCTCCCTTTCCTTTTTCGCGTCATTCGAGGTTGGCGAAACACTTTGTCCGGTGCGGCTTCCAGCCCCGCTGTGATCGGCCGCGTGATGCCTGGTCCCCACCCCGATGCGTCATCCACAGCGTTTTGTCGACGCCAATTATGACCAGCTTAGACAAAACCGAGAATACGCATTATTAATCATTTTGTCCGGAGGACGAGAGGGAAGCGTGAGATCGAGCCTCCGGCCGAGCAGGCCCATTCCACGAAAGATCACCAGGATGCGGTCTGACCGTTCCAGCAAAAGCGCCGATCCGCCGTCACGGGCAAGCCGCATGGGGATGGTGGTTGGCTGGCCCTGGCCACCATCGGCCCTGCCTTTCGGCTTCAGGAGATCGTCGTGAACGTGAATCGGAAGGATCTGGCGGCGGGGACGATCTTCCTCGGGATCGGACTGATTTACGGAATCATGGCCGTCCGAGATCTGCCGATGGGGACAGCCTTCAAGATGGGGCCAGGCTACTTTCCGATCGTTCTGTCGGGTCTGACGGCGTTGATCGGGCTTGCTGTGATCGCAAAGAGCTTCGTTAGCCGTGATATCGGGCCATTGGGCGCATTCCCATGGCGCGCTGCGGCTGCGCTGACATCAGCGGTCGTCTTCTTTGCCGTGTTCATTCGCGATCTCGGCCTGTTGCCCAGCGTCTTCGGATCCATGGTGATCGCGGCATTCGCTAACCCCCGGCTCACACTCCAGGAGACGATTGTCGCCGCCGTGGTCCTGTCCTTCTTTTGTACAATCATATTTGCCTACGGCGTCGGGCTTGCCATTCCGATCTTCGGCGCGTGGTTCGGGGGTTGATCGCGATGGACCTGCTGTCGAACCTCGTCCTGGGTTTTTCGGTCGCAATGACGCCGGATAACCTGCTGTTTTGCTTCTTGGGCGCGCTGCTCGGTACCATCATCGGCGTCCTTCCGGGCATCGGTCCAATTGCCACGATCGCGATGCTGCTGCCGCTGACCTTTGGCCTTACGCCGGAAGCATCGCTGATCATGCTCGCCGGGATCTACTACGGCTCCCAGTATGGGGGCTCGACGACGGCCATTCTTGTCAACATGCCTGGCGAGGCTTCCTCGGTCGTCACCACCATCGACGGTTACCAGATGGCGCGCCGCGGACAAGCCGGTCCGGCTCTTGTCGCGGCCGGCCTAGGCTCTTTCGTCGCCGGGACTTTTGCCACAATCCTGATTGCGCTTGTGGCCAAGCCCCTGACGTGGGTCGCACTCAGTTTCGGTGCGCCCGAATATTTCGCCCTGCTGACGGTGGGATTGATCTCGTCCATTGCACTCGCGTCGGGATCGGCGATCAAGGCACTGGGCATGATCTGCTTGGGCCTGCTGCTTGGGCTGACCGGCACTGACATCTACACGGGAATGCCGCGGTTTACCTTTGGCATCACAGAGCTTTCGGACGGGCTGGAATTTGCAGCGGTTGCGGTCGGCCTGTTCGGTATCGGCGAGATTCTGCGCAACTTGGAATCCAGCGGCTCCGGGCCAGCAATCTCGCAAGTCGGCAGCATGTGGCCGACCCGCAATGAGCTGGTCCGTATTGCCGGACCGGTCGCTCGCGGGTCCGTGCTTGGATCCGTTCTCGGGATTCTTCCAGGCGGTGGCGCGCTGTTGGCAGCCTTCGCAGCCTACAACCTCGAAAAGAAGGTCTCGCGGTTCCGGCACGAGATGGGTCAGGGTGCAATCGAGGGCGTCGCCGCGCCCGAGGCCGCCAACAATGCCGCCGCGCAGACGTCTTTCATACCCATGTTGTCCCTGGGCATTCCTGCAAATGTTTCCATGGCGCTGATGATTGGTGCCATGATGATCCACGGCTTGGCGCCCGGTCCCAACATCGTCACCACGAAGCCTGGACTATTCTGGGGCATCGTCGCCTCGATGTGGATTGGCAACGCGATGCTCTTGATCCTCAACGTGCCGCTCGTCGGGATCTGGATCTCGCTCCTAAGGGTTCCTTATCGATACTTGTATCTCGCGGTCGTCGCTTTCTGCTGCATCGGCGTCTACAGCTTCAGCAACAGCAGCCTGACCGTTCTGATCGTCGCCGCGGCCGGCCTGGCGGGCTATGGTTTCGTCAAACTGGATTGCGAGCTAGCACCTTTCGTGCTCGGCTTCGTTCTCGGGCCATTGCTGGAGGAATATCTCCGGCGCGCGCTGATCATCTCGGATGGCGACCCGACGGTCTTTTTCACGCGCCCCATCAGCGGAACGCTGATGGCATTGGCCGTCGCGATCTTGATCGTGGTCACTCTGCCGGCGGTAACCCGGAAGCGGAAGACCGTCTTCGTCGAGAAGGCCTAGCCCGCCTGGCAATCGAGGACCGGCTGGTGAACGACATGATCCCCACGGTCTGAAACGCCGAAGGCGCGCCTGAAAGCAGAGCCTGATCGAGCCCGCTTGAAAGGCGGCCGCCGACCGTCTACAGATGCGCATCTCGGGTCCCCTTCGTCTAGAGGCCCAGGACGGCGCCCTCTCACGGCGCAAACAGGGGTTCGAATCCCCTAGGGGACGCCAATAAATTCAATCGGTTAAACGCCAAATCGGGCGCATCTGTCCGGGCCCGCCAAGGATGACCACCGCGAAACGGCGGCGCCCCAATCGGCACCCGGACTGGGTGTTCGCAGGAACCACGCCTGTATTCCGCGGCTCGGGCGTGACCGGCACGTGATCGCCATGAGCTGAGGAAACAGCGGTTGCAAGGCGATCTTGCCAAAGGCCGGATCGGCCTTTGGCAAGATCGGTGTCACATCCAGGCGAAATCTTGATTTCCTGAGTTCCCGGCACGACGTTCGTCTAACAAGACGCCTGACAAGACGGGGGAAGGGAAACATGATTTGGCCGATGATCATTGCCACGGCGGCGGTCCTGACATTCTCGCAACCTGGCCATGCGCAGGGGTCCGGCGGGATCCTTGGTCAAGGACGAGGCGTCCTTGATCGGCTGGGTGGGCCTTCGTCCGGGACCACGCCGCCATCGTCATCCCGCTCACAGCTGAGCGTCGGCGATATGGGCAGCGGCCTCAAGGAGGCCTTGAAGGTCGGGACCGAACGCGTTGTCGGGGCCTTGGGGCGGCCGGACGGCTTCAACAAGAGCCCGGATGTCCACATCCCCTTGCCCAGTGTCTTGGCAACGGTGAAGAGCGCCCTCGACCGGGTTGGCGCCGGGTCGATGGCCAACGATCTTGAGCTGCGCCTGAACCGGGCGGCCGAGGCGGCCGTGCCGCGGACCAAGCAGCTGTTCTGGGATGCGATCCAGCAGATGACGCTGGACGATGCGCGCAAGATCTACGAAGGCCCGAAGGATGCGGCCACCCAGTATTTCCGGAGCAAGATGTCGGCACCGCTTGCCAAGAGCATGGAACCGATTGTCGACGATGAACTGGCACAGGCCGGTGCGGTCCAGGCCTATGACCGGATGATGGGGCAGTACAAGGCGATTCCCTTTATGCCGGACGCCAAGGCGGACCTGACGGAATACGTCCTGGAAAAGGCCGTCGACGGCATGTTCCTTTATCTTGGCCGCGAGGAAGCCGCGATCCGCGAGAATCCGGCCAAGCGCAGCACCGAGCTTCTGCAGCGCGTTTTTGGCGCGCGATAGGCTGTCGTTCTTCTTGATTTCTGGAAAAGGGGCAGGGCGATGAAAAAGCTTCTCATTGGCGGCGGGGTGATTGTCGTCATTCTGCTTGCGGTCACATTTATCGCACCGGCGGTTATCCCCACCGATGTCTACAGGAACCAGATCGTCAGCCAGATCGAGAATGCAACCGGGCGCAAGGCAGCCATTGCCGGACCCGTCAAGGTGACGGTCTTCCCGAACCTTGGTTTTTCGGCCGAACAGTTCTCGCTGGCGAACGCTCCCGGCATGACACCCGCCAGCATGGTCATGCTGGACAAGCTGACGGTCCGTGTCGCCCTTTTTCCGCTTCTCACGGGGACGATCGTCATTGACTCGTTTGTGCTGGAACGCCCAACCATCGCCCTCGCCATTGATCGGGCCGGCCGGCCGAACTGGAAGATCTCGCCAGCGGGTTCGGCGCCGACAGCGCCAGCCCCCGGTGGCGCGCCGGCGGCGGAATCGGGCGGCGTGGGGCTTTCCGGGCTGACGCTTGGCGATGTGCGTCTGGTCGAGGGAAAGATCACCTACGCCGATGCGCGGTCCGGCGCTTCCTATGCCATAGACGGCATCAATATGTCTGTCTCTTTGCCGTCCCTGACCAGCCCGATGAAGGCCGATGGCCAGGCCATCTGGAACAACGAGAAGATTTCTCTTGCTCTGCACGTCAGCGATCCAAATGCGTTTCTCGATGGAAAGACAACTGATGTCGTGACGGACATCGCGGCCGCCCCGCTGCAATTCAATTTCAAGGGCAAGGTAACGAATGATAGGGTCCTCAAGGCGGAAGGTTCGCTGGATCTTGCGGTTGCCTCGGTCCGCAAGCTGGCGGATTGGGCGCGGAATCCGCTTGATCTGCCAGGGACTGGGCTTGGACCGCTCAAGATCTCGGGCACCGTCGCGATGGACGGGCCGACGGTGGCGTTCAAGACTGCGCGCTTCCGCCTGGATGAGATCGAAGGGGCCGGCGATCTTCGTTACGACGGGCGCGCCGCGCGGCCTCATGTCAGCGCGAAGCTGGCGCTGGGGCAGATTGATCTCAATTCCTATCTCCCGCCCGAGGAGGGCAGGGGTGGCCCAAGACCGGCATCCGCGCCGGCCGATCGAAGCGGCACGGCGGCGAAACAGGACTGGAGCGACGCGCCCATCGATCTCTCGCCTCTGCGGCAAGCAGATGCGGATCTGGATCTTGCGGTCGAGGGGCTGAAGGTCCGGAAGTTCACCGTGGGCAAATCGCATCTTGTCATGACCAACAAAGCCGGGAAGCTGGTTTTCGACCTGACGGACATGCAACTCTATGAAGGGCACGGCAAGGCAATGGTGACGGCCGATGGGACGGGCGCAGTCCCCGGGGTCGCGCTTTCATTCAATCTGACCGGCCTGCAGGCAAACCCGTTCTTGCGCGATACGATGGACTTCGAGCGCTTGGAAGGAACGGGGGCCGCCGAGCTTAGTGTTCAGGGCCAAGGCGGTTCGCAGCGTGCCATCGTTTCGTCGCTGAATGGCAATGGCCGGTTTGCGTTCCTGAATGGTGCGGTGCGCGGCATCAATCTGGCGGCGATGGTGCGCAATGTCGAGAGCGCATTTCTGGACAAGTCAGCACGAGAACAGCAGAAAACGGACTTCTCCGAGTTGACCGGCAGCTACACGATCCGGTCGGGGATCGCGAACAACCAGGATCTCGATCTGAAGTCGCCACTCTTGCGAATCAGTGGGTCTGGCACGGTTGATCTTCCGAAGCGCTCCGTCAGCTATCGTGTCGAGCCGAAGGTCGTGGCCTCGACCGAGGGGCAGGGCGGTCGCGCCGATGTTGGCGGGGTGATGGTCCCGGTGATTGTAGATGGCCCGTGGGACAATCTGACCTACAAGCCTGACCTTGCGGGCCTGGCGAAGGGCAAGGCGATGGAGCAGCTGCAAAGAATCGTCCCGGGAATGGGCCAGCAGGGATCGGGCGCAAGGCAGCAACCGGGCCTGCCGGCAAGCCCGGCCGACGGCCTGAAGCGCTTGCTTGGACGATAGCGATCGTCGCGCCCCGGCTGGTCATGATGCTGGTCATGGGGTTGGCATGGGGTTGGCATGGTCTGGGGGCCTTTGAGCCCCGGAAAGAATGAATCAGCCCTGCTTGCCCTATTTTTATTTTTGCCGTCGCTTGCCCGGCTTCGTCGGTGCCGGAAGCGGCTGGACATGCGAGAAGGGGACCAGAGTGCCGCTTCCCCCGATGTCAAGAACGAACATGTCGCCCCGATAAAGGAATATGCCGCCCAGAAGAATACGCCCGTGCCTGTCGAACCGCTGGCGCCGGATGCGCACCACGGGCCGCGTCATCGAATAGTCAAGAAGGCGGCTTGTTTCGATATCGGGATGGCCGACCGTGATCTCCTGCTGCCAGGACATGAATTTCTCGGGCCCATGGTCCATGACCAGCCGGCTGATGAGAGCCTTTTCGTCCGAGCGGGCTGGAAAAGACCGATACGACCTGGCCTCGACGTACACGTCAATAACCTCGTACGGTATGCCGCGATGACAGTGCAGCTTCCGAAGATGCATGTACTGAGGGAACGTCTTGTGATCGCCGGCAATCTCGGGCGGCAAGGCCTGGACCTTGCGGCGCGACAGAACCTTGATCGTGACGTCGGGGTCGCGGGTCAGGGGATTGCTGATGACGTCACGGATGGCCTTTTCATAACCCCCATGTTCAGGGCTTCGCGCCACCATGATGCCCTGGCCCCGCGCGGATCGAACCAGACCTTCCGTCCGCAGAACATCGATTGCCTGCCGCAGAGTGTTGCGGCTGACCTGATATTGTCGGCACAGCTCGTCGAGGGTCGGAAGCTTGGTTCCAACCGGCCATTCGCCGCGCGCGATACGGGTGTGAATGGCGCTCGATACCCGAACATAGAGAGCGATGCGCGAAAGATCGTCATTGCCGGACATCAGGCTGCAGGTCCCCTTCTTGTGCGCTGCTTGTTGTGTGTTGCTTGGCGAACGGTCGCGGGGCGTGCCCCGCCATAGGCTTCGCGTAACATGAAGCTGCCGACCATCGCCAGTACCTTGTATTCTGCCGGGGTTATTCTGACGGGGCCCGTCTGCGCCCTGCCCCTTGGATTTCGGCTATTGCCAAATTGAAACGGGAGTGCCTAAATAGGACATTAGGTCTTGTACCAAAAACAAGAACCTGTCGCATTCTGCCAGCCGCCCTGGCAGGCCGCAGAACAGGCAGGATGTTGAGGGAACGTCGGGCTGTGCCGGCCGTTGCTGCGCCGATGTGTTCAGTCCGACCAGGAAACGTCGAGGGGAACAATGTCGGAATTGCTGAAGCAGGCGCGTATCACGCCCGAAGGCCTCAAGGCCATGCGGGACAAGATCGGCATGATCCTGCGATCGCGGAACACCTATAACTACTCGTCGTGCTATGACAGCGTCCGTCATTTTTGCATCGGCATCGGCGACGACAACCCGCTCTACATCGACCGCGAATACGGCAAGAAGACAAAGCTGGGAATCAATATCGCTCCGCCGTCGTTCCTCTATACGGTTGGCATCACGGTCGTGCAGATGGGCCTGCCGGGCGTGCATGGCTTCCAGGCCGGGGGAGACTGGCAGTTCTTCAAGCCGATCGTCCAGGACAAGGAAGTGCGCCTTCACGTCTGGCTCGATGATGTTGTCGAGCGGCCAAGCCGCATGGGCGGCCGGACGGCGATTGCCTATTATTCGAACCTCTTCTACACGCCGGACGACACACTGCTGGCCTATTGCCGCTCGTGGACCTATCGCATCGAGCGCGGGGCGGCGCGCGAGCGTGGCAAGGAAAGCGCCACCTTCAAGCTGCAGAAGTGGACGCCCGACAAGATCAAGGAAATCGAGGACATTTACGACCGCGAGACGCCGCGTGGCGCGACCCCGCGCTATTGGGAAGACGTCAAGGTCGGTGACGCGCTTGATCGCATCGTCAAGGGGCCGCTCTGCCTGAGCGACATGATCGCGTTCTATGCCGGGGCGATGGTCGCGCCGACGCCTGCCCACCGGCTGGCCCATGTCGATCGCAAGCGGCACCCGAACTGGTGGTTCCGCAACCCGGAGAACGGCGGTCTCGAGCCCATCGTGCGCGTGCACGAGAACATCGAAGCGGCCACGAATGCGGGCGTGCCGGCACCCTATGATGTCGGTGTCCAGCGCCACTCGTGGCTGCTGCATCTGGTCACCAACTGGATGGGTGATGATGCCTTTCTGGTCACCAATCATGCCGAATATCGCGCCTTCAACTATTTCGGTGACGCGCTTTATTTCAGCGGCCGGGTCGAAAAGAAATACGAGGCCGATGGCGAGCATCGTGTCGATCTGGCCATCGAGGCGAAAAACCAGAACGACAAGGTCAGCATCATCGGATCCGCGACCGTGGCTCTGCCGTCGCGGTCGGAAACCCTGACGCCGATCGAGCGGCGCCACCGCCAGCCGGTGAGCATGCGCGAGTTTGCAAAGACCCTGCCCGTCCCGCCGAAGTTCTGATCCCCGGCCGGAGGAGACGGCGCATGCTGTCGCGCTTTCAAGTCGTCGAGATCGCCAGTACGGCCGCAGGCACCCATGCCGGGCGCCTGTTGGCCGAGGCCGGTCTTTCCGTCCTCAGGCTCGAGCTTGACGATGCGCCGCCGCTGCAAAGCCTGCCGCCCCTGGATGAAAACGGGACCAGCATCGCCTATCTGAGCGCCAACGGGAAGAAATCGGTTCTTCGCGTCAGGGCGGCTGACCGGGCGCTGATCGCAAGGCTGATTGCCGCAAGCGACGCGTTCATCACGGACCATCGCGGCTGGTTCGCCGTGCGCTCGCGCGGGACCACCTGTCATGTCCTGCCGACCGACGGTGTGCTGCAGGATGATCTCGACCTTCCGTCTGGCGATGTCCTGTTGCAGGCGGCCTGCGGTGCCGCCAGCGTGACCGGCCGCCTGAGCGGTCCACCGGTCACCATCGGCATTCCGATCGGCGACGTGGCGGCCGGCTATTTCACTGCGCTTGGCGTGATGAACGGATTGATCGAGGATAAGCCGCAGCTTCTTTCGGTGCGCGGCATCGATGCGATCGTGGCGCTGCTCAGCTACATGGGAACCTGCTACGTGGTGAGCGGCGAGGACGTTGGTTTCATCGGCTCCGGTCACCCCTATATCGTGCCCTATGGCGCATTCCCGGCCAGCGACGGCTACGTGATTGTCGGGGCGTTCACCCAGGCCTTCTGGCGCAAGCTTTGTACGATGCTGGACCACAACGATTGGGCGAACGATCCGCGTTTCAAGACGTTCGTCAACCGGCGCGACAATCGGGACATCCTGAACGGCATGCTCGATGCGGTCTTCCGGCAGAATACGGTCGCCTATTGGGTTGATCGGCTGCGCGACGCGGACGTGCCGCATGCCCCCGTCCATTCCCTGCGCCAGGCGGTCCAGCAGCCGGTGATGGCGGCGCGGGCGATGACGGCAACCATCAATGGGCGCCGCTATTTCAACACGCCGATCATCAACCTTGCCGGCGGGGGTGGCCCGCTGACGCGGCCCGCCGTGTCGCCGGACTGGCGGGCCTGCCTCGGGCGCCTGGGCCTGGCCGCGGCCGATATCGCCGCGCTGGTCGCAAAGGCTGCCGTCGATCCCGTAACCCCCCTTGGATCCAGCAAAGGCGGATAGGCATGCTTCCCCTCGAAAACGTCAAGGTCGTGTCGTTCGGCCAGGCGGTCGCCGGGCCCTATGGCGGAATGATGCTTGCCGACATGGGCGCGGACGTCGTGAAAATCGAGCCGCCGGGAATCGGCGATCATGTGCGGAAATGGAGCCGCGCCGACCTGCACGGCCACAGCCCGCATTTCCTGTCGTCCAACCGCAACAAGCGAAGCATCGTCATCGATCTCAAGAAAAAAGCCGGCGTCGACCTTGCCCTCGACCTGATCCGCAGGGCCGACGTCCTGATCGAGAACTTTACGCCCGGAACGATGGCAAGCCTTGGGCTTGGCTATCCCGAAACAAGCGCCGTCAACCCGCGTCTCATCTACAGCTCGGTGTCGGGATACGGCCAGAATGGGCCCTATTCGGACCGGTCCGCCTATGATCTGATCATCCAGGGCGAGGGCGGGCTGATCAGCCTGACCGGAACCGAGGATGGCCAGATGGCAAAGGTCGGCGTGCCGGTTCTCGATGTGATGACGGCGATGGTGTCCGCCTATTCGATTGTCTGTGCGCTGATCGAGCGCGGCGGCACTGGCGCCGGCCGGTATCTCGACATCTCGATGCTCGAGGTGGCGACGTCGGTCATGTCCTACAACCTGATCGACTATGCCGTGTCGGGCAAGATGTCGAAACCGTTGGGCACCCGCCACCCGATTCTGGCGCCCTACCAGGTCTATCCCACCGCGACCAATCCGATCACGGTCGGCGTTCTGGCCGAGCCTCATTGGGCAAGTTTTTGCGAATTGATCGGGCGCGAGGATCTGCGCGACAATCCCGATTACGTGGTCTCGCAACAACGGGTTGTCAATCTGGCTGCTCTCAACCGCGAACTGATGCCGATCTTCGCCAGCAAGCCGGCCGAATACTGGAGCCGCGAGTTCCGCCGCCGCGGCCTGGTGTGCGGCGATGTCAACGATGTCGCGGGGCTGCTCAAGCATCCGCAGTTGAAGGCGAGAGAGTATTTTCAGACCTTCGATCTTGGCGGTGGCACCACGGTCGACATCCCGGGCATGCCGTGGCGGTTTGCCGGCGCCAATCAGCCCAAGCACCGCCCGCCGGAACTGGGCGAACACACGAACCAGATCCTGGCGGACTGGCTTGGCATGAATGAAACGGCGATCGCCGAAGCCCGGCGCCTGGGGGCGCTGGGCTAGCCGGGCGCCTGAACCGAAGGGCACGACAGTGGCAACGATCATCGATCTGACCCGGATGCTGGCGGGCCCCTTCGCGACCCAGGCCCTTGGCGATCTGGGCCACCGCATCATCAAGGTCGAAGAAGCGCGTGTGGGCGATGCGACCCGCCGCCATCCCCCCTTTCACAAGAACATCAGTGCCTATTTCTTTTCCGCCAACCGCAACAAGGAAAGCGTCATCCTGGATCTCAAGCATCCGGATGGGCGCAAGGTGTTTCTCGATCTTGTCCGCAAGGCCGATGCGGTCATCGAGAATTTCCGGCCCGGCGTGATGGACAGCATCGGTCTTTCCTTCGCTGACCTGCAAGCCGTCAATCCGGCCATCATCCTGGTATCGATCTCGGGGTTCGGCAGCTATGGCCCCTTGCGCGACAATGTCTCGTTCGACGTGGTGGCCCAGGCCATGTCGGGCTCGATGGCGGTGACGACGCCCGATCCGGGCGAGCCGATCAAGCCGGCGATCCCGCTTGGCGACCTGAGCGGCGGTCTGTACGGGGCACAGGCCCTGCTGCAGGCGTTGCTGGAACGCAAGGTCACCGGGCAGGGCTGCCACAAGGAAGTCAGCCTGTTCGATGGGCTGGTTGCCATGTCCGGCCGGCTGGGCGAGCAGTACCTGCTGGCCGAGCGGACCGATGAAAGGCCGGCGCTGCTGTTCCCGAATGGCGTGTTCGGCACCGCCGACGGCCATATCGCCCTGGCGGCCTATACTGACCAGGCCTTTGCGGCGCTGGCGGGGGTCTTGAGGCGGCCGTCCTGGGCGGCCGATCCAAGATTCGCGACCATCGAAGGCCGTTCCAAGAACCGCGTCGCCATTGAGGCGGACCTGCGTGCGGCGCTGGCGGCCCGCCCCAGCAGCGAATGGCTGGCGGCCTTTGCGGCCGCCTCGGTTCCGGCCACCCGTCTTCGAACGATCGACCAGCTGATGCAATGCGACGACCTTGCGCAAAATGGAATGATCCTGACCATGGATCATCCGGTTGCCGGGCCATTGCCTGCCTTCGGAAACCCGATCAAGCGCAAGCCTGCCTATCGGCCCGGCAACGATCCGGCACCGCGGCATGGCCAGCATACGCGCAGCGTGCTGGCCGGCCTTCTTGGCTACCCGCCGGCGGAGATCGAGCGACTGATCGCGGCCAAGGCCATTTCCGACCTGGTTCCCGAAGCGCAGATGTAGGCGATCATGATGGGCCACAAGCCGCGATCGCCAACATCCGGCCAATGCAAAGGGGCAGGCTGAGTGATGGGCGGCGTTGTCGTAAACAGTGTCACGAAGCGGTTCGGTGCCGCGACCGCCCTTGACGGCGTCAGCCTGACGGTTGCCGAAGGCGAGTTCGTGTCGCTTCTTGGCCCAAGCGGCTGCGGCAAGACGACGCTTCTCCGCTGCATCGCCGGCCTCGAAGAGCCCGATTCCGGCAGCATCCGGATCGCCGGAACCGAGGTCTTCTCGCCAAAGGCCGCCGTGCCGCCCGAGCGGCGCAACGCCGGCATGGTCTTTCAGTCCTACGCCATCTGGCCGCATATGACGGTGTTCGAGAACATCGCGTACGGGTTGCGCCTGAAGAAATTGCCCGAGGCCGAAATCCGCAAGCGGGTCTTCGACACCCTGGCGCTGCTCGGCCTGCAAGGCTACGAGCAGCGCAACTCCTTCGCGTTGTCGGGCGGTCAGCAGCAGCGGGTTGCCGTTGCCCGCAGCATCGTATTGCAGCCCCAGGTCCTGCTGTTTGACGAGCCGCTCAGCAATCTTGATGCCAAGCTGCGCGAGCAGATGCGGGTCGAGCTGCGGGCGCTGCAAAAGTCGCTTGGCACCACCTCAATCTTCGTGACCCACGACCAGACCGAGGCGATGTCGATCTCGGATCGGGTTGTCGTCATGTCAGGGGGAACGATCATCCAGGAAGGCGACCCGGCCAGCCTGTATTTCCGGCCGCAAAGCGAATTCGTCGCCAATTTTGTCGGTATCACCAACCAGCTTTCGGCGCGACTGGTTGAACGCTCGGCCGGGCTTGACGCCACTGGGCTTGACGCCAGGGTGGTCACCGATCGCGGGCTCGAGCTCCGCTGCCGGGTTCCCGATACCGTAAAAATCGGCGACCCTGTCACGCTGGTGGTGCGGCCGGAATGCGTCAAATGGAGCCGCACCGACGGGGCCGCTGCCAATACCTGGCCTGGCACGCTCCGGGAAAGCGTGTTTGTCGGCAGCCTGGTTGACGCAACCGTTGATGTTTGCGGGCACATGATCCGGTTGCAGGCCTTTTCGGCCGACGCGCCCTATCTGTGGGCCGAGGGCGGCGTTGGCGCACCGGTCTTCATTCACATCGATCCTGGCAATGTGATCCTGATCGACAGGGCGGCAACCAAGGACGCTGCGGGCGGGTCCAGGCCTGGCGGCTCATAACAGAGGAGAGTGGGGATGAAACGACCAATGCATCTGTGCCTCGTTGTGCTCGCCATCATGGTGGCGGGCATCGGCTCGGTCGGGCAGGCCATGGCGCAAGCCGCCCGGTCTACGGATCAGGTGATGGCCGAATACTATGCCAAGGCCAAGGCAGAAGGTTCGGTCAGCGTCTACACGGTTCTCGCTTCCGACATCGCAACCAAGATTGTCCAGGATTTCAACCGGAAGTATCCCGATATCAAGGTCGAGCTGACACGATTCGGCGGCAATCCGCTGGTCGAGAAGTTCATGCTCGAGAAGCGGGCGGGCATCAATAATGTCGATGTTCTGCACTTCCCGGGCCTGACACCCATTCTGGCCGACTTTATTCCGGCAGGCTATCTCGATAAATACGTGCCGACGACGGCACCGCTCTATGCCGAATCGGTGACGATCCCGCAATACGGGTATCCGCTCTGGGTCTACACTTCGGCGACCTGCTACAATCCGCGCAAGGTCACGCCGGACGAGATCGAGCTGCTGCGCTCGTACCACACGTGGCCCAACCCACGCTTCAAGGGGCGCGTCGTCATGACGGCCCCGATCGGCGGAACATCCGGAACCTTTGTCGTGCGGTGGTGGCAGGACAAGTCGCTGGGCGAAGCGTGGTTCAAGAAACTGGCCGAGCTCAATCCGCATCTTACCAACAGCGCCACCAACACGGCGCAGATGGTGGCATCCGGCGAGTACGATATCGGCATGAACTGCCTGTCTGATACAGCCAACCGCCAGATTGTCGCGGGCGGGCGGGTCGAATACGTGTTCGACAAGGACTACGTGCTCGTAACACCGGCCTACAGCATGATTGCGAACAAGCCTCCGCATCCCAATGCGGCCCGGCTGTTCCAGGAATGGCAGTTGAGCGACGACGGCCAGACTTCGTATCAGACTCACAGTCGTGGCCGCTCGGGCCGGATCGACTGGAAGGACAAGGCGGTCGAGGGCGCGTGGTACGTTGAACCAAAGAATATCCGGCCCGGCGCGTCGAGCGACAACTACCAGCAGATCGACGAAGATACTCCCAAGGCGTTTCAGGCGTTCTCGACGATCTTCAAATGGGGTCGGTAGTCTCAACCCGTATCCGGTTGGCTGAGAAGGCAGCGCTCGGCACCCTGTTCCTGGTGCTGAGCGCTGCAATTCTGTGGCCGCTGTTCAACCTGCTGCTTGGGGCCTTGCACGCATCGCCGCCGGGCCGGGGCAGGACCCGCTATACGATCGATACGGTCGTCAATGTCTTCTCTGACCCGGCGACGTTCAGTGGCATCCAGAATTCCCTGCTGCTGGCTGTGTGCGTCACCCTCATTGCGCTCACGCTTGGCGGCGGGCTGGCCTGGATCATTGCGCGCACGGATGTGCCGATGCGCCGGATTCTCCAATACCTGGTGGTGTTTCCGCTGTTCCTGTCGCCGTTTGCCGGCGCAATGGCATGGATGCAACTGGCCTCGGTCAAGACCGGCCTGATCAACATCCTTTACCGGGTCGTCAGCGGCGACGAGCAGGGCGTCATCATCAACATCTTTACCTTCGGTGGGCTGGTCTGGTGCATGAGCCTTTACTTCGCGCCCTATGCCTTTCTGCAGACCGTCTCGGCGCTCAGCGCGATGGACCAGAGCATGGAAGAGGCATCGCGTACGGCTGGCGCCGGCATCTTCACGACGACCCGCCGCATCACGCTGCCGATCCTGCTGCCGGCCCTGGTCGGTTCGGCCATCATCATTTTTGTCCTGGCTGCCGAGATGTTCAGCATTCCCGGCCTGTTGGGCGGGCCAAGCCGGATCAACACGGTTCCCTATCAGATCTTCAAGCTGACAACCTATTATCCGTCGCAGTGGCACAAGGCGGCGGCGCTTGGGCTTTTTCTTTTGGCGATGATGGCGGCTGGGCTTTATTTCTATCGCCGCATTATCCGCCAGTCGGCCAAATTCGTGACGATCTCGGGCCGTGGGACCAAGCTTGGCGTGTTCAGGCTGGGGCGATTGCGGTGGGCGGCGTTCTGCCTGTGCATCTCGTATTTTGCTCTGGCCGTTGTGCTGCCCTACCTGGTGATCATCGGCGGCTCGTTCGTCCGCTATTTTACGCCCGAGCTCTTTACCGGCGGGGGCGGGGATGCCAGCACCCTGACCCTGGAATACTGGCGGGCGGCCTTCATCGATCGGCACTTCCGCACTGCCCTGGGCAATTCCGTGTTTCTGGGGCTGGCATCGGCCACGGTTGCCACGATTCTTGGCATTGTCGTCAGTTATGTCGTCGTCAAGACCAAGACGCGGCTCAGGGGGTCGATCGATTTTGTGACTACCCTGCCGCTTGCGGTGCCGGGCATCGTGTTCGGGATCGGCATGCTGTGGGCCTATATCAGTTCGCCGATCTACAACACCCTGTGGATCCTGATGCTGGCCTATGTGATCCGCTACCTTCCAAACAGCGCGCGCATCCTGAACTCGAACCTGCTTCAGGTGAACAACGAGCTTCAGGAAGCTGCCCTGATGGTGGGGGCATCGCCGTCGCGCGCTGTCTACAACATCGTCCTGCCGATCATTCGGCCAGCCATCATGGCAAGCTGGGTTCTGTTGTTTATCAACGTGGTGCGCGAACTGAGCGTGACAATCCTGCTTTACGGCTCGCGCAGCATGGTGCTGCCGGTCCTGATGTGGGACCAGATGGAGAACGGGGTCGTCGGTCAGGCGAATGTGACCGCCCTGGTCCTCAGCCTGCTCATCCTGGTTGTCTTTGTCCTGGCGACAAAGATCTTCAGGATCGACCTGCTGCGGGGGACGTGATCGCGGCGTCAGCCGGCCGTGGGCGGCGCCTGGCCCAGGATTTCGGCGTTGTGCTGGCCAAGTGTGGGCGGCTCGCGCCGTACCGGCGGGCGGATGCCGTCGAACGACAGTGGAATGCGCGGCAGCTTTAGGTTTGTCTCGGGCGAGGTGTGAAGCATCGCCAGGGCATTGGTCTGGGGATGGACGATCACCTCGGCAAGGCCGTTGATGGGCGCGCAGGGAATATTGGCCTTGTCGAGCGCCGCTTCCCAATCGGCGGTCGAACGGGTGCGCATGATGGCGGCCAATTCGGTGGTCAGATGGTCCCGATGCGCGACCCGATCCGCATTGGTGCGAAAGCGCGGGTCGGTTGCCCATTCAGGCCGCCCGGCAACCGTCGCCAAGCGCTGGAAGAGCCGATCATTGGCCGGCGCGATCACGATCTCGCCGTCGCTGGTTTCCCAGCTTGTGAACAGGGCGACCTTGCGTACGCCGGCGCGTTCGCGCGGATGGGGCTTGCCGGTTGCCCCGTTCAGGGTGATGTGCTGATTGAGAAAGGCGATCGCCGTCTCGAACAGTGACGTCTCGATGATGCAGCCCTGGCCGGTGACGTCGCGTTGGCGCAGGGCGGCCAGGCAGCCGATCGCAAGCCACATGCCAGACCCCATGTCGAGGGCCGAGATCCCGACCCGGGCCGTGCGGCCCGCCGGGTCGCCATTGACCGAGAACATGCCGGCAATGGCCTGGGCGATGACGTCATAGCCGGCCCGGTCGCGCAGCGGCCCATGCGCGCCAAAACCCGATACGGCGCCGAAAATCAGGCGCGGATTGACCGCCCGCAGATCGTCGTACCCCAGGCCAAGCTGCTCGATCACGCCTGGCCGGAAGTTATGGATAACGATATCGGCGCCCCGGATGAAGTGTTTCAGCCAGGCAATCGCCTTGTCTTCGCGCAGATCGAGCGAGATGCCCCGCTTGTTCTGGTTGGTGGCGTGAAAGGTGACCGAGGCGCCGGCAAAGAACGGGGGGCCGAAGCCGCGTGCATCGTCGCCTTCCGGCCGTTCGACCTTGACGATATCGGCGCCCAGCGTGCCCAGGATCTGGCCGCAATAGGGGGCTGCCATATTCTGTCCCAGTTCTACAACACGGATTCCGTCAAGCGGCAACATCGCCACCGTCCCCATTCCTGTTCCGAGATGTCCAATATTGGCATTTCGGCATGCGCGCGAAAAGGAATTCGTTGCCCGGAAGGGGGTCTCGTAAAGGATCTGGTGGCAGGCCGTCAGCGCTGTGATGGCCAGCCTGCATCACCTGTGACACCACTGGGGCTGGGCTGCCCCGCCCGATCGCGCGGCAGCCCAGCCGGTGCCCAACAAGCAGCTAGGAGTTTGCCTTCTTTGCCGATGTCAGGATGACATCGAGCAGCCGCTGGCCCGGGTAGCCCTTGCTCGTCACGTCCTGAACCCACTTGTCCCAGATCGGGCGGCCGGCCCGTTCGGCAAGTTTCTGGAACTCGGCCGGCGGAAATACAATTTTCTGGATTCCGCGCTGCAGAAACATCTCTTCGGCTTTTATCTCGTCGGCCTCGACCGCCTTCATCTGCGCTTCGATCGATGACGGGCCGACATCGTGCAGCGCCTTCCGATACTGCGGCGCGAGCGATTCATAGGCTTTCAGGTTCATGGCCAGGACGGCAATCGGCGGCGTAATCGTCAAACCCTTCGTATACCAGGTCGAAATCTCATGGATCTTGTAAGCGGCGAGGACCGAGTAGGGAATGGCCAATCCATCCAGGACGCCGCGTTCAAGGGCGGGATAAAGTTCGGGTGACGTGAAGCTGGTCGGGGCCGCACCAATCAGCCGCAGGCCGTCGCCAAGGCCACCAAGCACGCGCAGCCGCTTGCCTGAAAAATCGGCGACCGAGGCCAGCCCCTTGCCCTTTCCCATGAATTCAAAGAACGGAAGCGGAGCGGGAAGCAGCACCACCGTGCCCCAGCGCGTGAAATCGTTCGCAACTTCGGGTTGCGCCAGATAGTCGTAGCGGACCTTCTGCAGGGCTTCGAGATTGCTGACCGGCAGAAACGGAAGGTCGAGCCCCGTCACACCAAGCAGTTTGCCCGGCGCATAGCCGACCACGACCCAGCCGATCTGGAAGGCGCCGATGGACAAGCCGTCGAGAATCTCTTTTTCCGGTGCCAGCCCTGCCCCGTAATGGGTTCTGATCTTGAATTTGCCCTGGGTAACGACCTCGACCTGGCGCGACACTTCGTCCGCGACCTTCATCACGCTGCGCGGGACGCCATAAAGGGCCATATCCCAGGCCATGTCGGCGCTGGCCTGGGCGTAGCTTGGCCGGGTCGCTGCCGCAACAAGCCCGGCAACAACCGTGCCTGCCGTTAGAACGGTCTTGCAGAATGAAGCCGCGATGCCTCTTCCCATCGTTTCCTCCTGGTGTTGTCTTGTTTCTGTGATCGGATCGTCACCAGGATTCTATTGTGATCTGGGCGGCCACGCAACGAGATGGCTGGACTATCGGCGGCGTGTCGCGTCGAATGATGGCGGCCGAGCCACGCCGGAACGACACGGCTTCACGCCGTTGCCGGCGGTACGGGGATCGGCTCCAGCCTCGGGTGACACAAGGAGCAGATCCCATGACAATCGGATTCGCCATCAACACCAATCCTGTGCGTGAGTTTGTCGAGATTGCCCGTCATGCCGAGGCGGTCGGCTTCGACGATGTCTGGGTCGGCGAGCATGTGATCGTTCCGTTTGACAGCGCCTCGATGCACCCCTATGCGGGCCGGCCAAGACCGCCCATCGCCGAGGTGGATGACCGTATCTATGATGTGTGGGTGATGGTTGGGGCGATCCTTGCCGCGACGACCCGGCTCACGGTTGCGACGGGCGTTGCCCTGGCGCCCTTTCGCCATCCCTTGATCACCGCACGCGCAGCGCTGACCGCCCACGAGATGGGCGGGGCACGCTTCCGCCTGGGACTGGGCGTGGGCTGGCTGGCCGAGGAATTCACGGCCCTGGGCGTGCCCTTTGCCGAGCGCGCGGCGCGCACCGAGGAAGCCATCGCCATTCTGCGAAAGGCATTTTCGGCGCAGCCATTCGAGCATGCCGGTCCCGCCTATCCCATTCCGCGCATGCAGATGGCTGTGGTTCCGACCGACATCCCGATCATCTTTGGCGGCTCGAAAGGGCGGGCCATACGCAGGGCCGCCCTTCTTGGCGACGGATGGTATGGCTCGACAATTCCGCTGACGGAATGCATCGCCATACGGGATGAAATCCACCGTGTCCGCGACGAACATGGCCTGCCGCGAAACAGGTTCACCTTTCATGTGCGCCCGGTCGGTCCCGCGAACCGTGATACCCTTGGCCGTTATCGAGACGCAGGCTTCGAGAACATCGTGATGTCGTGGGACGCCATTCACCCGGATGATCCACGGGCGACATCGCTTGATTTCAAGCGACGCAGCCTCGAGTCCTTTGCGAAGACCGTCGGATTATAGGCCGTGTTCCGTGCCCAGTCTTGTTGCAGAGACCCGTCTTGTTGCAGAGACCCGTGTTATCGCGGAATGCCGTCTTCATTGAAGAACAGAAAGATATTCTCGCGCGACTTGATGCGCCATCCATCGGGTGTGCGCACGAAGCGGTCATAGTATTCGACAACGCCACGCGGCAACGTCCGGCCTGAAGGCTCAGGACCCTTGTGATGCGGCTGCTTGTATACGGCGGTATAGGACAGGCCCTTGGCGTTATCGTCATCGATGACATCGACCACCATCGTTGCCGGCACATGCCTGACCAGCATGTCCGGGGGATAGTTTTGCAGCCACTTGCGGATGGGTTCGTGACCGATAAGCGGCTTCGGCTCAAGCGCAAGCTTATAGGACGCATCCTTCGTAAAAATATTCACGAAAGCCTCAACATCACGATGATCGATCGCGAATGCATAGATCTGAATAAGCCGACAGCAGGCGTGCTCGATCAGCATTCTTTTGACATCGTCCATTGTTTCCTCCGTATCGTTTCTGTTGACCGGCCTTGTCAGCAAGCTCGTTTGGCCGGGGTGCTTGGCATTCGTGTCGTCGCCCCTGTCACACTATCATGCCCCGGCAGCCTCGTGCATTAATGGGGCAAGCCAGCCAGCGGTTTCGACGGCCCGCAGGGCGAACGCCAGCGCAAGCGAAAGTCCACCAGCATATCCGCCATCGTACACGTCGCCGACATCGACTCCGGCCACCAGAAGCCCGGGGATGGCCGAGTTGTCGGGCCTCAGGACCTGGGCCTGGTCGTTGGCCTTGATGCCGGCATGGGCAAAGGTGATGGCGGGCACGGTGATCAGGGCATAGTAGGGCGGTTCGGCAAGCGGTCGGATCGCACCGGTCCGGAGCGGCGCCAAGGCCTCGGGCGCTGCCGATGCCAGTTCATTGAAGTTCGAAAAAGTGTTGATCAGGGCACGGCCGTCGAAGCCTTGTGTTTGGGCGAACCGTGCCAGGTCATCAGCGGAATGGAACCGGCCCCCCGACCCACCCCCATCCAATGCGGCCTGCAGCTTGTCGAGCGGCGTCTTGCCCTCGATATAGGGGCGCATCACATTTTCGCGCTGAACAAAGTCGTCCCACAGCAGGAGAGCCCGTTTGCCCGGCTGAAGGGCAGCTGCCTGGGCATTGGCGTAATCCCCCAGGCCCTCGTCCGTGAAGCGAAGCCCGGCTGTGTTGAACAGCAGCGACTGCTCGCTGTGGATCTGCGAGTAACGGGGGTAATTGTCGATTGTAAGCATGACGCCGGCGGCCATCAGGTGGCCGTAAAAGCCGCGATTGTTCACGCTGTGGCCCGCGCCGGCCGCTTCTGCCAAGCGAAGGCCATCCCCCCGGCTATACGAATTTGCTCGCACGATCAGGTCGCGCGCCGATGGGCCGATAAAACGTTCCCGCAATTCGGCATCGCCCTGCAGCCCACCCGTGGCAAGCAGGGTCCAGGGGGCCCGGATCTCGACATCGCCATCCTGGTGCGAGGCATGCGCGCCGATAACGGCCCCGCGGGAATCCTGGATCAGGCCCGTGACCGTTGTCTTAGTCACCACGTGGCCCCCCGAAGCCGATACGGTCGAGGCGCAGTGCCGGAGGTGCCCCTGGATATCGATGCTGTATCCCCGCCCATAGAAGACGGGGACGGGGCGCGACATCATGACGTTGCGCTGGCGGAGCCAGGCCATCGCTGGCCGGAAGCCGTCGACCATGACCTTGCCCAAAGCCGGATTTCCATTATCGACGCCCTGGAGAATCTTCAGGGTTGGAACGGTCCAGACATATCCGCCGGAATACATGGCGGACCCGCCAATATCGGGTGCCTTTTCGATGACCACGACCGAAGCGCCAAGCTCGCTTGCCCGCGCCGCGGCGGAAAGGCCGGCCATGCCGGCCCCGATCACCAGAAGATCGCAATTCAGGGTGTTCATGCTTGCCGTCCGCAATATCAGTCTCGATAGGAATAGGGTGTACCGGCCCGGCGGCCCAAAGTTATCTGATTGCAGGGCTAAGGGCTATCTGATCCGGCTGGATTGCACGCGCAGAAAAGCGGCGGCACCTTGGTGCCGCCGCTTTCGGTTACATCTGCCGTTCTGCCGCGTTGCCACGGCCAAGTCAGCGTGCCGTCCGGTTCCCGTAACGAAGAAGCCTCAGACGCCTCGTTCCGCGTTTGCCACCACGAAGTCGAGAAGCTTTCGGCCGGGATAGCCCTGGGCGTTCATATCCTCCACCCACTTGTCCCAGATGGGGCGTGCCGCCTGTTCGATGAACTTGTCCTTTTCAGCCTTTGAATAGGTGATGGCGACAGCATTGCGGCGATTGAGGGCATCGATCATCGCCTGGTCATCGGCAAGAACCTTGGGAAAGGCACTCTCCATCGCCTCGGGCACCGAGGCGAGCATCAGGTTGCGATAGGCATCGGGCAGGGCTTTCCACGCATCCAGGTTGATGGCCGCGAATGCCGCCACCAGGCCCAGTTTCATGTTGGTCGTGTACCACGTGACAAGTTCAACCGTTTTGTAGGTCCCATGCGCATACATCGGGAAGGCCAGCGCATCGATCATGCCCCGCTCGACCGCGCCATAGATTTCCGGCGACGGCAGATTGTTGGGCGCGACGCCCACGGTCCTGAGCGCTTCGCCCATGCCGCCCGGCGCCCTGATGCGCATTCCCTTCAGATCGGCGATGCTGCGGGGCGGTTTGCCTTTGCCCGCCAGCTCGTAGGATGTCAGGTTCGGGGGCATGAGGATGAACGTGTTCCAGCGCGCCGCATCGGCCACGACCTCGGGCAGCCGGAAATAGTTCGTCATGACCGTGACCTGGGTCTTGAGATTGGCAAAGGGCAGGAATGGCAGGTCGAAGATGTTGACGGTCGGAACCTTGCCAGGATGAAACGACTGCGCGACAAAGCCCATCTGGAACGCGTTGATGCGGAGGGCGTCCAGGGTCTCCTTGACCGGGGCCAGTGTCCCGTTATGGACCTGATTGATGCGGAACCGCCCACCGGTCGCGTTGCCCACCATGGTCACAAGATTGTCAAAACCCGCCGTCACCGCCGAACCTTTTTGGGTGTAGAGCGAGAAATTCCATGTCGTTTCCGGGCCTGCCACGGTTGCGGTCTGGGCACCGGCAGAGCCGGTTGACAGCGCCATTCCGATCAAGGCCGTCGCCAGCGTCGCAGCGCGCACCGTCCGAGAAACATGCCAATCAGCCATCATCCGTTTCCTCTCTGGCTTTCGAGCCGCCTGCCGACAGGGGCAGGGCGATCTCTGGTTCTTGGTATTGGAGATCGCTCAACTATATCACGCCATCGCCATTTCCCCGCAAGCGGAAGGTCGATCGGGAAGCAGCGCTTGCGTGGTCTGCGATCCTTCTTGGAGGGGGGCGGGTCTTCGGCTAGCCTTTTTCCGAATGCGCGCCCGGCCAAAGGGCGGGCAAGGCCATGCGCAATGGGCCTGGACGGTCGCTTCGCATGCGTCACGGCCATTCGACAGTGAACCGGCAGGGAGGACACAGCTTGGATAAGGTTCGCGTGGAAAGAAAAGGGCCGGTGCGCACCGTCACCCTGGCCCGGCCCGAAAAGCGCAATGCGCTTGATCTCGAAATGCTGGATCGACTGACCACCATTTTCACCGAACCGGTCGACAAGGCGGATCGGGTGATCGTGCTGCGGGGCGACGGCGATGTGTTCTGCGCCGGGATCGACCTGCGCGAACGGCTGGCGCGGCCGGCCGAGCCCGGCAAAAGCCCGATCGAGCCGCTGCTGCATGCTATGGAAGCCTCGCCATTGCCGGTCGTTGCGGTCGTTCATGGCGATGCGATTGCCGGCGGGAACGAGCTTGCCTTGCATTGCGATTTTGTTGTCGCGTCCGCGAAGGCGCGGTTCGGCATGACCCTGGCGCAGATCGGGCTTGCTCCCACTTGGCCCCTGACCAAGAAGCTGCTTGAGGTTGCGGGGCCGGTCGCGGCGCGCGAGATGCTGTTGCTGGGCGATCTGCTGCCGGCCAAGGCCATGCTGGCCATGGGCGCCATTGCCAGGGTGGCCGAGCCGGATGCACTGGAGGCCGAGGCGCGCAAGATCATTGATCGTCTGGCCGCCAACGCACCAATTTCACTTCGCACCATGAAGGCGACCCTGGTACGGCAAATGGCGTTTCGGGACGATATCCCCCATGACGACATCATCGACATGGTGGAAGTGGCGCGCCGCTCGAAGGATGCGGCCGAGGGCATGCGCGCCCGTCTCGAGAAACGGCGCCCCATCTTCACCGGAGAATGACCGATGGCGGTGCGGCTGGCAAAGCCTTGGCTCAGGCTGGACAACGAGACGGCCGCGCGCCTGGCAGGCCAGCTTGGCGTCTATGAGCTTGCCAACGCCTTGGGCGAGGTCGTCTATATCGGCGCGGCGGGGGGGCGCTCGCTCCATGGCCTTCGCGGCGAGATCATGAAATGGGTTGCGGCGCCGCCCGCCGGCGCGACCCAGTTCCGGTATGAAGTCAACATGGCGTACCGGACACGGCAGTTCGAACTTCTTGGGGCGTTTCGTCACGATCATGGTCGCGATCCGGTCGTCAACCGCGATCGGGGCGAACTCTACAATGGCCGCCTGCGGCCGAGCTGAGCGGGCTTACCCCCCGGCCACCGACCGAGACGCCAGGACCTGGAGACGCGCAGATGGATCTTGCCTTGAGCGACGAGCAGAAAACGATCGTCGAAACGGTGCGGCGCTTCGTTCGCAACGAGATCAGGCCGCTTGAAGACTCGCTTGACCCGGACGCCGATGAATTGCCGCGCGAGCATCTTGACCGGTTGTCTGCCGTGGTCAAGGACATGGGGCTCTATGGTCTCGACACGCCGCCGGAATATGGTGGTCCCGCGATCAATCTTGTGACCCGGGCGCTGATCGCGATCGAGATGAGCCAGCATCGGGCCGGCCTTTATGCGCCCTGCTACGGCACGTTCGGTGGCGCGCGCCAGGCCCAGCTCTTCGAGGCCAGCGAAGACCAGAAACAAAAATATCTCTATCCCATGCTGCGGGGCGAGAAGAAGGTCTTCTTCGGCCTGTCCGAGCCGTCCGGCGGCTCGGATCCGGCGCGCGCGATCCGCACCAAGGCGGTGCGGGACGGCGATCACTGGGTCATCAACGGCACCAAGCTTTGGATCTCGAATGCTGATCGTGCCGATTACGGGCTTCTGTTCGCACGCACGGATACCGATGCCGGTCGAAGCGGCGTGACCTGTTTCATCGTCGAAACCCAATGGCCAGGGTTCAACGTTCGACGGATCGTGCATACGCTGCGGTCGTCGCGTTATGCGACCGAAATCCAGATCGAGAACCTGCGTGTGCCGCACGGCAATATTTTGGGAAAGCTGGGCGGCGGATTCGCCATCGCCAATGATCGCCTGGCGCGCCAGCGCATCCCCTATGCCGCGGAATGCATCGGTGTCGCCATCGCGGCCCATGAAATGGCGGTGGAGTATTCCAAGATCCGCGAGACCTTCGGCGCGCCACTGGCAACGCGCCAGGGTATTCAATGGATGCTGGTCGACAACGAGATCGATATCCGCACGGCCCGCTGGCTGGTTCTGGACGCGGCGGCCAAGGCCGATCGGGGCGAGCCGTTTCGGACCGAATCCGCGCTTGGCAAGCTGGTTGCAGCGGAAAATTCCAGCCGGGTCGTCGACCGGTCGATGCAGATTCACGGCGGCTTCGGTGTTGCGAAGGACCTTCCGCTTGAACGATGGTTCCGGGAAATGCGGATTCGCCGCATCGGCGAAGGGCCGAGCGAGGTGCAGAAACACGTGGTGGCCCGCGATATCCTGGGGGCGTCTCTTAGATAGGCGTGGCGGAACCGGCCGGACGAAGCGCTGCTGGCAGGCCGAACGGCGCGCCGCCCTACCAGCGGTGATGATGGCCGGGATGATGCGGACGGCCGCTGCCTATGAAGACGCGCGAATAAAAGACCGGACGGGGATGACCATAGTAGGTCGGGTAATAGACCGGCACCGGGTAGATGGGTGGATACACATAGACCACCCGGGGCGGCGGCTGGATGACCACCGTCGGCGGCGGTTCATAGGCAGTCGTTGTGACGACGTTGGACGTCGCGCGCTGCGGCGCCAGTTTCCATGACCCATCCGCCTGGCGGCACGCGGTGCCATAGGCCTGTTGCGCCTGGCCGCCAATCATGACGGTCTGCTGAAACTCGCGACAGATCTGGCCGCCCGGCGTCTGGAAGGCCGGCTGCGGCACGACCGTCATGGTCGCGCCATTGTCGGGGCTCACCCACTGCACCGCGGTTCCCGAGCGGGCATATTCAAGCGCCTGTTGCCCCGGGACGGCAAGGCCGCCCCCGCCGGCTTCAGCGTCAGGCTCGGCGGCTTTCGCCAGAACCGGCATTGAAAGCGCCCCGACGGTCAAAAAGGTGACGGTCAAAAAGACGATGCGAAATCGAAGCATGGCGACCCCCTCTGCACAGGGAAAGTCAAACCCGGGAACAATCGCATATTTTATACACCGGAAAATGCGGCAGAAGAGTGGCAATACGGTGCCCACAGCTAGGCGCCGCGAATCTTGGCCTTCCGCTTTTCACGCCAGGCCGTGTGGGCCTCTTTCGCATCTTCGGTCTGGCTCAGGGCCATGAAACGGTAGATATCCACTTCCGACGCATCCCTGATGTTTGGAATGTCCAGCCCGCGCGTCAACGATTCCTTGGCTAGACGCGAGGCGAGCGGCGGCAGTTCGGCAATATCGTCTGCAATCCTGAGAGCGCGCTCCATCAGTTCGGCGTGCGGCACCAGCCATTGCGCCAGGCCGCTTCGGTATGCCTCGCTGGCATCGATCGGATAGCCGAGCGCGGCGCGCATGGCGTTACCCTTGCCGATCCAGCGGGCAAGGCGCACGGCGCCGCCATAGGCCGGCATGATGCCAAGCCTGACCTGCGGAAGCCGCCACTCGGCGCGCTCGGATGCCACGATCAGGTCGCAGCAAAAGGTCGCGATACAGCCGATGCCGATCGCATAGCCATTCACGGCCGCGATCACCGGCTTCGGGAACTCGGTCAGCAGATTGGCAACGAAGTTGCGCCACTGCGGAAGCCCGGTGATGAAGGCGCCAGCCGATGCGACCGTGTGGGTTTCCTCCTTGGCCAGGTTCGCGCCGGCCGAGAATGCCCCGCCGGTCTCGTCGCCGGTCAGGATCACGCAGCGGATGTCTTTGTCGCTCTCAAGCGCGGGAAGCGTGGTCTCGAAACCCTCATTGAAATCTTCGCCCCAGGCATTGCGGGCACTGGGGCGGCTCAGGGTCAGGATGGCAACATGGCCACGCTTTTCACACAGTAGTGGCATGACGGTCTCCTCTCGCCTTTTCCATTCCGATCGACGCTGGCTATCGGCGGCCCCGGAAACGGAGCTGCGGTCCAGGTTAGATCAGAAACCAGGCCTTGGCCACGGGATGGGGGTTCTGTCCCCCGCGTCTTTTTCTACGTGCGCCGGCGTAGATACAAGAACCAGTAGACCGCTCCAACCATCAGGCTGCCACCGACCAGGTTGCCAATCGTCGCGACGACGATGTTATGGATCGCATTCGCCAGGGTCAGGGCCGGATAGTCGGCGGCCACCTGCCCGATGGCGGTCCAGAACTCGGGGCCAGCCCAGGCCTTGATCGCAAGTCCATAGGGCAGGAAGTAGAGATTGGCGATCGAATGTTCGAACCCGGCGGCGACAAAGGCCGCGACGGGCGGGATGATGACCATGATCTTGTCGGTCACGGTGCGGGCCCCGAACGACATCCACACCGCCAGGCAGACCAGCACGTTGCAAAGCACCGCCAGAAAGAACAGCTGGACCGTCGGCAGGGCGGCCTTGGCCGAGGCGATCGCAAGCGCCGTCCGGCCGGCGCCACCGCCGCCGAATTCATATTGCCCGGCCAGAAAGACCAGTGCGGCCGTGCCCACCGCGCCGCCGATATTGCCGAGATAGACCATCACCCAGGCACGAATCAGCGAACCGGTGGTAATACGCTGGCTGGCGCAGGCGATGATCATCAGCGAATCGCCGGTAAACAGTTCGGCGCCGCCCACGATCACCAGGATCAGCCCGAGCGAGAAGACGACACCGGCCGCGAGGCGGGATAGTCCCCAGGGAATCTCGCCGGCGCCGGTCAGCACAACGGTCATGACGATGGCGCCGAAGGCGATAAAGGCACCGGCCAGAACCCCAAGGACGACAAGGCCAAGCCGGTCGCGCCCGGCCTTTGCGGCACCGGCGGCCTCGCACAGTTCGGCCATCTCGGGCGGCAGAAGGGCATCGACCCGATTGACCGCGGCCGGCTTGTCCCCGGCCGGCTTGTCCCTGGGGCCGGTCATTCCATCCTCCATCCCGTTGCCGGACGATCAAGGCCTGGCCCGTCTCGGCAATGCGAAATCCTGTCGGGCAGTTCTACAGAATGCGGCGGTGGCCGGTCCAGTTCGAAGCCGGTGCCTTGAAACCGCCGCCCGTGATCGTCTCAAAAGGCGACGGAAAGATTCCGGATGCTGAGCACGGCGACGACGCAGCCGACGGACAGAATCAGCAGGCGCGCCGGGATCCGGGTGGTCAGATAGGCGCCGACCGGCGCCGCGGCCACACCGCCGATCACCAGTGCGAGGACAATATCGAGTCGGGCCGTGCCAAGCGCGGCGAAGAATACGGCCGACGACACGATGCTGACGAAGAACTCGGCAAGATTGGCCGAGCCGATTGCCAAACGAGGATCACCACCTTTGGCCATCAGGGTCGACGTCACGACCGGTCCCCAGCCGCCTCCCATCGCATCGACCAGACCGCCGATGCCGCCCAACAGGCCGACCCGCGGGTTCTGGATGATCGTGATCCGCTTGCGCAGCGTTCGGTACAGAATGAATGCGCCGATTGCCGCCAGATAGATCGCGACCGCGGGCTTGATCAGCCACAACGGCGTGTGGCTTACGACTACGGCGCCGATCGCGGCGCCGATCGCGCCCGGCAGGGCAAGCTGGACCACCATGCGGAAATCGGTGTTTCCAAACCGCCAATGCGACAGGCCCGATGCCGCACCCGTGAAAATCTTGGCCATGTGAACAGCGGCGCTGGCCGGTGCCGGCGGCATGCCGGCGGCCAGCAGGATGCTGGTCGAAATCACGCCATAGGCCATGCCGATTGCCCCATCGACGATCTGCGCGGCAAATCCGACAAGAATGTACAGCCAGATGTCTTCACCAATTGCCATGGGCGCTCCCTGACATGCTATTGCCCTGGCTCGAACAGGTGGCGGCGTCGCTTCGAGGATTCATAGTGGCAGCACATCGCCGCTTCTGTGGTCCTGTCCCATCCTGAACCGGTCGTCACCGAAACCGTCGTGGCTTCGGCACCTGATACGCCAAATAATAAGACGTCCTACAGCGGCAGTCGAGCCATGCGGCCGGCTCGTTCGCTGCAGTCGCGAACGCCGAATACGCGTCATTCTGCATGATTTCAATAGGCGTCCGGATCCTTGAACAAGCCAAGTGCTGTCCGAACGATGATGGACAGATCGAACCAGAGAGACCAGTTTTCGATATAGTAAAGATCGTACTCGACCCGCTTTTCGATCTTTTCGACCGTGTCGGTCACACCGCGCCAGCCGTTCACCTGTGCCCAGCCGGTGATGCCTGGCTTGACGCGGTGCCGCGAGGCGTAGCGTGGCACCACCTCGGCATACAGACGGCCATCGGCCTTGGCCTGCAAGGCGTGTGGGCGTGGGCCGACGATCGACATTTCCCCGGACAGGACGTTGAACAGCTGCGGCAGTTCGTCCAGGCTGAATTTCCGGATCAGGCGGCCGACACGGGTGACGCGGGGATCGTTCCGGGTCGTCAGGACCTTGGCATCCTTGTCCGTCAAGTCCTGATACATCGTCCGGAACTTCCAGATTGCGATCAGGTCGTTGTTGAACCCGTAACGCCGCTGACGGAAGAACACCGGCCCTGGGCTATCGAGCTTGATCAGGATCGCAACCAGGGCCATGACGGGCGCCAGAAAGACCAGGGCCATGATCGCGACGATCAGATCCTCGGCGCGCTTCAGCACCGAGCCCCATTCGGAAATCGGGCGATCGAACAGAAGCATCATCGGCATGCCGGCGATGCGGGTGGACGACGACCGTGAGAAATCGATGCCGGCCAGATCGGGGACCAGACAGATCCGGCCTGGCCAGAATGCCAGTTCCTGGATCACATCCCGCAGGCGCGCGGTCGCATTCCAGGGCAGGGCGATCAACGCCTGATCGATGGCGCGATCTTGAACCAGCGCACGGAGATGCTCGAGCCCGCCCAATCGGCGCCCCAGCTCGTCCGACGGTGGCAACCGTGTCGTGCGGTCGTCAATGAAACCAAGCAGGGCGATCTCGTTGGCATGCTCGCCGCGAATGCGGTGGGCCAGACGCGCCCCGGTCTCGCTTGCGCCGATGATCACGGTGCGCAAGGCAAGCCGGCCACGGGCCCGCAACCGGTCGATCACGACCCAGAGGATGGTCCGCACCGCCAGCAGGGATGCGCCGCTTGCCGCCAGCCACGTGGCGATCAGGTCTTCCGAGTACTGGGGCTCGAGTCCCGCGGCCAGCACCAACAGGCCAAGGGCAAGGAATGCCGTCGCCAGTGCAATCAAGGCGCTGTGGAACTTGAGAAGGGGGGCCCGCAGCGCGTCCGGCCCATAGCCGGCGATAACGGTTGCAGCCAGGTGGTAAAGCCCAAGCAGGCACACGAGTGCGCCAAAGATGGCAAGCGGTGGCCAGGCCGTTGGGCCGGCGATCAGGTAAGCGGTGCTTGTGGCGATGGCCAGACCGACAAGATCGCCGATTTTGACCAGATCCGACAGTATGGCGAGTGAAAGGACCGGGGGCGGCGGGTACAGACCCTCGGTCAACGCGGCGTGAGTCAGGGATTTTGTCAAATGTGTCATTTGAGCCCAGCTTGGTTCTTGGATGCCTGGTTATTGGGTCTCGGGTATCGGGGTGGTCTTGCTCCTCTGGCGGGTCAATGCGGTCCAGCCGCGCTGCGACGCGCAACAGGGTCCGATTGCAGCGAACAGAAACGGTTCTTCGTGTGTCGCCTGGTCGCAGACCTGCGCCGACTGTCGGCGCCCGGATCTGATTTTTCTTTCTTCTTTTTCAACACTTTGGCCTCGCATCGACCGGCACGGGATCGGTCGCATGTCTATTTACCAGGTAACCATGCAAGTCCCGTGCCAAGCCTTAACCATCAATGGGTTAGCTGATTGCGCTGACCTTAATGTTAATTTTGCCGACAGCCCCGGCGGGCCAATGGGATGGAATGGCGCGGTCGCGCATGGCGCGGCCACACTGGTTTCGCGTCAGGACACGTATCCTGTCCCGGATCCATGGTGACTGGCACAAACGTTGCGCCGCAACGCAGCACCCGTCAGCGCGCCCCAGTCAGCGTGTCCCAGTCAGTGCGCCCCGATCAGCGCGCTCCCGTCAGCGCGCCCGACGATCAGTTCGACCGGAAGACCCGGTCGACGTAACCCGTCAATTCCGCCAGGCACTCGTCGATCGAATGAACGCCGGCATCGACGATCAGCTCGGGATGGGACGGCGGTTCATAGGGCGCCGAGATGCCGGTGAACTCGGCAATCTCGCCTGCCCGGGCGCGCCGGTATAGCCCCTTCGGATCACGTCGTTCACAGGTCTCGAGATCGGCTTTGACATAGACCTCGTGGAAGGCCGAGCCGGCCGCCGCGCGCGCGCGTTCGCGATCGGAGATATAGGGCGAAATGAAGGCGGTGATACACAGGAAGCCGGCATCGGCAAACAGTGCAGCCACCTCGCCGACACGGCGAATGTTCTCGGCCCGGTCCTCGGGCGCGAAGCCAAGATTGGCGCTCAGGCCTTGGCGGATGTTGTCACCATCGAGGACGTACACATGATAGCCCTTCTGGAACAGGCGCTGTTCCAAGGCGATGGCCAGGGTCGATTTGCCGGCCCCCGACAGTCCGGTCAGCCACAACACGCCGCCGCGATGGCCGTTTCGGGCCACCCGGTTTTCCGCCGTAATGCGGTGGGCGACCGCGAACAGGTTTGTCGACTTGACCCCGAAGGTCGGGCGCTGGTCGGGATAGCCATCCATGCTGATCACGCCACCCGCGACGGTGTCGTAACCATCGACCAGCACGAAGCGGCCGGTGACCGCGATCGATCGATACTCGTCAAGCGCAACGATGCCGCGGCTGCGGAGCGTGATTTCGGCGACTGAGTTGCGCTCGATCGTATCGCTGGCCCGGCTGGCAAGCGTATCCGTATCGATGACGCGCTCGACGGACTGGACCGTGACCAGGGCCTCCTGGGTCGCGATGCGCATCCGATAGGTCCGGCTTGGATCCGGCGGCTCGGCGCCAAGCCAGAACACGGTGGCACGGGCAACATTGGTCAGGACTGGCGGGTTCTCGCGATGGCTTGCCACTTCGCCGCGCTCGATGAAGATCGGCTCGTCAAGCGTAAAGCCGACGGACTCTCCGGCATGGGCTTCGACCGGCAGGACCAGGGAATTCCACGATTCGATGGTGCGCACGCGCGCCATCTTGTTCGAGGGCGAGAACAGCAGCTCGTCGCCGACGCGCAGCACCCCTGCCTCGACCCGGCCGACGATGATGCGCCGCTCGTCGAACTTGTAGATATCCTGCACGGGAATGCGAAGCGGCTGGTCCCGCGGCCGGGTCACCTCGTGGAAGCGATCCAGCGTCTCAAGCATGCTGGACCCGGTGTACCAGGCCATGATTGGCGAGCGAATGGCGATGTTGTCGCCGGCCCGCGCCGAGACCGGAACGATGGCCGCCGGCACGATATCGAGATCGGCAAGATAGCGGGTCACCTCGCCCGCGATGTCGATGAAGCGCTGCTCGGCGTAATCGACCATGTCCATCTTGTTGACGATCACGGCGACCTGGCGGATGCCCAGCAGATGCAGCAGATAGGCGTGGCGCCGCGACTGTTCGCGCAGGCCCTCGCTGGCGTCGATCACCAGAAGCGCGGCATCGGCACTGGCCGCGCCACTCACCATGTTCTTGAGAAACTCGCGGTGGCCGGGTGCGTCGATGATGACGTAATGGCGCTTGGCCGTTTTGAACCAGATCTGGGTGGTATCGATGGTCACGGCCTGGTCGCGCTCGGCCTGAAAGGCATCGAGAACAAACGACCACTCGATCGGCATGCCCCGCGCCGCCGAAACGCGCTGAAGTTCCTCGACCTTGCCGGGCGGAAGCGAGTCTGTTTCGTGAAGCAGCCGGCCGATCAGGGTCGATTTGCCGTGGTCGACATGGCCGACGACGACGATCTTCAGGGTTCCGGTGCTGATCTCCAATCGCTTGCCCTGGTACATAGCTGCCTGCTTTCCCCTGTTGGACATGAGCGCGCTCACATGTATCCGGACGCACGCAAAAGTTCGAACGCATCCTCGCGCTCGTGATCCATGGCCCGGCCGGCGCGTTCCGATGTCTTGGTGATTTCGAGTTCGGCGATGATCTCGTCGATCGTCGCGGCATTCGATTCGATCGGCGATGTGATGTCCTGGTCCCCAAGCGAGCGATACCGCCTGCCATTGCGCGCGAAGTAGAGGGCGACGATCGGAATGTTTTCCCGACGGATGTATCGCCAGATGTCGAGTTCCGACCAGTGCAACAGCGGATGGATCCGCATGTGGGTGCCGGGCGGGTAGTCTGTCTTGTACTGGTCCCAGAATTCTGGCGGCTGATTGCGGAAGTCCCAGCCGCCCGATTCGTCGCGCGGGCTGAAGACGCGTTCCTTGGCGCGGGTCGCCTGTTCGTCGCGGCGGATGCCGGCGATCACCGCGTTAAGCCCCAGTTTCGCGATCGCGGCCTTCAGGCCATCCGTCTTGCGGGCGGCGGAACGGGCAGCCGGCGGCAGAGAAGGATCGATGGATTCGAGGGGCGGGCAGCCCATGACCTTGAGATCGAGATCCCACTCGGCCGCATACCGGGACCGGAACTCGTACATCTCGGGAAACTTCTTTCCGGTGTCGACATGCAGGACAGGAAACGGGACACGGCCGAAAAACGCCTTCCGGGCAAGCCACACCATGACGTTTGAATCCTTGCCGAGCGACCACAGCATGGCAAGGCGGGGGATGCGGTTATAGGCTTCACGCAAGATGAAGACGGATCGGGATTCCAAGTCGTTCAAGTGCTGCATCGCCACAACCATTAACAAGAGTTCAATGGCGGCAGAATACTCGAAGATTGATCGCGGTTACCACCGGCAAGGTCAAGAATGTTGGTTAATGCACGTTTGGTTAACGCGGATTGCCCATACTTGAATTTACAATACCATTGGCATCGCGGATGCGAATACAGTCTAGTCGAGGGCGTGCAAGCACCCGCCCGTGCCGCGGCCGCGGGGCAAGGGCCCGGCGCGCGGGATCGGGCGCCCCTGCGGTAAAGGGTACGCTTGACTGACGGTTGGAGTTTACTAGTCTCCGGAAACTTGCCGCATGACGAAGGGTGGTAATCGCATTGATGGGGGGCAAACGCTGTTGCCGCAGCGGCGCCGGGGGAGACATGGGCGCCTGGCCTGCGGGGCCGAAGCCAGGACAGAAGCCAGGGCAACCGGGGACAGGACGGCTGTCGGCGTATGTGCGGATCGTGGGTCTGGTTGCGATGGCGGCGGTGACATCGTCAATTCCGGTTCAGGCCAGCGCGCAAACAAGCGGGCGGGGCGATACCGTGCTTGATCGCGCGCGCCCCGAGTTTGATCCGGTCGGGCTGCGGCTGGGAACGATCTGGGTCTTTCCGCCTATGAAATTGGCATCCTCCATGACGACAATATCTTTGCCAGCCGCCGCAACACGGTCGACGACATCATCATCGAGCAGTCGCCGCGGATTGCGGTGAAATCGGATTTCCCGCGCCATGCGCTGGGCCTTGACGTTGGCGCAGACCTGGGCCGGTACGTCGATCGCGGTACCGAGGACTATGACGATCTTCACGTCGCCGCCAATGGGCGGCTTGATATTCAGCGTGGCTCCGAAGTATCGGCCACGGTCCAATGGGACCGGCTGCACGATGATCGTTCGTCGCCCGACGACGTGGGTGGCCTGGAACCGACGATCTATCGGCGCAGCGATGCCGGCCTTGGCTATCGGCAGGAATTCAATCGGGTCGAGCTTCGGGTCGGCGGGTTGGTCCGGCACTATGATTTCGACGATGCGTCAACCGGGGCCGCGATCGTCAACAATGATGATCGGGACCGTATGCAGTACCGATTGGAATCGCACCTGCAATACGCCCTTGTCGATGCGTTTCGGGCGTTCGTCGAAGGCGCTGCCACCAGGGTCGACTATGCGTCGGCGCGCGATGACAACGGCTTTGATCGCAATTCCCAGGGCGGCGAGCTGTACCTGGGCGTCGGCGGCGATCTGACCGGTGTCATCCTTGGCGAAGTGATGGTCGGACGTGTCATCCGGCGGCCAGACGAACCGCGGTTTGCCGACATCTCGGAGCCGGCGATCCGGGCCCGGCTGACCTGGAACGTCACCCGCCTGACGTCGGTGCGCGGCGAGATTGCCCGCGACATCGAGGAGACCGCGGTCAACGGCGCGTCTGCGATTGTCGCGACCACGGCGTCGCTTCGGGTCGATCACGAACTGCTCCGCAACGTTATTGTTCATGCCGGCGCATCACATCGCGACCATGATTTCGTCGGGATCGGGCGCGAGGACGAGCTGCTGGCGTGGAACTTGGGGGCGCGGTACCTCGTCAACCGGACCATGTCCCTGGGGCTTGACTACGACGGGCTCGAGCGGGATTCGAGCCAAGCCAATGCCGATTTCACCCGCAACCGGGTCATGCTGCGGCTCAGGCTGCAGATGTAGTGCAGGGCCCGGGCGGCGTCTCGTCGTGCGGCGCCCGGCTGTCCGATGATATGGAGCGAACTGGCATGCGCAAGTCCCTCAGGCGATTGACCGCGGTCGGCATGGCGATCGTGGTTGTGGCGGTGGCGGCGATGGGCCGGGTGGCTCAGGCCCAGGACCAGACCCCGGTCTACCGGCTGGGATCGGGCGACCGCTTGCGCGTCACCGTTTTCGGCGAGACCGACTTGTCGGGCGAATTCCAGGTCGATGGGGCCGGCAGCGTCGCGATGCCGCTGATCGGCGAGGTGCGGGCCCGCGGCTTGACCGTGCGGGAACTCGAGAAGGCCGTCACGGGGGCCCTGCAGGATGGCTATCTCAAGCGTCCGCAGGTCAGCATCGAGGTTCTGAACTACCGCCCGTTCTACATTCTGGGCGAGGTGCAACGGCCCGGCAGCTATCCCTATGTTGACGGAATGACCGTCCTGAACGCCGTGGTTCTGGCCGGGGGATACACCTATCGGGCGCGCACCACCCGGCTTGGCATCCGGCGCGCGAACGAAGCCGAGGAACGCGAGGTCGGCGACGATGCCGTGGTTCTACCGGGCGATGTGATTCGCGTTCCCGAGCGGTTTTTCTAGCTTCAGGCTGGTGGCCCGCCCTGACTGGCCGACCGAGCCGGTCGCGGCCGCGATCGACCGGACGTCACCATACCGGGTCGATTTCCGGAGATCGATCTTCGACAGCGCGATCCCGGCCAGGCTGGCACCGGCATCGTAAAGAAGGCGCAAGGCGGCCTCGGCTGCCTCCTGCGACGTCTTTTCCCATTCCAGGACAAAAATGGTGCGATCCGCGATCTGCCCCAGGAGCTGGGCATCGATGGCCGACAAGACGGGCGGCGAATCGATGATGACGAGATCGTACTCGGCGGCAAAGGCCGAGATGATCTCCCTGGCCTTCGGGCGGGCCAGCAGGTCGGCCGGATGGCCCTGGTCGCCGCCAGCCGACAGAAACTGAAGCCCGGTCACGTCGTCGGTTTGCAGGGTTGCGACCGCGGCCTGTCCGGCCAGCAGCTCGGCCAGGCCCTGATCGCGCGAGGCGCCCAGCAGGCCATGCAGGCGAGGATCGCGAAGGTCGGCATCGATCAAGACGACCCGTCGCCCTGTCCGGGCCGCAATCCGCGCCATCGAGACGGCAAGCTGGCTCTTGCCTTCGCCGCGCAGGGCCGAGGTGATGAGAACCGATCGGCAGGGCGCCGGATCCATGATCCGCAGGCCCGCCAGCAGGCCGTGAATCGCCTCGGCATAGTCCGACCGTGGATCGGCAATGACATGATCGCCGGTCTGCTGCGGCTTGGACAGGCGCGGCAACAGGGCAACCGTGGGCAGGCCGGTCATGCGATCGACCTGATCGACCGACTGGAATCGGCTCGAGGTCCGCTGGCGAATGACCGAGACCGCACTGACCACGAACAGCGAGCCAAGCAGGGCAGCGCCGCCGAACAGCGGCAGGTTCGGGAAGGTGGGCTTTTCCGGCGCCCCGGCCCGCGTCACGATGCGCGCGTCGGGCCGCTGAAATCCGGTCTGCGACGTTGTCTCGTTCAGACGGGCCAGGAACGTTTCGTAAAGGGCCCGCGCGGCATCGGCCTCGCGCTGCAGTTCGTTCAGCTTGATCTCGGCCTGCTGGATCTCGGCGGCACGCCGTTCAAGCGCCGCAACGCTTTGCATCAGGCTCTGTTCGTTGGCGCGGGCGATGTCAAGCTCGTTGGCAAGGCCGGCCGCGATCTTCCGGGTCTCGTCGTCGATCAGGCGACGGAGATCACGCATCTCGGCCTGGTTGTTGACGACCTTGGGGTGCTTCGGCCCGTAGGTTTCAAGGAGCTGGGATTCGTTGCGCTGGACCTCGGCCTCCTTTTCGCGAAGGCGCTGGATAAGCGGCGAGGCAAGGACCTCGGTGGTCGCGTCCAGGCGGCTTTTGCCGCCAATCAGGCTGGTCACTTGCCGGTAGCGGGCCTCGGCCTCGGCGCGCCGGGATTTTGCGAGCACAAGCTGCGAGTTGAGCTCGGCAAGCTGCTGTTCGCTGACATACGTGTTGCGGCCACGAATAAGCCCGGCCTCTTGGCGATACGTGTCGACATTGCGATCCAGCACCTGGACCTGGGCCAGCATCTCGCTGACGCGTTGCTCAAGCCAGGTGTTGGCGCGCCGGTTGCCTTCGCGCTTGATGTCTTCCTGCTCGGAAATATAGATGTCGGCAATGGTGTTGGCGATCAACGCGGCCTGGTTCGCGTTCTCGGAAATGAACTGGATCGAAAAGACATAGGAGGTGGCCTTTGGCTGGACATTCAGCCGTTCAAGAAACTTGTCCACCACCAGGGTCAGGATTCGTTCAGGCTCGGTGGGCGGTGGAAACAGCTGCCGCCACAGCTCGGGCGCCACATGACGCGGATCCAGTTGCCACGGCAGGCTTGGGTTCGCCGGCACAAGCAGTTCGTTGAATTCCGGATCGTCCATCAGCTTCAGCTTCTGCACAACCCGTTCCGCCAGGGCGCGCGAACGGGCGATCTCGACCTCGCTGTTGAAAACGGTCACATCGGCGGGAAGGGTCGACACGACATCCTTGATGTCGACCGCCTGGAACCGGCGCACATCGATGCCGACCAGGGTCTCGGCCGTGTAGCGCGGCGAGAACTGGGCCAGGATGCCCACGATCAGGACCGTGAGCGTCAGCGATAGGCTGGCGATCCACCACTTGCTGCGGCTGATGCTGCGGGCCAGGTCGCGCCAATCGATCTCGTCGGCGGGTTCCCGGTCGGGGAAGGGCGCGCGGTCAAGAAAGGGAACGCGCTCTCGGTCACTGGTGATGCGGTCAAACGTCATGATTGATCCTCGCACCGCGATAAAGCCTTTCGCTCGGCCGTTAAGACATCGGCCTGTTTCATCCTGAACTCGGCTTAACCATCGATAACACGAATTCACGGACCTTAAGGATGGCCCGCCACGCCGATCGTGTTCGGGGCGGCCGGCACATCTATCTACAGTCTAGATGCTACAATGAAAATGCCTTGACTGCATTATCTGTGATGGATAGGGTCAAAAATTATTTGAACATAAAGATTAATTGGTTAATTTTTCAAATTATATTTAATCATGATTGTATGGTTAACATCCCTCTGATGGTTAATATGTTGGGTTGAATTTGATTTTGTCCATGGTGATCACCGGGTGCGCGGTGATGATCGGTCGGTGCCGCTCCGGTGACGGGGATGGCAGGCTTTCAAGAAGGAGGCTTTGGCGCTTCAGTCCGGGACCGTGTTTCATGCCAGGACGCTCTTGCCGGCATCTTCGCATATCGAAAAATGGGTCTGGATCGAAGCGGTGGGCATGATGGGCCGTCAGAATGCTGCGGACTTTCCTCCATCGCTGGGTCGATCTTGTCCATGACATGGACCAGCATCTGCGCGAGTTGCTCCAGGGAACCGCGGTTGCGTTCGCGCTGCGCGGGGTTGCCGCGGTCAGCGAGTTCACGTTCACCGTCTTGCTGGGCCAGATGCTGGGCGCAGACGGTTCGGGCATCTTCTCTCTCGCCTTCACGGTCGCGTTGATCGGCACGGTCATCGGCCGTCTCGGACTCGATAATACCCTGGTCCGACATGTCGCGTCCCATGCCGAGATGGGCGAGTGGCCTGCCGTCAAGGCCGCGACGCAATGGGCCGAGCGCGTCGCTGTAGGTGCGTCGCTCGCGGCCGCCATCGTCATCGGGGGTCTGGGGCCGCTGTTTGCCGAACGCGTTCTTGGCAAGCCCGAGATTGGGTCGTCGCTTCAATGGATGGCGCTGGCGGTCGTGCCCTGGGCGATGTCCCGTCTCTATGGCGAGATGTTGCGTGGCCTGAAACGCATCTTCCTGTACCAGGTCGTCAACGCGGTGGGCTATTGGCTGATCGCGATTGCGGTTCTTGTCGTTTTGGTGCCGGCCTTCGGCGTCGACGGGGTGATCTGGGCCTTTATCATGGGGACCGTAACTACAGCGGCGGTCGGCTTTGCCATCTGGCACTGGATGACGCCGCCACTGCGTTGCCGGGCGACACCATTCGATTCCGGTGATCTGTTGCGCCGAAGCCTGCACCTTTTCTGGGTGCAGCCCGCCGCTCTGGCGATGACCTGGATTCCAACCTTCTTCCTTGGCCGGTGGGCGACCACGGCCGATGTCGGCATCTTCAGCGCCGCAGCGCGCACGGCGGTCCTGAGCATCCTGGTCCTGATCGCGGTCAACGCGATTGCCGCGCCCAAGTTCGCGGCTTTCTGGCGCAAGGGCGACCATGAAGGCCTGGCCCGGATGGCGAAGCAGAGCGTCCGCCTGCTGCTTCTCCTCTCGGCGCCTGTTTTTGCCCTGTTCCTTTTGGCGCCGGGGTGGGTCATGGGCCTGTTCGGTCCGGAATTCGGGGCCGCGGGCGGGCCGATCTTGTTCATCATCGCCATCGGCCAGTGTGTCAATGTGGCAACCGGCTCGATCGGGCCGCTCCTCATTATGAGTGGCCACGAAAAGGCGATGCGGAACAACGTCTTGTTTGGCGCGGCGATCAATCTGGCCCTTTGCCTGGGATTGATCCCGGCGTTCGGAATGCTGGGGGCGGCCATCGCCACTGCGACCAGCCTTGCCGTCACCAATCTCATCGGCGCCTATACGGTGTGGTCGCGGCTTGGCATTCTGACGCTCCCGCTCCCGATCAAGAGCATGGGCCGCCTGATGGGGTCACGCCCGCAATGAGAACGACCGACGGACACGCCTCGTCACCTGCGCCCGCGCGATCGCTTGGCTCGCTGGCGCGCCGGCACGGTCGGCGTGTTGCGGTCAAGCTTGGCCCCGCCCTTGGCCTTGCCGGGGTGGCCTTTGCCGCGGCTCACATGCAGGATGTTTTCGACATCGCCGCGCCCATCACCCTGGTGGCACTGATGCTGGTGGGGTTCACCCGCTGCAGCATCCCGGCCCGCATCGCCATCGAGATTCTGCTGTTCCTGCTGCTGTCCGGCTATCTTTTTTCTGTCAGTCTTGCGAATGACGCGCTTGCCAATCTGTCGCCGATCGAATTCATCGCCCGCTTCGGCAAGATCATTTATATCGCCGGCGTGTTTGTGGCCTTCTATCTTTTCAAGCCGCACTGCGCCGTTGAGCGGGTCATGTATCGGGCCGCGATCCTGGTCGCACTGGTCCTGAGCGTGGCATCGCTCTACAGCTATTTCGTCGCCCCGATCCAGTCGGGCGACATCAGGCTTTCCAATGACAACGCCATTCAGGGTCTGTTCGGCGGCAAAAACCCCATGGCGGGCTGCACGGGGGCAATCCTGGTCCTCTTGCTGCTCAGTTTCGTGGCCCGCGCCACCCCGTATGCGCCACTGCGCAGCGAGGTCGTGATCGGGATCGCCAGCGTGCTGGTCGGGGCAACGTTCCTGTTCGCCAAGTCACGGGGCTACGCATTGGGCATCATGGCGGCCTTTGGATGGCTGGCGGTTCGCACGGCGCTGCTGGACTGGACAAACTTTCGGGTTTCGCGACAGACGCTGGCCTACGTCACGGCCTGTCTCGGGTTCCTGGCGGCCGTCTTGGTATTTGGTGGCGATCGATATGAAGAGGCATTCGACAACGACGCCAATGTCTCGACCCGATTCGAACTGTGGGAACGCGCGGCGCGGATGTTTCTCACCAGCCCGATCATCGGACTGGGACTGGGGTCGTTTCAGGCGGTCAGTTCGAGCTTCGAGACCGTCATGTCCGGGGTCCTGGCGTTCAAGATTTCCGGCTTCTATCTGCCAGGCCACATCGAGCACGATGTCGAAGGCGGCATGCACGTCCATAATGTCTATCTCCAGATCCTGGTCGATGGCGGCCTGATCGGCTTCATGCTGTTCTTCGCGATCATCGTGCTGATCGTGCGCCGCGCGGTTGCGGTCGGTCGGATGGCACCGGTCGTGGACGAAGGCCTGCAATCGCTGGCCCGGCTTAATGCCGCACTCGTGATTACCATGGTCTTCTATCTGGCGGTGGCCGGGGTCACGGCCGGCTTTACCTTCACATCGCCGACGATGTCGTGGCTGTTCTTTGTCGCGTCGGCACGGCTGGTGCGCCAGCATCAGGCCCTGGCGGCGATGGCACGATCGGCGCGGGTGGCGGGGCGGATGGCGTTGCCGCCAGGCGAAGGGCTTGGGATGGCGAACGGGCATGACAGGGGACCTGCAATGCACGGCCGGGCCAGGGGCCGGCGCGGGTCAAGTGATCTATGTCGCGGGCTGGGGAAGAAGCGGCGCACCTGATCGACAACCTGTTCGGCCAGATCGAGGGGCTTTCCGGCGGCGAGATCTCGTTGGGCGGCCGGCGCCTTGGCGAGAACGGCTACTGCGGCTGTGGGCTGCGGATCAGGGACTGCCCGGTCTGGCAATCGGTCCTGACCCGGGCCTTCGGCGACATGGACGAGGCGACGCGCGCCATGCTCAGCTTCTTCCAGATCGGACGCCATCTTGGCGATCTGCCGGCCCTTGCGATGGGGCGCGCGACGGCCGGTTTCGGTCGGCGCCATCATGATGCGGTCGAGCGGATCGACGCGCTCTACGCGGCGATTGCTGCAGAGACCGGCTGCCGGGTGATCGTCGATTCATCCAAGTTTCCGCCCTATGGCCTGGCTCTCGGGCTGGCGCCGTCGATCGATCTCTATGTGCTGCATCTGGTGCGCGACCCGCGCGCCGTTGCGTTCTCGTGGCTGCGGCAGAAACCGGCGGAGCGGACGGCGGTCGAGCCGCTTCACCGGCGCCAGTTCGGCCCGACCCGGAGCGCATGGCGATGGCTGCTGGTCAACGGCCTGAGCGAGTGGTCGTTCGCGTCGCTTGGCGATCGCTATCGTCGCGTGCGCTACGAGGACTATATCGCCGCACCCAATGACATGCTTCTCAGTCTTCTGGATTGGGTCGGCGAGCGCGGCGCCCCGCCCCGCTGCCTTGCCGAAGGTCGTGTCCAGCTTCAGCCGACCCACGCGATTTCGGGAAACCCGAGCCGCTTTAATACCGGCAGCGTGCCTCTCAGGGTGGACGACGAGTGGAAGCGCCAGATGGCGCGGCGGGACCGCGCGGTGGTGTCGGCCCTGACCTGGCCCTTGTGCGGGCGTTACGGCTATGACGTCTAGGCATGGCGATCATGGGCCACGATCAACGCCCGCCTGGCGATGGGCGCTGGTCCGGCTGATCGTCGCGATTGCCTGTGCAGACATTCTGGCGGCCGGGCCGGCGGCGGCACAGGGTGCCGAGCCCCCGTCGTGGCGGGCCTATATCGGCGCGAATGAAAGCGATCGGCCATGGGCCGGGTTCGTGCGTGGCCTGGGCCGTGGCCACACGGGGCTTTCGTTAAGTGGCCGGGACGGATGGGTCCCGCGTGCCGAACTGCCCGCGTTCACGGCCTATACGGCCGAGATGGCCGCCCTTGCCAGGAGCCGGGACCTGCTGCTTCAGGTGGGCGGGCTTCTTGCCGCCCGCAACGCGGCGCGGACCCGCGCCTTCATGGAGATGATCGAGGCGGATCAGGGCGAGCTATGGCGGCGCACCGTCTATGGCCAGGCCATGCGGCTTGCCAAGGTCGTCGATCGGGATCGCATCTATTGGCAGGTGGGCAACGAGATCAACAGTTGGCACTATGCCCGATCGCTCCGGCTCTGGAGCGGCGAGGGCAACCGTCCGACGATGCGGATCAGGCCTTCGTGATCCCTCTCTATGCGGAATATTTTCTGGCTCCGACGGTTGCCGGGCTGAATGCGGCAAGCCGCGACGTGACGGGCCGCGACGATGCGATCCCAATCGTTCTTGGCACGATCGCTGGCGCCTTCGAGGCACGATCGCGGGCCTGGCTTGGAGCGCTGCTCGATTACCGCCTGCGAGGGGACTTCGCGCCCGACCTGGCCGGCCGGCGCGTTCACGAACTGATCGACATCATCGCCATTCACTACCTGCAAACCCATGGCGATGCGACCTGGTCACAAAGCCTTGACGGCCTGTGGACGCAATGGGTCGGCAAGGGACGGATCAAGGGAATCTGGGCCACCGAAGAACTGGGCCGCCGCCAAGGCCTGACCGGGATTGGCGCGGCGACCGCGATCAAGACGACGGCGCGCTGCCTGAATTTCCATCTCGATCGCGGCATCGCCCCGCGCCGGGGCCGGTGCGGCCTGTGGGGGGGGTGGCTTGGCAATCCGGGAACACGCGGCGACGACGCCATGACCCTGGTCCACGAGTTTCTCGATGATGCACCCCTGGCGGTCCAGGATGCGGGCGGCGCGCTGGACGGAACCGGATCGCTGGAATGGCATGCGTTCGCAACCAGGGCCGGGCGGCCGCGCATGCTGATCGCAGTTTATCCGCCGTATGTCAGGCTTGGCGGCACGATTTCAGGCCTGACGGTCGCCGCAACAGGCGCCGCGGGCGGCGTCCAGGCGCGGGCCTACCGGTTCGACCGGAACGGACGGCACGAGATCGCGCTTTCCGTCGAGCGTGACGAGGGTCACTACCGGGTCCGGTTGCGGCCGTCCGTCAACCTGGGCGAGGGGGCGGCCTTGCTTATCCTGGTCGATTCAGAAACACCGGCAGCGGCTGGCGGCAGGGGCAACGGATGACCAGAACCATGCGTCCCAATTTCATCTTCATCGGACCAGACAAAAGCGGATCATCGTGGCTGCACTCGATCTTCCGCCAGCATCCCGACTGCTTCGTGCCGCCCTCCAAGGACATCTATTTCTTCGACCGTTACTATCATCGGGGTTTGGACTGGTACCTGGACCATTTCCGCGAGGCCACGGCCAGCCATCGGGCCGTCGGCGAGCTGTCGCATGACTATCTCTTCTCGCCCGACGCGGCGCGGCGAATCCACGAGACACTGCCCGACGTCCGGCTGCTGACGGTTCTGCGCCAGCCCATCGACCGGAGCTTTTCGCAATACCTGTTCATGGTCCGGAACGGTCTGACCAAGGCGTCATTCGAACAAGCCATCCAGGAATTCCCGGGCCTCATCAGCAACAGCCTCTATGGGCAGCATCTTTCGGTCTATTTCGATCTCTTCGATCGGCGCCAGATCAAGGTTCTTTTCTTCGAGAAGCTGCAGGTCGACCCACGCGGCTTCGCCCGCGAGGTCTTTGATTTTCTTGGCCTGCGCATGATCGAGTCGCTGCCCTATGAAACCAAGGTGCTGGCCGCCAGCCGTCCGCGAAGCGAAATTTTGGCGCATGTCACCCATGTGGCCGCCGTCCAGGCCCGCAATCTTGGTCTTGGCCGCATGGTCGGGGTGCTCAAGCAAAGCCCGCTGCGGTCGCTGCTCTATCGCCCCTACGAGGCAAGCGAGCGACCGCGCGTATCGGCCGAGACCTGGGCCGAGCTCAGCCTGCGGTTCGAGCCGGACATCCGGCGTCTCGAGACCTTGCTGAACATCCGGCTGGCCGATTGGCGGCTTCCCCTGGATCGGGCCTAGGCATGAGCGATACCCCCCGCGCACCGTCGGCGACGCCGCCCCTGAACGCTGGTTATCCGCCCTCCAGCCCACGGCGGATCGCCGTCGTCCATGATTGGCTCGATACCTTTGCCGGTTCGGAACGGGTGCTCGAGCAGATTCTCCTCTGTTATCCCACCGCCGATCTGTTCGTCGTGGTGGACTTCCTTGCCCCAGAGCATCGCCACATCCTGCAGGGGATCGTTCCGCAGCCCTCGATGATCCAGAGGCTGCCCATGGCGCGCAAGCGGTTCCGGGCCTACCTGCCGTTGATGCCGCTTGCCGTCGAACAGTTCGATCTTTCGTCCTATGACCTCGTCATCAGCAGTTCGCACGCGGTGTCCAAGGGTGTGCTGACCGGACCCGAGCAGTGGCATATCAGCTATGTTCATTCGCCGATGCGCTATGCCTGGGATGGCCAGCATCTCTATCTGCGCGATTCGGGTCTGGCGGCTGGCGCCGGCTGGCTGGCGCGCTGGATCCTCCACCGGCTGCGGATCTGGGATGTTCGCACCGCCAACCGGGTCGATTCGTTCGTCGCCAATTCGACCTACATCGCGCGACGCATCGCCAAGACCTATGGCCGGCCGGCGCGGGTGATCAACCCGCCGGTCGATGTGGGGGCCTTCGCGTTGCAGCCGGCCAAGGACGATTTCTACGTGACCGCGTCGCGCTTCGTTCCTTACAAGAAGATCGACCTGATCGCCGAGGCCTTTCGGTCCTTGCCCGACCGCCGCTTGGTCATCATTGGCGATGGACCGGATCGGCAGCGGATCGCCGCCAAATGCGGGTCAAACGTGACGCTGCTTGGCCACCAGCCCTTTCCCGTGTTGCGCGACCATATGCAACGGGCCAGGGCCTTCCTGTTCGCGGCCGAAGAGGATTTCGGCATCGTGCCGGTCGAGGCCCAGGCCTGCGGGACGCCGGTCATCGCCTATGGCCGCGGCGGGGCGTTGGATTCGATCAAGGGGCTCGACGCCGACCAGCCGACCGGGCTTTTTTTCTACGAACAGACCGCCGCTGCCATCGTCGATGCGATTCAGCGTTTCGAACGCGACGGCAGCCGGATTTCCGCCGCCGCTTGCCGGGCCAACGCCCTTGAATACAGTCCCGAGCGCTTCCGCGCCAAGCTCATGGCGCTGGTGGCAGATGACTGGGCGCGCTTCACCGAGATCAGGCGGGGCGCACACATCGAGCGCCTTTGAGGGTGGCGTCGGGCGCTTGCCGTCAGGCAAGCCACCAGACAAGCAGCCCAAGGCCAAGCCAGAACAGGCTCGCCAGCAAGACCAGGATGCGCACCGCATGGCGCAGACGCGATGCGCCGTCGGGGTCAGCCAGTCTGGGGTCAGCCAATCTGGGGTCAGCCAATCTGGGGTCAGCCAGTCTGGCGATCCGGCGGACCGGTTCACGCGGCCATCGCCGATCGAGGGCCGGTGACGAACGCGGCGACGAACGGGGTGACGAACGAAAGGGCAGCACGGGCATGGTGCGATCGAACCGGGGTCTTCAGTCCTGGAACCTGGCGACAGCCTGAGGTCGCAAGCCTTAATGGCGCGTAAATCGTCAGCCGCAAAAGCGTAAACAATGTGTGATGATCGGTCTCGATTGTGGCTAGAATTGGCCGAACGCCGCACACCGCTGAACACATTGGAACGGGTTATGACCGGCAGCCACGCCAACCCCACGACCCCGCTGCCGCTCAGCGGCCTGCGCGTCGTTGATTGCGCCACCTTCATCGCGGCCCCCTTTGCCGCCACCTTGCTTGGCGAGTTCGGCGCCGAGGTGATCAAGATCGAATTGCCAGGGGTGGGCGATTCGCTCCGCAATTTCGGCACCAAGACGGCCTGTGGCGACAGCCTTCCGTGGCTGTCGGAAAGCCGCAACAAGAAATCGATCACGCTGGATCTGCGGACGCCCGAGGGCGCCGATCTGTTCAAGCGGCTGATCGCCAAATCCGACGTGCTCTGCGAGAATTTCCAGACGGGAACCCTGGAAAGCTGGGGGCTGGGCTGGGAAACCCTGAAGCAGGTCAATCCGCGCCTTGTGATGCTGCGGGTGACCGGCTACGGCCAGACCGGCCCCAATGCGGGCAAGCCGGGCTTCGCCCGCATCGCCCAGGCCTTCGGCGGGCTTTCCTATCTGGCCGGCTGGCCCGACAGCGCCCCGGTGACGCCCGGCTCGTCGACCATTGCCGACTATGCAAGCGGCCTGTTCGGCGCGTTCGGGGCGATGGTGGCGCTCGAAGCGCGGCGCAAGACTGGCGAAGGCCAAGTCATCGACATCGGCCTTTACGAATCGATCTTCCGCATGTTCGACGAGCTGGCGCCGGCCTTCCAGTATTTCGGCTATCGGCGCGAACGCATGGGGCCGGGAACCGTGAACGCCGTTCCGCACAGCCATTACCCCACCTTGGACGGCAAGTGGGTCGCGATCGCCTGCACCGCCGACAAGATCTTCGCGCGCCTGGCCCAGGCCATGGGCAGGCCCGAACTGGCGGGCGATGGCCCCTATGGCAGCATCGCCAAGCGCGAAGCGGCGCGCGCCGATGTCGATGCCATGGTGGCAGAATGGACGGCGGCCCGCACGCGGGCCGAGGTCATTCGCATTTGCGACGAGAATCAGGTGCCGGTCGGCGCGCTCAACTCGATCGCCGAGATTTTCGACGATCCCCAGTTCAAGGCGCGCGAGAATATTGCCTATGTCGATGACGAGCGGGTGGGCACCCTGGCGGTGCCGAATGTCGTGCCGCGGCTGGTGGCGACGCCCGGCCGGATCGATCATCTGGGCGTGTCGCTGGGGGCCCATGTCACCCAGGTCATGGGCGATCTTCTGGGCCTGACCGGGGCCGAGATTGACGCGCTCCGCGCGCGGGGCGTGATCTAGGTCCGCACCGCCACCGGCCGCCGCTGCGGCCGTAAAATCCACCGACAGACCCGCGCGCCTGGTTGGGCCGCCGGCCGGCACCCAGGGGCCGGCCAGGCCGCGATGCCGCCGGCAGGGCCCGGAATTGGTAAAAAACGGCGAATTTTATGAATGTCAGGCAGAAATGTTCCTTTTTCGTTTTACTATTAATTGATCCTGATCTTTACCTTAATAAAAAATCTCAAAATGTTCTCATCTGGTCCCATGATTTCATTGCCGATTGTGACCGCGGGCCCAAGCCCACTGTCGGCATGATTGGTAAACGTCAGTAGTTTTTACACAGGCCCTGTCCGCACCCCGGCGGGTGCTGGCCAACCATTTGAAATCACGGATCTTTGCTGTGCTTGGCACGGTTCTTGCGAGGCCCGGGGCAGGCCGCCACGAGAAGCCCGGGGGACGGGCAATCGCAGGAGTCTTCAACCCGCGCCGCGGCCCTTATTTGGTTAACGTCGGATGTTTTTACATTCCGGCCCGTGGCGGCGGGTCGTTTACCATTTAAGCCGTTGAAACATAACAACTGTGATTCAAGTGGCACGCTTCTTGCTCGGAAGAGGGGTGGAAACGCGACGCGCGCGTTTCCACTCACGGACAGATCCGAGAGACTTCAGAGTAACGTTAAAAACCAAACGACCCTGGATTAACGTTAAGTATTTGAAAACGCCACATATTAACGTTAAGACCCAAGGCGGCACCTCTGAAGGATCTCGGCTCTGCGAGCCGTGCAAAGGAGAAAAACAACAGGAGACCGTGCCATGTCCTATAAGAAAGAAAATACCGGGCCAAAACTTGTTTCTTCGGCCCTCTCGTGGCTCGCGACGGCATCGGTGGCATCGTTTGCCGCGTTCATCACCGTTCCCGCCCAGGCCACGATCGTCGCAACCGATCTGGCTGCCACGGCACCTACGAACCCCGGCTGTGGCGGCCCTGGCCTGCCTTGCGACTACACCGTCGGAAGCCGCACCATGGCGGTGGATGCCCTCAAGGATCTGCCGTCCAGCGAACTGGGCGCCATCACATTCCATGCGACGCGGGGGCTCGGTGTTCTCGATCCGCCCGATGGTGTGCGGGTCGGGCGGAATTCCCTTGATCAGGAAGCGTTGCGGTTTGCCGTTTCCGGCACGCCGGTGACGATCACCAAGATCGTCATTTTCGACGCCGATGACGTGGGAACGGGCGACGATGGCGTCTCCATGGCGCTTTACATCGATGGCTTGCTCGAAGCCGTGCTGAGTGGCAACGGGTCGAACTCTCTCGTGACCTTTGACCTCACCGGCCTCACGGCCACGACCGACTTCGTGGGCTCGACCTTTGTGGTCGCCGCGACCGTGAATCCGGAAGCGGGCTTCCATGTCCAGGCGGTCGAGTTCAATCTGCCGGCGGTGGTGATCGATCCGCCGCCAGTCGACCTGCCGCTGCCGGCGACGCTCGGTCTGCTCGGCATCGGCTTGGCGTCGGTGGGCTTGGCGTTGCGTCGGCCGAATCGCTTCGGCACGACCGGCTGCCGTTAGTCCGGTCCAAGCCTCCCTCACAAGGAGAAGGGCTACGGTCTTCGTGGCATCTGGCGGGGGCTGTCCCTGGCGCATGATCCGGCCGGATCGCGCCGGATCGGACAGCCCCCGGACAGCCCCCTGCAAAGGAGCCAGAGCCCGTTCCCCGATGCCCGCGCCCCAGAAGCCAGCCAAAAAGAACGAAGAAGAGAGGCAAGCGATGAGCTCGGAAAAAAGCGCCGCCAAAAATCTCAAGATCGAGACCAATTTCTCTGATGATGTTCTTAACCTGCTTTCCATCGGTGTCGGCGTCATCAGTGCCGATCAGGCGCTGTGTTTCGCCAACACGCAGTTCCGCATTCTGCTCGAACGCGAAAACGTGCTTCGTCTGCGACGCAATTACGTCGAAGCCGCGACCGACGAGGATGCGCAGACCCTCAATGTCGTGATGTCAACCCTGTTCGGATCGGCCGTCGTCACGACATCGTCCCTGATCCCGTTCATGCTGGGCAAACGTCGCCGTCGCGGCGGCGTCGATTGCGTGGCGGTTCGCTTGCCGCTTAACGGGGCGGCCACAGAAAAGCGGGCTGTCATCTTTGCAGCCGATACGGCTCTTCAGAGAACGCCGAATGCCGACCTTGCGCGCCGCCTGTTCGGGCTTACGCGTTCGGAAGCGGTCGTGGTTTCAAGTCTTCTTCAGGGCACGGCGATTCCGGACATTGCCACACAGCTGGGCATGTCGGTCTTGTCAACGCGGGCGATCTTCCGCGAGGCCTGCGACAAGATCGGCGTGCGCAACACGCGGCAACTGTCACGACGGGTCGATATGCTTCTGGGAAGTCTGCGTGGGTCCGAGCGCTGATCGATGCGCTGCCAGGCCCCGCGCCCAGGCTATGCGCCCAGGCCATCCGTCAGGCCACGCGCCACACGTGCCACCATTGGAATGGGGGCCGCAACGCAGGTCATCCTGCCGCGCGGTCTACCCGTTCCGGTGGGGCTTCTTGTCCAGCCAGTCTTCCATCGGCACACCGAAATGCTGCCATACGCGCTCGAACAGCCCGTAGACATTTTCGGGAACTTCCTGAAAGACCCAGCTGTCAAGCTCGACCCATTCTGCCTTGGTCAAAGGGCCGAACTTTTCCTTGTCGTCTTTCCGTGCGTTTGTGCTTCGCTTGGTCACCAACAGGATTTCCTTATCGCGCCGAGTACCACGCCGGCTGACAGCAGCCAGCGCTGGGCGGGGAACGATTGCTCAGTTCCCTTAACATCGGCCTAACGAGCCATGGCACTCCGCATGATCAACCCCGAACCTGTCACCCGCTGCGCGGATTGTCCTCATCAGCGAAACAGGCGGGCGATACCATACCGAATTTCGCAGCCGAATCCAGATGGTGCCGTACGAATCACCCCGTTTGGGGTGGGGCGGACGCAGATTTGGCGCGGTCTTTCGGCGGTTTCTTCTCCGAATCACCCCGTTTGGGAGAGGTGCAGCAACAGGGCCTGTGATTTTCTGCCCTGGACGTCTCAATCCGAGCGTCTGGAGGTCGGCAAGAGCGCCGGCCAAATGAAGACCTATCAGGAGGAGATAAGCCATGGCAGTTATCATCGGTACTAACGACGTTGATTTCGTCGCCCCGCCAGGGTTCCCGCTTGTTCCGGGCTGGAAGCAGTCCACGAACCTGGCCGACGAAGTCATCACCTTCGACGGTTCGGACAACATCTGCTCGGGCGGCGGCAATGACAAAGTCATCGCCGGCCAGGGATCGGACATTGTCGACGGCGGCAACGGCAACGACACCATCTTCGGCGACGATATTCTTCTCGGCCCCGTTGGTGGTGACGATCAGATCCGCGGCGGCAACGGCAACGACACCATCTTTGCCGGTGGCGGCAACGACCTGGTGGCGGGCGGCGCCGGTGCGGACACCATCTACGGTGGCTTCGGTGACGACCGTCTCCGTGGTGACGGCGGCAACGACACCATCAACGGCGAAGACGGCAACGACGTCATCCGTGGCGGAACCGGCAACGACACCCTCGACGGTGGCGTCGGCGACGACAAGGTTGGCGGCGATGACGGCAACGACACCGTCAACGGTGGCGACGGCAACGACACCCTCAACGGTGGCAATGGCAACGACACCATGAGCGGTACTGGCAATGACCTGATCGATGGCGGCGCCAACGACGACAAGATCAGCGGTGGCGACGGCAACGACTGCATGGTCGGTGGCGACGGCAATGACACCATTGACGGCGGCATCGGCAATGACATCGCGGTCGGCGGCCTCGGCAACGACACCCTCACGGGTGGCGATGGCGATGACGGCCTCAACGGCGGCGACGGCAACGACAAGATCAGTGGCGGTGCCGGCAACGACACCATCTACGGTGGAAAGGGCAACGACTCGATGGCCGGCGGTGCTGGCAACGACGTGTTCCTCTTCGTCCAGTCGGATGGCGCCAGCAACGACACCATCACCGATTGGGACTCCGGCGACGTGATCTGGCTCTGCGGCCAGCCGGAATTCACCCCGGTGAAGGTGCAGTTCATTGCGGCCGACTTCGTGACCGACGGTCTCGTCGACGCGAACGACGTGTATGTCCTGTTCAACAATGGCCAGAAGCTGACCATTCTGAACGCCTACAAGGACTTCGCGCAGGGGCTCGACTTCACCCCCGTGTTCGCGACCAACGCGGTTGCCCAGGCTTCGGCCAACGTGGACGACTTCGTGCACAAGGGGCTGGATTGCCCGCCCCCGACCTGCAGCGTCCCGGCGGTTCCGGATGTTCCGGCTCCGTTCGATTTCTGGGGCTCCCTGGGCTAATCGGCCCTGGCACAAGGATCCGTCCAGGCCGGGGATTAACCGGCCGGGGCGGACCACGGTAGACTAGGGGACCGGGTCGGGCCGTAAAGGCTTGGCCCGGTCCCTGCCTTAAGTGGACCAAGGTATGGTTAAGAAGGCACCACAGGCGGCAAACAGGGTGACGGGACGGCGATGGTCCGCCTTGTCCGCAGTCCTTCTTGCCTCAGCTGTGGTGGCCGCGGCCCCGGCCCATGGCCGTGAATCGGGCCAATCCTTGGCCCAACAGCCCTCGTTCCAGTTGCCGGTCCTCTGTGACATGGCGCGGGTCTGCTCGATCCAGAACTACTTCGACCACACGCCGGGGTCCGGACGTACGGATTACGCCTGTGGCCGCCTCAGCTATGACGGCCATGATGGAACCGATTTTCGCGTGCCGGACATCGTCGCGATGCGGCACGGCGTTGCGGTCGTGGCGGCCGCCGGCGGCACCGTGGTGGCAACCCGGGACGCCATGCCCGACATCAGTGTCAAGACGCTTGGCAAGGACGCCGTCCGGAATCGGGAAGCCGGCAATGGTGTCGTCATTGATCATGGCGCCGGCTGGCAGACGCAATACAGCCATCTCAAGCTGGGCAGCGTGCGGGTGCGGCCCGGGCAGAGCGTAAAGGCCGGCGACGTGCTGGGCGAGATCGGCATGTCCGGCAATGCCGAATTTCCGCATGTCGAATTCGTGGTGCGATACAACAGCGTCGCCCTTGATCCCTTCGTCGGCGCCGCAGAATTCCAGGATTGCAAGGGTGACCGCGCGCCGCTTTGGTCAGAGGCAACACTCGCGGCGCTGCCCTACCGGCCCACCGGTCCTTTGGCCGCCGGCTTTGCATCCGAACAGCCGAACCCGACGCGGGCCCGCGAAGGCCATTATCGCGAGGCCGAGCTGCCCGTTATGGCCCCAGTGCTGGTGCTGTGGGCGGAAAGCTTTGGCGTCCTGAAGGGCGATGTCGAACGGTTCGAGATTATCGGTCCTGGCCAGGACCGCATCCTCCGCAATGAGCGCCGGATCGAGACCGACTATGTAAGCTGGTTCTCGTTTGGCGGATTGAAGCGCCCGGCATCGGGCTGGGCCGAGGGACAGTATCAGGGAACCTACACGGTTACGCGGGCGGGAAAGGAGATCCTTTCCATGACGCGATCGGTTATGCTGGTCAAAACACAGTAGCGGTCGTCGCAGAAATTCGAATCAAACGCGACCGGGAGGAGAGGCAACAATGCTGGTGAAGAATGGAGTCTTGCGTGATGCAATCCGGCAGCTGCGCGCCAGGGTGCCGCTGCTGTTCGCGTTCAGTCTGTTCATCAATATCCTCGTCCTCTCGGTTCCCGTCTACATGATGCAGATCTTCGACCGGGCCCTGAGCAGCGGGCGGGTCGAGACATTGGTTCTTCTGACCCTTGTTGCCGGTCTGGCAGCGCTGGCGTTCGGTCTGTTGGATACGGCGCGCGGACGCTTTGTCGCCCGGGCCAGCGGCTGGATGGAGCGCAAGCTTGCGCCGGAACTGATCGGTGCGTCGTTCAAGGACGCGCTCAATGCCAAGGGCACCGGCGCGCAGTCGCTTCGCGATCTTTCGACGGTGCGGGGGTTCCTTGCCGGAAACGGTTTTCTCACTCTTCTTGACGCGCCGTGGGTGCCGGTCTTCCTGGTCGTGATCTGGCTGATGCATCCCTTGCTTGGGCTCGTCGGGCTGGGTGGCGGGTTGCTCCTGTTCACCGCGGCGGTTGCCAACGAATATATTTCCCGTAAATCCCTCAACGAAGCCGAGCGCATCAACCTGAACAACCAGCAGCAGATCAGTTCTGCGGTGCACGGGGCCGAGGCGATCGAGGCGATGGGCATGCGCCCCGCGCTGCTGGCGCGCTGGGTCGCCAAGAGCGAGGAGGCAGCCAGCCTTCAGTCCAACGCCGCCGATAAAGGCGCTCTGATTGTTGGCCTCACCAAGTTCGTTCGCATGCTGGTGCAGATTCTCGTTCTCGGGGTCGGCTGCTATCTGGTCCTGAACGCCGATCTGACGTCGGGCGGAATGATCGCCGCGTCGATCCTGCTGGGTCGGGCCCTGGCGCCGGTCGAACAGTCGATCAGCATCTGGCGCAACCTGGTGGTGGCCCGCAATGCCTGGGGCCGGCTGACCGAGATTCTTGATCGGCACCCCGACACGAACGACAAGCTGCATCTGCCTGTTCCGGCCGGGCGGCTGGCCTGCGAAAAGGTCGGCCTGTTCCGCGTCGGTCGCGAACAGCCGATCCTTCAGGAGATATCGTTCGCCATCGCCGAGGGCGAAATGCTGGGGATCATCGGGCCTTCCGCTTCGGGCAAGTCCAGCCTGTGCAAGCTGCTGGTCGGGGTCTGGCAGCCGACCCGTGGCACGGTCCGCCTGGATGGCGCAGACATCTTCCGCTGGCCGTCGGAACAGCTTGGTCCCTATGTCGGCTATGTCCCCCAGGATACCGAGCTTTATGCGGGCAGTGTCGCTGCCAATATCGCCCGGCTGTCACCATGCCCCGATGCCAAGGCGGTGCTCGAGGCGGCGATGGCGGCCGGCGTCCACGAAATGATCCTGCGCCTTCCGGATGGCTATGAAACAGAAATCGGGGCCGGCGGATCCTATCTCTCGGGCGGCCAGCGCCAGCGGATTGCCCTGGCCCGAGCCCTTTACAACAAGCCGCGTCTGATCGTGCTGGACGAGCCGAACGCGAACCTGGATAGCGAAGGCGAGATGTGCCTGCTGAGGGCCTTGGAGCGGGCCAAGGAGTGGGGCGCAACGATCGTGGTCGTTGCCCATCAGCCCTACATGCTGCGGAGCGCCGACAAGGTTCTCTATCTGGCGGAAGGGCGCATGCGGGCTTTCGGGACCCGCGACGAAGTGATGTCGCTGGCGACCAAGGGTGTTGGACAGCAGCCGGGGCGCCAGCGCACGGTTGGCGCCAGCGCCGTTGCCGGAGCTCTGCCGGGCACCGCTCTTAACGAAGGAGCAAAGTAAAATGAGCCGCTCATTGGAACTGGCGCAGCCCAAATCGCTGTCAGTGGACGTGGCACAAGCGCCAATCGCGTCACCGGTCTTTGTTCTTGGGCCGAAGCCGCTGCGGACCGAGGTGCGGGGCGCGGCCTGGTTCGGCTTTGCGGTCGTTGCGGTCTTTTTCGGGCTCCTGGGCGGATGGGCGTCCCAGGCGCCGCTGTCGGGCGCGGTCGTCGCCAGTGGCATCATCAACCCGGAAGGCAGCCGCCGGACCGTCCAGCACCTGGAAGGCGGCATCCTGCGTCAGATCGCGGTCGCCGACGGCACGGCCGTTGCGAAGGGCGACCTGCTGTTTGTTCTTGAAGATGTCAACGTCCGCTCGGAATTGAGCGCGATGCGCAATCGCTACATCACCTTGGTAGCAAAGGAAGCGCGCCTCAACGCCGAGCGCGGCAAGGCCACGGCCTTTACATATGACCTGAAGGACCCGCGGTTCGAGGGCTCGGAGGATGTGGCGCGCGCCACCTTCGAACAGCAGGCGAACGAGTTCAATCAGCGCCGCTCCGGCCTTGAGACCCGCGCGCTGCTGCTCGAACAGCGGGTCGCCCAGGTCAACGAACAGATTGTCGGTTTCCAGCGGCAGCTGGCCGGCGTCCAGCGGCAGCGCGGCCTTTTCAAGGAAGAGATCGCTGCGGTGTCGGAAATGGTGAACAAGGGCCTGGAACGCCGCCCACGCCTTCTCAGCCTTCAGCGTTCGGATGCCGAGCTCACAGGCACCGAGGGGGCGTTGATCGCGTCGGTCGCAAGATCCCGGGAAGCCATTGCGGAAACCAAGCTGCAGATCGAGGCGACCTATGCGCAGCGCCGCGAGGAGATCGAGCGCGACCTTTCCGAGGCGCGGGATCAGCGGGCGGCGCTTGAAGAGCAGCTCAAGGGCTATCGGGATCGGCTGACCCGGACGTCCGTGTATGCGCCGGTATCAGGCGTTGTGATCAATCTCAAGTTCAAGACGTTGGGCGGCGTTGTCCGGCCGGGCGAACAGGTGCTCGATATCGTTCCCTCGGAGGACAATCTGGTGATCGACGCGCGGATCTCGACCCGCGACATCGATGAAGTCCAGGCTGGCCAGGCGGCGACCGTGATCTTTCCGTCGGTTCCACAGCGCAATACCCAGCGGATTCCGGGCGAGGTGATGCAGGTCTCGGCCGATGTGATCACCGATACGCGGAGCGGGGCGCCCTATTTCCTTGCCAAGGTCAGCGTCGATCGCGCCGAAGTGGCGAGAGTCCTGCCACAGTTGAGACTGGTCGCCGGCATGCCGGCGGACGTCTTCATCGCGACGACCGAACGCACCGTTCTCGAGTACCTTTTGCAACCCGTTACCCAGACCCTTCAGCGTGCGTTTCGTGAGAGCTGACCGTGAGATCTGACATGGCCGTAGCCGGCCGGCATCGCCGTCCCACCCGCATGGCGGGCGGGGGCGGCCATGCCTTGGCCGGCCGGTCAGTTGGTCTTGTCGAATCAGTTGATCTTGTCGAAAAGGCAGTTGATAAGCTGGGACAGCTCGGCCTGGCGCGAGGTCGAGGTCTTGCCAAGCAGGTTCTTCAGATGGAACCGGCCGGTGCCGATGGAAATTCCCATCTGTGCCGAGGCTTCGTCCAGTCGTGCGCCGGCGGCAAGAAGGCTGGCGATGCGGGCTTCCTGGTTTGTGACACCGAACAGCTCGACGATGCGCCGCGGGCTGGCGGCCTTTGTCTTGGCACAGTCGGCGGCGAAAAACGCGAACTTTTTCGGCTCGCGCGGGGCGACGGGAATGGACTTCAACAGGCACAGATAGGTGTTGGTCCCCGACGGACGCGAAATTCGAAACGCATGGCCTTCGGGCGGCCCATTCTTTTGGCCGTTGGTCAGGACAAACTGAATTTCATTCGCACACAGCCGGCCGCGAACGATCGACAACCCATCCTGGGCGTCGGCCATGGCACGCAGCCCGCGGTTCAGATAGGCGATGGATCCATCGGGCCCAATAATGCCGATGCCGAGATCGATCTCGTCGAGAAGCCAGAGCAGCAGCGGAGACGATGGTGCGACCTGCGTCTCGGCCGGCGATGGATCAGGCTCGCGCCCGGAACGGGCCGTCGCATGCTTCGCGTCCCGCATGGGGGCAGGCGCGCTTGGAACGGCATGGGGCTTCTCGGTCATCGATTGAGTCTGACGTCTCATGTGCTTTTTCTTCACCTTACGCAAGAAGTGGTGAAGTTCAGATCAAGAGGTGGCGGCTTGGGTGAACTTGGTATCCCTCGTTCCGGCTGCAAGTGTCCTCCTCCGCCGCCAATTTGGCAACATGCCTTACTCGGTCGAGATTACGGGACTGTGAAATTGGGGGGGAACGTACCAGGCCCGAGTCACAGAATTGTGAACCCGTCCCAAGCGTTCCAATTGTCTTGCCATCCCTTGTCGGCCGCGAAACAGGGCCGGGATGAACAAGGCTGTCGACAATTTACACCAAGGCTAAAATAGACCGCGTGGTTTCTTGATGGCTACGGAGAGCGGCCATGAAAAATTGTATGGGCTTGTTAACCTTAACGGGCATTAAGGTGACGCAATGACAACCGCATCGACCCTTGCCGATCAGGAACGCTCGGCCGCCGCGGGGGGTGCCAAGCCGGCGCGCGCCGCCACGGATGCGACCAATGATGGCGGCGCGGCAAGCCGTCGCGACTTGGTTGCGATGCATAATTCATTGCTCAGGGCGATCCAGGGGGCGACCCAGGCTGATCGGGCCGGCGGCCCCGATGCGGGGATGGATGCGGCGATCGGCCGGCTCCAATCCCGGTTGGCCGAGATGGGCGAGGCCATCATGCGGATGGAAAGCCTGCTTGCGGTCAACCTGCGAGGCGAGGTCCAGAAGGCAGTGCGGGAAGTGGCAGGGCCCGAGGTCGTCGTGCAGGCGGCGTTGCGGCCAAAGCGCCTGTTCCGCCTGTTGATGCTGTCCGTCTTCGTCAACTTGCTGCTGGGGATCGGATTCTTGGTTCTGGCGTTTCCCGAGTTCGGTCACTGGGTCGAATTCGAGATCGTGCCGAGCTTTCCGACGATGCTTGAATTGCGGTCACTTCTGGCGACCAAGCTTTGACAGGCCGTGGGGATCACGGGGGCGTCGCGATCCGGTCCACTGCCGAGCGGGGTGAGGCGGGGAGCGGAAACGGGGCAAGGACAAAGAAAAACGGCGGTTCGGGGGAACCGCCGTTCACGTGGCGCGGCTCGACTCTGGGGGTGGCCGCCGCGTAATGCCCCGGAAGCCGTACGTGGTCCGGAGCATGCCAAGCCCAACGGCGGGGTTCCGTGTGGCCTGGCCCTTATCATCGAGTTCTTAGGCGCCCGATGTTGATGAATTAATCATTGCAAATTCCGTGCCAAGAATTTGAATTCTGGAAAATCAGTGACTTACGGGAGGGGCGGGGCGCCGTCTTAACCTTATGTAAAAACCGCCGACAGGCTGGATCGGGTTCGCCGCAAGGCTCCGCCTGTCGGCGTCGGCAATGATTTCCATGACCAAGGGGGGAGAATACGACATGGCCGATCCGGTCATCCTGAGCAGCCGCAAGGGGAAGGTGGGAATTCTGACCATCAACCGCCCGAAGACGCTGAATGCGCTCGACATTCCAACCAGCCTTGACCTTGAAAAGGCCTTCGCGGCCATGGAGGGGGATGCGGGGATCGCGGTGATCGTGATCACCGGCGCAGGCGAACGGGCCTTTGTCGCCGGCGGCGATATCGCCGACCTCAATGCCCGCCAGGCGCTGGCCCACTATGTGGAATTCGCCGAGGTGATCCATCGCGTCTTCCGCCGCATCGAGCTTTGCGACAAGCCGACCATCGCCGCGATCAACGGCTGGGCGCTGGGTGGTGGCACCGAACTGTTGCTGTCGACCGACATCAGGCTGGCGGCGGAACACGCGCGGATGGGTCTGCCCGAAATCACCCTTGGCATCATTCCCGGGGCCGGCGGCACCCAGCGGATCACCCGTCAGGTGCCGCTCTGCCGCGCCAAGGAACTGATGTTCACCGGCGATCACATCGATGCGCGCACGGCGCTTGAAATCGGGCTGATCAATCGCGTCGTGCCAAAAGAAAAGCTGATGGAGGAAACGCTGGCACTGGCCGAACGCATTGCCGAGCGGTCGCCGCTGATCCTGCGCGTCCTCAAGCGCACGATCGGCAATGGCGCCGACATGACCCTGGCGGCCGCCTTGACCCACGAGCAGGCGATGGCAAGCCTGGTGTTCGATTCCCACGATGCCCACGAAGGCTGCTCGGCATTCCTGGAAAAACGCAAGGCGGAATTCAAAGGGCGCTGATCTCAGGGAGCAAGCCACCATGGAATTCGCGTTGCAGGATCATCATCGCATGCTGGCCGAGACTGCGGCCAAGGTGGGGGCGCGCTTCGGGCTTGATTATTGGCGTGACAAGGACGCCAACAAAGAGTTCGGCGCCGAGTTCTGGCAGGCGGTCTGCGATGCTGGGCTTGCGGGCGTTGCCCTGCCTGAGGCCTATGGCGGCCGGGCCTCGGCATGCTGAACTTGCCATCATCGTCGAGACCCTGGCGGTTGCCGGGGGTGCGCAACCATCGGCCAGATCTTCATGACCAACCTGATCTTCGGCGGCATTTCCATTTCCGTGTTCGGCACGCCGCAGATGAAGCGCGCCCTGCTGCCCGGGCTTTGGCAACGGCTCGATGTGGCATGCCATGCGCTGGACTGAACCTGATGCTGGTCGACTTGAATTGCGCGTTCGCCACGCGCGACGGTACAGGCTGGCGTCTCAATGGCCGGAAGATCTGGATCACCGGCATTCCGTGCGCCACAAGATCCTGGTGATTGCCCGCACCACCTGCCGATCAGGCACTCCAGGCGCGCCGACGGCATTTCCATGTTCCTGATCGACCGCGCGCGCTCGCCGCCACTCGGCGATCGAAAAGGTGGGCACCAGCCCACGAACCCGTCCAGCCTTGTCTTTTTCGAGGATGTTGCGGTGCGCGCGGACGAGCTGGTGGGAACACTGGATCGGGGCTGGCCCGAATTGCTGGAAGTGCTGAATACCGAGCGCATCGTCACCACCGCCTGCCTTGTCGGGGCGGGGCACCTCGCCCTGCGGCTCGGGATCGATTATGCCAACCAGCGCAAGGTGTTCGGTAACCGGCCGATCGGCGCCTATCAGGGCTTGCAGTTCCCGATGGCGCAGGCGCATGCGGAACTGGAATGCGCGCGCCTCGTCAACTTCAAGGCGGCCTGGCTGCACGACACCGGCCAGCCCTATGGATCAGAGGCCAATGTCGGCAAGCTGATCGCGTCCCAGGCGGCAATGGCGGCGATCGAGCGGGCGATGCAGGCGATGGGCGGCATGGGCTTTGCCAAGGAAGCCCATCTCGAGCGCCTGTGGCGCGACGCGCGACTGTTCCGCTTTGCCCCGGTCTCAGAGGAGATGATCCTCAACTTCATTGCTGTCCACGATCTTGGCCTGCCACGCGGGTATTAGTCCCATAGACAGCTTCAGGAAGAACAAGGAACCACGAAAGGAACGCGCATGAGCGAGAAGGATGTCGTGCTTTACGAGGTCGCCGACTATGTGGCGACCGTCACCCTCAACCGGCCAGAGCGGCGCAATGCCCTTAGTGTCGCGGCGTTCAACGGCTTGACGGAGATCTGGAAGGATGTCGACAAGAACCCGAAGGTGCGCGTTGTCATCCTGACCGGCAGTGATTGTGGCACCTTCTGTGCCGGCATGGACCTGAAGGAGGCATCCGAGATCCGCGCCAAGCGGGGCATCGATATCATCGAGCTGATCCAAGATCCGTTCTGCCGGGTCATGCGCGAGGTGAAGAAGCCCATCATCGCGGCGATGAATGGCCATGCGCCGGCTGGCGGCATGATGCTGACGCTTAACAGCGATATCCGCATCGGGCTGGCCGGCTCGACCCTCGGCATCACCGAGGTGCATATCGGTCGCGGGTCGCCATGGGCGATGCCGGCGGTCTGGATGATGCCGACACCGCTGCTGCTGGAATTGACACTGGTGGGCAATTTCATGCCGATCGAGCGGTTTCATCAGGTGGGCTTCGTCAACTATCTCGAGCCCACCGCAGCCAAGGTGATGGAACGTGCCCGGACGCTGGCCGCACGCATCGCCGAGGGTGCGCCGCTCTCGGTCGAGGCAGCAAAGCTCTCGACCAAGGCGGCCATGGATCTTGTTGTCGGCCACGCCATCAAGGAAGCGACCCAGATTCACGAGCGGGCCTACCAGAGCGAGGACGCGATCGAAGGCCCGAGCGCTTTCGCCGAGAAGCGCAAGCCGGTCTGGAAGGGCCGCTGACCCGCAGGCCGCGGCGTGATCCCGGGATCGCGCCGTGCACATTTCCGGCGATGGGGCGGTCGGTGGCGGCCTATGTCTTTGGCTTGATCGACTGGACGAAGGTTCTGGCAGTGCCTGCCCCGGCGGCCACGATGTCGTCGCCGGGGCTTGGCCCCAGGGCGCGCGGGACGAGCGATTCGCTCAGCTTGTAATCGCGAGCATAGCCCAGGATGCGATCCCAGATGAATCTGGGGATGTCAATGCCGTCCTTCAGGCGTTTCTGCCTGGTCGTGTTGCTGCGCTCGCCGGGATAGAAGACGCCGGGCGAGCCATCGGCGGGGCGCGAGCTTTTCACCCATTCGATGAAGCCCGCCATGTCGCGCTTGAAATCGATCAGCGGCCGAAAGGCCTCGACATTGAACAGCGCCATGAAGCAGCCGTCGATGATCGGCCAGGGCGGCCCGGCTCCTCGCGGTATTCATGCCGGACAGGACGTCGGCCATCGCCTCGATCATGAAGCAGAGCGCGTAACCCTTGTGAGCAACCACGCCGCCCACCGGCAGGAACGAGCCGCCGCGGAAGAAATCCTCGGGGTCGGTGGTCGGCTTGCCGTCCTTGTCGGCGAGCCAGCCTTCCGGCACTTTTTCGCCGCGCTCCCGCGCGCGCAGCACCTTGGACCCCGACGACACCGCCGCCGTCATGTCGAAGCCGACCACGCCGCCGGTGTCGTTGGGCAGCGCCATGGACCACGGGTTGATGCCGAGGCGACGGTCGCGGCCACCATGCGGGGCCATGAACTTCGGACCCCAGGCGCCGTCGCACATCATCAGCGCGATCATGCCCTCGCGCGCCGCCATGGCGGTGTAATCGATCAGGCGCCCGACATGGCACTGGTAGCGGATGCTGGCGGCGGCAACGTTCTGTGTCTTCGCCTTCTCGATCAGGCGCCGCATGACATGGTGGCTGACATAGTGGCCGAAATTGAAATTGCCATGCACCATCAGGGTGGTGGGCGATTCCTTCTCGATGGTGAAGGGCACGCCGGTCTTGATGGCACCCTCGCGCATGTCGGCGATGTACTGGGTGCCAAGCGGCAGCCCATGGTCCTCCTCGCCGGTCAGGATGGCGTCGATATGGTGATCGACGATAAGCGTGGCTTCCTCGACGGTGGCACCCGCCGCATTCATGATCGCAATGCCGAACGGCCGGACCTCTTCTGCGCGAAAGCGTGGCATCAATGTTCTCCCTGGTTGGTGCGAAGCCAGACGCCGACCTGGCCTGGCGGACGCCGCATCTAGAATTCCGGAATTGCCCGGGCCTGGCAAGAGACGAAGGGCCGGTCAAAGGTGTGGGGCTGATCAAAGGCGCGGGTCGAATGCCCCGTTCAATAACCGGCCGTGGCCATGCGCCGGATCAGCGGTCAAAGGTGTTGCAGGTCGCCATGCTGCCGACCTCGAAGCCGCGCTTGAACCACGAGACGCGCTGCTGCGACGATCCATGGGTGAAAGAATCCGGCACGACGTAACCTTGGGCGCGCTTCTGCAACCGGTCGTCGCCGATGGCGCTGGCGGCGTTCAGTCCTTCCTCGATGTCGCCCTGCTCCAGGATGCGAATATTGTCACGTGCCCAGACGCCAGCCAGGCAGTCCGCTTGCAGTTCCATGCGGACCGAAAGGGCGTTGGATTCGACCGGGCTGGTGCGGGATCGTGCCTGGGCAATCTCGCCGGCAATGCCCAGGAGGTTCTGCACATGATGGCCCACTTCATGGGCGATCACATAGGCGCGCGCAAAATCGCCGGTTGCCCCCAGGCGCCGGTCCATGTCGCCATAGAACGACATGTCGATATAGACCCGCCGGTCGAGAGAACAGTAGAACGGCCCCATGGCCGACTGCGCCGTGCCGCAGGCGGACTGTACGACGCCCGTGAACAGCACCAGACGTGGCGGCCCATAGGCCAGGCTGTTCTCCTGGAAGATTCGCGCCCAGGTTTCCTCGGTGGTGGCAAGAATCTTTGCTGTGAAATCCCGCATCGGGTCGGAATCGCTTGCGGCGGGGCGGGCGGGTGGATGATTCGGGACATCAATCTGTTGCGGCGCCAATCCGCTGCCGCTGATCAGCTCGATCGGGTCGACACCGAAGATCAGGCTGATGGCCAGCAGGGCAAGCACGGCGCCGATCCCAAGCCCGCCGCCGCGGCGCCCGATCGGGAAGCGAATGCCGCCACCCATCGGAAAACCGATGCCACCCCGACCGGGGAAGCGGTCCTGGCCGCGACGGTCCTCGATGTTGTCGCTCGGCCGCTGATCGTCGAGGCGCACGTCCTGGTCTCCGCGATGGGCGCAGGTCCCTGTTCAGGACCGGCCGGAAATTATACCAAAGCAGGCCATCGCCCGGGAACAGGCCTGGGCACGCACACGGCACTTGCGATCGTCAGTCCCGGCCGAACCGGACAGCAGGTGCCGATCGGGTTCACTTCGGTTCAGCTAATCATACTTGAACCGTTCAGTCACGATCCGGTGGGGCGGGATGCCGTGCACGGTCAGCGCGCGCTCGACGCTCCTCATCATCGGCGGCGGACCACAGACGAAATACGTCCAGCTCTGGCTGCCGAACGACTCCAGACACGCGTTGAGGACTTGCGGCGTGATCTCGCCGACCAGCCCCGTCCAGCCGGGAGGCGGTTGCGAGAGGATATAACGAACATCGAAATCGAGCCCCGTCCTCAAGGTTTCGATCTCATTCCGGTAGAGAATTTGGGTTTCGACGCGGTTTCCATAGATCAGTCGGATCGGATGCGGATAACGCTCGGCCTTCATCTGTCGCAGCATGCCCATGATCGGTGCGAAACCGACACCGCCGGCAATGAACACGATGCCTCCGGCCGTGCGGCCTGCGAGGGTGAAGTTGCCGTGCGGGCCGTCCAGATAGGTACGCCTTCCGGCGGCGATGCGGCCGATGCCATTGGTGAAGTCGCCGCTCTCCTTGATGGTAAATTCGATACGTGGGCGATCAGCTGGCGCCGAGCTGATCGAAAAGGGGTGCTCGGTCAGGCTGAAGGGCGAATGGCCGAAGTTGAGCCAGACGAACTGGCCGGCCGAAAACTGCATCGCCACGCCCCGCGCCGGTTCGACCGCGATTTCCCACATCCGATCAGCGACCTTCCGGTTCGATACCACCCGATAGGGTCGGCGCAGATGCATGAGCGGCTTCAGCACATAGGTGTGAAGCATCGCCAGGAGCGCGAGGATCGTCGCCGCGATCCAGAAGGCGGCGAGCCACGGATCGGCGCTATAGCTGCCGACGTGCACGGTATGATGCGTGGCGAGCATGACGATGGCGATGACAGCGAGGCCATGGCTCAGGCGCCAGAGCTCGTAACGGAAACGCAGGCGGTCGCGAAAGGCGGCGAGCGGCACGAGCAGGATCATCAGGCCCCAGGCGGCGACGCCGCTCCGCAAATGCGGCGACGAGAACATCCGGTCCAGACTGGCCAACGCCTCCAGCGGCTCGGGAATGAGCCGCGGCGCAGCATAGAGCAGCGGATGCGCGACGATGAAGGCGAGGACGACCCAGGACGCCACCTGGTGGATCCGCATGGTGCGGTCGATACCGACCCGGCCCGACAGCCATTCGAACCGCCCCGACAACGCGAACTGCAGCATCATCATCACGTAACCAACCATGACGAGGCCGGTCGAGAGCTCGCGCAAGGCATGGCGCGGCGGCCCCCCCTGGAGAGCGGCCATCACCAGCGGCAGGAGGCAAAGCCCGCCATAGGCGGCGAACAGCGTGCCGGGCCGCAAGCCGGCCGGAATGCGAGTCGCTGCCTGGACCGCCGCCGCCGCGCCCATCATCGCGGCGCATCTCCTCTGGCGAGCACCGATTGGATGTGGCGGATGATCAGGGCCCGTTCGGCGTCGAGCGGCGCATAGTGCCGTCGCAGGTATCGCTCGAGCCAGGCTTGCCGGCTCGTCGGGTCGGGGCGCTCGCGGCCCCAGCGCGCGATGTCGTGCGGGCCATGGCACTCGCCGCAGCGGGTCTTGAAGGCCGCTTCCACTTCATTGGCGGAGGCGGGGACCGCTGCAAAGCAGAGGTTCGCCAGAAAGGACACTGAAGCGATTGCGGCCCGTAAAGCGGGCATCCGGCCGCTCCCAAGTCTAAGGCAGCAATCCACCATCCGAGATGGCGTTGATGTCGGCCACCAGCGTTTCATAATCGGGATGGCGACCGTCGCGCGCCGTGCGCAGCGCCAAGCGCTCGCGATTATAGGCGATGGCTTCGGCCGGCAGCGGCAGCTTTCCATGATCGAGATAGCGCATGGCGCCATGGCCATCCCGCACGATCATGATCTCGCCCTTGAGGCCCCGATAGGGCGCCAGAAGCGAATCGAGAATGCCGGCCTCGAAGGCGCGCACGGTTCCCGTTGCCGGGTCGCCGTCTCCCAGTTCCAGCGTCTTGTTGATGAGCGCGCGGGTTTCCATCTCGATGATCCGCTCTTCCTCGGCAAGCAGCGCCCTGTCAAGCACCAGCCCCTGCACCTTGAAGGTGCGGACCACGGCGCGCACCGAGCGCAGGGATGCGGCGTTTGCTTCCTTGGTCGGGATACCCTTTCCTTCCTGGACGGATTTCACGATGATCTCGGTGGCCCCGCCCTGGACGGCGGCGGCGGTCGCCACGTTGATCAGGGCGTAGGCCCGCGCCTCGTCGTCGGGAAACTGGCCCAGCCAGTGATTGGCGACGCTGAAGACGGTCACATCCGTGTGGCCGAAGCGGCCAAGGTATTCATCGGCCAGCCGCTGCAGGACCCGCAGGCCCGCGACTTCCTGGAACATGTGGCCGCAGACATAGGTGCAGACCCCCATCACCTTGACACCCTGGGCCGCGCCCATCAGGGCTTCCAGGATCGAGGTGGCGATGATCAGGCTTGGCGGCAGATGCACTGCATCCACCATGCCGCGATATTCGCGATAAATGGGAACGCCATTCGCCTGGTAATGGGCCGCCAGCCGATCGACATACTGGTAGCACTTGATGGATTTTTCGAAGGAATAGTTCTTCGAGAAGCTCACCACGCCGTCGATGGCATGGGACGTGACGCCGGTATAGCCGCCGGCCAGCGCCACTTCGGCCACCAGACGGATGTCGGGCGTCACCTGGCGCATGCAGAGCGGCTTCCTGACCGTTTCCGTCACCTGCCGTGTGCCGGCCACGCCATGGGCGACGAATGGAAATCCGTTCAGCTTGGGCTGCCCGAGTTGCAGGCTTTCCCTGAGGCCCGCCTCGGCGCGGTCGAAATCGAGCATGCGGCTGTAGCTGTCAACCTGGGTCGGCAGGATGTCGGCACCGCCATCGTCCTGCAGGCAGCGCATCAGGCTGATTTGCCCGTCGATGGTGGGCACCGCGGCGCGCGGCTGAAGCAGCGTATCCCCCCGGGCCTTGGCGTTCGCCAGTGCGACCGCGCTGTTCTTATCGGGCGGCAGGGCGCGCAGATAGGAAAGCGCCTCGTCCAGATCGATGTCGATGCCCGGCCGTAAGCCCAGGACCTCGCGCCGCTCGGCCAGGAAACTGTCCCACTCCAGGCATTGGCTTGACAGCGGACGGTCATGGGCGGAATGGGGGCGGAGCACGGTCATGGCCGGTCGTTCCTTGCCATCATGGAAAAGCCTTGCCGCGCTGGTCGTCCGCCGGCGATGCCGTTGCGGGCAAGGGCGGCAGGCCAAGATCGGCGCGCAGGTCCTTGATCACCTCGCCGATCGCCACCCGCGGCGGATAGACGCGATCGAAGCCCATGGCCTTCATGGCGGCATAGGTTTCTTCCCAGGTTGCGTCGCTGCGCACAGCCAGGTTGCCGCCAACATAGAGAAGAATGTCATCCAGTCCCGCTTCGATGCACTTGTCGCGTAATCCGCGACAATCAAGCTGGGCATGGCCATAGACGCTGGAAACCAGGATCGCGCTGGCATTGGTCTCGACCGCCGCGTCGATGAATTCTTCCTGCGGCGTCTGGATGCCAAGACTGACGACGTTGAACCCGGACTTCTTCAGCCCGTATTCGACAATGTTGATGCCGATACAATGCACATCGGCGCCGATCACGCCGGTGACAATGGTCAGGCTGCCGTCGTCGGTTTCCATCATGTCTTTGATACCGGATGCAGATGGCGTTTCATCAGCCGCAAGGCGATCTCTGGCGCCTCGGTCGCAAGCAGACCCATGGCACAGAAGATATAATCCTTGTCGATCGCAAGCCTAGGAGATTTTGGCCGGGTCGAGAGCGGCGCATCGGGCTTGGCCAAGGCGGCGGCCAGAATGTCAGTCGCACCGCGTCCATGCGCGAACACCCCGCCCACGCCGATCACATGCCGCACGGCGGACAGGTCCTTGCCATAAAGAAGCGTGACCGGGCCACTGGTGCCATAAACCGTTTCCAGCTGGCCGGCATGGCGATCCATGGCCAGATCGACGGCGGCAGCGGCAAGCGCCGTGTCAAAGGCGTAGTCGCCGTCCGAGACGGGCACGGTTTCCGGATTGGCAGACAAGGCGTGGGCGCGGGCGGCGACATCGATGTCCAGGGAGCCGCCCAGATAGCCGCGAACCCTTGCGACGCCGGCCGCATCGACAATGCTGGCGGCGTTCCAGCGGATGCCCAGATCCCCTTCGACCGTGCGCTTGGCATAGGGTTCGGGCAGGCCGCGGGGAATCCAGCCGGCGCCGGTCGGATCGCCCCTGGCGACGGAATGGACATCGGTGGTCGCGCCGCCAACATCGAAAACGACCAGTTCGCCCAATCCCGGCTCATCTTCGACGCCATCGGCCAGAAGCTGGGCCGCCTGCAACACCGCCATCGGGGTGGGCATCAGGATGTCGCCAACCCGATTGCGCACCTTGGCGATACCCTTTGCCTCGACGATGCGGCGCATGAAAATGTCGCGGACCACGGCGCGGGCCGGGTCGATGTCAAGGGTGCCGATCTGCGGCATGACGTTGGTCGTGACGAACACATCCTTGCCGGCGGCGCGCAGCGCGGTCTCGACATCATCGGCGGCCACCTTGTTGCCGGCGTAGACGATGGGTGCCGTCAGGCCCGATGCCGCAAGCATTTCGGCATTGTGCACGACGACGGCCGTGTTGCCGCCGTCGGTGCCGCCGACCAGCAGCACGATCTCGGGCGCGTCGGCCTCAAGGCGGGCCACTTCGCTCCGCGTCATGCGATTGCAGAATACGTCAAGCAGCTTGGCGCCGGCGCAAAGCGCGGCGCGCCGCGCGGCCTCGGCCGTCAGCGACGGAATAAGGCCGATCGCGATCATGCGCAGCCCGCCTGCGGCGCTGGATGAAGCAAGGAACCGGTCGATGCTGTGCGGCCGGCCCGCCAAGGCGCGATCAAGCCCGGCCAGCGCCTTGTCGAAGCCAATGGTCACGTCGGTATCCACCGTCGTGCGGGCCTGGGCCGTGGCGACGATGCGCTCGGCGGCCAGGTCGATTGCCACCAGCTTGGTGAAGGTGCTGCCGAAATCGACGGCGACGGTCAGCTTCACGACCGCTTCACCCGATTGCTTGCCGGGGCACGCCCCGGCCCCGATGATCGAGCCGGCGGCCGCCTGCCCTGCGGCGCGTTAACATCGACGCGGAACCGGGTCATGGGGCCGGTGATGGCGAGGCTGATGGTGACGCTGGGCAATTCTGGTCTACTCCACGGACCGATCGCACCCGGAAGCCACCCGGGGCGGCCGGCGGGATTGCGCCTGCCTAACGTCGCCTGCCGGCACGGGAATCTCAAGCCCCCGGGTCATGGAGAGGGGGATGGCCGGAAGCGCGCATCGGATGGCAGATCCTCGGGCCGGTTGACATTGTGAAACGGGTCGCGGGGGCGGGCGGCAAAGCGGGCGATGGCACTGCCGATGGCGCGATGCAGCAACATCGCGCTGCTGTCGGGGCAGGCGGCGAAATGGGCGAGAGCCCTTTTCGCGCCGTCCGCGGTCCACAACGCGACCAGGGGGTGCATGTGGTCAGCGCTTGCCGCGCATGCGGCCGGGGCGTTGGTTGCCGCCATCGCCCGTTTCAGGCGCCAGACCAGGTCGAATGGCAGGTCCGGCAGGTCGGTGGGCGTGGTCAGCAGCAGGTCGTCCGCGCCGACCCGGTCCAGCAGGCCGAAAGCGGTGGCAAGGCCCAGGCGCGCACCGGCAAGCGGCAGATCGGTCCGATCGGCGATCGCCGCGAGGCCCAGGGATTGGAAGCGGCCAAGGTCACCCCTGGCGATGACGACGATGCGTCGGCAATGGGGCCTGAGACGGCGCGCAACCCGCAGGATCAGCGCTTCGCCCGCCCAATCCAGCAGGGCCTTGTCGGTGCCGCCCAGCCTTGTGCCGCGGCCGCCAGCCAGGATTGCCGCAATGGGCGCCTGTTCCGGCTTTTCTCCCGGCATCATCGGGCTCTCAGGCGTGGGGCCGTGGGCCGCGCCAGATCGAGAAGTGGTCGGTGGCAGCCGGGCGGGGCTTTGGGCGCGCCGCTTCCGTCGGTCGCCCGAGGGTGAAAAAGCCGATCAGGCTTTCGTCCGTGGCAAGGCCAAGTGCGGCCCGGACGCGCGGGGTGTGCACACGGCGGCCGCTCAGCAGGATGGCGCCGTATCCCAGCGCTTCGGCGGCCAGCATGAACGCCTCGGCGGCGGCGCCGACCGACACGTACTGCTCGCTCTTTGGAATGTCCGGGGTGGTGGAAAGGCGAGCCACCAATGCGACCAGGCAGGGGCCACGCAAGGCCTTGTCGCGTTCGCGCTCAAGGTCGGCGGCGGTGGCGTCGCGATCCTCGTCCTGGCGTGCGGCGGCAAAGGTTGCCGCCAGCGTGGGGCGCGCTTCTTCGGCGATATGGACGAATCGCCACGGCGCAAGCCCGCCATGGTCGGGTGCCGTCACGGCCGCTTCCACCATGCGCAGGAGATCGGCCTCGGTGGGCGCGGGCAGGCCAAGACGCTTTGGCGAGATCGAGCGCCGCGCCAGGATCGCGGCTAATGTCGGTTGCGGCTCCATCGCCCCTGTTCCCATGTCCGCGAGCAACCAACGCGGCCGGTCTAGCGGCTGGTCTTGCGTTTGGGCTTCTTGCTGCGCGGGGCCACCACATCGTCGATCCAGCTCAGCGCGGCGGCGGCCTGTGGAAAGCCCAGCGTGGTGATGGCAAGCAGCGCCGTCTGGCGCATCGCTTCGGCGGGCACGCCTTCGGCAAGACCGCGCCGCACATGGGAATGAACGGCGCCTTCCGATCCCGCCCCGATCGCAAGTGCAAGCTTGACCAGGCGGCGTTCGCGCGCCGCCAGGGGCCCGGCAGCGGCGGCGGCGGCGCCAAGCTTGTCATAGGCGTGCCAGATGTCCGGGTGTTGGCGCGCAATCGAGGCAGGGAGAGGGGGAAGCTTTTTCGCCATGGTCAGCTCCATTCGTGGGCGCACATCAGGCAATCAGTTCATCAATCAGGGGCGACGGTTTCGCAAAGGCTTCAAGATCCGCGACCCGGCGCAGAACGATACGCCGCCCCAACACCTCGACACCATAATCGGCCAAGGTCGCCAAGGCGCGAGACAGATTTTCCGGCGTCATCCCAAGCAGCGAGGCGATCAGTCGTTTCTCGTGCGGCAGCGTCACGGTCTGGTTATGACCGCTCTCCTGATAAAGGCGCAAGAGATAGTTGGCGAGACGTTCGGCGCCCGTCCGCAGCTTGTAGTTCTTGAGCGCACGAACCATACCGCGAAAATCATTGGCCAGTTCGTCGATCATTGCTTGGGCGAAAGCAGCATCCTGGGCGATGATAAGACGGATGTGCTCGGACGGAATCATGAGAAGGCGGGATGGATCGATAGTTCGCGCCGACATCAGGTAAAGGGCATCCTTGACGACGGCGGCCAGGATGAAGGTTGATACGGGATGGCGGAGCGCGATGGCGGACTCGCGCTCGCCATGCTTCGCGAAAAGCTCGACCGCGCCATCGACAACGACATGGAAGAAATCCGCGGGATCGCCTTCACGGATCAGAGTGACGCCGGCCGGGAACCATTGCAGGTATGATGTCTGCAGCAGCCGATCAAAATTCTCGGCCGACATGCTGGCAAACAGCGGCAACTGTCGAATGAGGGGGATGTCCTCGGGACGCATGGGCTCAAGCCTTGGAGGGCGTATTTGAAAGAGCAATCAGTTTGTTCGATTGGTTGACTTTGGTCAATCTTACGATTGATTTTAGACAATGCAACCTGGAATATTATGCATTTAAAATGCTATTTTTCCATAATACACAAGATCATTATAGGGCGAAAGGCCTCTTATTTGATATATGTCAATACTGCCGCCCTCTCCTGGCGGTAAATTGTCCACAATGATTGCGGGGATGGCCTGCGGTCACGACCAAGGAGCAGGCGGTCCATGCCCATGGCGGCCATTGGTCCGGTTGTCGCGAATGACGTGACGAGACCGGACAGCTGTGTCGCAGCCGAGGCGAAGACGCAGGCTAGGGCGACGCCACAGGCCGAGGTGCGCGAGTTCCTGGTGCGCGAAGCCGGGCGGCTGCGGATCGCCGCCCCCCTGCTGACCCAGACTGACGGCGGCCGTGAATCGGACGCCGATGCGCTGGTCCGCAGCCTGGTCGAAAGCGCGGTGACGATCGAGGAGCCGGACGAAGCCGCGTGCCGGGCCGCATACGACCGCGCACCTGACCGGTATCGAAGTCCCGATATCGTCGAGGCCGAGCAGATCCTGCTGGCAGCTTCGCCAAGCGACAAGGACGCCTATGAGGCCGCAATCGAAAAGGCGCGGGGCCTGATCGCCACGCTTGTTGAAAACCGTGATCGCTTCGGGGACCTGGCAAGGGCCCTTTCGGCCTGCCCGTCGCGCGCCAATGGCGGCAAGCTCGGTCAATTGCAGCGCGGCCAGACCGTGCCCGAGTTCGAAACATTTCTCTTCGCTCTCGACGAGGGCCAGCTCTGTCCGGTCCCGATCAGGACAAGATTTGGCGTCCACGTTCTTCGCGTCACCTGTCGTGCGGACGGGCGCTTGCTGCCCTTTGAATCCGTGCGCCTCCAGGTGGCGAGCGAGCTTCGCGCCGAACGGTGGCAGGGGGCCGTGCAGAAGCATGTCAACCGACTTGTCGCCGCCACCCCCATGACCGGGGTCATGCTGCCACTGGTGAGCTGACGCCGATGTCTGAACAGAGCAGGGTCCAGGCCCGCAAGAGCGGGCGGGCCATCCTTTCCAACTCGTTCCGGCCGTTCTTCCTGGGGGGCGCGCTGTGGGCGGCTGTTGTCGTGCCGTTATGGGTGCATGCCTCCGAGAATGGCATGGCCCTGCCAAGCGCGTTCGACCCGCGGCATTGGCATATTCACGAGATGCTGTTCGGGCAGATCGCCGCGATCGTTACCGGGTTTCTATTCACGGCCATCCCGAACTGGACCGGTCGCCTGCCGATCGCGGGGCCACCCCTGGGATTCCTGTTCCTGATCTGGCTTGCGGGCCGTCTGGCCGTCCTGTTTGGGTCTGTCATCGGCCCATGGCCAACGCTGTTCATCGACGCCGCCTTCCTGGTGACAGTGTTCGGGCTTGCCTTGCGCGAAATCGCGACGGGACGCAACTGGCGCAATCTGCCCGTTGCCGGCGTGGTGGCCGCCATTGCGTCTGCCAACATCCTCATGCTGCTTGGACCGGCAACGGCATGGGAAACCGGCGAACTCGGCTGGCGTCTCGGGTTGTCGGCGGTGCTGCTGCTGATCACGTTGATCGGTGGCCGCATCGTCCCAAGCTTCACCCGCAATTGGCTGCATGCAAGAGGCGTCAAGACCTTGCCGGCGCCGTTTGCGACCATCGACAAGCTGGCGTTGGCAAGCGGTGGTCTGGCCCTTGTGGCGTTCACTATCGACGTGCCGGGGCGCGTGACGGGCGGGCTTCTTCTGATCGCGTCCGCCATGCACGGCCTGCGGCTTGTGCGCTGGCAGGGGATGCGGACCTTTGCCGAGCCGCTTGTCACCATTCTCCATCTTGGCTATGCCTGGGTTCCGGTCGGCTTCGCCATTCTGGGGCTGGCTCTTCTGACCGATGCGCCCTGGCGCAGTGCAGGTGTCCATGCCCTGACGGCCGGCGCGATCGGCACTATGACCCTTGCCGTCATGACCCGGGCAAGTCTTGGCCACACCGGCCACCGGCTGCACGCCGGCCCGGGTACGGTTGCGATCTATGTCCTGGTGACAATCGGGACGATGCTGCGCGTCGCCTGGGCGCTGGCCACGACGGCCACGTTGCCGTTGCTGGCGCGGGCTTCACCCGGGCTGGTCTATCTGCTGCTTGCACTTCTCTATGGGCCGATCCTATTGGGCGGGGCGCTCGCGATATTTGTGAATGATATTTGCGAGTGATATTTGCGAGTGATATTTGCGAATGACTGGCCGGGACTTGCCCGGTGATTGCGGCGGTCACGGACCGGTGATCAACCTGTCGTCCCGCTTGCCCGCCAAACCCTCGTCCCTATAGTTTCTGAGTACGTTGCGGCAGGGACGGCCTCCTCTGACGGGAGGCGCTTAGCCGCGCCTTGGGATGGAAGAAAAGGGGGCGGACATGTCGTTCATTGATGAATTCAAGCAATTCGCGATGAAGGGGAACGTGATCGACCTGGCGGTCGGCATCATCATTGGTGCGGCCTTCAGCAAGATCGTCGATTCGATCGTCAATGATCTCATCATGCCGGTGGTGGGGCGGGTGCTGGGCGGCCTTGATTTCAGCAACTACTTTCTGCCATTGGCGAAGGTGCCGGACGGAACGCAGATGACCTTGGCTGCCGTCAAGGCGGCGGGCGTGCCGGTCTTCGCATATGGCAGCTTTGCCACCATCGTCCTCAACTTCATCATTCTCGCCTTTATCATTTTTGTCATGATCAAGCAGATCAATCGCCTGAAGCGGGCCGAGATGCCGCCACCGCCGCCGCCGGCTGTAACACCGGAAGACATCGTTCTCCTGCGCGAGATCCGTGACGCGCTGAAGAAATAGCGGCATCCGCAAAGCAAGACGGCCCGCTGGCCTGGTCGCCGGCGGGCCGTTTCGCTGCGATCAGCGCCAAGCCTTTCAGCGCTTGCCCGCGAAAATGCCGGATGCCTTGTAGCCTTCACCGCCCAGGGTGAAGTTGCCGCCGGTTTCCTGCGGGATCGGTGCGACGGCGGTGGTCTTGCCGTAGAACGAGCCGTTGATCGTTCCGGCAACGCCGCTGCCACCGACGCCACCCGTATAGTTGCGCCAATCGGATCCGGTCCCATTCACGGTCCCGCTGACGCTCTTGCCATCGAACGTCATGTTGAAGGTGCCGCTTTTGGTGCCGAAGTTGTAGGCATTGGTGAAGTTGCCGGCCGCCACATACATTGCACCGCCGTTCTGCGCGGTGCCGATGACGTGGCCGCCAAAGGTAGCGGTACCGCCAGCCGGCGCATTCTCGATGTTCGGTAGGATGCCGGCCACCCAATTGGCAAGATGGATCCGGTCGCGGCGGTTATCCTCGCCGGGTACCCGGACCTCGCCGCCCCAGAAGCCCCACTTCGTATATTCGCAGGTGCAGAATGTGGTGCCAGGGAAGGCCGCCTGATAGCCATCGACCACCCCGGATGACATCAGATAGGTGACCGAGGCCGAGGGGATGCCGTTGACGGCGGCGTTGCCCTCTTCGGCGACGCCGTTGATCGTCACGCCGGCCGAGCCTGCCACCGCGGCGCGCTGAACAGCGCCAAAGCGGTCATCGTCGATGAAGGCCGAACGCTGCCCGATCGTTGTCGACTCGGTGTGCCCGAACAGAAGCAGGACGTGATCTTCCCCGCCCTGGAATGAAAGATCGGCCTGGACACGACTGTTGTTGTCGGTCGCCATGGTCCTGATGAACACGTCGTTCGGATCGGCGTTGGTGATGACGTAGGGACCGCTGAAGTGGAAGCCGCCCGATGATGTGCGCGTCTCGCCGAATCCGCCCACATAGCCGTTCAGCACCCGGTTGCTGCGCTCGCCAACCGGGGCAGGGCCCGGATCGCGCACGGCCACATGGTTGAAGCCATAGCGCGTATCGCCAGCGGTCGAGTAGAAGTGGCCTTCGAAGGCCGAATTGTTGGTCAACCCGCCGCCGCCGTTAAAGACGGATGGCTGGCTGTTTTCGTCCAGGACCATGTAATCCGCGGTTGTCTGGCCGTAGAACGAACGCCCGGTGCCGTCGGGCGCCGACCAGGTGGCGCCGCTCATCCGCATGATGTCGGGGCCCGCCCCGTACGGCGCGCCTTCGGCCGGCGTTGCGCTCAGCCGGGCGGTGCCGCGCAGCTGGGCGCCGACCGTCACGTTGCCGTCCAGTGTCGGTTCGCGAAACACGCTGCCCACGGCCAGCACCACCGCGGATTTCTGGCTTGCGCCTTCACCATCGAACACGATGCTTCCCTGCAGCACGCGGCCGGTGGTGGCCAGCTCGCCCTGGGGGCTGATCATGTAAAGCGGAGACACGATGGCGCCATCAAGCGCGCCGCCCGCATCGCGCCGGATGAAGGGGATGTTCGAATCGAGCATCGGGTCAGGCAGCAGGTTAAAGCGGCGAAGGGTCCCGGTCTTTGCCAGAAGTTCGGCGCCTTCGACCGTGGTTCCGCCGAAAATGAACAGCCGGTCGCCCGTGAAGCCGGTGAAAACATCGGTGACCTGCGACAGCGAAGCGGCGACGAAGCGGTGATCGGGCGCGACATAGACCCGGTCGGCGGTCTGGCCTTCGAGCGCACCTTCATTGGTGATATAGGTGTCGTCCTTGCTTGCGGCGACGGCCGTATAGCTGTTGCCAGTGGGAACGGCGGCCAGGACCGCTTGCGAATGGTCGTGGTCGCTGGTGACGATGGCGACGACACTGCCGTTGCTCAGCCGGGTCAGGGTGCCGCCCGAGAAGCTGCCGTAGTTGTCGGCGTTGAATTCAGGCTGGTTGAACGTCGGCGGCGCGCCACCGTCGCGCCGGGTGCCGAAATTGCCCGTACTGTCCCCGGTTGTCAGCTTGTAACGGCCGGTCACGCCGCTGATGTTCACGGCCGCGGTCACCTGCGGCCGGGGTGGCGTCGACTGTGTTCCGGTTGTTGACGCCTGGTTGCCTTCGTCCGTGGCCGAGCCAGGCGTACCGCCGGTCGAGTCGCCATTATTGCCCGCAGCCGGCTCGATCGATGAAAGCTCGGCACCCTGGACGGAACTGGACAGGCCGGAATTCGCGACCTGCTGATCGGTCGGCGGCTGGGTGGTGCCGCCGCTTTTGCCGCTTTTGCCTTCGAAGGCGCTGTTGGCCTGGGCCAGGGCCTGCGGTGTCATGCGGGTGGGCGAACTGGCGCCGCCTGCGCCGATCGTCGACATGAAGCCGGTAATCAGGTTGATCTTGCCGGCCTCGGTCTGGATCGATGCGAAGCCATGGGTCGCGAGAACATTCGCCACATTCCGAGCCGCATCGAACACGACCGTCACGTCGCTGCCGCGAATGCCGATGGTGGCAACTGGGGTGCGCAGGGTCGCATTGCCCTGCTTGCTCAGCTTGCCGCCGACAAAGCGGAAGGCGCCCTGGCTCAGCGACGCGACCATGTTGCCCTTGCCCGAATTCGGGTCGTAGACGAATTCGTCGAGCGTGACTTCCGAGCTTGGTCCGATCAAGAGCGCTGACTGATCAAGAAACAGAATCTGCGCCTGACCTTCGGCGGTCGTGGTGATCTTTTCCCGGAACACCACGTCCGAGCCGACAGTCAGCAGGCGGGCATCGGCATTGGGGGCTGTCCCCGTGGTGGCCGGGTTGACGGCGCCGGTGATCCCGACCCGCGATAGGTCAGCCTCGGTTGCGGCATGGGCGCCCGCTGCGGCCAGCAACGCGCCAAGTGAAAGACCGCATGCGAGAGTACGTCCTACATGAGACAGGCTGGTGCGAGACATTCTTGCCTCCTTCCCGGATCGATCCCGAGCTTAGAACCGTAGTGACAGGCCCGATGTGAAGGCCCAGTTGTTGTACTTGAAATTTGGCAGATTCGAATCGACGCGCGACCGTTGCGCCTGTGTGAAGAAGCTTAGATCGTCGGTGATCGGCACGTTGCCAACCAGCAGGTAACGCCATTCGCGATCGGCCCGGGTCGTGTTGGGATCGACGCTCGGGTCCGGCGCATCGAAATCAGTCAGCATCCGGATGACCGTCGCGGTCAGCGACCAGGGCTGCGAAATCGGCCAGAGATCCGGATCGAACAGATAGGTGGCCGAACCGAACCCGGTCCATTGGGTGCTGTCCCAGAAGCGTTCGCGCGCATTGTCGTCCGCAACGCCACCGCCGACGCTGACCACCGTTTCGGCGCTGGTGCGAACGCGCGCGACGACCAGGCCGCTGGTCTCGCCTCCGTCCCGGTCTGAAGCAAAGGGGCGCTCGGCATTGTTGCGGAACCGCTTTTCGCGGCGTTCAAGCGTGACATCAAGCTGGGCCCGTTCGCCCACCGCCTGCGAGAGCCCGATGCCGGCGCCGAACGTGTTGTAATAGCGCGAATTGCCAAGGCCGATGGTGTTGGCCAGCAGATAGGGCCGCCACGACGCGGTGCCAGGACCGGTATCACCCAGCTGGAAGCGCGGCCCGCCGGTGATTTCCATCAGCGCCACATTCAGGCGATGCAATTGCTCCTGGCGGGTGCCGTAAAATGCGGCCGTCGTTTCGAATGTGTCATGGTCGATATTGTCGAAATTGTAGACATGCTGGACCTGCGCCAGCGCGAAGATGTTCCAGTCGTTCTGGTTCGCGAATTGATCGCTGATGGTGGCATCCTGGCCGAGCGCCCGGACATTCGAGCCGGTCGGGCCAGAGTTCGCGTTCTGCTGCCAGCGCACGCCGCCACCGATCGATCCCGAAACAACGCTTTTCGCGCTGCGCCGTTCGATCTCGGCCAACAGGGCCGTGGCCCGCTCGCGCACGTCGGGCGGCATGTCGCGGCTTTCGAGCGCCTGGGTGATGAATGACTTGGCGGCCGGATACGAGCCGAGCTGAAAGTAGATTGCGCCCAGTTCAAGGCGCACCCGCGGCAAGTCCGGGTTGAACAGCAGCATCCGCGACAGCGTGCCGATGGCGGCATCGTAATTGCCGATCTGAATCGCTACCTGCGCATACTGGAACATGATGTCGAGGTTGGTGGGATCGCGCAACATCAGCGCGAACAGGCGGTCAAGCTCGGCATCACCGGCCTGCCTGCCTGGAACCGGCGCCGGCGCGGGGGCCTGCGCGAAAGCGGAATCGGTGCCCGTCGCCATCGAGATGCCGCCCAGCGCAAGGGCAAGCCCCATGCAGCCCACCAACCGGTTCGCGACCCGGGTCCGTTGATTGACGACCGAACGCATTGTCGATTCGCTCGCGACTGTTGCCTGATGATTGAATACTTCTAAAAATCTAAGCGATTTCGAGTCATATTTCGATATGAAGAGATGGTTAGTGGTTAAGTGGTTTAACCTATTTGGTATGTGGTTTCTTCGGGGGCAATGCAGCGAAAATGCAACATCTGACCTTCGCTGACATGATCGACCGCCGGGGCGAACAAACCGCCCTGGTCTACAGGGATCGTGCCGTCAGTTTTACGGCCCTGGCCGAGCGCAGCCAGCGCCTGGCGCGCGGCCTGTCCGAACTTGGCATCGGCCACGGCGATCGGGTCGCCTTTTGGCTGCCGAATACGCCAGATTACCTGGCCCTGTTCTTCGCGTGCGCGCGCCTTGGCGCCATCATGGTGTCCGTCAACACCCGGTTCAGGGAATCCGAGGTGGCCGACATCGTCGGCCGCTCGGGCGCCAGGGCCCTGGTGCTGTGGCCCGGTTTTCTTGGCATTCCCTTCCTCGATATTCTGGGTGCGATCGATCCGAAGACTTTGGCCCGGGTCGAAACGCTGATCCTTTACGGCGAGGCCGGCGAGGCTCTGCCGTCGCGATTGCCGAATGTCGGACGGCGCGTGGTCTCGGTTGCCGATCTGGGACGGCGGTTGCCCCTGGGGCGCCCATTCCCGGCCGAGAATACGGGCTGTGCCGTCTTCACCACTTCGGGCACCACCAAGGCGCCCAAGTTCGTGCTTCATGGTCAGCACGGCGTCGCCGCCCATGCGACGGATGTGGCGCGGGTCTTCGGCTATGGGGGGCGGGATGCGAAAACGCTGCTGCCCCTGCCGCTGTGCGGCGTGTTCGGGTTCACCCAGGCCATGGCAACTCTGGCGGGTGGCCGCCCTCAGGTGGTGATGCCCGTGTTCGACGCGGACGAGGCGGCCCGTTTGATCCTCAGGCACCGCATTACCGGCTTCAATGGCGGCGACGATCTGATCAATCGGCTGCTGGAAGCCGTGCCCGACGCGCGGCCGTTTCCAACCTTGGATGGCTTGGGCTGGGCGGCGTTCAACAGCGCCCTGGCTGATCTTCCCTATACTGCCGAGAAGCGGGGCCTTCGGCTGTTCGGGCTCTATGGCATGAGCGAAGTGCATGCCCTTTATTCGCGCTGGCCGGTCGATCTGCCGATTGCCGAGCGCATCAGGGCGGGTGGGCGGCCCGTTTCCGAAAGTGCCAGGGTGCGGGTGCGGGATCCCGAATCCGGTCGCCTTCTGCCCCATGGCGAGGCCGGCGAGATCGAACTCAGCGGCCCCAGCCTGATGCTCGAATATTTCGGCAACAGGGAAGCGACCGCCGCCGCCTTGACTAGCGACGGCTTTATTCGCACCGGCGATCTCGGCATCACGGAGCCGGGCGGCGGATTCGAATTCCTGACCCGCATGGGCGACGTGCTTCGCCTCGGGGGCTTTCTGGTCGCGCCGGCCGAGATCGAATCCACCCTGCTTGAGGTTCCGGGCCTTGCCGATGCCCAGGCGATTGCGGTGCCCGGCCCCGCGGGTGCGCGCGCCGTCGCCTTTGTCATTTTGAAGCCGGGCGCCGTTCTGGATGAAGCCGCTGCGATCAGCCATTGCCGGGCGCGGATCGCCAAGTACAAGGTTCCCGCCCGCGTCATCGCGCTCGATGCTTTTCCGGTCACCCAAAGCGCCAACGGCACCAAGATTCAGCGGGCCAAGTTGCGCGCCATGGCCGAGGCGGAACTGGCACAGACCCGCCCCTAAATTACGTCAGAATAACGGACCAGAAATTTTATCAGTTATGGTAAATATTTCTTTAGCGCTGCCGACGGCGGGTCTATACCGTTCGGCGATCCGGTTGCCCACCGGAAGAAACAGAACCAAAAATGGACATCATCAAGAGTGGGCGATACGAGTATACGCAACAGGCCGCGCAGGCCGAGGGACGCGTTGAAAGAGCCGGATCCTTCGCCGGGGTCAGACCGCCTTCGGTTGCTGGTGGTCGATGACGGCTCCGAATCCTGGCAGCATCTGGTTAGCCTTGCCCGGCATGCCGGGGTCGAGGTGCGCACCACATCCCAGGCTGATGATTTCCGCGCCCTGATCGGCGAATTCGCGCCCCATGCGGTGGCGGTGGCGCCGGCCAGCGGCGATGGCAGCTGGTTTTCCAATCTGGACCGCAGTGGCGACAAGCCCGACCTGATCATGGTGGGCGAGGCCGACCGCGATTCGATTGCCTCGGCCCGCGCCCTTGCGGCGGTTCACGGGTTCGACTTTGTGGCGAACTGGCCGACGCCGGTCGATCCCGACCACCTGCGCGAGACCTTGCGGACGGTCGATCGCCGGCGCGTTCGCCTTGACCTGCGATCGGCGCAATCGGCGCTCGCGGCAGGGGACTTCGTCCTCTACTACCAGCCGGTCGTGGCAACCAGGGACGGCCGTGTTGCCGGATACGAATCGCTTGCCCGCCTCAGCCACGGTGACGATGGGGTTCTCGATCCGGTGGCGTTCCTGCCGGCGCTCAAGCGCGGCCGCAAGATCCATGCTCTTACCGACTGGGCGATGAAGGCCGCAATCGTCCAGGCGGCAAGTTGGCGCAGTGCCGGAAAAGACCTGATCGTTTCTGTTAACATGTCTGCGCAAAGTCTTTATCGGCGCGGATTTCCCGAGGAAGTGGGGGCCGAGCTGCGGCGCGCCGGTCTGCCCCCCCGGAACCTTGTCCTCGAACTGACCGAGACCGAAGGCATAGCCGACGCCAGGTTGCCGCTTGATGTGCTCGGGCGGTTGCGGGCGCAAGGCATCGGTCTTGCCATCGATGATTTCGGGGTGGGCTATTCGTCGCTCCGCGAGCTTTACCGGATGCCCTTCACGGTCATGAAGATCGATCGCTCGTTCTTGGCCGACTTGAACGGCGGGCAAAGCGGCGGCCGGTTCTTCCGCGCCATTGTCGAGCTTGGCCGGAGCCTCGATCTCAAGATCATCGCCGAAGGCGTCGAAGACCCCGAGACCTTTGCCCGGGTGACGGCGCAGGGTTGCGACTTTGCCCAGGGCTTTCACTTCGGACCGCCGCGCCCCGGCGCCGCGCTCGCCTGAGCCAGAAAAAACATAATAATATCAAATTTTTACGGCCTCATCCGGGACGGGTCTGGGGGGCGTTACACCGGCCGGGGCCGGGCCGGCCACCCAGGCTGGGGGCTGCGGCGATCCGGAAATTCCTTTTAACTATTTGATAAACATTAATTAATTCTTCTCCAGGCGATCCGCTGCGGCGGACCGGTCGCCATTTCGCGCGTCGCAGCCCCCGTCGGAAAAATTTACAAATCACGGGACTGTGAACCGACGATTCAATCTAAGATACTGATATTATTGAAGACATACGAGTTGGCACGGTCCTTGCAGGGAAGGGAGCGACCAGATGTCACCCTGATTGGGAGAAAACCGATGAGAAAGTATCTCTTGACCTTTGCCAGCGTAGGCGCCCTTGCGGTTGCATTCGCTTCTCCGTCCAACGCGTTGATCATTGACCAGTTCAACGGCACCCAGAGCGTCACGGCGAACTCGACGACCCCGAGCTCGTCCAGCTCTGATGCGACCGCCATCATTCTGGGTGGCGAACGCGACGTCACGGTCAATTGGATCAGTGGCGACCTCGGCGCGACCGTCAATGTTGTCGGCGGGCACATCGCCTACTCGGCCGATGCCGGCGTGATCGGCTCGATGTCCGTGTGGTGGGATGGCGTCGATGGCTCGCCTGCCGTCAATCCGGCCGGCTTCGCTGCGACCGATCTGACCCAGGGCGGCATCAATACGGCCTTCGGTATCGACGTGATCTCTGCCGATCTCGGCGGCGGCACGCTGACCATCACGGCCTGCTCGACCATCGCCACCTGCTTCAGCGTCGCGACGGGCCTGCCGGCGGGCCTGGGCTTCGGGTTCGATGTCGACTTCTCGTCCTTCGTCGGCGCTCCGGCCGGGTTCTTCACTTCGATTACGCACATCCGCATGGATCTGACCCACGCGATCGCTGCCTATGACGCGGAGTTCGATATTTTCCTGACCCGCGGCAAGGTTCCAGAGCCGGCGACGCTCGCCCTGTTCGGTCTGGGACTGGCGGGCCTCGGCCTCGCCCGTCGGCGCAAGGCCTGAAACCTTAGATCAGAGTGACATCACGGGCGGCGGCTCCAGATAGGGGCCGCCGCTCGCATTTTGCGGACACGGCCGTCCGCCGCGCCCATTCCCGCCCTGTCCATTCTGCTGGGTACATTCTACTGGTCCCGGCCGGCGGCAATTCCGCTAAGGTTGGCCGCCAAGGTCGACCGCTAAGGTTGGGACAATGAAGCGCATCGTGTGTCGGCGGCTTGGGCCGCCATCGGTTCTTGCGATCGAGGACATGACCCCGACGCCGCCGGGGGCGGGCGAGGTGACCGTCACCGTCCATGCCGCGGGGGTGAACTTCCCCGATCTGTTGATGGTGGCCGGCGGCTATCAGCACAAGCCACCCTTGCCCTTCTGTCCCGGCTTCGAAATTGCGGGCCGGATCTCGGCCGTCGGCGCGGATGTCAACGATTTCAAGCCGGGCGATTCCGTGATGGTGCGCACCGGTACGACCCATGACGGTTTTGCCGATGCCGTCACTCTTCCGGCCCGCAAGGTCATTCGCATGCCGAAGGGTATGACCTATGCCGAGGCGGCGGGATTCCTGGTTGTCTATCGCACGGCGATCCATTCGCTCGAGCAGAAGGCCGCCTTGCGGCCCGGCGAAACCCTGGCGGTGCTGGGTGCGGGCGGCGGGGTGGGGATCGCTTCCGTCCAGGTGGGGCGCGCCATGGGGGCGCGTGTCATTGGCGTGGCGGCGGGCGCCAAGTTGCGCCACGTCACGGCGGAAGGGGCATCGGCGGTTGTTGACTATGGCACCGAATCGGTCCGCGACCGGCTCAAGGATCTGACCGGCGGGCGCGGCGTCGATGTCGTGCTCGATACGGTTGGCGGCGCCTATTTTGACGCCGCGCTCCGGGCTTTGGCGACCGAGGGGCGCTATCTGGTTGTGGGCTTCGCAGCCGGTGGGGGTTTTCCTTCGGTGCCGGCAAACCAGGTCTTGATCAAGGAGGCGGCCATTCTGGGCGTTCGGGCCGGCGAGTTCGGTCGCCGGTATCCCGAAATCGAGGCGGAGAATATACGGCGCCTGCTTGCACTTTATCGGATCGGTCTGATCCGCCCGGTCGTCGGGCGGACCTATCCGCTGGAAGAGGCCTCGGCCGCCCTCGAAGCACTGGCGCGCCGCGAAGTGGTGGGAAAGATCGTCCTCGTCACCGAGGCCGGCCGCCGCGATCCCGGCGCTGCCCCCGG